>JBNKJV010000085.1:0-500 GCA_050291465.1 Sedimenticolaceae bacterium | reverse complement strand
ATGTGGTGTTCCAAAACACCCTCGGGTCGATGTACGACAAATCACAGCGGGTGGCTCAACTCGCCAAGCGGATCGCTGGTGAAATCGGTGGGGAACCCGATCTCGCCCAACGTGCCGGCCTGTTGAGCCGTTGTGATCTGATGACCAACATGGTCTACGAATTTCCCGAGATGCAGGGCGTCATGGGACGCTACCAGGCTGTGCGCGACGGTGAGGACGCAGAACTGGCGCAAGCCTTGGACGAGTTCTACATGCCCCGCTTCTCCGGTGACAAGTTACCGCAGACAAAAACCGGTATTGCAGTTTCACTGGCGGAGAAGCTCGATACGCTGATCGGCATATTCGGCATCGGTCAGAAACCGACGGGAGACAGGGATCCCTTTGCCCTGAGAAGGGCTGCCCTCGGTGCACTACGTATTATACGTGAGTACTCACTTGCGTTGAATGTAAAAGAATTGCTGCTAACAGTAGCCGAAACCATGAAAGAGCATCTGAGTGAG
>JBNKJV010000084.1:0-500 GCA_050291465.1 Sedimenticolaceae bacterium | reverse complement strand
AGACATGCTTTTCCCTCCAGGTCATGAACCTGAAGAGAAAGTTGTTCGGATTATGCCGAGTAATCAAGTCACCTATGTCGCTCTAACTGACAGTTTTTAAGGGGGCTTGAAAAACAACTCGGCATAATTCGATACTCGGCATAATGGCGATTATGCCGAGCTCGGCATAAGCGCCACTCCTTCGCGACCCATCTGCTGGAGCGGGGGCAGGATATTCGCACGGTTCAGGAACTACTGGGGCACAAGGATATTCGTACGACACAGATCTATACGCATGTGATGGGGCGAGGGGCATGGGGAGTGATGAGTCCGCTGGAAGGATTGATGCCTGAGGATGAGTGAAACTCGACCATCAAAACATGCTTACCCTTCATGCTCAGCCATGCTGAGGGAAGGGTTGAGAAATGAGTAGTGGGTTGAAAAGTTACCTGATTACCCATGTAACTCAGCCAAAGGAAGATTCACCCTCGCCAGTAACACTTTGCACCCCATCCCCTGTC
>JBNKJV010000083.1:0-503 GCA_050291465.1 Sedimenticolaceae bacterium | reverse complement strand
TAACCTATCCCGTGTATCTAGTTGTAAACGAAGGCTAGACAATTCCACCAAATAATAGCAAAATCCTAAAACTCACTAGTGGCTTGTCTAACACGATGTTGTTCAGGAACAAGACGAGAACTAAATTTGTTATCAACAGTCATCTCCCAATATAAATAAGCTTCAGCATCATACAAACCATAGAAGGAAGGAATCATAAACTTAACTTTAGCAAAAGGATCATCATTACCTCGTGCTTGATGTTGATTAGGGCCACGATGAGGGTGACCTCACATACCTTGCCAATTTGGTCGACATGGATGGCGTGGAAGCTCTTGGTGTGCCCGTTGGTCATCGTGGTGGTGGGTGTGGTGGAGGGTTAAAGGGGTCCTCGTCATCCACCTCTTCCATCTTATCCTCCTCATTGTAGTCGTCCTCACGAGTGTCATTGGGAAGCTTGTCGTGGTCCGTTGCTAGTGCTCCAGTCTCCAAAACCTCAACTCGATCAATCATTCCAGCGATAA
>JBNKJV010000082.1:0-509 GCA_050291465.1 Sedimenticolaceae bacterium | reverse complement strand
ATGTGAAGTCTCCACCATCACGATACGGATTCGGGGAAAGGTTCTATTCTCTGTGCTAATGCTTTTATCTCCCGTTTTGTTTAGAATGCGACCCGCCGGGCCTACCCGGCATGCTCATTAAATGATCTGGAGGTTGTCCCATGCATCCCATGCTGAACATTGCCGTGCGCGCCGCACGACAAGCCGGCAACATTATCGCCCGTTCTTTCCCTCATGTGGATAGCCTCAGCGTCGATACCAAGTCACGCAACGATTTTGTCAGCGATGTCGACCGTCTCGCCGAGCAGGAGATCATCAGCACTATCCACAAAGCCTACCCGGACCATGCCATCCTCGCCGAGGAGAGCGGCAGCAGTGGTGATAGCGAATACGTATGGATTATCGATCCCCTGGACGGCACCACCAACTTCCTTCACGGCTTTCCCCAGTTCGCTGTCTCCATTGCCCTGAGCTTCCGCGGTAAGCTGGACCAGGCAGTGGTCTACGACCCAATCAGCCAGGATCTCTAC
>JBNKJV010000081.1:0-512 GCA_050291465.1 Sedimenticolaceae bacterium | reverse complement strand
CAGGCCGCGACGAATCCATGTCTTGATCGTGCCCAGCGGTGTATCGGTATAGGCTGCCAGTTCTTCATGGGTCAGCCCCTTGAAGTAGGCCAGTGCGATAACCTGGCGCTGCCGCTCCTTCAACTGCTGTAGACAGCCATCCAGACGCCTTCCATCATCGGTGCGGCTCAACCCCTCCAGCGGCAGAGGATCACCATCAACCAGCTCAGGATGACCGGACTCCGCACTCTCCACCCGCTCCCGCTTGTGTTTGCGAAGCAGATCCAGGGCCTGGTTTCTCGCAATTGTCGACATCCAGGTCAAAGGGGCAGCCATCTGCGGACGATAGCTGCCCGCATTGTTCCATACCTTGATATAGGCATCCTGCAGGCAGTCCTGCGCCCACTCCTCTCTATACACTATACGCAGAACCACACCATATAGTTTCGCCGAAGTGAGACTGTAGAGACGGGAAAAGGCCTGGCGATCATTCAGGGCACAGGCGGCCAGCAACCCTTCGAGCTCCTGGTTGC
>JBNKJV010000080.1:0-517 GCA_050291465.1 Sedimenticolaceae bacterium | reverse complement strand
CAGGTGCTGGAGCGTTGGCAGCGGCGCATGCATTATTTATTGGTGGACGAATACCAGGATACCAATGCCAGCCAGTATCAGTTGGTGAAATTGTTGCTCGGCAGCCGCGCGCGTCTTACCGCCGTGGGCGATGACGACCAGTCGGTCTATGCCTGGCGCGGAGCACGGCCGGAAAACCTGGCGTTGTTGCAGGAAGATTATCCGCGACTCAAACTCATCAAGCTGGAGCAGAACTACCGCTCCAGCCGGCGCATACTCAAATGCGCCAATCACCTGATCCGCAACAATCCGCATGTGTTCGAAAAGCAACTGTGGTCCGAACTCGGCCACGGCGATCCGCTTCGCATTATCGAAACCGGCAGCGCCGAGGCGGAAGCGGAGCGCGTGGTGGTGGAACTGAACACCCACAAATTCCAGAAACGCAGCCGGTTCAGCGACTACGCCATTTTGTATCGCGGCAATTCCCAGTCGCGGATTTTCGAAAAGTATTTGCGCGAAATGCAGATTCCCTACGTGG
>JBNKJV010000079.1:0-522 GCA_050291465.1 Sedimenticolaceae bacterium | reverse complement strand
TCTGATCTGAAACTTGTTATGCTTGAAAAACATGCTTTTATGTCAACAATCCTATTTATGCAAAAATTTATCCATGCTTTATGATTCTAATGGCTTCAAGCCATATATATATATATTTTTTAATTTTATCTGTTCAGTAATTCGATAGGATACTTGGACTGTGACTAAGTATGCATGTAAGGAGTAGTGATATGAATCAACCAGCTTACAATAAAACGTTTATGCATTGCTTTCTTTTACTTTAAATCAACCAGCTCCTGTGGGTTTCATCTCTAGCCTACCCCAACTTGCTTGGGACTAAAAGGCTTGGTTGTTGTTGTTGTTGTTGTTGCTGGATTTTTTGTGGACTTGGATTGCGACCTGGAATGGGTCCCAATCCAGATCAATCCCAGCCTGGTTTGGCTTAACTGAACAAGGCTTTAGGTAGCTGGAGATTCTAGTAAATGGTCTTGGGAATTAAATTTATAGCCAATCTAACTGCAAAATCGTTATCCCAATCTGGATCAAATGAATCAAACTTTA
>JBNKJV010000078.1:0-524 GCA_050291465.1 Sedimenticolaceae bacterium | reverse complement strand
CCGGGATTGATCGGTGCCAGTCAGGGAGCGGCTCTTGGAGCAGCACTGGTGTTTTATTTCAACCTGTTTGCTTCCCTGGGAGTGTTAGCTACACCTTTAGCTGGACTCATTGGTGCAGCTTTGACCCTTTTTATTTTGATGGGACTGTCGGGTTCCATCGCTCGACCAGCCATCATTATTATGGCTGGTCTGGCAATTTCTACCTTGTCTGCTGCGCTATTGGCCGTGGTACTTAACTTTGCACCTAATCCTTACGCCATGCAGGAACTGGTTTTCTGGTTGTTAGGGTCAGTATCAAATCGAGGTATGGACCATCTGCTTGTGTTAATTCCTGCCTTTGTTATGGGTTGCGTTATGATGCTTTCTCAACGTCGTCTATTACTCGGTTTGAGTCTGGGTGAACAGGTCGCTGATAGTATGGGACTGAATGTTATTAAAGGCGGGCGTATTATAATTCTGGCATCAGCTCTATTGATTGGTTCAGCCGTAGCAGTTGCCGGCAATATTGGCTTTGTTGGGCTACT
>JBNKJV010000077.1:0-524 GCA_050291465.1 Sedimenticolaceae bacterium | reverse complement strand
CATCGCGGAGGGTGGTATCAAAAATAATCAACTTGTCACTGTTCATGCTCTGCTCCTGCATCATGCCGAATCAACGATGTCCGGATGATGAGATAGAAATTTTGTCTTGAAACTGTTTTGGTGTGTGCTGCGGGCCCTCGCCAGGGCACAAGTACAATGATGCCCCTCAGGGCAGCAGTCGCAGCAGAGCTAGGGGGAGAGTGAAAGAGAAGAAACGCACGGCAAAGCCCCGCCCGAAGCGGTGCTTTTCCCTGTAGGATTGTGCGCTGCAAACATGCATTTCTAAAAACTCAACTCAGTTCTGATGACTAAAATATAATCCAAGGGGCCGTAATTGCCAAGGCCTGCCTCCACAGATGGAGGCATGGATTGGTGAATCAACCGCCATCTTCGATATCGGTAGCCGTATCCACTTCAGCCTCCTGGCGGTTCCGTTCTGTCCTGTGACGGCGCAGATGAAACAGGGTCAACACCGGACCGGCGATGGCATAACCGAGGAAGGTAAGGAACAGCACCAGCGGCGG
>JBNKJV010000076.1:0-524 GCA_050291465.1 Sedimenticolaceae bacterium | reverse complement strand
CACGATGATATCTTCAATCTGGGGTTCAGCAATATCGCTGCCACTGCTTCGGTCAACTCGGCCGATGTCAATGTCTCCCTGATCAGCGGACTGCAGGGTCAGGTTATTCGGGCGCCGATTCATGCACAAGCGGAAGCCGGCGGTATCCTGGGCGCGGAGGGTTTCGATCGCTTGGGCAATGCGGGTACCCTGAGCGTCAACGCTGACGCCAATACTCATGCGCTGGACATGGATTTCAGCGCGGTCGATCTTTCATCAGGTGGTTTATCGACGAGTTCGCAGGCCGCGGTCACCGGCATCGACGGGGGAGAGGAAAGCAGTGAGATTGCCAATAGTGGCGACACTACGATCAATTCTACCGCCACTACGAACACCGAAACAATATCCGTCACCCTGGTCGATCTCTCCCTGGTTTCGGACATCATCGATTTGATTTTTCAGACGCCTATCGATACATCAACCACCGCGCAAGCCGATGCGGTCGGAATCCAAACCGATGATGAATACGATCTGATCATCAATAC
>JBNKJV010000075.1:0-526 GCA_050291465.1 Sedimenticolaceae bacterium | reverse complement strand
CCTGCTGGCAATGGAACTGCTGCTGCAGACGGTGCGGGGCGAGGACGGGCACCCGCAGGAGCAGATCAGCTACGACGTTGCGGACATACGGGATCGTTGTCTCTTCACCACCCACACGCCAGTGGAGGCGGGACAGGACAAGTTCGACTATGTATTGGTGACCGAAATGCTCGGCGAGTATATCGATCTGGTGCTGTTGCGGGAGCTGGCTGGGCAGGACCGACTCAACATGACCCGCCTGGCCCTGAATCTGAGCGGGTATGTCAACGGTGTGGCCAAATCCCATGCCGAAACCTCGAGAAACCTCTTCCCCGGCTACCGGGTGCATGCAATCACCAACGGCATCCACCCCGCCACCTGGGCAGCGCCCGCATTCCGTCAGCTTTATGACCGGTATGTGCCTAGCTGGCGACATGAACCGGAACTGCTGGTGCGTGCCGATCAGATCCCCGACAACGCCCTCTGGCAAGCCCATCAGCAAGCGAAGCAGACCCTGATCGAGCGGATCAGGATGCACAGCGGGATG
>JBNKJV010000074.1:0-527 GCA_050291465.1 Sedimenticolaceae bacterium | reverse complement strand
GTGGACGTTCGAGGCCGGCATGAGAGAGGCAGCCCGTGAGGCACTGGCTGTCCTGCGTCATGAGGCGGATGAGCAAATGGCACATTTGCAATAATGCCACTTCCCGAGCCGAGCTGGAGAAGGAGCGGGAGCTGTAATTCTGCCTGCTGGAGGCCGCGATCACATGGGATGCTTCACTAATCAAGTAAAGTTGACTCGTGCCTTGGTCCGAGATCTAGATGAAGCCATCAAGGAGGTCAAGCTGCTGGGAGAGCATGAGGAGGAGTTGATCCATAAGATCACAGAGCTGGAGGCCCTATGCAAGAAGCTGAGGGAAGACACTCAGAGGTTGGAGGAGGAGAAGGCCACCCTTGAAGGAATGGTCGAGTCTCACGATGAGCTGCTAATGGAGATCGCCAGGGAGATGGGACTGGACCGCATGGATGAGGGTGAAGGAGGAGAAGAAGAGGAAACAAACAACGAAGGAGATGATGCCGCACCCCCTGCCGCTGCACCACCACCCCCGGTGCCCCCCTGCTGTCGTACTA
>JBNKJV010000073.1:0-528 GCA_050291465.1 Sedimenticolaceae bacterium | reverse complement strand
AAACAGTTCGATAATGCCACGCTTGAGCATCCCGACGTGGCTGCCTGGAAGGTGAAAAGGGATGGCGGCAGTTTCGATCAGCTGACTGGCGCCACGGTGACACCCAGAGCGGTGGTCAGGGCTGTGCGCGAGGCTTTGGGATACCTGCGTACCCATCCCGTCGAAGCGACACAGATGACAGCGCTATCAGGCTATGGTGATATGACAGAAACAGGCCGGCAAGATACGGCAGCGCCAACTGGCGTCAGTACGTCGGTTTGGCACAATAAACATCAACTAGCAAAAGCGGGCGATGACACGAGATGAGCACAAGCAATAATAAGGCGGAAGCGATATCGGATTGGTTGCGCGATTTCATTAAACAGGACTCCTCCAGCGGTATCCTGCTGATTGTTGCCGCTGTGCTGGCGATGGTGTTGGTGAACTCCCCCCTCAGCTGGCTCTACGATTCCCTGCTCAGCACCCCAGTGGAGATTCGGGTTGGCGCCCTGCACCTGGACAAACCGCTGTTGCTATGGATCAACGACG
>JBNKJV010000072.1:0-531 GCA_050291465.1 Sedimenticolaceae bacterium | reverse complement strand
TCTGGTTCTGGGCCGAAAGGCTCCAGTGGGCCAGGCCATTTCCTAATCCGAATGGGCTGAGTTCCTGTAGAGGCAGCATGATTCAACAGTAGAATTTATTCTTTTCCATTGATGTATTCATTTCAAATTTCCAATTTGAGTTCAAACCCATAAAATTCATAGGAACTTGACCAAGTTCAATAAAATTATAAATTCAATTCCATAATTTGAATTCAAACTTAATCTTTGAAATAAATTTTTAAATAATTATATTTAGTTATTAATTGTAGATTAATTATTTAATCTTTGATAATTATTTATTAATTCATAATTAATTATCCATAGTTCCAAAATTCATGAAAGTGAACCAAAATTTGTGCTAAGATATCCAACCTTAGAACTCTTGTTAGAACCTCCTGTTCATGAGTATGACTATGGAATTTTCCATTTTTACCCTTGTTTAAGTATAACCTTATGCAAATGAGGTTTCTTTTTAGAAACATAACAAGGTTTCTGCACGAGCACTTAGTGCTGATCCTAAGGCTTTAGATC
>JBNKJV010000071.1:0-537 GCA_050291465.1 Sedimenticolaceae bacterium | reverse complement strand
GAGTAACCCGGCTATTTTAAGCAACTTATTCAAACAACCACAAAGAAGAGGTGAGCTATGTACAGTTTTGATACCCGTGTCGAAGGCAGCATGGAACAGGTGGAAGCACGGGTTGTGGAGGCACTCAAAAATGAGGGATTCGGTGTGTTGACGCAGATCGATGTCCAGGCGACTTTGAAAGCGAAACTAGGTGTCGACAAGCGTCCCTACAAGATCCTGGGTGCCTGTAATCCTCCGTTGGCGAACCAGGCGATAGATGCCGATCCGGATATCGGCCTGCTGCTGCCGTGCAATGTGGTGGTACGGGAGGATGAGCATGGTGGGGTCACTGTTGCCTTCATGGATCCGGTCGCTGTGCTGCAGCTGGTGGAGAGGGAGGAGATTGCGCAACTGGCCAGGGAAGTCAGGGGGCGGCTGGAGAGAGTACGTGATGCACTGTGAGCCGGCATTTCCGTGTATCAATTGGTGCCTGAGCAAATCCGCGGGATCGATGAGATCGACCCGCCGGCTTACAAATCCATAATCTCGATCAGTTCC
>JBNKJV010000070.1:0-539 GCA_050291465.1 Sedimenticolaceae bacterium | reverse complement strand
AGAAGAGCACACGGTTGGGCAGATTGGTGAGGGTGTCGTAATGGGAGAGGCGGTCGATGTGTTCGGCCGAACTCTTCTCTTCGGTAATATCCGAGAAAACGCTCATGTAGTGTTCGGAGGCACTCCCCTCCCGCACCACCGACACCGTCTGCCGGACCGGGAACAGGGAGCCGTCCTTGCGCCGGTTCCAGATCTCGCCGCGCCAAACCCCCTCGCTCTGCAACTGCCGCCAGAACTGCTTATAGAAATGGCTGTCCTGGCGGCCGGACTTAAGAATCCGCGGCGTCTTGCCCAGCACCTCTTCTTCACTGTAGCCGGTGATACGGCAGAAGGCGGGATTGACCCGCAGGATGCGCTGCTCTTCATCCGCCAGCAGGATCGCCTCCACCGCGTGCTCGAACACGCTGGAGCTGAGCCTCAGCTCATTCTGCACCTGCCGCTGGGCGGTGACGTCATGGGCGATCCCCTCCACGGCGATGACCCGGCCGCTTTCGTCAAAGGTGGGGGACTCGGTGACCTCCAACAGCCGTTTGTCTCCC
>JBNKJV010000069.1:0-543 GCA_050291465.1 Sedimenticolaceae bacterium | reverse complement strand
ATGACCTGGTAGAGACCCGGCATGGTGAACTGCTGATAGGATTCATACTGTCCCATGGTGTCATCGGTTCCGGTAATCTCCTGATGGGTGCTGGTGATGATGAAGTCGGATTTGTTCATCGACAACATGTCGGCGCTGAATTGTACGGAGAAATGGTAATCGTTCTCCTTGTCCGACCAGTACATGTCCGAAAACAGATACTTGGTCTTTTCCAGGGCATGGGCGATGGTGCATTGCACCACGTCGAAACGATCCGCCAGCAGGGTCGCCACCAGGTTGCCGTCGGAATAGTTACCGATGATCAAATCCGGTCGCCCCTGGAATTCACTGCTGAGTTCCTTGGCGGCGTCTTCGGCAAAACCCTCCAAATATGGCCAGATTTTAAAGCGCGATATCCACTGGCGGACGATATTGTTGTTCCTGTCGTGAAATGGAATTCTCAGTATCCAACTGTCACGGGTTTCGAATATCTTTTCACGCTTCTGGTCACAGGTCGAATCCAGGGCCTCAGGAATCAAACGGGTTAAAACGATGATTTTGGGC
>JBNKJV010000068.1:0-498 GCA_050291465.1 Sedimenticolaceae bacterium | reverse complement strand
ATTTGGTCTAGAAGTACTAAGGGATGCCGAGAAACAGGTCCAGATGATTAGAGGAAATCTAAAAGTCGCTCAGTCACGACAGAAGAGCTATGCGGATAAAAGGAGAGACCTTTCATTAGAAGTTGGTGATTTCGTATACCTTAAGGTTTCCCCTATGAGAGGCACCCGCAGGTTCAAGGTTAAAGGAAAATTGGCTCCAAGATATGTTGGACCATTCAAGATAATTGACCGCAAGGGAGAAGTCGCTTATCAACTAGAGTTGCCACCTCAATTATCGGACGTGCATGATGTATTCCACGTGTCGCAACTCAAGAAATGTTTGCGAGTTCCAGAGGAACAACTACCGATGGAAGAGCATGACCTGGGAGGTGATCTAACCTACAACGAGAGAGCGATTAAAATCTTGGACATCGCGGAACGAGTAACTCGCAGTAAGGTAATCAAGATGTGCAAGGTATAGTGGAGTCACCACACGGAAGATGAAGCTACCTGGGAGCA
>JBNKJV010000067.1:0-548 GCA_050291465.1 Sedimenticolaceae bacterium | reverse complement strand
GCCTGCGGGGGAGCATGAACCAGAGGTGGACGAAGAGAATCTCGACGCGGACCACGATGACGCCCCGCTTCGGGTCCGCGCCATCGACGACTTGATCGGGGATGCAGAGCCACCTGGTCTCGCGCACCGCGTGCTGAACGTGGAGCTCAACTTCACCTCCGCAGAAGAACCGACGTCGTTCAAGGAAGCCGAGCAGGACGCTGCCTGGCGGGCGGCAATGCGCGAGGAGATGAAGGCGATCGAGGACAACGACACCTGGGAGCTCACTTCACTCCCCGCCGGCCATCATGCGATAGGCCTGAAGTGGGTGTACAAGGTGAAGCGCAATGAAGCCGGCGACGTCGTGCGACACAAGGCGCGACTGGTGGCGAAGGGCTACGTGCAGCGCGCCGGCATCGACTTCGATGTGGTCTTTGCGCCGGTGGCGCGGCTGGAGTCGGTGCGAATGATGGTGGCGCTGGCAACGCACGAGGGCTGGGAGGTCCATCACATGGACGTCAAGAGCGCGTTCCTCAACGGCGTGATCGAGGAGGAAGTCTACGTCCAGC
>JBNKJV010000066.1:0-552 GCA_050291465.1 Sedimenticolaceae bacterium | reverse complement strand
AAAAAGCAATGCCGGACGTTTGCTAATTTATCCCAATTCAAGTTGAATTCAGTGAACAAATTCGTGTAGGATTGTTTTTAAAGGAAAGCTACATCAATAAGAAATTGTTCATGTACTCCTGCCAACAACAAATAGTACAAACAAGGATTGTTTGTGATAGACAAAGGATGTCAAAGTTTAGTTACTCTAGCCCGCTTGCAGCAGGTCCCTGCTGAATATTCGCAACTGCGACACCAATTTGGCATTGGAGAAGAGCCACTGTCTGATAACGACCTGCTGCGTGCCGGCAAGGCGTTGGGGTTTAAGACGCGTAAGATCACATCTACCCCGCCTGAACTCAACGGGGATATCCTTCCCGCTATTGCCAAGGACTGTGATGGCAGCTACTTCATTATTGCGCAAGTTAGTACCCCAACTTCAAGTAATCCTGATGATCCACCCACGGAATCGAAAGCGCTCATTCTGGATATGGATCAATCAACCCCACAACAAGTATCCTTAAGTGAGCTTGAGGCACGTTGGAGTGGCGATCTGATTCTCCTGACCAAACGC
>JBNKJV010000065.1:0-568 GCA_050291465.1 Sedimenticolaceae bacterium | reverse complement strand
GTCTTTACCGTGCCCAGAGGTGCATTTATCCGATTCGCGAGCTCCTCGTGGGTAAGCCCCTTGAAATAGGCCAGGGCGATGGTCTGTCGCTGATTCTCATTCAGTCGATCCAGACAGGCCTGCAGGCGAACCCCCTCGTCGTTCTGGCTGAGCCGGTCCAGTGGTAGTGGATCGGTGTCTACCTCCTCCTTGAAGCCGCCACCGTCCGACTCCATCACCTCCCGGCGACGACGCCGGAGCTGATCCAGCGCCTGGTTTCTGGCGATGGTCATCATCCAGGTCATCGGCGCTGCCAGGTAGGGCCGGTAGCTCTCCGCATTATTCCAGATCTTGACGAAGGCCTCCTGCAGACAGTCATCCGCCCAAGCCTCTCGATTCAAGATACGCAGAACAACGCCATATAGATTCGCAGATGTCATTTGATAGAGACGGGCAAAGGCCTTCTGGTCATTCAGGCTACAGGCGGCAAGAAGTTCTATTAGCTCTTGATTTCTAGCCTGTTTTGCTAATTGTTCCTGATCCTGTCCGCGCGACATGCCCTCACTCCCGGAGAATAAAAATTCAGGCA
>JBNKJV010000064.1:0-582 GCA_050291465.1 Sedimenticolaceae bacterium | reverse complement strand
TCCTCCATTTTTCGTACATGGTCCTTTGCATCTTCCTCGGTCATGAAGTCAGTGACTTTCATTCCCTGTAATTCGTCGACGCTGTAGCCGAGCATATTGGCCATGTGTTCGTTGACAAAGGTGGTGACGAAGTTTTCGTCCTGAATCCAGATACCTTCATTGGCTGTATCGAACAGGCGTTGATAGCGTGCCTCGCTTTCGCGCAGATCACGTAAAACCAGCAAACTGGTCAGACCGTCACCAAGTCGCCTGCCGATCTCTTCCAGCAGCTTTTCTTCATCTTCGGTCCAGATGCGGTCGTAGGAACACTGGTGAATACCGAATTGCCAGGGTTTGCCCGATTTGGGATATATCGCAACGGACATGAATGATCTGATCCCGAACCGCTCTGAGACATCCTTTGGCGGCCGGTTTTCACTCGCTGCAGTAAATTCCACGACCCCCTGGGTGTCTAACAACTGCCTCAGTGTTGCGGCCACCTCATCGTCCATGGGGATCTCTTCGCCAATAGCACCCGCGCCCGGGTACTCCGGACGGGTACGTTCCATCGGTATGCTCCATGCATCTGCATCTGGATCACAG
>JBNKJV010000063.1:0-586 GCA_050291465.1 Sedimenticolaceae bacterium | reverse complement strand
CGACCTCCAGCACCTTCACCTTGATGGTGTCGCCTTCGGAGAGCTTGTCGCTGACCTTCTCCACCCGCTCGTTGGAGATCTGGGAGATATGCACCAGACCGTCCTTACCCGGCAGGATGGTGACGAATGCGCCAAAGTCCATCAGCTTGGCTACCTTGCCCTCGTAGATGGTACCGACCTCCACATCAGCGGTGATCAGCTCGACACGCTTGCGTGCCTCTTCACCGGCGGACTTGTCGACGGAGAAGATCTTCACCACGCCGTCATCGGTGATATCGACGGTGGCGCCGGTCTCCTCGGTGATGCCGCGGATAGTGACGCCGCCCTTGCCGATGACGTCGCGGATCTTGTCGGGATGGATCTTGAACTCGATGATGCGCGGGGCATGCTCTGACATCTGCTCACGATGGGTATCGATGACCTTGTTCATCTCGCCCAGGATATGCATACGGCCCTCTTTGGCCTGATCCAGGGCGATCTCCATGATCTCCTTGGTGATGCCGTTGATCTTGATATCCATCTGCAGGGCGTTGATGCCCTCGGCGGTACCGGCCACCTTGAAGTCCATGTCGCCGAGGTGATCCTC
>JBNKJV010000062.1:0-587 GCA_050291465.1 Sedimenticolaceae bacterium | reverse complement strand
AGTTCACGCTGATCTTTGTAGCTCAACTTGTTGCGGACAGACACAGATTTTTTCGCCTCAGCCTTGGCTGCGGGCTTCTGCACCTGACGCCGAGAAGAGACCGTCTGAGATTGGCGAAGCCAGTCATCGTATCCGCCCACATATTCGTTTAACTGCCCATCATCTTCAAAAGCAATGGTGGAGGTCACCACATTATTAATAAAGGCGCGGTCATGGCTGACCAGCAACAGGGTACCTTTGTATTCCAATAACAACTCTTCCAGCAGTTCCAGAGTCTCCACGTCCAGATCGTTGGTCGGTTCGTCCATTACCAACAGGTTGGCAGGACGACTAAACAGTTTTGCCAAAAGCAGGCGATTGCGTTCGCCGCCTGAGAGAGAACGCACCGGACTACGCGCCCTTTCTGGCGAAAAGAGAAAATCCTGCAAATAGCCCATCACATGCTTTTCGCGGCCGTTTATCGTCACCTTGTCACTACCACCGGCTACGTTATCCAGTACCGTCGCCTCTTCGTCGAGCTGCTCCC
Organism: Sedimenticolaceae bacterium; assembly: GCA_050291465.1. Lineage (GTDB taxonomy): Bacteria > Pseudomonadota > Gammaproteobacteria > Chromatiales > Chromatiaceae > CBFDBF01. The sequence goes on along the minus strand of JBNKJV010000062.1, from coordinate 61 downwards.
GGTGCTGGTCGAACCAGGCGATCTCCAGATTGGTGCCCAGCTTGATCCGGCCCTGTTGCGG
>JBNKJV010000061.1:0-589 GCA_050291465.1 Sedimenticolaceae bacterium | reverse complement strand
ACCACCGAGTGCATGGTGGCCGATGAGCCGAAGGATGAAGCCGCGCCGCCAATGGGCGATATGGGCGGCATGGGCGGAATGGGTGGTATGGGCGGCATGGGTGGCATGATGTAGCCTCCCGGTCACCAACCCGCCGACTAAGAGGCCCCGCACCTTTTCCAGGTGCGGGGCCTTTTTTTTTCAACTTCTTTCCTTCAATGCCGATACCCATATTGTTCGGAGGTTTATTTTCGGCAACGGAAGTGCGCGTTTTGGGAAAAGCAGTCATGTTCAGAAATATCGGCATTTCTATGCGTTTTGTCATTGCTACCGTCATCGCGGTGGCTGTGGTCTTGTTCGTCACTCAGTACACCACCTTCAGCTATACGCAGAATTTGCTGCGCACTGCAGAAGAGAATGAGATTGCTGAGATTTACGAAAATGTGGTCGCCAGCGTTGATTCAGAGGGCCGGCTGGCGCAGGCGATGAGTTCACTGGTGGCAGGTATTCCGCAGGTGCAGCAGGCCTTTGCCGAGCGGGACAGGGCCACGCTGGAATCCTATTTCTTACCGTGGTTCGCCAAGCTCAAGAGTGACTACGGAGTACGCCA
>JBNKJV010000060.1:0-632 GCA_050291465.1 Sedimenticolaceae bacterium | reverse complement strand
GGCGCCGAGGATGTGGCCACCGCCGCTGCCGAGCAACTCAAGGCGGACAAATTGATCCACCTGATCGATGGCCCCGGCCTGCCCGCAACCGATGGGACACTGCTGCGCCAGCTTAGCCTGAAAGAGGCGGAGCAACTGCTGTCGCAAAAAAAAACCCTACCGGAGCGGTTAAGCAAAACTCTGGATTGTGCGATCCGTGCCTGCCGCCATGGCGTACGTCGCTCGCACCTTATCGATCGTCATATAGAGGGTTCGCTCCTGCTGGAGCTGTTTACCCGTGACGGTATCGGCACCCTGATCAGTGGCGATACCTTTGAGGATATCCGTCAGGCGACCATCGACGATGTCGGCGGTGTACTGGAACTGATCGGCCCGATGGAACAGGAAGGGATCCTGGTACGGCGCGAGCGGGAAAAGCTGGAGATGGAGATCGAACAGTTCACCGTCATCGAACGCGACGGCACGGTGATCGCCTGTAGTGCTCTTTATCCCTTCGTTGAAGATGGCTGCGGCGAACTGGCTTGTCTGGCGGTTCATCCCGAATACCGTAAACAGGGACGCGGTGATGATCTGCTGGAATACATTGAGCACAAGGCCAGGAGTCTGGGCATCAGGCGTCTGTTTGTTCTCAC
>JBNKJV010000059.1:0-660 GCA_050291465.1 Sedimenticolaceae bacterium | reverse complement strand
CGGCAATCACCCCGTCACCAGAGCGCTCTCGTTTTCTCAATTTCACCCAGCCTTACCTGCACTTCCCCTTTATGATTTTTACCCGCAAAGAGTCGCCGCTGATTACGGGAATCGAAGATCTCAATCATGCCCGCATTGCCGTTGAACGGGGTTACATCACTGAAGAGTATCTTGGCAAGGACTACCCGGAGTTGGATCTCATCCCTTTCGACACCACCGCAGAGGCGTTTAAAGCTCTGGCTGGTGGCGATGTGGATGCCTATATCGGCAACCTGACCCTCGGCAGTTTCACCATCGACAGCCTCGGACTTGGCAATCTCAAAGTCGCTGCTCCCACGGAGTACGCCAATGATCTGGCCATCGGCGTACGCAAGGATTGGCCGGAACTGCGCTCGATCATGGACAAGGCGCTGGCGGCCATCGATGAAAACGAGCGGCGCTCCCTACGTCAGAATTCGTTAGGCATCCGTTATGATGTGGAAGTCAACTATACCCTCCTCTGGCAGGTGCTGGCCGTCGCCGGCGCACTGCTGCTCGTTACTCTGCTTTGGATAGCTCAGATTCGCCGCCAAAAGGCAATACTTTCCGTGGCCAAAGCCGAGGCTGAACAGGCCAACCGTTTCAAGAGTCATTTCCTGGCCAACATGAGTCATGAAATAC
>JBNKJV010000058.1:0-664 GCA_050291465.1 Sedimenticolaceae bacterium | reverse complement strand
ACGACAGACCCTCTGTGAGGTGCTGATGGAGATCTGGGAGCACCCACCATCAACGCTAAGAAACGTCGATGGTGGGCCTCCTGGGAGGTGCCAGAGCTGGAGATCCGGGAGCGTCCAGCATCAACGCTAAGAAACGTCGATGACGGCCCCCCTGGGAGGTGCCGGAGTTGGATATCCAGGAGTGCCCACCATCAACGCTAAAAAATGTCAACGGCAGACCTCCTGGGAGGCGGTGCCAGAGATCCGGGAGCACCAACCATCAATGCTAAAAATGTCGACGGTGAACACCCTGGGCGGTGCTGTCGGAGATCCAGGAGTACCCACCATCAATGCAAAAAACGTTGACTATGAGCCCCTTGGGAGGTGCTGCCGGAGATCCGGGAGCACCCACCATCAATGTAACAAACATCTACGATGGGCCCCCTTGTAGGTGTCGGAGCTATAGATCTGAGAGCGCCCACCATCAATGCTAAGAAACATCGATGGCGGGCCCCCAGGAGGTGCCGGAGTTGGAGGTCCTAGAGAGCCCACGTTCAATGTTAAGAAACGTCGACGGTGGGCCCTCGGGAGGTGCCGGAGCTGAAGATTCGGGAGCACAGCGCCTGCAGAGCCTGCCCCTCGGACAGGGCGGTGAATGGTTGCGGAAACCTAGGAACAAATGTTC
>JBNKJV010000057.1:0-664 GCA_050291465.1 Sedimenticolaceae bacterium | reverse complement strand
GGCGAAACCCTGGTCGAACTCGACCCCACCACCAGCGGGGCCGACCTCAAACGCCTGCGCCAACAGGCCGAAGAGCTGCAAGAGCAGATCCAGCGCCTGCAGACGCTGAATACGCGCCAGGCCACAGCAGCCCAAGCGGCAGAGGCAGCCGTCGAAAACCCAAGCCAAGTGAGCCCGTTGCAGAGGCAACTCCTGGAGGCCCAGTGGCAGGAGTACACCGAAGGCCTCCAGACCCTGCAGAGCGAACGGGACAAACTCCAGGCCCAGCGCGCCACATTAGAAGCGCAGATCGGCAAACTCGAAGCGACCCTGCCGCTGATCGCCGAACGCTCCGACGACATGCAGACCCTGCTCAAGACCAACGCCGTGGCAAGACACCGGGTGCTGGAAGTGAAACAGGAGCGCCTCGGCGCCGAGCACGATCTCAAAACCGCCATCAGCCAACGCCGGGAACTCAAAGAAGCCGAAGCCGAACTCAACGCCAAGATCGCCCACTACAAAAGCCAGTTCCGCAAACAGAACGCCGAGACGCTTAATGAATCGACACAACAACTCGCCGCCGTTGAACAGGAGATCGTCAAGGCCGAAGTCAGAACCCAGGCACAGATCCTCACCGCCCCGGTCGATGGCGTCGTGCAGCAACTGCAGATCCACACCATCGGCG
>JBNKJV010000056.1:0-633 GCA_050291465.1 Sedimenticolaceae bacterium | reverse complement strand
GGAACTGGGCGCTCGCGCAGAAGTTGCGGTGTCGGTGATTGGAAAGTTCAAGACAGCGGTGCAGATGGTTGCCATCCTGTTGTTGATTTATAGCGAACCGATTGTGGGCATCCCTATCTTCACAGTCGGTTTCGTGCTGCTCTATGTGGCGGCTGTATTGACCCTCTGGTCCATGGTGCTCTATCTCCGGGCCGCCTGGCCCAGCCTTCTGGGTGAGCGCAGACAAAGCCCGGAACTGGAACACGACGAATAGCCCTTGTTGTCCCTCCATCCGTTTCATCCGGAATCGAGCGGGCAGGCCAGCCTGAGCTAAAATTCCTATACATAATGATAAGGAGGATGTTAGGCATGAAATCCATCCCATTGATCAGCGTGCTTTGTCTCATGGCCATCAGCGGTCTCGCCTTGGCGCAGCCGCCTGCTACAGGGTATGAGCGCAACTCCGGCTATAGCTCTGCGCCAAATCGGTTTTCGATACAGCAAGGGATGCGCTTCAAACGCTATCGTGACGAGAACGGATATCATCTCCGGATAGAGACGCAAGGTATGGACCCTGAAGCGATCCAGGTCAGTGTGCAACACAGGTCACTGGTTGTGCAGAATCAGGAATCGCATCGGATCGAGCGGCACACC
>JBNKJV010000055.1:0-673 GCA_050291465.1 Sedimenticolaceae bacterium | reverse complement strand
CGGGGTTGCCGGTGCTGGTGGATGGTTTCATTGCAACCGTGGCGGCCCTGGCGGCGGCGCGGATCTGCCCGGGTGCGGAGGCGTGGTTCCTCTACTCCCACACCTCTGCGGAGCCGGGCCACCGCAAGGTGCTGACGGCGTTGGATGCGCAACCGCTGCTGGACCTGGGCATGCGTCTGGGTGAGGGCTCCGGTGCGGCCGTGGCCCTGCCGCTGCTGCGCAACGCCTGCGCCCTGCATAACAACATGGCCACCTTCGCCGAGGCGGGGGTGTCGGAGAAGAGCGAGTAAGTGAAGTTTTTCCGTACCGAGAGGTTCGGTGGGGCAGGGCCCCACCCTACGACCATGCAGGTGCCTGAATAGATCGCCTGTAGGAGCCCTGTCCCCAGGGCGATACGATGGTAGTACAACCGCCAGAGTCAGAATCGATAACCAATCACTAGGGAAACGTTGATGACCGACACCCAAATCCACCTCCTACGCCATGGTGAGGCTCAGGGTGGAAACCGCTATCGCGGCATCACCGACGACCCACTCACGGAAAAAGGGTGGGAGCAGATGTGGTCCGCCGTGGGAGAAGAGCGCTGGGAGCGTGTGATCTCTTCACCACTCTCCCGCTGTGCGGAATTTGGAAAAGCCCTTGCCGAGCGTTTTTCCATTCCCTTTGAAGTGGT
>JBNKJV010000054.1:0-700 GCA_050291465.1 Sedimenticolaceae bacterium | reverse complement strand
GGAGAGAGCGTCTCCTGGCTGGCCGGGCTGCTCACCACCTGCGCCGGACTGCTCATGGTAAGCAATGTGCGTTACCACAGTTTCAAGGAGATCGACTTCAAGGGTAAGGTCCCCTTTTTCGCGCTGGTGGTGGTGATGCTGGGTTTTGCCGTGTTTCTATGGCACCCGCCGCTGGTCCTTTTTCTTACCTTCTTCGGTTACGCCATCGCCGGTCCGGTGCTGACCCTGTTCTATCTGCGCCGCCACCGGGCGGAACGGGGCCGCAGCGAGGTGGAGGAGGAGTCGGAAGCCACCACCGATCTGGAGGATGGCGGTTGATTCGTGCGCCAACGCCTCCAGATAAGGGAAGAGGCCTTGGCAATTGCGGCCCCGTGGATTATATTTTGAGCATCTGAACCGAGTTGAGTTTTCGAAATGCAGGTTTGCAGCGCACAATCCCACAGGGAAAAGAACCGCTTCGCGCGGGGCTGTGCCGTGCGTCTCTTCTCTTTCACTCTCCCCCTAGCTCTGCTGCGACTGCTGCCCTGAGGGGCACAACTTCCACTTTTGCCCTGGCGAGGGCCCGCAGCACGCACCAAGACAGTTTTGAAACCAATTTCTAATCTCATCATCCAGACGTTATCAGTCTGGCGTGATGCAGGAGCAGAGCATGAACAGTGACAAATTGATTATTTTTGATACCACCCTTCGGGATGGGGAA
>JBNKJV010000053.1:0-745 GCA_050291465.1 Sedimenticolaceae bacterium | reverse complement strand
CCTGATAAGGGTGAGGTCGGTGGTTCAAATCCACCCAGACCCACCAATTTTATCCAGCTTGAACGAAGCCAGCCCCTCACGTACTGAAGTACGCTACGGCGCAGCCTTAGTCCAACCTGAATAAAATCAAACACCAACTCCTGCCATTTTACGCAGGATTTTTTTTGTTGATCAAGGCGCACGCCGGAGCGAGTGAAGGAGCGTACATCAGGTACGTGACCGAACGAGCGACAAGTGCAACGCAGAGCAGCGAAAAAAAGACCAGTAAAAGGGGCTATAGCTCAGCTGGGAGAGCGCCTGCCTTGCACGCAGGAGGTCGGCGGTTCGATCCCGCCTAGCTCCACCAAATGGTGATGACAAACTTGAGTCATTTGTTTAAATGATTCAATTCTGGCATTAACCAGACGTTACCAGGTAACGATGTTCTTTAATAATTTGAAGTCTGTAATAAATAAACAAAACGACATAAATATTCTTTTTAATGCGTAAGCATTATTGAGTTCTCGTATTTATGTTGGGTATGTTGCATTCATGTACCAGCGTGACATATGGCCTGTAGGCTCTTCATTAGTGTGAAACCTGCAACGACTTTCTTAATCGCACCTTGCTTGTAGGGTGAAAGATGAGGCTGTTTGGGGTTATATGGTCAAGTGATTAAGCGCATATGGTGGATGCCTAGGCGGTAGAAGGCGATGAAGGACGTGGAAATCTGCGATAAGCCTCGGCGAGCTGATAAACAAGCTTT
>JBNKJV010000052.1:0-767 GCA_050291465.1 Sedimenticolaceae bacterium | reverse complement strand
CATACTCATTCACGGTCATGGACCCCTGTTTTAGATCCTGGAACTCCTTTTTCTTCAGCTTGATAACCCCTTGGGGAACATGATGTGCACGGAAAGCAGCTCTAGACTCTGGCCAGTTGATGCTCTCAGGTTCCTCATGGGATTCCACGTAAGCATCCCACCAGTCGGCTGCAGGACCAGAAAGTTGGTTAGAGGCTAGCAGCACCTTCTCACGATTATTGCATTGTACCACTTGCAACTTCTTCTCAACAGACTTGAGCCAATCATCAACATCCATCGGCTCCATGGCTTGAGAAAAGGTAGGCATCTTAGTGCGCTGAAAATCTCCCCACCTATCCCTCGGCGGTGGTGGCGGTGCTTCAGGTTGAGTAGCTTTCATGTTGACCATGGTCTGCTGCATGGTCTGAAGCATTTGTGCTTGCATAACTAGCACTTGCTCAAGAGTAGGCGGAGGGGGCGGTGGTGGGTTGCCGTCCTGGTTGTTCTCCCCAATGTTGTTCTCGACATTGGTGTTGCGGTTCCTTGTGTTGGCCATCTGAAGTATGAGGATTGATGAGATAAAGAATACCCAAAAGAATAGTGGCAGGGGGAAAAGGATAGTGGTAAATCCACAGAGATGAAATATAACTAAGCCATTGATTCTAACTTTATTTATAGATAATAGATAATTAAGGCGTCATTGCGAGACGGGCCTCACAACACACTGACACTCAAGCAAAGATCCAAATCAATCATGAACACCACTAAAACAAAGCAAACGAATCCTC
>JBNKJV010000051.1:0-767 GCA_050291465.1 Sedimenticolaceae bacterium | reverse complement strand
CGCTGACGCTGACCGCCTTGCCGGCACCAACGTTCTTGTCGGCGAAACTCGCTGTATCGCTGATGCTCAACAGATCACCAGCGACGCGGTCATCCGTAGTAGTGACACTAGCTACCGTAGTACCGTCATAAACCCGGTCCACACCGCTGTAGTTAACAGTCAACGTGCGGGCGGTGATATCCGCCGTGGTACTGCCGGTAGTCGAGGCCAGCACATAATTGCCCGCATCGGTGCCGCTGAGGTTTGCACCGCTGACGCTCACGGTCTTGCCGGTACCGACGTTCTTGTCGGCGAAGCTCGCCGTATCGCTGACGCTCAACAGATCGCCCGCGACACGATCATCCGATGTGGTGACCGTGGCATCGCTGGTGCCGTCATAAACCCGGTCCACACCGCTGTAGCTCACCGTTAAAGTGCGGGCGGTGATATCCGCCGTGGTGGTGCCGGTAGTCGAGGCCAGCACATAGTTGCCCGCATCGGTGCCGCTGAGGCTGGCACCGCCGACGCTGACCACCTTAGCGTTACCGACGTTCTTGTCGGCGAAGATCGCCGTATCGCTGACGCTCAACAGATCGCCCGCGACGCGGTCATCCGTAGTAGTGACACTAGCTATCGTAGTACCGTCATAAACCCGGTCCACACCGCTGTAGCTCACATTCAGCGTGCGGGCGGTGATGTCGGCAGACACACCACCGACGCTATCGAGGGTGTAGTTCCCGGCATCCGTGCCGCTCAGTATGACGCCGGTCAGGTTGACCGTTTTGCCC
>JBNKJV010000050.1:0-771 GCA_050291465.1 Sedimenticolaceae bacterium | reverse complement strand
GAGAAGGCGGCCCAGGTGGAGGATCCCGAGCGGGTCACCATGGTGTGGAACGGCATCCCCAAACATGTGCGCGCCGAGCGGGCACTGAAGAGCGACTATTGCGAATACCTGCTGGAGAAGGGCAAGAGCGAGATCGCCGAACCGCTGCTGCGCGACATGTTGCGCCAGCAGTGGGACGATGGGCTGATGGATCTCTATGGCAAGCTGCAGCCGGAGAAGCCCGGCTTCGCCCTGACCACCGCCGAATCCTGGCTGGATAAGCAGCCGCAAAACCCCGTGCTGCTGCGGGCGCTGGGACGTCTGAGCCTGCAGAATGCCCTGTGGGGCAAGGCGCGGAGCTATCTGGAGGCGAGCATCGGCATCAAACCCACCAGTGAGGCCTATTGTGAACTGGGCCGACTACTGGAAAGGCTGGGTGAGAGCGAAGAGGCCATGAACTTCTACCGCAGCGGTCTGGCGGTGGCGGTAGGCAGCGCGCCGGACGAGGTCTTGGAACCCATCGACATGCCGGCCGTACGCGGGAGCTCTGCACCCGCCCCGGCCCTAGATCATCCGGCACCAGCGGACGCCGATCCCGAAAGCTACTGATCCATTACGCCCCATGTCGTTGTTTATCATCGGTTGCGGCTATGTGGGGCGCCGAGTCGCCAGTGAATACCTGCAACGAAAGATTCCGGTGCAGGGCGTGGTGCGCACACCCGAAAGTGCGGCGCAACTCAAGTCACTCGGCATCGATGCCCACATCGTAGATCTCGATAGTGCGGAGCTGAC
>JBNKJV010000049.1:0-713 GCA_050291465.1 Sedimenticolaceae bacterium | reverse complement strand
CTCTTCGCGCTCAGCTGCGAAACGCAGACGCCACCATCCGAGGCTATAGGAGGATGGTAGATGGTCAGGCCAGTGACCTCTATGCGTCCGACACAGACACCTGGATAGCCACCTCCTCGGTCCAGAGTTCGGGCAAGGAGCCCGCATTGGGCAGCCACTCCCCCTCCGGATCCCGCAGTCGTTAGGAGTCACCTGAGTCTGTAATAATGTGGCGTTAGTCATCGCTTGTTTGATGATTGATGTTTGTGTTTGTGAGTGTTAGTGAGAGTCGTGGGTTGCTTTGGCACCTTGTCTACAACCTCATCTATATTAAGATAAATAAAATGACAGCATTTTTCCCATATCCCTTGTGCATATAGTTGGGTTACGTGGAATCTCATTCTTCCCTTTTTCCCAAACCATCAGATGGTGAACACCAGGAACAGCCAGTGCAATGGCCAGCCCAGCAACAGCAACAGCAACAACAACAACAACAACAACAACAACAAGCTCACCTGGAGCAACTGCTCACCACCCAGACTCAGCTGATGCAAGCCATGCTGCAAACCCTCAACCACATGCAGCCCAACCAGCAGCAAGCACCCCCAGAATGCCAAGGTGCTGAAGCAATGACCACTCCTCCGCCTTGCGGAACAAGGCATTGAAAACATCCATCACAATGATGAATAGCAAGGGGGACAGTGGATCACCCTGTCATAGGCCACGGCCATGGC
>JBNKJV010000048.1:0-813 GCA_050291465.1 Sedimenticolaceae bacterium | reverse complement strand
GAGTAACTCGTAATGAGGTCATTAAGATGTGCAAGGTTCGGTGGAGTCACCACACGGAGGATGAAGCTACCTGTGAGCACGAAGAAGAGTTCAGAGCAGATTATCCTAAATTATTTTTGAGCGATTCCTAAATCTCAAGGGTGATATTTCTCTAAGGGGGTAAGTCTATAACACCCACCTTTTGCAGTAATAAAATTTTGTCAAATTAGCAGTGCATTAGGTTGCATTTCTAGATAAACCGTATAAGGTGAAATCTTTCATTAATTAATTTTGCCTAAGGTTGCATAGCATGACATGGCATATTTCATTTTTCTAATATCCTTGAGGAGCATAGGAGAATTTAGAAAAAATCCTCATGTCAAAATTCCTCCTAAATCTCCTTCTACAAATTTCCAAAGCCTTGGTAAATTCAAAAATCCAATTTTAATTCAGAAATTCTTTTTTCCTTATTTTTGGCCCGGCCTCCTCCCTTATTTTCCATCCCAGCCGCGGCCCAACTCCTCCGCTTGTCCATTTTGGCCGTCGTCTCCCTCTCGCTGACAGGTGGGCCCACCCTGTCAGTGAGCCCGGGGTGCTTGTCCGATTCGGCTGCTTGTCCGATTCGGCCGTCGCCTCCCTCTCGCTGCCAGGTGGGCCCACCCTATCAGTGAGACCGGGGTCGTCACCTTCATCGGACAACGCCCGAGCCACCACCGCCCCGGCCAGTGCTGCCGCGACGTGCGCCGCCAAGGGGTGCCCTCCCGTGCTTGGTGGTAGAGGAAGCGAGGCACCGCCAATGCCTCCTCCATTCCCCTCATCAAGCGGCGCCTGAGC
>JBNKJV010000047.1:0-816 GCA_050291465.1 Sedimenticolaceae bacterium | reverse complement strand
ATCGCCTCGCGTGCGGCTGAAAATATATCACTGTGTACCCCTTCACAGCATAAGATCCAAGCCGTAGATCCTAGTTTGGATGGCCACAATTTAATGAATCATATGAACCCATGAGCCGACTGCGTGGACTCGGTCCACCGGCCCATAGACCTATTCCACGGAATTTTTAATAGAAAAATAAATCCAAGATTCTAGAAAATACCCGAACCATGGAAATTTTACAAAAACACCCCTAAAACTTTTCTAAAATTATATTTTAGTCCCTGTAATTTTACATTTAGGTCCCGTTTAACTTTTTATAATTACAATTAGGTCTTTTTCCTAATAAATTCGGTTTATTATTTCCTATTTAATCTATTAACTTAAAACCTTTATAACTTCTTAACCGTAACTCTGATTTAGGTGATTCTTGCACTCACGCGTTCATAGCGATGAGTAGAATAATTTGGTACTGTTTGATTATAATTTAGGTACTGTTTGGTGCACTGTTTATTTATTTGTTTATTTGCAATTGCTTGTTTCCGATCGCTATCGTTAGGCGCCAACGACTTTGGGAATCTTCAAGAACTTGACTTCCAAGACTTTGAGCAGCAGTCAGCGGGGGAGCAAGGCAAGTGACCCTTGACCATATTTATCCTATGTGCTTTCTTTCTCTAGTATACACATTGGCCTACATGCTTTAATACTGTACCTAAGCCTTATACTTCAGGATTTGGGTTCATACTTGGTTAGTTGTGCTCAGCCATGTAGTCATGAGTGTCGTACAAATCTTTCCATCCTCTGTGATGCAAAGTTTGGCTTTTGTATTTGTAAGAG
>JBNKJV010000046.1:0-863 GCA_050291465.1 Sedimenticolaceae bacterium | reverse complement strand
GCCAGCTGGAACATTCTTACGAAACTCGTAAAGGTTACTGGAAAGGCGGTACTGTTTCTGTATTCGGTTACGGTTCAGGCATTATTCCTCGCTTCTCTGAAGTAGGTAAGGCTTTCCCGGAATCTAAAGAATTCCACACTGTTCGCGTTCAACCACCTGCGGGTAATCACTACACGACTGGTATGTTACGTCAGTTAGCTGATAGCTGGGAAAAGCATGGTTCAGGCCTGGTAACCTTCCACGGACAAACCGGTAACATTATGTTTATTGGTGTTGATACCGAATCTACCCAGCATTTCTTTGATGAAATCAATGATTATGGCTGGGACCTGGGTGGTGCTGGTCCTTGTGTACGCACAGGTATGTCCTGTGTCGGTGCTTCACGCTGTGAACAGTCTTGCCTTGATGAGCAAAGAGTACACCGCTCATTACAGAACAACTTCACCGATGATGTTCACCGCCCTGCACTGCCTTATAAATTCAAATTCAAAATCTCTGGTTGTGGTAACGATTGCCAGAACGCCATTGAACGCTCGGACTTTGCTGTCATCGGCACCTGGCGTGACGACATGAAGGTTAGTCAGGAAGCCTTCAAAGGCTATCTGGACACAAAAGGACGTCAATACATTATCGATAATGTAATCACCCGTTGTCCTACACAGGCATTAAGCCTGGCAGATGATGATGCGCTGGTTGTAGACAATCGTAACTGTGTTCGTTGCATGCACTGCCTGAATGTTCTACCTAAAGCGCTCTCTCCTGGAGATGACAAGGGTGCAACCATTTGTATCGGTGGTAAGCGTACGCTGAAGATTGGTGACCTGATGGGTACGGTTGTGGTGCCTTTCAAAAAGCTGGAAACC
>JBNKJV010000045.1:0-1239 GCA_050291465.1 Sedimenticolaceae bacterium | reverse complement strand
CGTTCCCTGTTTTTCAAACGTTTCACATGGGCCAGAAACTGTTCCGCCCACCGGTTGTGGCCCACGTTCCGCATATGGGTGTAGTTGGCCAGCATATTCTTGTAGACGATGCCGTCGTGACGGCCGTCGATCCCGGCGCCGCGCACCACCTCATAGGCATAGGTGACCTCCGGCGCGAGGTTTTCAAGGCTCGAGTAGTGGAACTCGTGGGCCGGAATCTCCTGCCCCGCCTCGGCGGTGGGGGACCAGGGCGCGGCGCCCGTTTCCCGCAACCGCACATAGCCCCTGCCCCGCGGCCGTTCGTGCATCACGGCGTCGCCGGGGATAACGCCCACCATTCTACCGCTTTTTTCCTTCCAGGTGAGGGAACGGGCGAGATACATCAGCCCGCCGCACTCGGCGTAGACCGGGCCGCCGTCCTCAATAAACTGCCGGATCTCCTCGCGCAGGGAGCTATTGGCCTCCAGTTCGGCGATGGCGATCTCGGGGAATCCACCGCCCAGGAACAGCCCATCCACGGCGGGAAGATGGGGGTCGGTCAGGGCATCGAAGGGCACCAGCTCCGCCCCCAGACGCTCCAGGGTCTGTAGATCGTCCGGGTAGTAGAAGCCGAAGGCCCGGTCGCGGGCGTAGCCGATGCGTACCGTGATTTCGGCCGGTTCGCCGGGAAAGTCCGCCGTGGGCGGTTCCGGGGCGCTGGCGGCGATCTGGATCACCTGCTCCAGGTCCACCTGCTCCGCCACGGCGCGGCCCAGGCGTTGGATCTGGGCATTCGCCTCCCCCGCCTCGTTGCTGGGGACTAGCCCCAGATGGCGCTCTTCGATCATCAGTTCCCGATTGTTGCGCACCGCGCCCAGCAGCGGGATATCGGTGTAGTGCTCCACTACCGCGCGCAGCTTCCCTTCGTGGCGCTCTCCCCCCACCCGGTTCAGGATCACCCCGGCGATGTTCACCTCATCGGAGAAGGCCTGATAGCCAAGCAGCAGGGGCGCGATGCCTCGGGTGATGCCCTGGGTATCGATGACCAGGATCACCGGAGCCTGCAGCAGGGTGGCCATGGCGGCGTTGCTGTCGCTGCCGTCCAGCGCCACGCCGTCGTAGAGCCCCTTGTTGCCCTCAATGACGCCGATCTCCGCTCCGGCCATCTGGTGGCCGAATACCTGACGGATCTCCTCGTGCTGCATGGTGTTGAAGTCGAGATTGATGCAGTCGCGGTTGCTGGCCATGGAGAGCCACAGG
>JBNKJV010000044.1:0-1365 GCA_050291465.1 Sedimenticolaceae bacterium | reverse complement strand
TCCGTACCGGGCCAGCCGCTTTGTTAGCACTCGCAATACCTTCTCGGCGTCCTCCCGATGTTCAAATCCTATCAGGAAATCGTCGGCAAACCGCAACTGTTTGGCTTTGCCAGATAGTCGTGGTTTCACTTCGTTCTCGAACCACAGGTCCAATACGTAGTGTAGGTATACGTTTGCAAGTAATGGCGACAATGTGGAGCCTTGCGCGGTCCCGGTTTCTGGGGTTGTTATCTCCCCGCTCTCCAGGACCCCAACATGGAGGCATTTGCCAATGAGTCTCATCAGAGACTTATCGGCTATTCGCCGTTGGAGCAGTTCCTTTATTTTCTTCCGGTCGATTCGGTCGAAATAGGAGACGACATCTGCGTCCAACACCCAATTGATTTCGCCTCGGTGGGCGGCTTGGTCGAAAGCCCGTAGCGCATCGTGGGGTTTCCGTCCCGGTCGAAAGCCGTATGAGCAATCCAAAAAATCCTGCTCGTAAATCGCTCCCAGCAACTCGCTGAGCGCGTTTTGTACGATCTTATCTTCCAACGACGATATCCCTATCGGACGCTGCTTGCCTCCTTCCTTCTCGATGAAGACTCGCCGGAGCGGCTGGTGACGATATCTCATTGTTTTCAGCCGTTGATGCAGGTCCCGAAGGTTTGCCTCTAGGTCCTCTCCATATTGCTCCTTTGTTACCCCATCTACCCCTACCGCGGCGTTGTTGCGTATCCGGCTGTATCCTCTCCTCAGTGCTCCCACATCTATGTGGTGCGCCAATGACAGTAACCGCCCCGGATTTCGCTTCGCTGCTTCTGCTACCCTTATAAGTCCCGGTGACATGCCTGGTAGAAATCTCTGTTCCATGACATTTTTCCTCCATAAGGTTCGTATCAACTCGGACCACCTTTGCTCGGGTGGGTCCCACTGCCACATCGTTCCCCACCGTTTTTGCTCTTATGCGGTCCTACGACTCCCTGACGTCCATCGGCTTCGGCTCCGGTTCCCCTTGCTTGCTGCCTACCTCGCCGCGAGTGGCTTCTTCTTAGCCGGACTTCTGCGTGCACTCGCCGACGCAGTTCCGCTGGAGATTTTGGCTCGGCTCCCCATGGGCCGTACTTCACGAGGAAACCTCAGGGCCTCCCAGGTTACTGGGCCGTCCTCTTCGTACGTGCCATGACCGACCACCTCGCCGGCCGCGTCGTCCCCATTTGCCCTCTTGTCGGCGACGACCCTGCTGCCTTCAGGTCCTTCGATACCTTGGGCTGATGCCGGAATGTCCCTTTCGTTGGCTGCATATCATGGCCCACACGTTCGCCTGACTACGCATCAACGCCGCCGTTACCGCCGACGCTGCAAGTCTAGCTACCAGCCTGCCGG
>JBNKJV010000043.1:0-1719 GCA_050291465.1 Sedimenticolaceae bacterium | reverse complement strand
TTACCGCTATCGGTGATCATATTCTGGACTGGCATCCGGGCGAGGGCGCGTACCGGCTGTGGCGTTTTGATCCCGATCAGGAGGGTGTGCTCGTTGGTCCCGTCCGGGAGGGTGAGCTGCCGGACGGTATCGGCTCCGATGCGGTGCTGACCGGGTTCCAGCCGCGTATTCCCATTCAATCGCAACGGGCGACTACGCCGGGCAGCATGGACTTCATGCGTTCGAAGATTAAGCATGTGGTCTATTACATGGTGGAGAGCCGCTCCTTCGATAACGTCTGCGGCTGGTTGTACGAGCAGGGGGATGAGGGGTGTCACTACATCGGTCCGCAGGGGCCGTTCGATGGTGCGAGTACGGAGCACTTTAACTACGACGGGGATAAGAAGGTCCATGTCAGCAAGTTCAAGGACGGCCAACTGAGTGAGCAGTGGGATCTCATCGCCCTGGATCAGGACCCCTTCCACGACACCACCGACAACCTGCAACAGATGTTCGCCGAAGAGCCGGGCTACTGGGGCCGCGCCAAACCGGATATGGGCGGCTTTATCCTTAACAACGCCAATCCCCAGGTGATGGAGACCTTCAGCCCGGAACAGTTGCCGATCATGAACGGCCTGGCTAAACAGTTCGGGGTCTCCGACCGCTGGTTCTGTTCCATCCCCGGCGGTACCGATGTGAATCGCGCCTTTTCCGTTACCGGTTCCGCCTTCGATCAGCTCGGCACCTGGGAGGGGGGTGATGTCTATAAATACTGGCCCAATTTCCCGCACCGCCAATCCATCTGGAAGGCGCTCTGGAGCCAGGGCATTACCGACTGGAAAATCTATAACGCGGTGCTGTGGGAGGATTGCATCTTCACCTACCAGCTCTACCTCAAGGGGCAGATCCCGAGTGTCGATGCCGATAGCTCTTCCTTTCTGGCGGACCTTGATCAGTTTAAGAAGGATGCGAAAGACGGCAACCTGCCCGCGTTCAGTTTTCTGGAGCCGGTATGGATCGCTCCGTCCGGCGCCACCTCCTACCATCCCGGCGCCGATCTGGTCCCCGCGGAAAGGGCGCTGAATGAGATCTACGAGGCGATCAAGAATGGGCCCGGCTGGGAGGAGACGCTGCTGGTCATCACCTTCGATAAAAACAACGGCATCTACGACCACGTCGCACCGCCCTATGCCAAAAAGCCCTGGCCCCATGATCTGAACAACGGCTTTGCCTACGACCTGATGGGACCGCGGGTGCCGACCATCATGGTCTCGCCCTGGATCAAGAAGCAGTCCGTCGTCCGGGCCGAAGGGGAGATCCCCTTTGATTCCACCTCCTTTGCCGCCACGCTGCTCAATTGGTTTGGCGTGCCCAAGCCGCTGTGGGGGTTGGGGGATCGCGTGGAGGTTGCGCCCACCTTCGAGTCGGTGTTGCAGGCATCCGAACCGCGCCAGGATGCGCCGACTTTGACGCCGCCTTATGACAAGTCGTTTCCGAAAGGGGGATAGTGCGTCCCTTATCACTTAGGGCAAAAGAAAATTGAACCGCTGAGACGCAGAGGCGCAGAGAATATTCTTTTGGGTATGAGGTGGATTGATGCAGTATTCTGAAAAGCAGTAGGGTGGGATCCTATCCCACCGCGAACGAAGCCGCTTTGTATGTTCTCTGTACCAAAATCAATGTGGCAACGGACAACGCTGGTCACTCCTGGGTTCGGTGCGAATGGTGGGATAGGATCCC
>JBNKJV010000042.1:0-1784 GCA_050291465.1 Sedimenticolaceae bacterium | reverse complement strand
AACGGTTCCGGGACTCAGCGACTGTTGCCTGAGTACCTGCAACTGTTATTGCAGAGGGTAGGGCATGCAATTTTTCAAACTGTTGTTGTTTCTGCTGTTCGTCGCGGCCGGTAGCGCCATTGCCTGGTTGAATGCCGGCAACGTCCATATTAATTACTATTTCGGGGAACAGGATCTGCCGCTCTCCGTCGCTTTGATCGGATCGGTTATTCTGGGAATCCTGTTGGGAGTGGCCTTTACCTCCCTGGCCCTGTTGCGCGTGAAACGGGAGAACAAGGCGCTGCAGCGTAAGGTGAAGACGGCGACGGAAGAGCTGAAGAACCTGCGCACCATACCCATCAAAGAGTAGTCGCCTTTACAATGGAACTGTTGCTCCTGTTACTGCCCCTTGCCGCCGCATCCGGATGGATGCTGGCGCGGCGTGGTGCGCATGGGCAGGATGGAAAGATTTCGAAGCTGAACGATCCCACCTATTACAAAGGGCTCAACTATCTGCTGAATGAACAGCCAGACAAGGCGATCGATGTCTTTGTGCAGATGCTGGAGGTGGACAGTGACACGGTGGAGACCCATTTGGCCCTGGGTAATCTGTTCCGCCGCCGGGGTGAGGTGGACCGGGCGATCCGTATCCACCAGAACCTGATCGCCAGACCCACCCTGAGCCGGGAACACCGGGCCCAGGCGCTGCTGGAACTGGGGCAGGACTATCTTCGGGCCGGTCTGCTGGACCGGGCGGAACACCTGTTTGAGGAGTTGGCCGACTCCAGGCTTTACCATGATCGTGCCCTGCAGAACCTGCTGGTTATCTACGAACGGCTAAAAGAGTGGGACAAGTGCCTGGATGTGGCGGCGCGGCTGGACTCCCTGTCCGGTGAAGGGCGTTATAAAGAGCGGGCGCAATACTATTGCGAACTGGCGGAACGCGCCTACAAGTCCCGTGATTACTCACAGGCGACCCAGATGGCGAAACGCGCCCAGAACAATGACCGCAACTGTGTCCGCGCCACCATACTGTTGGGCCAGCTCGATATGGAACGGGGAGACTGTAAGGGGGCCATCCGGAATTTTCAGCAGGTAGGACAACAGGACCCGGATTATCTGACCGAAGTACTGCCTTCGATCAAGGCCTGCTATGACAGAATGGGGGATCGAAAGGGCTTGCGCCTCTACCTGGAGAAACTGCTTCAGCAACACAGCAGCGCGGCTGTGGCCTTGCTGCTGACCGATATGATTCAGGAGCAGGAGGGGGACGCCAAGGCGGTCGCCTTTATCACCGCTTTTCTTCAGGACAGGCCGAGTCTGGACGGGTTGGAGCGGCTGCTCTCTTTTTCCTTGCGTGAGGCGGTACCCACCGGAGAGACGCTAATGACACTGCGTCAGTTGCTGGCGCGGTTACTGGAAGAGCGTCCCGCCTACCGCTGTAACAAGTGCGGTTTTAACGCCAAGACCATGCACTGGCAATGTCCCAGTTGCCATACCTGGGGCAGTGTAAAGCCGGTTAAGACCGAAGCTGGAAACAAACGAGTACAGGAGATGATGAAGTGAGTGAGCTGCAACCGGGACCGAGGATAATTGTGGCGCTGGATTATCCGGCGGCGGAGCCGGCCCTGGATCTGGTGTCGGGCCTCGACCCGGCACTGTGTCGGCTGAAGGTAGGCAAAGAGATGTTCACCCGTCTTGGGCCCGCATTCGTGGAGAGGCTGGTGGGTATGGGATTCGATATCTTTCTCGATCTCAAGTTTCATGACATCCCCAATACCGTGGCGGCCGCCTGCGAGGCGGCC
>JBNKJV010000041.1:0-2015 GCA_050291465.1 Sedimenticolaceae bacterium | reverse complement strand
GTGTGGGCCATGATATTCAGCCAACGAAAGGGACATTCCGGCATCAGCCCAAGGTATCGTAGGACCTGAAGGCAGCAGTGTCGTCGCCGACAAGAGGGCATAAGGGGACGACGCGGCCGGCGAGGTGGTCGGTCATGGCACGTACGAAGAGGACGGCCCAGTAACCTGGGAGACCCTGACGTTTCCTCGTGAAGTACGGCTCATGGGGAGCCGAACCAAAATCTCCAGCGGACCTGCGTCGGCGAGTGCACGCAGAAGTCCGGTAAAGAAGAAGACACTCGCGGCGAGGTAGGCAGCAAGCAAGGGGAACCGGAGCCGAAGCCGAAGGACGTCAGGGAGTCGTAGGACCGCATAAGAGCCAAAACGGTGGGGAACGACGTGGCAGTGGGACCCACCCGAGCAAAGGCGGTCCGAGTTGATACGAACCTTATGGAGGAAAGATGTCATGGAACAGAGATTCTTACCAGGCATGTCACCGGGATTGATAAGGGTAGCAGAAGCAGCGAAGCGTAGTCCGGGGCGGCTGCTCTCCCTGGCGCACCACATAGATGTGCCGGCACTGAGGCGAGCATACAACCGGATACGCAACAACGCCGCGGTAGGCGTGGATGGGATAACAAAGGAGCAATATGGACAGAACCTGGAGGAGAACCTCCATGGACTGCACCAACGGTTGAAAACGATGAGATATCGTCATCAGCCGCTCCGGCGAGTTTTCATCGACAAAGAAGGCGGCAAGAAGCGGCCGATAGGGATATCGTCTCTGGAGGATAAGATCGTGCAAAACGCACTTGGCGAGCTGCTGGGAGCGATTTACGAGCAAGACTTTCTGGACTGCTCATACGGTTTTCGACCGGGCCGGAAACCCCACGACGCGCTGCGAGCCTTCGACGAAGCCGCCCACCGGGGCGAGATCAATTGGGTGCTGGATGCAGATGTCGTCTCCTATTTCGACCGAATCGACCGGAAGAAGTTAAAGGAACTGCTCCAGCGGCGAATCGCCGACAAGTCGTTGATGAGACTCATCGGCAAATGCCTCCATGTAGGGGTCCTGGAAAGCGGGGAGATAACAACCCCGGAAACCGGGACCGCGCAAGGCTCAACCCTGTCGCCACTATTGGCTAACGTATACCTGCACTATGTTCTGGACCTGTGGTTCGAACATGAAGTGAAACCGCGACTCACCGGCAAGGCCAGACTGTTGCGGTTCGCGGACGATTTCCTGATAGGATTCGAACATCGGGGAGACGCCGAGAAGGTATTGCGAGTGCTGGAAAAGCGGCTGGGACGATACGGCCTGGAGCTCCATCCTGACAAGACTCGAATGGTGGATTTTCGGCGGCCGCCGAGGAACTACAAAGGACCTGGTCCGGAAACATTCGATTTTATAGGCTTTACGGTGCTGTGGAAACGGAACCGTAAAGGAGGATGGTACCTGGGAACCCACACCCGCGTGAAACGCCTGAGAGGGACGAAAAAGGAACTCCACGAATTGTGTCGTCGCCAACGACACCTATCGGTTAGGGAGCAACACGCGGCGCTGGTGATTCGAATTCGGGGCCACATCAACTACTTCGGAGTAAGGGGCAACGAGCACAGGCTCAAGCTACTAATCCGATCAGTAGAGAAGTCCTGGCATAAATGGCTGAACCGCCGCAGCCAACGATCCACCATGACCTGGAAGCGGTTTAAAGATCTATTGAAAGACTATCCTCTTCCAGCCCCTCATTCGCACATGGCGATATGGGGACATGCACTGTGAGTCATATCAGCGGAGGAACCGTATGGTGGAAATCTCCAAGTACGGGTCTGGCTAGGGGCCTGGCCGGGAAACCGGCCGGGCCTACTAAACCGGGAATGACACTGTAAAGAAAAACCGGCTGAAAATGGTCGGTCCCTTCTTTTTTACTGTTTCATATTTTGATTCAGGTATTGTTCAACCATTCCTCATTATTGAAGGCCGATGGCCGCTCCAATGAGTGTATTCTGGTCAAAGGTGGGGATGAGCACCATGT
>JBNKJV010000040.1:0-2830 GCA_050291465.1 Sedimenticolaceae bacterium | reverse complement strand
CAGGGAACGGAAGCCGGAATGAACAGAGATTTGAGGTATAGATATGTTCAAGTTGACTGAGGCCGCCTCCGAGCAGGTGCAGATGGCTGCGAAGCAGGGTGGCGCAGAGGGCATGGCCCTGCGCCTGGTGGCGCGAAGGAAAGAGGACGGCTCCATTGAATACCTGATGGGATTCGACGAGGCCAACGACAAAGACATCCAGATCAGCGCCGGAGATGTGCAGGTGGTGTGGGCGCCGGAGTATGAAGTGCTCCTGAAAGGGACCACCATGGACTATGTGGAGATGGAACCGGGTGATTTCCGCTTCATCTTCCTCAACCCCAACGACGACCACTTTGTGCCCCCGGGGGAGGGTGAGCAGTAACCCCCATCCTTCCCGTACACCCCACAAGAGGGCTATGAATTTATAAGAAGTATCCGTAATTACATCGGCCGTCCGCAGTAAAGCAATAATAGAAGACGCCGTATCGGCCACAGAGCCATTACATGCCTAAGGAGATGCAATCATGAAAAAGAAGCTACTGACGTTCCTGTTCTGCGCGCTACTGCCCGGCTACCTGCTGGCGGACCAGACCCAAGAAATGACCCAGGAGGCAAGGGGCCTGGTAAAGGCATTCATGGGTGAGCTGAAGGGCGAACTACAGGCCGCCATGAAAGAAGGCGGCCCGGTCAACGCCATCGGCGTCTGCAACCTCAAAGCCCCGGAAATCGCCGCCCAGAAATCCGAGGAGTCCGGCTGGCAACTGGCCCGCACCAGCCTCAAAAACCGCAATCCCAAAAACTCCGCAGACCCCCATGAATCCAATGTCCTGCAGATGTTCGACGCCCGCAAGGCGGCCGGGGAAGACGTCACCGCAATGGAAATGACCTGGACCATGCAAAAGGACGGCAAACGCTACTTCCGCTACATGAAAGCCATCCCCACCGGCGAAATCTGCCTCAAATGCCACGGCCACGCCCTGGACGAAGCCGTGGCGGAAAAACTGGATGCCCTCTATCCCGAAGACAAGGCCCGCGGCTACGAAAAAGGCGACATCCGCGGCGCCTTCAGCTTCCAAAAGCCCCTGTAACTAATTCTCCCAATACCTCCCCCGCAAATGGGAACCCATAATTCCGATACCTCCCCCGCTTGCGGGGGAGGCTAGGAGGGGGAGTTCTTCCTCAGAAACTTCACATCTTATCCTCTCTCCCTCAGCCCAGTAGTCCATCCCCTCTCCCTCCGGGAGAGGGCTAGGGTGAGGGGGCATAAAAGAAACTCGGGGCAAAGAATTTTGCCCCACAATACCTACCCCCAACCCCCTAAAACTTGCCCAAAACGCCCAAATGCTCAAAAATAGAGCAAACAACAACTCCAAACCGGTGAAAGGAAGCGCAAACCCATGAAATCGAAGGAAACGACCAAACCCCTCTCAACAACCGTTTTCTGTGGATCCCACTGCGAAGGAGCAGGAGTTGGGACAAAACCACACCGTGGACAAATCTCCGCAGGCTGGGTTGTTACGAAAGGGAACATTTGTAGAACAATTGGCTGCATATCTCAATATTCGTGCGTGCAGCATAAGTCATTATTCGTGCGTGTCACATAATCAAATGTTAGAGATTAAAAAACAAAATAGTGGAAATAATAGGCGATCTTATGAATATCAAACCTAAATCAGTGAGTATCGCAATATATTTAATTTGGATTTCTATGCTATTAACATCTGTTGCTCTTTTAATAAAAATAGCCGCAATACCAAATATTATAAATAATCTCGGGCATCCTAGCGTCGTTGGTGTATTTATATCTATGGCTTTAGCAACAGCTTTTGTTATTTTGCTTATTTACTATATAGGTAAAGGTAAAAATTGGGCTCGTATTACGTATATAGTCATTTACATGGTCTCAGTCTTATCGCTGATTAATACGTTTATGTCTGGGTACGAATTTCCAACACATGAAATATTTATGTTGGCTGCAACACATTGCACCGCAATTCTAACTTGCTACCTACTCTTGAAAAAAGAATCTAATACATGGTTTAAATCTGACAATCAAGTGAAGATAAATGCAAGTTAGAAATAAACATATTTTCTTGAAAATTTATGAGGTATTATTTTCGTTAGCAAAAACATGCCATATTTATCTCTAACAAGCAGGTCAAGTACACTCCGGCCCTTCGGGCCTGCGCGGGACCTCGGCTTCGCCTCGGCCCCTTACCTTAAACGTTATATTCCGTGAGGTCGCGCTCATGAATCGAAGAAAGATAATAGATCAAGAAGAATTAGATGTTTCTTATCTTTATAAGGTTGCGTGCTCCCTTTTCCCAAAGAGAAATGATTGTGCGTCAATAAATGAATTAGAAGAGGTTGTTGGTGAACTGAAGCGGTTTTCTATAAAAACAAAACTACAAACAAGATTATTTCTTAAAAAGCATCGACGGCAACTTCTAGATATAGATAAAGAACCTTTGGATGGAATTCATCAGCGCATATATAGAGAAGAATTGGGTGGTGAAGAGTTTAGCGATTCAATAAGGCGTCAATATTGGTTTTGTTACCCCGCTCTCATCAGAACCGCAATGGAGATTGAATTTGGTAGAGAATACGAGGAATTCTCAAATGAACGTGATGGAATATAACCAGGCCATCAAATCCGACGCTCGTACCTCGCGCGGCTTATGGCAACGTTAGCGCTTCAAATATATAAGGAGATATAAATGCCATTAATAACCATAAAGACAATGAAAGGTAGCTCTAAGGAAGCAATTGAACAAACCATGAAGGAAATTAACGATATCGTTGCACGTAAACTTGGCTATGATCCTTCTCATGTATGGGTCTTTGTAGA
>JBNKJV010000039.1:0-3250 GCA_050291465.1 Sedimenticolaceae bacterium | reverse complement strand
GAGAAGACCGGTCTGCCGTTCACCAAGTATCATTTGGACGATTGGCACGGCGGTCGTGTGAATCTGAACGCTTCTAACCACATTCGCTTCTGATTGCGAAGCGTTAATCCCAATAAGAAAAGGATCGCAAATGAAGTTTTCGATTCAAATCAATGAAGGGCCTTACCAGCATCAGGCGGCGGACTCGGCTTACCAGTTCACCAAGGCCGCCCTGGAGAAGGGACACGAAGTCTTTCGTGTCTTCTTCTACCACGACGGTGTCGGTAACAGCACCCGACTGACCACGCCGCCGCAGGATGACCGGCATATCGTCAACCGTTGGGCCGATCTCGCGGAGCAGCACGACCTGGACCTGGTGGTCTGTGTCGCGGCCGCTCAGCGGCGCGGTATCGTGGATGACGGTGAGGCCGAACGTAACGGTAAGGATGCCACCAACATCCATCCCAAGTTCCGTATTTCCGGTCTGGGACAGTTGATCGAGGCCGCCATTCAGTCGGATCGGCTGATGGTTTTTGGCGATTAAGAACGGGGGTTGAATCATGTCTGAAGATATTAAAAAGTTCATGTACCTCAACCGTCGTGCGCCCTACGGCACCATCTATGCCTGGGAATCGCTCGAGGTTGTGCTGATTGGCGCCGCTTTCGATCAGGACGTCAGCCTGGCGTTCCTGGATGATGGTGTGTACCAGTTGGTTAAGGGTCAGGATACAACGGAAGTTGATATGAAGAACTTCTCACCGACCTACTCGGCCCTTGGTGATTACGATGTCACCAAGATCTATGTCGAGAAGGAGTCGCTGGAGGAGCGCGGCCTGACACTGGAGGATCTGACGCACCTCACTTATGAGGACGAGGACGATGACTGGGCGGAGAAGGACTCCATTAAGCTGGTCAGCCGGGCGGAACTGGCTGATCTGATGGATGGGCAGGATGTCATTTTCAGTTTCTGATGCGGAGTGATAGGAATGAGCACGTTACATACTGTAAACAAATCACCCTTTGAGAAGAGCTCCGTAGCAAGCTGTTTGCCCTACGCAAAAGAGGGGAGCGCCATCCTTTTCTATGAGGACGCGGTATATGCCGTTATGAGCGGAACCGCGATTGAGGAGAAGGTAAAGTCCGCAGCAGGCGTAAAACTTTATGTTTTAGGCCCGGACATGAAGGCACGGGGCGTATCGGCTGACAAGTTGATCGACGGCGTCGAAGTGGTAGACTACGCCGGTTTTGTTGATCTTGCCGCCGAGCACGACAAGGTTCAGGCCTGGGTTTAAGCAGCCCCGGTCCTTGAAAAGTTACTAACCTAGGAGAAATTAAATGGCTACTATCGATGTAGAAGGCAAGGCCCTTGAGGTCGATGAAGAGGGCTTCCTGGTAAACCTGGATGACTGGTTTCCGGCTGTTGCTAATGTGATGGCAGCCCAGGACGATCTGGAACTGAACGACGAGCATTGGGAAATCATCAATTTCCTGCGTGAGTACTACGAAGAGTATCAGATCGCTCCCGCCGTACGTGTTCTGACCAAGGCCGTTGGCAAGAAACTGGGCAAGGACAAGGGCAACAGCAAGTACCTGTACGCTCTGTTTCCGTACGGTCCGGGCAAGCAGGCCTGCCGTTTCGCCGGTCTGCCGAAACCGACCGGTTGTATCTAAGCTGTATCGAGCGGCCGGGAGGGGGTTTCCTCTCCCGGCTTGTTTAATCTGGATCCTGTGCCGGAAGGCACGCATATAAGTACAAGGCTCAGTTAGAAAGCCGGCAAGAAAATACGGGGATCAGATCTGGATTCCAGCCACCGTTTTTTGTAGGGGCCGCCCTTTCAAAGCCTTGCACCCAATGCGTCCACGCAGGCGCAGGTTCGGAATTTCTTCCGACAGAGGACTGCAGGAAAATGTCTATTTTCTTCGGCTTGCTGTTCATCGTGGCGACCTTGGTATTGGTCATCGGTTTGGCCATCAAGATCATCCAGTATGCCAGAACGCCCGCTCCCCTAAAGATCGCCACCACCCCGGCGCCGGTAACGAAGACCGGCGTGGTTATGCGTATGTTTCGCGAGGTGGTATTTTTCGAGAGCCTTTTCAAAAGCACCAAGTGGACCTGGCTTTTTTCCTGGGCCTTCCATATGGGGCTGGCACTGGTGTTGCTGCGCCATCTGCGTTATTTCGTGGATCCGTCCTGGGTTCCCGGGGTTGTCTGGCTGCTGATTGAACTGGTACAGCCGTTCGGCAAGTATGCCGGTTTCGCCATGGCCCTCGGTCTGGGCGGACTCTTCCTGCGGCGCATCCTGGTTGATCGCGTACGTTACATCTCCGCGCCCTCAGATTACCTGATGCTGATCCTGCTGATGCTGATCGGTTCCAGCGGTCTGACAATGAGTTTCGTCGCTCATACCGATATTGTCGCGGTCAAGCAGTTCTTCACCTTCGCCGGCGGATCGCTGCCGGCCGACCTGCCGCTTATGCTGCATCTGCTGCTGGTGGCGGTGCTGATGATTATCTTCCCCTTCAGCAAGCTGTTGCATGTGCCGGGGATATTTTTCAGCCCGGGCCGCAACCAGGTGGATAATCCGCGTGAACGGCGCCATATCGCTCCCTGGGCGAAGGCGCTGGAAGAACAAGAGCAGAACTAACCTTTACCGAGCCTACGGGGGCAATACATGGCTAAGGCAGACTTTGAGGTTCCGGAGCTTAAAGAGTTCGTAGACGTTCCGGCGATTCAGGAAGGCGCGATGGCGGATACCAAGACGTCATACGTGGCAGCTCCTGAGCACAACACCGATCTTGGATTCCCCGGCGAACTGGTCGAGGATTGGCATGACAAGACGCTGGAGAAGCTGGATGACCTGCGCAGCCGCTACCGGTCGTTGCAGGTTTATCTCGACGCCTGCGTGAAGTGCGGTTCCTGCACGGACAAGTGCCACTATTTCCTGGGCACCGCCGATCCCAAGAATATGCCGGTGGGCCGACAGGACCTGCTGCGCAAGGTCTATCGCCGCTATTTCACCCTGGCGGGGAAATTTTTCCCCAAGCTGGTGGGGGCGGAAGACCTGACCCGGGAGACCCTGGACGAGTGGTATAACTACTATCACCAATGTTCCCAGTGCCGTCGCTGCTCGGTGTTCTGTCCCTATGGGATCGATACCGCGGAGATCTCCATGGCGGCACGCGAGATCCTGGACAGCATCGGTTACGGCCAGAAGTACTGTAACGAGATCATCGCCAAGGTCCACAAGATCGGCAACAACCTCGGTCTTCC
>JBNKJV010000038.1:0-3717 GCA_050291465.1 Sedimenticolaceae bacterium | reverse complement strand
GTAAGTGTCCCATCGGAGAAGGTCGAGTGGGTGTGCAGATCAATCATGTGCTGGACGGCGCGTCGCCGCTGTTCACCTCTTGCCTCGCGACCAAGATGTCCAGTTGGCGTTCCATTTGTTTGATGGCAGCGGTCAGAAGATGTAACTTGCGAAGGAGGAAAAACGCCCACGTAAAAAGAATCCACATCAGGGTGGCGCCCAGAATGATGGCCAGGCTCTCTTTAACGGTAGCTTTATCCGAGGCCATATTATACATGATGATCCAGAGGACCGCGGCCATGAGAGATGATATCCCGGTTCGCCAAAACCAGACACGGGTTTTCTTGTGCTTTGCGACCAGCAATGAGAGCTCTTTTCTAATCTTTTCGAACTCATCGACTTTCGAAAACATGTAAATCAGAGTAACGGTATCTTGGCGATGAAGCAATGACTGGAAAAATAAGCACTCGAACCACCCGAAATCGTGCGGATATTTTTGTTGTCGGGGCCGGCCCCGCCGGGCTGTATGCCGCGGAAACCCTCTTGAAAGCGGGGGCAAATGTTACCGTGGTGGATAAATCCTCGGCCCCGGGGGGCAAAGCCTGCGCCGGCGGTTTGACCCGGGAGGCGATCAAAATGCTCGGCATCGCGTGGGAAAAGATGCGGCCGTCGAGATGTTTTTTTGCGTTCAATGTGGTGGGGAAGAGCGGCACGCGCCGGATTGGATCTCCTGATGAGGTGCCGTTAATCGTTACGGTGGACCGCCGCTGTCTGCAATCCGAGCTGATCGAGCGGATCCGGGACTTGGGAGGAACGGTGCTGAAAGGCGAGCGATTTCGACGGTTCCACCGCCGGATCGCCGTGACCGACAAGCGGGAGATCGCCTTTGATCGGCTCATCGGGGCGGATGGGGCCCAATCCCGCGTGCGCCGGCAGCTCGGACTCGAGAAGGGGATTGCGATTCGGGCGTTTCAGATTCGCATTGACCGCCCCATGGCGGAGGCGGCCGGTATTGATACGTCTGTGCCTTCTGTCTTTTTCGACAGCGAACTGTTGAGATCCGGGTACGGGTGGGCCTTTCCCTATGATGACGAAGTCCGCATCGGGATAGGCCTTTCGGCATCGGAACACGATGCCCCCCTGCGGCCGATCTTTTCGAAGTGGCTCGCGCAGCACGGTCTGGGGGGCCGAGGCATACCGCTCGAAGCCGGGACCATTGCATGCGACTACCAAGGCCACCGATTCAACCGCGTTTTTCTCGCCGGAGACGCGGCCGGTCTGGCCTCTCCCCTTACCGGAGAGGGAATGGCACAGGCCCTTGTATCGGGACGTGAAGTGGCGCGAGAGATTCTCGACGCGAATTATCGTTCGGACAAACTCGCCGCCCTTGCCGTCAAGCACCGGCGCACGGTCGGGGCATTGAGCGCGACCCCGTTGAAGAGGTTCCTCGATGTCGCCCCGACGCTGCTGACACTCGGTGTGGTCCGGCGTCAAACCCTGCGCCGATTTATGTATTAATATTAATATTGAACCGACGAAAAACGGTTTGGATGTTCAAACTCGATAGTTGTCAAATAGATAGACAGGTGTTGAGTCACTTCTCGAAAAGTGCGGGTGAAGTGTTCAAAACCCCGTCATTCCCGCGAAGGCGGGGATCCATAACCAGCTGTTATGGCAAGAAACATGGGCCCCGCCTTCGGATGCGACCAGGCAATGCTGGTATGAAAGGAATAGGAGGTAGACGATGCCACCTTGAAATTTTGGAGAGTCGTCCAGCGGGTGCGAAACCCGCCCAGCCAAAGCTGAGCCCGGCAGGCTGGTAGCTAGACTTGCAGCGTCGGCGGTAACGGCGGCGTTGATGCGTAGTTAGGCGAACGTGTGGGCCGTGATATGCAGCCAACGAAAGGGACATACCGGCGTCAGCCCAAGGTATCGAAGGACCTGAAGGCAGTAGTGTCGTCGCCGACAGGAGGGCAGAAGGGGACGACGCGGCCGGCGAGGTGGTCGATCATGGCACGTACGAAGAGGATGGCCCAGTAACCTGGGAGGCCCTGGCGTTTCCTCGTGAAGAACGGCCAACGGGGAGCCGAACCCAAATCTCCGACGGCCCTGCGTCGGCGAGTGCACGCAGGAAACCGGCAAAGAAGAAGACACTCGCGGCGAGGTAGGCCCAAAGCAAGGGGAACCGGAGCAGAAGCCGACGGACGTCAGGGAGTCGTAGGACCGAATAGGAGCGAAGACGGAGGGGAACGACGTGGCAGTGGGACCCACCCGAGCAAAGGCGGTCCGAGTTGGTACGAACCTTATGGAGGAAAAATGTCATGGAACAGAGATTCTTACCAGGCATGTCACCGGGATTGATAAGGGTAGCAGAAGCAGCGAAGCGTAGCCCTGGGCGGTTGCTCTCCTTGGCGCATCATATAGATGAGCCGGCACTGAGGCGAGCATACAAAGGGATACGCAAAGACGCCGCGGTGGGCGTCGATGGGATAACAAAGGAGCAATATGGACAGGATTTGGAGGCGAACCTCCAGGACCTGCACCAGCGGTTGAAGACGATGAGATATCGGCATCAGCCGCTCCGGCGAGTCCTCATCGACAAGGAAGGAGGCAAGCAGCGTCCGATAGGGATATCGTGTTTGGAAGATAAGATCGTACAGAACGCTCTCGGTGAATTGCTGGGGGTGATCTATGAGCAGGACTTCTTGGATTGCTCGTACGGATTTCGACCGGGACGGAATCCCCATGACGCGCTACGCGCTTTCGACGAGGCCGCCCACCGGGGAGGAATCAAATGGGTGCTGGATGCAGATATCGTCTCCTATTTCGACCGAATCGACCGGACGAAATTAAAGGAACTGCTCCAGCGGCGAATCGCCGACAAGTCGCTAATGCGGTTGATCGGCAAGTGCCTCCATGTCGGGGTCCTGGAAAACGGAGAGATGTCGACCCCGGAGACCGGGACAGCCCAAGGCTCCACACTGTCACCGCTCCTGGCCAACGTATACCTGCACTATGTGCTAGACGAATGGTACGAACACGAAGTGAAACCGCGTCTCACCGGCAAGTCGAGACTCATACGATTTGCTGATGATCTCCTGATCGGATTCGAGCATCGGGAAGACGCCGAGAAGGTGCTACGTGTGCTGAAGAAGCGACTGGCACGGTACGGTTTGGAGCTGCATCCGGAGAAGACACGAATGGTGGATTTTCGGCGTCCGCCGAGGAACCACAAAGGACCCAGTCCTGAAACATTCGAATTCTTAGGATTTACGATACTGTGGAAACGGAATCGGAGAGGGGGCTGGTACATGGGGACCCATACCCGCGTGAAGAAACTGAGACAAGCCAAGAAGGCAGTCTACGAATTGTGTCGTCGCCAACGACACCTATCGGTTAGGGAGCAACACGCGGCGCTGGTGATTCGAATTCGGGGCCACATCAACTACTTCGGAGTAAGGGGCAACGAGCATAGGCTCAAGCTTCTAATCCGTTCCGTAGAACGGTCCTGGCACAAATGGCTGAACCGCCGCAGCCAGAGAAGCACCATGACCTGGAAGAGATTCAAATCCCTGCTCAGGGACTACCCTCTCCCAGCCCCACACTCGCACATGGCGATATGGGGAGATGCACTGTAAGTCGTATCAGCGGAGGAACCGTATGGTGGAAATCTCCAAGTACGGGTCTGGCGAGGGGCTCGGCCGGATAACCGGCCGGGCCTACTCAACCGGGGACGAC
>JBNKJV010000037.1:0-3914 GCA_050291465.1 Sedimenticolaceae bacterium | reverse complement strand
TTTCTTTTGGGCAAGCAAAAGAAATAGGCTCGCAGCCATTAAGATAAAACAAATAAATGCGCAGGAATCGATAGGCTGCGAAATTAACTACCGGACTAGAAAGCCAGAATCAGAAGGGATGCAAAACCAATTACCGGTATTGAAAACGGACCTTAGGTTTGGCGGAGCACGGCACTACCAAAAAAAACGCCGCCCTTGTGGGGCGGCGCCTTGGTACTGCTCAGTACAACGGATTAGATGTAAAGGCAGATATCACTCTCGCCGGCAAACTCGAAGAAACGGGCGGCACCCGCAAACTCAAGGCCGTCGATGAAGTCGGAATGACTCATATCGAACAGATCGACAGTCATTTGGCAGGCGATAAACTTCACGTCCGCCTCCTGACAGAGTTCACGCAGTTCTTCCAGGCTGGCCACACCCTTGTCCGCCATCTTCTTCTTCATCATGGCGGTCATCATGGCCTGCATGCCCGGCAGCGCGGTACCCAGTACCGGGAACCACTTATCCATGCCCATGGGCATCGGCATGCCGGGGTTACCCAGCGGAGTTACCTCCAGCTTCAGATTCTTCTTCATCAGCTGCAGTCCGTAGAAGGTAAAAAAGACCTCTACCTCATATCCGAGTGCCGCAGCGGTTGATGCCAGAATAAACGGGGGATAGGCCCAGTCCAGCGAACCTTTGGTCGCAATAATGGCTAACTTCTTTTGTTCCATCGTAATCTCCTCACTGGTAATGGAGCGATTTCAGATCGCGAAGTCAGGCCTTTTTAATGAGAAAGTAGAACTTACCGCCCTCTTCCTTGGATTCCAGCAATTCATTGCCGGTTTGTTTGGCAAACGCTTCGAAGTCCTTAACGGAACCCGGGTCCGTGGCGATGATGTGGAGAACCTGTCCACCTTCCATCCCGGCCAGGGTCTTTTTCGCGCGCAGGATCGGTAACGGGCAATTCAGCCCACTGGCGTCCAATTCTTGATCAAAATCAGCCATTTGCAACCTCCAGGGAATATTTATTAGTCATTGGTGGGAAATCAGCCGTATCTTATATTCTAACTGCTGATCAAACGCAAGTATCCGGGGAAAATTCCGGGCGTTGGGGCCTGTCAGACCGCGGCTTCGTAGGACGGAGAAACAATATCAAAACCGTTGCGGGCCCAATCGATAATGCCGCCACGGAGATTGATTACATTACTAAAACCCTGCTGCATCAGATACCTGCAGGCATGATAGGAACGATTGCCGCTGTGGCAGTAGAGCACCACATCCTTATCCTTGGGAAATTCCGAGGCCCGCAGAGGGATCAGATGCATGGGGACATGCTGGGACGACGGCAGAACACCGCGGTTAACCTCCTCAACACCGCGGATATCCAGCAGGAAGAGATCTCCCCCGGTAGCAAGCCGGCCCTCCAGCTCCATAGAATCTATTTCTTTTACCATGCCATTCACCTCTATAATTCTTTATGTCGCGAATAGTTTATTAGTATATGGTAATTCTTTTATAATTTGCAATGGTAGCGTTTTTCATCAAAATAGCGGTTCTTTTCCCACGGACCCGCTGAAATCATCTCCCAAACCCCCTCCGGAGTAACGACTCGATGGACTTTCTGCCTGTTTTTCTCGATGTAAAGAAGCAACCCACCCTGGTCGTCGGTGGCGGCGACGTAGCGGCCCGTAAGGTATCCCTGCTGCTCAGGGCCCAGGCGCGGGTACGCATCGTCGCCCCCGAGCTCTGCGCCGGACTCATGAAACTGGCGGACAGCGGTGCCATCGAGCATGAGAAAAAGGGGTTTGAAACAGGGGACCTGGACCACTGTCTGCTGGTTATTGCCGCTACCGACAACGCCGAACTGAATCTCCGGATATCGGAACTGGCGAAGGCCAGAAAGCTGCCGGTAAACGTGGTTGACCAGCCGGAGCTGTGCAGCTTCATCGTGCCCTCCATCATCGACCGCTCTCCCGTGGTGGCGGCCGTCTCTACCGGAGGCGCCTCACCCGTGCTGGCCCGCCTGATCCGTACCCGGCTGGAGGCGCTGATTCCCGCAGCCTACGGCAGACTGGCGGAGTTGGCGCGCCGCTTCCGGGAGGAGGTGAAGGCGAAATTCACCAAACCCTCCGATCGGCGGGTCTTCTGGGAGAAGGTGCTGCGGGGCGGTGTGGCGGAACGGGTGTTCTCCGGCCATATGGAGGAGGCCGATGCCGCCATGGCGAAGGCCCTGGCCGAGGCCGAACCCGGATCACCCATGGGGGAGGTCTATCTGGTAGGCGGCGGCCCCGGTGATCCCGACCTGCTTACCTTTCGCGCCCTGCGGCTGATGCAGCAGGCCGACGTGGTGGTCTATGACCGTCTGGTGGCCCAGGCGCTGCTGGATATGACCCGTCGCGACGCGGAACGGATCTACGTGGGCAAGGAACGGGACCACCACGCCATGCGCCAGGAGGAGATCAACCAGTTGCTGGCCGATCTGGCTAAACAGGGCAAACGGGTGGTCCGCCTGAAGGGCGGCGACCCCTTTATCTTCGGTCGCGGCGGCGAAGAGATCGACACCCTGGCGGCCCAGGGGGTCCCTTTCCAGGTGGTCCCCGCCATTACCGCGGCATCCGGTTGTGCCGCCTACTCCGGTATCCCCCTCACCCACCGGGAATACGCCCAGTCGGTTACCTTCGTCACCGGACACCTGAAAGACGGCACCATCAATCTCAACTGGGAGCAGCTGGCCCATCCCAACCAGACCGTGGTCTTCTATATGGGTCTTCGGGGCCTGCCGGTGATCTGCGAGCGGCTGATGGCCCACGGCGTCTCTCCCAACATGCCCATCGCCCTGATCCAGCAGGGCACCACGGAAAAACAGCGGGTATTCTCCGGCACCCTCGGCACCATTCGGGGGATCGTTGAACGGGAACAACCCAAGCCCCCCACGCTGATTATCGTGGGCGAGGTGGTGCGACTCAGGGATAAGCTGAATTGGTATCAGGCCCCGGAAGAGCCCAAACAGGGTGCCACTTCGAACGTAGATTAAGGATCGGCAGGGAACCTATCCATCCGAAACAGCTTGATCCTTAATATGCATCGAGTATTAAACGCAGAGAACGCAGAGGCGCAAAGTTTTATTATTGAAGAAACCAAGTGTGGGGCTAAGCCCTGCTCCACCGGATAAATTCCTGATCACCGTCATTCCCGCATCGATTGACAGAAATAAACATATAAATCACGATAGCCGGATATACCCCGGAGTAAGAGTTTTATGAACACGCCAGCATCCAACCTGCAACCGGCCCCCACCCTGCCACGCCTCATGGCGCTGCCCCTGGCCCTGATCCCGCCGGTGGCTCACAGCACCGTACTGGTATCCGCCTTGAACCGGATCTTCGCCCGGGAGCTGGCTGACGGAGAGCTGGACTTTCTGCAAGGCCACGTGATGCTGATCCGGGTAAGCGATGCCCGTATCAGCTATTACATCACCCTGGAAAACGGCAGGCTCCGATCCGCCGCCGGGGATGCAACCCACGACCTCAGCATTGAGGGGAGCATCTACGACTTTCTGCTGCTGGCCACCCGCCGGGAAGACCCGGACACCCTGTTCTTCAACCGCCGGCTGCGGCTCGGGGGCAATACGGAACTGGGACTGTTCGTGAAGAACTTTCTCGACTCCCTGGAGCTGGAGGACCGGCTGGGGCCGTTCCTGAAACTGCTCGAGGGGGCGACTACCGTTATTGGGCGATTTGCCTGAGAATCCTGTTACGGGTGCCTTACCTCGTCGGACCCTTAATCATTTTTCGAAACTGGTAGCCAATTTCGCAGCCTATAGGCTTCCGCGCTTTTTATTACTTTAATCTAATTGGCTGCGAGCCTATTTCTTTTGCTTGCCCAAAAGAAATAGGCGAAAGAAAAGGGCAACCGGGTGTGCCGCCCTACGG
>JBNKJV010000036.1:0-4464 GCA_050291465.1 Sedimenticolaceae bacterium | reverse complement strand
ACTACCTCGAGCTGGCACCTCAGAATTTTCTAGGATGCGTTTCTCATATGCTCACGAGCTGGCGCATTGTTTTTTCTATGATCTGTCGGTTGCGCCACCGGACAGACTAGCACCTCCCGGAACTGAAAGTGACGAGGAGATAGTATGCAACAGGGTGGCGGCAAGAATACTCCTTCCAGAGTTCTTGCTCAAAAAACGCTTGTCAGGAGTTGAACGAGCGTCTCCGGAACTGCTCACCGACATAGCGGAAAACTATCAGGCAAGCTTAAGCACTGTAGCGATACAGGTTGGTAGACACCTCCAAAAAAGAATGAAAACTGGCGAATGGTGGATGCTCTCACGAGTTTCTAGGGGTATGGGTAGAAGGGGGCAGTTAAAACCGAGATGTATCGTTTGCATGTCCCATCCCAAGTACCTCTCCCAGGAAAATCCCGACGAAAAATCCTGGTAGATGACGTGGGATAGGGGCTGGTTGTGTTTCCCAAGCGCCTCTCCATCGAGGTTGATGAGGCCCCCCTTAGCCTTGGCGCATCGATATCTGGAGGTCTGGAGAGCTGTGGTCGGGGCAAGTCAAAGGCGGAGGCAGGATGGTGGAGGAATAATAGTAGAAAGTAATTGGAAATTAGAAGGGGATATCGTCTTCGAAGTAGACGTCGTCTGCAAGATCTTTTCCTAAAGACCGGTACCTTGCAAGTTTTACGAGCTCATCACCATAGATGATCCAGATTTCTTCTTCGATGCGTCCGAGGATGGTGAGCATCTCTTCGGCCTGCTCGGTGGTCCAATCGAGGGGGACATGGACATTGACCCGCGACCAGTCGAAGAGGATTTCGATGATGTATTGGTATCGGTTGCTCATTCCGAGACTTCCTTGTTTTTGTAAAGAGGGTGACCTGCGACAAAGGATTTGATGAAGGGGCCATCGATTTTATCGAGGCCTTTCATGGCGCATTGGATGAGAGCTCCGATGCAGAGCTGATTGATGGTACGCGGCCTGCCCTGAGAGATATGGAAGATTCTTTTAACCGCTTCATCAGAGAAGAGTTCTGGATCAGATTGGGCGCGTTCGAGATGGAAGCGGATGTAGCCAGTGGTGTCTTCGAGTCCGAAGGGCTTGAGGCTGTGGCCGAAGGAGAAGCGGGAGCGGAGCGGCTCCAGGACGCCGAGCTCGAGGACCTGGAGGAGGCTCTCGATGCCGCAGACGAGGATGCTGAAACGGTCTTCGGCGTCGAAGTTGTAGACGGTGAGGCGTCTTACGATGTCGGCGACATCGGGGTAGAGCCCCTCGGCGTCGTCGAGGACGAGGATGGGATGGGTGCCGAGATCCGTCTCGTGGTTCACGAGGAATTTCTGGGCGGCGTCGAAGAGATCGCTGGTGTGGTTTTTCATGGGCAGGTCGAAGAGGCGGTTCAGGCAGCGCAGGAAACCGTACACGGTGGCGGGGGGCGAGGGGACGCTGTAGACGGCGTACTGATTGTCATCGAGCTCGGCGACGAATCTTCGGATGACCAGGCTCTTGCCCACGCCGGTAGGTCCGGCGATGAGGGCCAAGCCGCCCACGTCGAGCCACATATAGAGGCCGCGGTGGAGCGATTGCTGGCTCTTGGAGTCGTACATGGCGGCAGAGTGCATGTACTTTGAAAAAGGTATCTTGACGAAGCCGAAGTGGGCGGCGAGGCGCTGTTTTTCTTGTGTGTTGAGGGTGATCATGACATCGCTCCTTTCGCGGCGTCACGCATGGCGCCGAGGTATACGGAAACCGGCAGGTCTTTTTCGACGCCGCTCTCGAGCATCTCGTCGAGGGCGAGCTCGGCCAGGTCGAGATCGAAGGGGCGGTATTTGTCCATGAAGCGGCGGACCTCGCCGCTATCCACGACGCCGTGTATGAGGCGGTCGTCGAGGAGCGTGATGACGCGCTGAATCTCCGCTTCACGTTTTGCCTGCGCTTTTTCCGCCAGGGCTTTCGGCGTCGGCTCGACGATGCCGTTCTTTCTTCGTTCGTCGGTGAGGTGACGGAGATAGTCCACTACGGGCTCCCGTTTCGGCGGCGGTGGCGGCGTATCCTCTTTGGGCCGGCGGTGCGCCGAGACCGAAAACGGCTTCACCCGCTCGACAAA
Organism: Sedimenticolaceae bacterium; assembly: GCA_050291465.1. GTDB lineage: Bacteria > Pseudomonadota > Gammaproteobacteria > Chromatiales > Chromatiaceae > CBFDBF01. The sequence continues at coordinate 2,347 of JBNKJV010000036.1, read as the reverse complement.
CTCTCCGTTTCGCCACACCTCCACTTCGTGTAGGGCATCCGGGTCGTATCGTATCTGCAGCCGCTTTTTTCCCAGGCCGGCCCCGGCCTGATACTTGACGCCGAATAGAGAGAAGACGCCCGCCTTGTCGCTGGTCCGAGTCTCGGTCCAGAGAAACGCCTGCCTCAGCTTCTCCTCGTTCACAAATTGTATCGATTCAATTTCCGCCTCCCATCTCGCCTTGGGCGATTCACCGGTGGCGCCGTGAATCTCTGCGTTGTAGTCCTGCTCGTACCAGGCGACGAAGGCTTCATTGAGCTCGTCCAGAGTCGTGATGTTCGACGCATCGAGCTCGTCCAGAAACGCGGAGCGGATTAGCTGGTTGAGCTTCTCTATCTTGCCGTGCCCCATGGGCCGACCGGGCTTGGTGTACACGACGCGATGAATGGAGAGCTCGGCGGCGAGATGCTTGATGTGATTCGCGCGGTACACCTTGCCGTTGTCGAAGTAGGCCCGCCGCGGCAAACCGTATTTCTCCACCGCTCTTCGAAACACCAGCTCCATATACGGCAGCCCCTCGTCGAAGCTGAAACGGCCGTATAGAATCCTGCGACTGTGATCGTCGAGAAAGAGAAACAGCTTGGCCCGCCGCATCTTGCCCGGGCGATCCGGATCCGGGAGCCACGGGTCCACCAGCATGTCCGACTGCCACAAGTCATTGGAGTAGTCCGCCTCGAATCGATCCAGGTCTTCCGTGTCCGGCACCCGGCAGCGGCGCTTCGACAGGCCTCGCGACTGCAGCACCCGGTGCACCGTGCTCCGCCGCAGCACCCCTCCCTCCACGAGGGCGGTCTTCTCGGCGATGCTGATGATGCGCTCCAAAGAGCGTCCGGGCACGTCCTCCTTCAGACCGCAGATGATATCCTGCTGCGCCTCGGTCAGCACCGTCACGCCCCGCTTCGGTCGTTCCTTGTCCATCAATCCGCTGAGGCCGCTTCGCCGATACCGACGCGCCCACGCCCGTATCGTCTCCGCCGATGCCGTGAAAAACGTCCCGTCAGGCCCCGGCCACCGCTCCTTTGAAAGCTTCTCCAGAAGCTTCTTCTTCACCCCCCGTTTCGGTTTCGATGCCAAGTACCGGCTTATCACTTCATAGCGACACAAGGCCTTGGCCATACGGGGATCGTCCATTCCATTTGGGGGCTTCATCGTCTCGTCCTCCTGGTGGTGCGCGGTCGTTTGGCCGCGTGACGACTAAGATCGCCGAAAAGGAGGTCTGCGGCGAGGACACCCTCTGTGGAATTTTTATCGTACCAAATGCTGGATTTTCAGAGCGCGAAACGCTACCGTCCTCTACCAGGAGGTGGTTAGAGTCCGAATGTTTTTTGCTGCTTTGGCATCCTCCTTTGAGCCCCGGCCAGGAGATTGGATGCGTGTTCCGCAAGCTCTCTCGCGGCCACGAAGAGCATTGCGTATGCCCGATACAATTCAAAAAGGTTTTGTGATGATTTCCATCGTCGGTTTGTAACGCCATCAGGAGGCGACAAGTCCCCTTCAAACAATCTCTCAAATGGCCGGGGCTCGCTCTCATCTATCAAACAATGGCGTATCGCCTGCTGGATCGCCATGCTGTTCTCAAACGACCGCTTCGTCCATCGCTGCACCGTACGGCTGCTGCTCCCGATGCATCTCCACAAGCCAGGAAACGCCTCTTCCCGTTTGTGAATCCCCTTGCCAGAACTGATGAACGACCAGATCCGAAGCACCACAATCAGCGAACAGCAACGGACATAAGAGGGATCGTCAGGCGGACTGCTGTGCACTGTCACGCCTGTCTCCCGATCTATCCAGCGGTGTTTGTAGAGCTCGATTCCTTCGGGATGGCCGTCTCGTAGTACCATCAATCCTTTCGAAAAGTAGCCGTGGCCGTACCAGTTATCACCGGGCCGCTCGCCGTAGTATAAATATCGCCCCCCGCCCAGCGGAGTATAGATGCCGCACAGTACAAACAGACTATTCCCTGCCCACGAAGCCGTTGACTCATCCACGATGCCCCCCGTGGGCGTTTCACTCATCTATACCGTGATCGCAGATCTGGACGCGTTTTTGTAGTTTGGGACCAAAGGCCCTTCAATTGGGATGGTTAATGGGGATGGGACACAATTATGACCTCTGAAGAGCGCAAGCATATTACTAATGGTATCTGGTGCTGCGCAGCACACGCCGACATCATTGACAAGGATTACGAGTCTTTCTCCGTTTCAACCCTAAAACAATGGAGGGAACTTGCCGAACAGTATGCTTTCGAAGCTATTGATTCGAGCGATATTTGCATCGAAAAGCCCTCCAGTCTAGTCCAAATCGGTCA
>JBNKJV010000035.1:0-4471 GCA_050291465.1 Sedimenticolaceae bacterium | reverse complement strand
ACGCCTTTATTGCCTTTCTAGGGCTGGATGTGCGGGTGCGGGATTCGGGCACCTGCCGGGGCAAGCGGAAACTCACCAAACAGGGAGACCCGGAACTGCGACGCCTGCTCTATCTGGCCGCTATGCGGGCGTGCCGGACCCCGGCATGGCAAGGATTCTATCAGCGTCATCTCGACCGGGGTCTATCGAAGATCCAGGCATTGGTCGTGCTCGCCAGAAAGCTCGCACGGGTCGCCTTTGCCCTGCTCAAAAATCAGTCAACTTATCAGCCAATAGCCGAATAAGGGCTTGCGGGGGGACATAGAATCTCCTACAAACGGTATCAGCCGCCGATCCGTATCGGTTGACGCCGATTGCCCCACTCTCCCTTCCTGGTGGTGAAATGACCGGCTACATGGGTGCCACAGAAACGGCATGCACCCGATGCGTCCAGATTCCACTCGCCCAGTTGATACCAGTCCCGTTCGATCAGCCGTTTTCCGCAGTGATGGCACCAGGTGCTGTCCCCCTTTGGATCGTGGACGTTGCCGGTAAAGGCGTAACGGACCCCGTTATCCATGGCGATACGACGCGCCCGGCTCAGGGTTTCGGATGGGGTGGGCGGCTTGTCCAGCATCTTCCAGGAGGGGTGGAAGGCGGAGAAGTGCATGGGCACATCCGGCCCCAGGTTTTCCACCACCCAGCGGGTCATTTCATCGAACTCCCGGTCGGAGTCGTTCTCTCCCGGAATCACCAGGGTGGTGGTCTCCACCCAGATCGAGGTCTCCGACTTCAGGTAGCGCAGGGTATCGAGCACGGTGTGCAGATCACCACCGCATAGACGGCGATAGAAATCCTCGCTAAAGGCCTTCAGATCCACATTCACTGCGTCCATGTGGCGGAAGAAGTGTTCCCGCGGCGCGCCCGGGGAGATATAGCCGGAGGTCACGGCCACGTTCTTGATCCCCATCTCCCGGCACGCCCGGGCGGTATCGTCCGCATATTCCAGAAAGATGATGGGATCGTTATAGGTATAGGCCACACTGGTGCACTGCAGCTCGGCGGCGCGGTGGGCGATCATCTCAGGAGAGGCCCGGTCGGCCAGAATATCCATCTCCCGCGACTTGCTCATATCCCAGTTCTGGCAAAAACGGCAGGCCAGGTTGCAGCCAGCGGTGCCGAAGGAGAGCACCGGGGTACCTGGGTAGAAGTGGTTGAGGGGTTTTTTCTCGATGGGGTCGACGCAGAAACCGCTGGAGCGGCCATAAGTGGTAAGGACGATCTCCCCACCCTGACAGGCGCGAACGAAGCAGAGCCCCTGCTTGCCCTCCTTGAGCTTGCAGTAGCGGGGACAGAGGTCACACTGCACCCGCCCCCCCTCCAGCCGGTGCCAGTATTTGGTTGGGAACGCGCCTGCAACCTGACTCATAGTAGGGTTACCTCTGTGACGGGATATCCCGGCAAACGGTTCTATACTTGCAGTATAGCCCTCCTCTGAGGAGCGCATTCCGTATGCATCAGGGAAGCATGCGAAGCCCATTAGCAAGGACAGGGAGAAACGATATGAACAGGGTGCAACAACCGGTAGTTGCGGGCACATTCTATCCCGACGCGCCGGACCTACTGCGTCAACAGGTGCGCTCCTATCTAACCACCACCACGGATGGGGCCCATCACCCAAAGGCGTTGATTGCGCCCCATGCCGGCTATATCTACTCCGGACCGGTGGCCGGCAGCGCCTATGTGCAACTGGAAGAGATGTCCGGTCAGGTCACACGGGTTGTGATTTTCGCGCCCTCCCACCATCTGGCGTTCCGGGGAATCGCCTACAGCAGCGCGCAACAGTTTGAGACCCCGCTGGGTACGCTGGAGGTGGATGACGATGCACTGCAGCAGATCCACGATATGGCGCAGGTCAAACTGCTGGATGACGCCTTTGCGCGGGAACACAGCCTGGAAGTGCACCTGCCCTTTATCCAGGAAACGCTGGGAAACGTAAAAATCGTGCCGCTGGTGGTGGGCGATGCCAGGCCAGCTGAGGTAGAGGCGGTTCTGGAACGATTGTGGGGTGGCGATGAGACCCTGATCGTGATCAGTTCCGACCTGAGCCACTACCTGGATTATGAATCCGCCTGCGAGATGGATGCGGCCACCTCCCGCGCCATTGAGGATCTGCAGCCGGACGCCATTACCCAATATCAGGCCTGCGGACGCATCCCGGTGGCCGGCCTGCTGTTGGCGGCCCGCAATCACCATCTCAAGGCCGTCACACTGGACCAGCGCAACTCAGGAGATACCGCAGGCCCGAGGGACCGGGTGGTGGGCTACGGCGCCTATGCCCTCTACTGATCCGCTGAATTACAGGCCCCTCGACGTTTCCTTGCGGCAGGAACTGCTGGATCTCGCCCGTGCCTCCATAAAGTACGGTCTTGATAACGGCCACCCGCTGCCGGTGGATGCGGCCGATTATGTTCAGGAACTGCAGCAGGAGCGGGCCTGCTTCGTCACCCTGAATCTGCACGGTTCCTTGCGCGGCTGTATCGGACACCTGGAAGCGGTACAGCCGTTGGTCAAAGATGTGGTGGACAACGCCTATGCCGCCGCCTTCCGTGATCCCCGCTTTCCGCCACTGGAAAAGAGAGAGCTGCAGGGATTGGAGATCCATATCTCCATCCTAACTCCGGCCCATCCCCTGACCTTTGCCTCTGAGGCGGAACTGCTCTCGATGCTGCGCCCGGGGGTCGACGGATTGATTCTGGAGGATGGCGCAAATCGCGGGACCTTTCTGCCCACGGTATGGGAATCACTTCCCGACCCCAAGAGTTTTCTGGAACAACTGAAGGTGAAGGCCGGGCTGCGTCCCGGCTACTGGTCGGATTCCATCTCGGTTTCTCGCTACGAGACCGAATCGTTTTAGACCTTCAACAGGTAAACTGACGCGGCACGCGTAAGTGACATGTGGGAGGGGCGACCCCGCCCAGATGGTGTGTCTCATTGTCGCCGCGAGTCGCGGCTCCCACAGGCGTGGAGTAGGACCCTGCCCCACCTGCAAGAGAGACTACTTGGGAAAGAAGCGCCCCAGCATCTTGGAAACCCAGCCCTGGTTAAGTTTTGTGCTGATCACTTTGGCGTAGTCCTGATCTTCCTGCTGGATATGAGAGATCAGCCATATCCGCAGATCACTCAGCAACTTACGGGATACATCCTTCCCCTGGCTCCAATCCAGCTGATAACGCATCACGCGGTCGGTGAAAACCTTGTGTACCTTGCGATGCTCCTCGACGAGTTGGTAACCGTGCTCCTCCATCAGGCTCTCCTCGAAGGAGAAGTGGGAAATGGTGTATGTGATGAGGCTTTCCAGCACCTTCCCAACCCCCTCCTTATTATCGGTGGAGATGGCGTGGTGCAGGTCGTTGATGTAATCGACGATCCGGCGATGTTGGGTATCGATGACTTCGATACCAGTGTTGTAGGCGTCGTCCCAAACAAAGAACATGTTGGCGTTTATCCCGTTAGAGCAAACTAAACAATTAACTCTAAAGGAAGAATTTTCTACCCGCTACCGGTGGGAACTGTTTTTGTGAACCTGTTCCTAGTTAGGAATATCTTCTTCTACTTCTACCACCGGCGGCTCACGCTCTTCATCATCGTCATCACGGCAGGCGAAGACACAAATAAAAATCAATGCACCACCGACCGCAACCCAGTCGAACTGGGGCTCTGTCTCCGGCTCTCCGTTGGCGTTATAGCGGGTTACCTGGCGCAGGGTGTTGATACCGTTGAACTCCAGGGCGGTAATTTCGGAATCACTGAAGCGCAGATCCATGTAGGCCGGACGACCACTGTCGAACCAGCTGACCCCTTCGTTAAGGGCCTCATGGCTCATCATGTGGAGTTGCAGGCCGTAGCTGGGAGCCGCTTTGGCGCCTCCGCCGAGAGGCATACTGATATAGGCCACAGGCACCGCCTCGATATCGAAGTCTTGCGCCTGGATTTGGGTGGTAACGGTCAGAAGTGCGGCTACGACCAGAAGTCCGATTCTTTTCATGGTTGGTTCCCTAATACTTGCCAAAAAATTGCGTTGTTAGCTAGGTTCTGGTTCTGGTTCCGGTGCCGGTTCACGCTCTTCATCATCGTCATCACGGCAGGCGAAGACACAAATAAAAATCAATGCGCCACCGACCGCAACCCAGTCGAACTGGGGTTCGGTCTCCGGCTCTCCGTTGGCGTTATAGCGGGTTACCTGCCGCAGGGTGTTGATGCCGTTGAACTCCAGAGCGGCGATCTCAGAATCACTGAAACGCAGATCCATATAGGCAGGACGACCGCTGTCGAACCAGCTGACCCCTTCGTTAAGGGCCTCATGGCTCATCATGTGCAGTTGCAGGCCGTAGCTGGGGGTCGCTTTGGAGCCACCGCCGAGAGGCATACTGATATAGGCCACAGGCACCGCCTCGATATCGAAGTCTTGCGCCTGGATTTGGGTGGTAAC
>JBNKJV010000034.1:0-4515 GCA_050291465.1 Sedimenticolaceae bacterium | reverse complement strand
ACAGCCTGATCGGCTAATTATAAATAGATAAAACTATAACGACTGAAGGCGCTGCCCTAACGGGTAGCGCCTTTTTTTATTATATACAGGATATACGGTACGCCACCGACGCAGGGATGCGCCATGGGGCAATTTATGATTCTACTCGGTGATCGGGTTTCACTGTGACAAATCGCCATTTACACAGAAATATTTACAGTCTCAGCACCTCTAACCGCTAGGCAATACTAATTTTACTTTCCGGTCTGGCGTAATCTCAATTAGCTTTACCTCAGCCATTTTTCTCAAATCGCGTGCCTCAGTGCGCCTTGTCCTATCTTTGTATAAATTCTGAAACCAAGGCTCTCCTTGTAGTTTTTTTAAATCATATTCTGCTCTTTTCTCAAGAAGGGCAAAAATGATCGCGTGCTGTCGATGATTAATTACCTTTCTATGAAATAATTCGTGAACTTGCGTCTCAAATAGCAGAATACCAATTAAGTAGTTCACGCGATCATGTAGCCTGTTAAACGCATCAAGCATGCCTTCTAAAAAAAAACGCACAAATTCCGTATTTGGATACGATTGTTTTTTTTCTGCCGCAACACGAGCCGTATTGAATGTAGTAAAATACTCGTCGATATGTTCCAAATAAAATTTAGATAACGCAAAAGGCGCATATTTAAGTCCAGAGCATTTCAATACCAACGCCTCCAAAGCCCTTCCAACACGCCCATTTCCATCCCAAAATGGATGAACTCGCTCAAAATAGTAGTGGACCAGTGACGCTCGAACCAATGGATTAATACCGCAAATCTCTTCATCGTTAACCCACGTAAGAAACGCCTTTATCAGCATTTCGATATCTTTCCTGCATTTTGGCGCCACATAAACACCACCATGCTCGTGGTCGCCAACTCGTGTTAATTGCCCTTTTTCGTTATCGCGGTATTGCCCTGGAGTATTTAATGGATGATGTAGCCCATCAGTAAGCATTTCATGTAGATCCGTCAGCATATACTCTTCTAATAGCAATGCCGCCACCACATCATCAGAGACATTTTTTCTAAATTCTCCTGCAACATCCTCAATAAATTTGTACACTTTTTTTAGGTTAACTACTCGCTTATCTTTCTGCTCTGTGACATCGCCTCCATGCTCGAGAATTGCTGCCGTTTCTTCCTCGGTAAGTGTTCCTCCTTCAATTGTATTGGTACCAAACACGCTCGAAACTAACACCTCATGCTCCAGTTTGGTGGATATATCAGGAAGCATCGGAACACTTTTGAATCTGGCATGAGCATCTAACACTCGATCCAATAGTGGCTGTACGGCTTCCATATCAACACCAATCTGGAAGGAGAACTTACCAGACCGATCTGTCATGACATTCATGACAATTTTATTGTCATCCATTATGTCCACATGACCACCCGATAATTAATATATAAAACAACAAGATATAGTATTATAAGCGAAATAATGTCGTTAATTATGTCCTGCAAATCGTCCAATATCAAGTCCTATTAACTCTTAACTGATAACTTCTAATGCTCGTTATGAATAGGCTTTCCACCTAGCACAGCATGCTGCCGAGGGAAGCTTCCTAACACTACGGCACAAATGGCACATAGTAGTTGAGGGAAATGCACACCTTATATTTCATGACCCGCCCCTTTCCTCTCCTTTTCCAAGAACAACCACCAAAATCACTACAAAACGCACCATAATTAACTCTATGTGCCAGGATGAGCAGAATCGACCCATTTATGGCGCTTCCAGCCCGCCAATATGGAAATCTATGCCCTATCAATATGGAATTCACTCAATTTTTCCGAGTATTATTGTCGGCTTTAATCTGCGTACTATTGGCTCGCATGAGGGGTTTTGCCTTTACTATTGTAAAACCAAATGGTAACAATAGGCTCAATCAGAGGTTCCTTATGTAGATTTTTTGACCGGGCTACGGAATAATAGCCGGTCGCGATGAACCGGGGTGCACCACGATTGTGCCCTGCAGAGTGTTTTGCACACCACCTGAGCAAATCAGGTCCGGGAGGCTGAAATGTCAAAAAACAACATGGTCACCGTTGACGGGATCGATGCGGCGGCTCACGTTGCCCACAAGACCAATGAGGTCATTGCCATCTACCCCATTACCCCTTCCTCGGGGATGGGTGAGCTGAGCGATGAGTTTTCCGCCAATGGCCGGACCAATATCTGGGGTATCGTACCGCAGGTCGTAGAGATGCAGCACGAAGGCGGCGCCGTAGCGGCCTGCCACGGCTCCGTCCAGACCGGGGCGCTGACCACCACCTTTACCTCCTCCCAGGGCCTGCTGCTGATGATCCCCAGCATGTACAAGATCGCCGGGGAGCTGACGCCGTTTGTGATTCATGTGGCCGCACGCGCCATCGCCGCCCAGGGCCTCTCCATCTTCGGCGACCACAGTGATGTGATGTCCACCCGCATGACCGGTTTCGGCATGCTCTCTTCCTGTAATCCGCAGGAAGTAGGCGACCACGCCCTGATCGCCCAGGTAGCCTCCCTGGAATCCCGTATTCCGTTCCTGCACTTCTTCGACGGCTTCCGCACCTCCCACGAGGTGGCCAAGGCGGAACTGTTGTCGGATGAGGTGATGCACACCATGTTGCCGGACGACCATATCCGCGACTTCCGCGCCCGCGCCATGTCCCCGGACCGGCCCACCATCCGCGGCACCTCCCAGAACCCTGATGTCTACTTCCAGGGCCGGGAGACGGTGAATACCTATTATGATAGGACGCCTGAGGTGATGCAGTCGGTCATGGACCGTTTCGGCGAACTCACCGGCCGTCACTACAAGCTGTTTGAATACATCGGCGCCGAAGACGCCGAGCGGGTGATCATCCTGATGGGCTCCGGCTCTGATGCGGCCGAAGAGACCGTGGAACACCTGGTAGCCCAGGGCGAAAAGATCGGCATGCTGCGTGTGCGCCTCTACCGCCCCTTCTCTCCCAAACACATGATCGACGCCCTGCCGGCCTCCGTGCGCAAGATCGCCGTGCTGGACCGCTGCAAGGAACCGGGCAACGACGGTGAACCCATGTATAAGGACGTGGCCACCGCCATGGCCGGCTATGTGGTGTCGGGCGGCGACAAATTCGGCGGCATCCCCCGTGTGGTGGGCGGCCGCTACGGCCTCTCCTCCAAGGAGTTCAACCCCGGTATGATCAAGGGGGTCTTCGACGAGCTGTCCAAAGACGAACCGAAAAACTCCTTTACCATCGGTATCATCGACGATGTCACCGGCTCCAGCCTGGAGTGGGACAATGATTATCAGATCATCGACCACACCAAGGTTACCCAGTGCATGTTCTTCGGCCTCGGCGCAGACGGCACCGTCTCCGCCAACAAGAACTCCATCAAGATCATCGGTGAAGACGAAAACATCTACGGCCAGGGCTATTTCGTTTACGACTCCAAGAAAGCGGGCGCGATCACCATCTCGCACCTGCGCTTCGGCCCCGACCCGATCAAGTCCAGTTACCTGATCGGCGATGGCGAAGCGGACTTTGTCGCCTGTCACCAGCCGGTCTTTCTCGAAGCCTACGACATGCTCGTCAAGGCGCGTGAAGGCGGTGTATTCCTGATCAACTCCGATGCAGGCCCCGACGGTGTGTGGGACACCCTACCGCGCAAGATGCAGCAGCAGGTGATCGATAAGAAGCTGGATGTCTATGTCATCGACGCCTACCAGGTGGCCGATGAGACCGGCATGGGCCGTCGCATCAACACCATTATGCAGACCTGCTTCTTCGCCATCTCCGGCATCCTGCCGAAGGACGAGGCCATCACCAAGATCAAGGCGGCGGCCGAGAAGACCTACGGCAAGAAAGGCCCTGCCGTAGTGGAAAAGAACTTCAAGGCCATCGACGCCTCCGTGGCCGCCATGCACAAGGTGGAGATCCCGTCTGCGGTCTCTTCCACCTTCGAGCAGCGTCCGCCGGTTACCGACAATGCACCGGAATTCGTCAAGAATGTCTGCGGCGAGATCATTGCCGGACGCGGCGACAGCATCCCGGTCAGCCTGATTCCGGCCGACGGCGTCTGGCCCTTGGACAGCTCCTCTTACGAGAAGCGCAGTCTGGCCCGTCACATCCCGGTATGGGACCAGGATCTCTGCATCTACTGCGGCAAGTGCGTCTTTGTCTGCCCCCATGCGGCCATCCGTTCCAAGGTGTTCCCGGCCGAACTGGCGGACAACGCGCCAGCCACCTTCAAGTCCATTGCCGTCAAGGGCAAAGAGTTTGGCGAAGGCCAGCACATCACCTATCAGGTAGCGCCCGAGGATTGCACCGGCTGTACCCTGTGCCGTGACATCTGCCCGGCCCAGGACAAGGAGAACCCGGAACACAAGGCCCTGGACATGATGCCGCAGCCGCCGCTGCGTGAATCCGAGCGGGAGAACTATGACTTCTTCCTCTCCATTCCGGACTTCGACCGCACCCAGATCCGTTGGGGCACCATGAAGAGCGCCATGCTGGCCCAGCCGCT
>JBNKJV010000033.1:0-4678 GCA_050291465.1 Sedimenticolaceae bacterium | reverse complement strand
CTGTCGGTCCCCTTCGGGCTATTCCCGCTTGCGCCTGCGATGCTCGACGGGTCCGAAGGGGTCGGGGGTGGCACCCCTAATCTCCTTCGACGCAGCCGAGTACCGGAACCGGACCGGGATCAGGCCCGAAGGGGGTGAGCCAGAACCAAATGCACCCACAGGGCATAAATCCAGCGGACATTTGCAGTCTGGCGAACGCCCGGACAGGTATGTCCGGGCTGGAGCAAAACAAACGGGGACGGTGAGGAACGCAGGGTACCCCGGAGGGGCAAGTCGTGGAGTGCCCTTTTCTTTCGCCTATTTCTTTTATTCGGCGCATCCCTGCGCCTCACCCCTTCGGGGCTTGCGTGAAAATCCGCTCCCGGCGGATTTTTGGGCAAGCAAAAGAAATAGGCTCGCAGCCTTTATAGAAAAAGCGCATGAAAAGCACAGAAGCCTATAGGCTGCGAAACTAACTACCGGACTAGTAAATTTACCGTAGACAGGCTGCAACACTGGTTACCGCACTAGAAAACCGGAAGCAAACGGGGCACGAAACTGGTTATCGAATTTCGATCAATGCCTTTTACACCTCCCCCACGTGTGGGGGAGGCCGGGAGGGGGATCCCCAACCCCCAACTTCAAACCGACAACCGCTTGACTCCATCACTCCCGCCCCACAATACTCCCGCTATGGACAAAGTGCTGGAAACACTGGCCCGCAAGGTGGGCGAGGGCCTGAATAAACTGGGCCTGAGCATGGTGACCGCGGAATCCTGCACCGGCGGCTGGATCGCCAAGGCCATGATCGATATCCCCGGCAGCAGCGGCTGGTTTGATCGCGGGTTCGTCACTTACAGCAACGAATCCAAGCAGGAGATGCTGGGGGTGTCGGCGGAGACCCTCCGGAACGAGGGTGCGGTGAGCGAGGCGACGGCGCGGGAGATGGTGCAGGGGGCGCTGGCCGGGAGCAGGGCATCGGTGGCGGTGGCGGTGAGCGGTATCGCCGGCCCCGGCGGCGGAACCGAGGACAAGCCGGTGGGGACGGTATACATCGCCTGGCAGCGAGAGGGCGCGGAGGTTCTCGTACGGTGTGTACATCTGGACGGCGACCGGGAACAGGTGCGGCGGCAAACGGTGGTATCGGCCCTCGAAGGGGTGCTGGAGCTCCTTGGCTGAGGTGCGCAAACTCTTTTTCGCCCTCTGGCCGGACGATTCGGTCCGCGAGGGGTTGCTGGGCTTCAGCCGCGCCCTTCCCGCACACGGCGGCCGTCCTCCCCATCCGGAAGACCTGCACATCACCCTGGTGTTTCTCGGGCTGGTGACGCCGGAACAGTACCCCTGTGTGATCCATGCGGCCGACGCGGTAAAGGCCGCCCCGTTCTCTCTTGCCATCGACCGGGTCGGCTATTGGCAGCGGCCGCGCATCCTCTGGTGCGGCCCCGGAAAGACCCCCGAGGACCTGACACGGTTGGTGCTGAAGCTGCAGCAGGGGCTGAAGGCCTGTGGATTTCAACCGGAAAAGCGGGCCTACAGTCCCCATGTCACCCTTGCCCGCAAGGCCCGTCCGGTGGCGGGCTTTTCCCTGGAGAGGCCCCTGGAATGGCGGCCCAGGGAGTTTGCACTGGTGCTTTCACAGGACCGGGGGGCGCCCCCCCGTTACCGGGTTTTGCAGCGTTGGCCCCTGGACGGAAAAAAAGTGGCGACTTGAGCCGGGGCCTGTGCCATAATAGAGAACATCGATAGAACATAGACGTGCGACAGGAAGTCGCCAAGCCAACTAAACGCAGGGGGAAAAATGGACGAAAACCGGAAAAAAGCATTAAGCGCCGCGCTCGGGCAGATCGAGAAACAGTTCGGAAAAGGCTCCGTCATGCGCATGGGGGACACCAACGCCGTGCGCAACGTGGAGGTGATATCCACCGGTTCCCTCGGTCTGGATATCGCACTGGGCGTGGGCGGCGTACCCCGTGGCCGGGTGGTGGAGATCTATGGACCGGAGTCCTCCGGCAAGACCACGCTTACGCTGCACGTGGTGGCCGAGGCGCAGAAGGTGGGCGGCACCGCCGCCTTCGTGGACGCCGAGCACGCCCTCGATCCTATCTATGCAGAGAAGCTGGGCGTGGATATGGACGAGCTCCTGGTCTCCCAGCCCGATACCGGTGAACAGGCCCTGGAGATTACCGATATGCTGGTGCGTTCCGGCGCCGTGGACGTGGTGGTGGTGGATTCCGTCGCCGCCCTTACACCCAAGGCCGAAATCGAAGGGGAGATGGGTGATACCCACGTGGGGCTGCAGGCCCGGCTCATGTCCCAGGCACTGCGTAAACTCACCGCCAATATCAAACGTTCCAACTGCCTGGTTATCTTCATTAACCAGATCCGCATGAAAATCGGGGTGATGTTCGGGAATCCGGAGACCACCACCGGCGGTAATGCGCTGAAATTCTATTCCTCCGTGCGACTGGATATCCGGCGCATCGGTGCCATCAAGAAGGGAGATGAGGTGGTCGGCAACGAGACCCGGGTCAAGGTGGTGAAGAACAAGGTGGCGCCGCCCTTCAAACAGACCGAGTTCGAGATACTCTACGGTGAGGGCATATCCCGTGAAGGGGAGATTATCGATCTCGGGGTAAAAAATGGTATCGTCGATAAATCAGGTGCCTGGTACAGCTACAACGGTGATCGCATCGGCCAGGGTAAGGACAATGTTCGCGGTTTTCTGAAGGAAAACCCGGATATTGCCCAGGAGATCGAAGAGAAGATCAGGGCCATTGTTTTTCCTCAGCAGGAGGCGGCCACCAGCGAGGAACCGAAAGTCGCCATAGCGGAGGTTAAGGTCTGAGTAAAAAAGACAGAAAGGCCGTTGAAAAGATCGCTCTACACCTGCTTGCCGTTCGGGAACATGCCCGGGCGGAGCTTCGTCGAAAGCTGCTGGCGCGTTCTCTGGAACCGGATCTGGTGGAGCAGGTACTGGATGATCTGGAGGAACAGCGTTATCTGAGCGACGACCGGTTTGCGGAACACTACATCGCGTTCCGCAAGGATAAGGGTTACGGGCCGGTAAAGATCCGGGCTGAACTGCAGGAGAAGGGGGTGGACAACGCCCGCATAGCCCGTCATCTGGATGAGAATGATCCGGAGTGGCGGGGCCTGCTGGCTCGAACGGCACAGCGCAAGTTCGGGGATGCCAAACCGGGTGATCGGCACGATCTGGCAAAAAGGGCCCGTTTCCTCGAGTATCGGGGGTTTCCCATCCCCCACATCCGCGATCTTCTATGGGATGACTGATCCGCGGCTTTGCCGATCGTCTCGGGCACGATGTGGTTTTGCCTGAGACTGAACTTTTTCCCTCCCTCCTATTCCAACATCCAGGCGCGGCGAACAGGCATGCAGGATCCGGTTGTCTACGGTTGTCCGGTTATATCGTGTAAACTGCAGGCATTCTGAGCTGCAAAGCTGAATAACATCGAGAGAAAGGTATCAAAATGAAACTACGAGTCGCAGCGGTGCTGATGGGGGTAATTTTTCTTTTTACCGGCTGTTCGGCGGGTGAATCCGACGACCAATTTAAGGAACGGGTTGCGCAGGTTCTCAAGGAAAACCCGGAGATACTGTTTGAAGTCATCCAGGAGAACCCGGTCGAGTTCATGGATGCGTTCCAGGCGGCGCTCGATGACGCCAGAGAAGCCTATGCCGAAAAGATGGCGGAGCAGGAAAAGGCCAAGCAGGAGCAGATGATCGAAGATGCAATCGCCAAACCGTTGCAACCCAGCATACGTGAAGATGAAGCTATACGCGGCGACAAGCAGGCGCCCCTGGTGTTGGTCGAGTATTCGGATTTCGAGTGCCCCGCCTGCCGCAGCGGATTCAGGATCGTGCGGGGTCTGAAGCAGAAGTACGGAGATCAGATTCAGGTTATCTATAAACATCTTCCGCTGATCGGCAAACACCCACATGCGTTGCCGGCCTCCAAATATTATGAAGCGCTGCGGCTCCAGGATCCGGAAAAAGCCTTCGCCTTTCACGACCAGGTGTTCATTAATCAGGAGCGCCTGCAGGAGGGCGAATCATTTCTTAACGAGACCGCGAAGAATGTGGGGGCCGATATGAAACGGCTGGCCGCCGATCTGAAATCGGACGTGGTTGTTGATCGAATCAAGGCGGACATGCAGGAAGCCACCTCTTTCGGGTTCAACGGTACGCCGGGATTTATCCTCAACGGAGTCCCTCTTCACGGTGCCTATCCCCTGGGCTATTTCGAATCCCTGATAGGCAAGTTGCAGGAGCGCGGCGTAGTCAAGCTGGCGAAGTCTGAGTAATTGTAGGGTGGGGTTCGGCCTCACCTTTAACCTAGCGTTAGAGAAAAGTGTGAAAGGTGGGGGTTTGCCCCACCTTTTGCATGAATTCCGGTATTCGGTTTCGTGACCTGTCTGCAGTGGATTTTATATATCTGGCAACAATTTTTTTGGCCTGTCTAAGGTGAATTTACTAGTCCGGTAGTTAGTTTCGCAGCCTGTCGGCCTCAATGCTCTTCTCTACTTTTTCTGCATTGGCTGCGAGCCTATTTCTTTTGCTTGCCCAAAAGAAATAGGCGAAAGAAAAGGGCAACCGGGTGTGCTGCCCTACGGGTACCCTGCGCTTCTCGTCTCCAGCGGGGCTGTCCATACGGGGCATCCCTGCCCCGATGGACAGGACC
>JBNKJV010000032.1:0-7877 GCA_050291465.1 Sedimenticolaceae bacterium | reverse complement strand
GAGGACAGGGCTCCTACATCCCCTGGAGGGGGACGTGTTTCTATCGCCCTGAGGACAGGGCTCCTACATCCCCTGGAGGGGGACATGTTTCTATCGCCCTGAGGACAGGGCTCCTACATCCCCTGGAGGGGGACATGTTTCTATCGCCCTGAGGACAGGGCTCCTACATCCCCTGGAAGGGGGGCGTGTTTCTATCGCCCTGAGGACAGGGCTTCTACACCCACTGGGAGGAGGGTCTTTCGGTGGGGGTCATTACCCGATCAAGACGGTGGGAATTAGTCTGCGGCGGGCTGGTATTCTCCTTTATCACTGAGATTGTGAAATCTCAATGACGATTCGCAATGCCGATTGATAAATTCGAGTTTGAATGGGATTTCAGGCCTATCCCTCGAGGGAGGAGATTCCCGGCACGAGTTGGTGGAAGTGCCGCAGAGGTTCAGGCCGGGCGCGCTCTGTGTTGCCTTACGTACCCTTGTTGGAGGAGATCCAGCGTTGGTATCCCGTGTCGTACGGAGGTTACTGAGCATGAAACTGAATGCAACCAACCGGGGTAGGCCGATATGAGTGACAGTAAAGATAATGATGAACTTCTGAAAGAGTTGTTGCGCCGGGTGGAGGCCCTTGAGCGCGAGGCCCCTAAAGACCAACTCACCATAGGGGTTATGAGTGGCGATCTGGAGCGTGTGATGTTGGCGTTCATGATCGCGCTGGGGGCGTCCGTCTTTGATACGGAAGTGGAACTGTTCTTCGCACTCAGGGCTACCGCGGCCCTGCGTGACCCGAAAAAAACCAAGAAGGATCTGGGGGAATTGGAGCCGTCGGAGATCAAGTTTGATCTGGCGAAACACGGCGCAATGTCCCTGGAAGATCTCATCCAACAGGCCGGAGAGGTGGGGGTGCGGATTACCGTCTGCAACCTGTCGCTGGACCTCATGGGTATCGGCCACGAAGACCTGATCGATTACCCGAACCTGACCTATGCCGGAGTTGCCACCCTGATCGAAATGGCCGGCGAGTCGAAGCACTGCTGGTTCATGTGAGATCCCGTTTTTCGACCCTTTTTTATTAAATATTTCACACTTTTCCGTGAAGCATGTACTAATATTCTAATAGATAGATACACCCCAGGAGAACGATAATGAATGAAAGTGAATTGAAGGCCCTGGAAGTCGCAAAACTGATCGACGCCAGAGGCACCGCCTGCCCGGGGCCCATGCTGGAGGCAAAACGCGCCATTGGGGAATGCCCTGTAGACGGCGTCATGGAAGTGCAGTCGTCGGACAACGGTACCATCGTCGATATACAGCGCTGGTGTCGCAAAGTGGGACATGATTACCTCGGCGACGTGGAGAATGACGGGTTCTGGAGTGTTTATCTAACGAGGAAGGTATAGCTGAGGGGGGTGTGAAAGTGAGCTCCCGCGACAGCAACAGCGAACCGAAAATCCTCGTATTCTCAACCAATACGATCTCGGATCCCGGGATCGACCGTGCGGGCAGCGCGCACATGCATTACTCGACGGCCGTCCAGGTCATACCGTTGCCCTGTTCCAGCGGCATCAAGCCCGCATGGATCGCCCATGCCCTGAAAGTCGGTTTCGACGGCGTGTTTATCGCCGCCTGCGGAGGCGATTGCGCTTATCTCCCCGATTGTACGACACGCACCAGTACCCTCGTGGCACGGGCGCAGACACTGATGAAAGAGCAGGGGATCAGTCCGAAGCGACTTAAGATGTCCGGACTCTGTTCCGTATGTGCCGACAACTTTGTTGCGCATATGAATAACTTTCAACAGGAGTTAACGTCTCTTGAATCCTGATAAAGATGGACGTCCCCTTGACTACGACGTGATGGTTGTCGGCGCCGGCGTCGCCGGCATGGAAACCGCGGCGTCCATGGGCGATATGGGCTACCGTGTGTTGTTGGTGGATAAGAATTCCAGCGTCGGCGGAAGGGCCATCCTCCTAAGTAAAGTGTTTCCGACACTGGATTGCGCCAGTTGTATCGTGACGCCGAAAATGGCATCCGTTTCGCATCATCCCAATGTGCACCTCATGACCTACAGTGAGGTTGACGGCATCGAGCGCAACGCCGACGGTTCGTTCTCCGTGGATTTGCACAGAAAGGCAAGCTACGTCGACTTTGATGCCTGCACCGGATGTGGCAAGTGCGAAGAGGCCTGCACGGTCGCCGTGCCGGATCAATACAACTACGATCTGGTCACGCGCCGGGTTGCGCATATTCCTTTTCCCCAGGCGGTACCGAAGAAGGCGGTGATCGACCGGCGCGGCGAAGCGCCCTGTACCTTCACCTGCCCGGGCAACGTCAAGGCCAGCGGTTACATCTCCCTGGTCAGGGCGGGTCGCTTTAAGGAAGCCTTCAACCTGCATCTGGAAAACGCACCCCTGGTGGGCAGTCTGGCGCGAGCCTGTTATGCGCCGTGCGAATCCGACTGCACGCGCGGGGATAAGGAAGGGACGGTTCACATTCGCGGCATCAAGCGCTTCATGGTGGACCGCTATTACGCCGAGCACCCGGAACCGGAATACGGTCCGGTGGAAAACCGGCTGAACACGCGGATCGCTATTGTGGGTTCCGGCCCGGCGGGGTTGAGCGCGGCGTTCTACCTCGCGCGGCAGGGCCATCAGGTAACCATCTTCGAGGCGGAAGAGGAAGCGGGCGGCATGCTGCGAACCGCAATCCCCTCCTATCGTCTTCCCAAGAGTGTCGTGGATCGTGACATCAAGAACGTAACGGCGCTGGGTGTTGAAATCAAAACCGGACACCGGATCACTTCCATATCGGATCTCAAGCAGCAGGGGTTCGATGCCGTCCTGATCACCACCGGTGTGTCGGAGGAAAACGGCCTGAATATCGAAGGCCACGATCTGGATGGTGTCAGGGGCTGCATGGAGTTTCTGCACGAGGTCAACGTGGGGGAAATGCCGGACGTTGAAGGCAAGACGGTCATGGTCATCGGCGGCGGCAACTCGGCGATGGATCCGGCCCGGGCCGCCATCCGCATGGGGGCCGGCAGGGTCATCATCAACTATCGGCGCGGGCGCGAAGAGATGCCGGCCCATGACTGGGAAATAGACGGGGCCGAAGAGGAAGGCGTCGAGCTCATGCTCATGAGTGCGCCCACCAGGTTTATCGGCAAGGACGGCAAACTGGTTGCGGTGGAATGTATCAGCATGGAGCTGGGTGAGCCGGACGAGAGCGGTCGCCGTCGCCCGGTTCCGATCGAAGGTTCGGAAAAAGAGATTCCCATAGATATGGCGATCCTGGCCATCGGCCTGTTGCCCTCCACCGGCCATTTCCCGGACGAAATGAAGAACGGCCAGGGTCTTATGGTGGCGGATCCGCGGACCTGCCAGACTGCGGACCCGGATGTCTTCGCCAGCGGTGACTGCGTCACGGCGCCCACCATGATCATCAACGCCATTGCCCAGGGACGGCGGGCGGCGTTCTTTATGGGCCGTCATTTAAAGGGCGAGTCGCTGGACGCGCAGTTCGACGGCGAGCTGGAAAAGACGGACAAGAACATGGTGCTGGAAGAGGCGAAACATTTCGTGGAACGGCAACCGGTTCCGCAGCCGTTGCTGCCCCTCGAAGAACGTCGGCAGTCATTTGTCTGTTATGAAGAGGTGATGACGGAAGAGGAGGTGCGGAAAGAGGCCCTGCGCTGCATGAACTGCGCCGAGTGTTCCCAGTGCATGGAGTGTGTCAGTGCCTGTGCCCCCAAGTGCATCGACTTCAGCCAGAAGCCGACCCCCCTGTCACTAAATGTGGGCACGGTATGTATTTCAACCGGCTTCAAGATCCTCGATCCCGGGGCCAAGGATCTGCTCGGCTATGATCGATTCCCCGATGTGGTCACCGGGCCGGAGATGGATCGGCTGCTGGCGCCGACGCGTCCCTACAACTCCGTGTTGCGGCCGTCGGACGGTAAGGAGCCGGAAAACATCGCCATGCTCCTCTGCATCGGGTCGCGGGATCAGACCGTCTGCAATCCGCTCTGCTGTCGTATCGGCTGCATGTATTCCATAAAACAGGCGCAGCTCGCCATGGGCGCTCTGCCTCTGGCCGATATCACCATCTATACCATTGACGTTCGTGCCTACGGCAAGGGCTATAACGAATTCTACGAGCAAGCGAAGGCCATGGGGATCGAGTTCGTCAAGGGCAAGGTGGCGCGCATCGAGCAGCTTCCCAACGGCAACCTGTCAGTGCACTACGAGGACCAGCTGGGCGAGGGTGGCCAGAAAACCCGCGAACACGACCTGGTTGTTCTGACCGTGGGATTTCTGCCCAATACCGATGTGTTTTCCCTCTACAAGGGTGAAGAGCTGGCGGCGAACGAGTTCGGCTACGTACAGGAAATCAATCCCGTGGCCGAACCGAGCTGCACCAATATCGATGGACTTTTCGTGGCAGGCACCACCATCGGCGTGATGGACATCCCTGACACCGTGCTGCACTCCGGAGCGGCGGCGGCCCAGGCAGCCGCCTATCTTGAGCGAACGAGGGGTGGCAAATGACAGAGAAGCGACGAATCGGCGTCTACGTGTGCCACTGCGGCGGGAACATATCCGACCATGTGGATGTGAAGAAGGTTGCGGAGACCCTCAAAGGCGAAACGGAAGTTGAAATCACGCAGACCCATCTGTTTGCCTGCTCGGACGCCTCGCAACAGGAGATGATCGACCAGATCAAGGACAACAACCTGGACGGCCTGGTCATCGCCTCCTGTTCGCCGAAACTTCACCTCTTTACTTTCCGCGCCATGGCCGAACGCGCCGGACTGAATCCTTACCAGTACGTGCATGTCAATATCCGTGAACAGTGCTCCTGGGTGCATAAGGGTGAGATACCCGGCGCCACGATGAAGGGCATCAACATCGTGCGTGCCGGGGTGGCCAAATGTGCTTTGACCAATCCCCTGGATGCCATTCGGATCGAGACTCAACCGCGCGTTCTGGTAGTGGGGGCGGGCGTGGCCGGCATGCGTGCCGCAATCTCCCTCGCGGGCATGGGGATGTCCGTGTTTCTTATCGAGCGTGAGAGTGAGCCGGGGGGCTGGACATCCCAGGTGGGGCGCATGGGGCCCGACGATCAGCATGGCCCCGAGGTGGTTGCGAACCTGCTGGAGCAGGTGCGGAGCAATGAGAGCATCATGCTCTACACCAATGCGGAACTGACGGCCAAGAGCGGCCACGTGGGTGATTTTATCGCCACGGTTCGTCTCAACGGCAACGAGGATGTCTCCCTCAACGTGGGGGCGATCATTACCACCACCGGCTTCACGCCCTATGAACCCCGGGAGGGTGAATACGGTTGGGGCATGCCCGGGGTGGTTACGTTGTTGGAGTTCCGCCAGATGCTCGAGGCAAACGACGGCGTATTGACCCATAACGGAGTTCCGGTACGGGATGTGGCCTTCATCTATTGTGTCGGCAGTCGCCAGACCCAAAGCGAGGCATGCCCCGAGCCCAATACGCACTGCTCGCGGTTCTGCTGCATGGCGACCGCTTTCAGCGGCAGCCTGCTGCACGAGGTGGAAACAAAAACCGGCCAGACCATCAATCAGTACCACCTCTATCGCGACGTGCGCACCTACGGGCACCTCGAGACCGTATATTTAAACGCCCGCAACGACGGCGCCCTGTTCCTGCGTTGGGACCCGGAAGAGCCGCCGCGGGTGGAGCGGCGCGACGGTCGTCTGGCGGTCAACGTCAAAGACACCATGCTGGGCGATGAAGAGTTGCAGATCGGTGCGGACCTGGTGGTTCTTGCGACCGGCATGACGCCCAGGAAGAACGACGAGCTTAACGAAATCCTGAAAGTGCCCAAGAGCAAGGACGGGTTCTACAACGAGATACACATCAAGCTGCGACCGGTTGAGACCGCCATTGACGGCGTATGCATCGCCGGAACCGCACAAGGCCCGAAGAATCTGGCCGAAAGCGTTGCATCATCCCTGGCGGCGGTGGCCAGAACCGGTGCGATACTGAAAAAAGGCTATCTGAACCTGGAGCCCCTTGTGGCAAAAATCGACACCTCCAGATGTGTCTGGTGCGATGAGTGTCTCAAGGCTTGCCCCTACGGCGCAATCGAACGGGTGCAATGCGGGGACAAGGAAGTGGCAATGGTGCTTGAGTCTTCATGCAAGGGAGAAGGCGCCTGCGTTCCGCTCTGTGAGCATGATGCCATCGATATCGAGGGTTATCGGGAAGACCAGATCCTGGCCATGATCGATGCAAGCCTTAAGGAGTCGGTAGAAGCATGAGCAATACTCAGACGACAAAATTACGGGATATGCTCGATATCGCTCAGGATGAAATGGTCATGAGGGATCGCATTGCGGCCATTCTCGAGCAGGGCCCGAAGACGATTCCGGAACTTGCCGAGAGCCTGGGTTGTCCTTCCCGGGAGGTGACGGTTTGGTTGTTCGCCATGCGTCGCTACGGCGCGGTGGAGGAGATCGGCCGTGCGGATGTGGACGGGTACTTCCAATATGAACTCTCAAAGCAGCCTTAGCCCTGATCCGTCATGAGTCGGGGAGGAGAAGTATTATGATCAGAGTGTCTTCGGAATTCGCCGCCCGCCTGAAGGAGGCGGAGGGATTCAACGCCGGGGCGTGTTACCACTGCGGTACATGCGCGGCGCTCTGTCCCCTCGGGCACAAAATAATTCCGCGCAAACTGTTCCGCGAGGTCATGCTCGGACTGGAAGATCAGGTTCTTGAGAATATCCCGCAGATCTTTTCCTGCCTGCTGTGCCGTATGTGCGAAGTCAACTGTCCGTCGGGGGTCCATATCGCGGATAACATGCGCACCCTACGCTACCTTATCAACAAGCAAGAGTTTGGCCTGAAGTAGGAAGATAATTATATGCCTCTACCGATCGCACCTATTCTTGGAATTTTCGCCGATAACGTGCGCAAACGCGGCAGTGTTCTGCCGCTGTCGAAACGGACGGCTACGGGCTGGGCCCGCGGGCTTGATCTGCCACGCGGCGGCGAGACGGTTCTGTATACCGGGCACATCTATCAGATGATACCCGCCATCGATGCCATGTCTTCGCAGCTGGCTTTGCTGGAAAACTCGTTTCTGACCCGGTTCTTCGGCATAGGCCGTTTTCTCAACAGGTTCATCAGCCTTTCGTTCTTTATGGGCCTCACCGCTTCGCGCAAGAAAAAGCAACATTCCGACCAGGTGTTGCGTGACATTGCCTGGTTGCTGCAGGACGCGGGGGTCGAGTTCGGTTATCTGTATGAGGATGAGATCTACGCCGGTGCGCTCCTTTATGATGACGGACTGGATGAATCCTTCGGTGAGCATGCCCGTCTTGTGGCGGAGCATTTGAAAAAGCTGGGGGTGCGGCGCCTCATTACCGTGGATCCCCACACCACCAAGATGTTTCGTACTGCGTACCCGCATTTTGTGGAAGACTTCGATATCGAGGTCCAGAGCTACCTGGATGTGCTGGCGCAGGCGCATCCGCAGGCCATGGAACCGGTGAACGAGGAAGTCGTGGTTCACGATTCCTGTGTCTATGCGCGCTACGAGGATGTTTGCGAACAGCCCCGTGAACTGCTGCGGGCAGCGGGACTGACCGTGCGGGAACCGGAGCTGTCCGGTAAGTCGACACACTGCTGCGGTGGACCGTTGGAGTCGCTTTTCCCGGCGGAGGCCCATAGGATTTGCCAAAATCGCGTGGATCAACTCGAGGCCGAGGGAAAAAGCGTGGTTTCCATGTGTCCGTTCTGCTGGGTGAACCTCACCAAGGCCGCCGGTGACAGGCTGGTCATCAACGACATCGCCAGTACCCTGGCTGCCCGCCGTTCCCGCTAGTCGCCCAGAGGACTGGGCTCCT
>JBNKJV010000031.1:0-16297 GCA_050291465.1 Sedimenticolaceae bacterium | reverse complement strand
CGTGAGGCGTTCTGAGGCAGGTTTTTACCATTACCTTTACAGAATCCTCCCTGCTGCGGAAGAATCAGGAAAAATAATTTGAACATCGACACACTGCTTCACGCCCGTTGGGTGATCCCGGTGGATCCCGACAACCGCATACTCGATCATCACTCGGTCGCAATCCAAGGTGGCCGTATTCTGGAGATCCTGCCGACAAATGCGGCCCGCAAGAAATATGCGCCGGCAAGCGAGCATGAGCTTCCCTCCCATGCCGTCATCCCCGGACTCATCAACAGCCATACCCATGCCGCCATGTGCCTCCTGCGGGGCCTGGCCGACGATCTCCCCCTGATGGTATGGCTCAACGAACACATCTGGCCCGCGGAACAGCGATGGATCAGTGAAGAGTTTATCGCTGACGGCACCCGGCTGGCGGTGGCCGAGATGCTGCGGGGCGGCGTTACCTGTTTCAACGACATGTATTTCTTTCCGGATATAACGGCGCGGGTCTCCGCTGAAGCGGGAATAAGAGCGGTGGTCGGGTTGATCATGATCGATTTCCCGTCCGCCTGGGCCGCGAATCACGATGAGTACCTTCACCGCGGTGTCGAAGTCCATGACCGCTACCGCAACCACAATCTGATCAACACCGCATTCGCCCCGCACGCCCCTTACTCCGTCTCCGACGCGCCGCTGGAACGCATTCGCACTCTGGCGGACGAACTCAACATACCCATCCATATGCATGTGCATGAGACCCGCGACGAGATCCTGCAGGGCCTGGAACAGCACGGAAATCGGCCGATGGAGCGGTTGCAGGAACTGGGACTCCTATCGCCCTCCCTGGTTGCGGTGCATATGACGCAGCTGGAAGAGCAGGAGGTGGAACTGTTTTCCCGATCCGGGGCACATGTGGTTCACTGCCCGGAATCCAATCTGAAACTGGCCAGCGGGTTCTGCCCGGTGGAGAATCTGCTGGACGTCGGTATCAACGTCGCCCTGGGGACCGATGGTGCCGCCAGCAACAACGATCTGGACATGTTCAGCGAGATGCGCAGCGCCGCCCTCCTGGGCAAAGGGGTTGCCAAAAACGCCAGCGCCGTACCCGCGACCACGGTACTGCGAATGGCTACCATCAACGGCGCCGAGGCGCTGGGGATCGGTGAAGAGACCGGCTCCCTGGAAGCGGGTAAATCAGCGGATATGGTGGCCGTTGACCTGGGCGGTATTGAGACTCAGCCGGTATATAACCCGGTCTCACAACTGGTTTACGCCACCGGCCGAAACAAAGTCTCGGACGTCTGGGTTGCCGGGAGACAGGTGGTTAAAGAATGCGAGTTGACCACCCTGAACGCCGCAAAGATCCGTGAAAACGCCGAGGAGTGGGGGCGCAAGATCGGGAGCACCTAACCTCCGCGGTTCCATTTGGCCACATCCGGTATAATCTCCTCACGGAATTCTCAGGTACTACCAATGAGCGCTCATCACCACAACGTCGATCAGAAAGAGATCAGCAAGTTCGAGGAACTTGCCGCCCGCTGGTGGGATCCCGGCAGCGAGTTCAAACCCCTGCATGACATCAATCCACTGCGCCTGGATTACGTGGACGGCATTGCCGGCCTGGAAGGTAAGCGGGTGCTGGATGTGGGCTGCGGTGGCGGCATCCTGGCGGAGAGCATGGCCGCAAGAGGGGCGCTGGTAACCGGCATCGATATGGGCGAAGCACCCCTCGAAGTGGCGCGCCTGCATCTGCTGGAGTCCGGCCTCGATATCGACTACCAGCGGATCCCTGTTGAACAACTGGCGGAGAAAGAGCCGGAGTCGTTCGACATCATCACCTGTATGGAGATGCTGGAGCACGTCCCCGACCCTTCCTCGGTGGTAAGCGCCTGCTCCAAGCTGGTAAAACCCGGGGGCCGGCTGTTTTTCTCGACCCTGAACCGTAATCCGAAATCCTATCTCTTCGCCATCATCGGCGCCGAATATCTTCTGCGCCTGCTGCCGAAAGGAACCCACGATTACGACAAGTTCATAAAGCCATCCGAACTCGCCCGCTGGCTGCGTGACGCGGAACTTACCAGCACCGATATCACCGGCCTGGTCTATAACCCCCTTACCGGTACCTATCGTCTGGACCGGGACGTGGACGTAAACTACATGGTGGCCTGCCGTAAAGAGAATAATGGCTGAAATCAAAGTCGTCCTGTTCGACCTTGACGGCACCTTCGCCGATACCGCCCCGGACCTGGCCGACGCCCTGAACAGGACGCTGGAGCTCCATGGCAAGGCACCGCTGCCGTTCGAAAAGATCCGGCCCGCCGTCTCCCACGGCGGTGCGGCCCTGATCCGGACCGGATTCGGTCTGACACCTGAAGATGACGGGTTTGAGTCCCTGCGGCAGGACCTGCTGCGCTTTTATCAGGAGAACCTCAGCCGCCATACCACCCTGTTCCCCGGTATAGCGGAACTCATTGACCAGCTCGAGCACCACCAGATCCGCTGGGGTATCGTCACCAACAAACCTTCCTGGCTCACCGAGCCGCTGATGGAACAGTTGGGGCTGACGCGGCGAGCGGCCTGTATCGTCAGTGGCGACACCACCGGCAACAGTAAACCCCATCCGGAACCGATTCTGCACGCCTGCCGGTTGGCCGGAGGATCCCCGGCCGAGTGCCTCTATGTGGGGGATGCCAGGCGGGATATCGAGGCCGGGAACAAAGCCGGCGCCACCACCCTGGTCGCCCTGTTCGGATACCTCGGGGAAGATGACCGACCGGAAGAATGGCAGGCGGACGGTAAGATTGATCACCCTTCCGATATACTTGAGTGGTTGGGTCTGCCGGCGGATTGATATCCGCTTCCAGGCGGCTCATGGATTAACTATTTTTTACGGCTATCTTCAGGAGCCCTGCAAGGACGTTTGTATATGTTCGACTACCAGCCCAAGAAAGACCTTCTCAAGGACCGGACCATATTGGTCACCGGCGCCGGCAGCGGAATCGGCCGGGTCGTTTCCGAGGCCTTCGCCGCCCATGGCGCGACCGTGGTTCTGCTGGGCCGCACCCTGTCGAAGCTGGAACAGGTTTACGACGCCATCGAGGAGGCCGGGGGACCTCAGCCCGCAATCTACCCCATGAATCTTGAAGGCGCTACGCCGCAACACTACCAGGAGCTGGCGGAAAAACTGAGCGAGGAGTTCGGTTCCCTGGAGGGTTTGCTGCACAACGCTGCTGAATTGCTGATGCTCAGCAGAATCGACGATTACGACGTTGAAAACTGGTACAAGATTCAGCAGGTCAATCTTAACGCGCCGTTCCTCCTTACCCAGGCCTGCCTGCCTTTGCTTCGCAAGGCCCGGGATGCCTCGGTGCTCTTCACATCCGACCGTGTGGGGCGTCAGGGCAAGGCCTACTGGGGCGCCTATGGCGTCTCCAAATTCGCCGTTGAGGGTCTGATGCAGATTCTGGCGGAGGAGACCCGAGACAGCAGCAATATCCGGGTCAACAGCATCGCCCCGGGTCCTACCAAGACCAGGCTGAGAGCCCTGGCTTATCCCGGGGAAAACCCCATGTCTCCCAAGCCGCCGGAAGATCTGGTTCCGTTCTATCTGTGGCTGATGGGACCTGACAGCATCGGTACCACCGGCCGGGCCTTTGATGCCGAGAAAGACGCGCAAGCGGCAATCTGACGTCAAAAAGACGTCAGATTGCCGTATTTATCTTCCGGCACACGTATAACTTATTGTTTTAATTGATATTGTCTTTTCTGGCACGGTTCTGGCTAGTATACCAGCGTATGTCTTCTACCAGGTAAACCGACCATGAGTGGCCAAACCAGCCGGATATCGGACGAACGGAAAAACCCACCTCCTCCCCCTTCAGGAGAAGCGGCCGGGCCTGTTCCGACACCAGCCGACCTGACACCCCGTGTCCTGGAGTTGGCGGGTGTGCTGCAAACCACCCTGGAGATCAACGAACTATTTGCCCTGTTCGCCTCCGAACTCGGCAGAAATCTCCGTTTTGACGGTCTGGGTTATGATTTCCCGACGGCCAAGATCGAGATCTTTCTCGGCGACCAAGAGATCCACAGCTGTTCTTATGAGCTCACGGTTGCCGCCGAGCTATTGGGCACAATCCGGATTTTTCGGAATACCCCATTTAGCCATGAGGAACTGATAACTGCGGAAAACCTGCTGTCCGCGCTGCTATACCCGCTGCGCAACACCCTGCTTTATCATCAGGCGCTCAGGACCGCCATCATGGATCCGGTAACCGGCGTTAAAAATCGTGCGGCGATGGAAAGTGCACTGAAGCGGGAGATCGATCTGGCCAGACGACAGGACGCCCCGCTTTCTTTTATCCTTCTCGACATCGACCATTTCAAACACGTCAACGATCAATTCGGCCACCTGTACGGTGATCAGGCGTTGCGCGCCGCAGCCGCGTGTGTGGAAAACACCATTCGTGAATCCGATATGCTGTTCCGCTACGGCGGCGAGGAGTTCCTGGTACTGCTCAGCGGTACCTGCCTGGAGGGAGCGAATCAGTTGGCTGAGCGCATCCGCACCGCCGTGGAACAACTCCAGCCGAAGCTGGATTGCGTAATCCGTATGACGGTAAGTCTGGGAGTGGTCACCCTCAGGGAGGAAGAGGATGCCACCAGTGTTCTCGGAAGGGCGGATGACGCCCTGTATGAGGCGAAACGGAGTGGAAGAAATCGGGTGGTTAGCGAAAGCACTGACGAAATCACGCAGTAAAAAATCGGGCTTCAACCGAGGTCGCGTTTTTTTATAATAACGCTGATCCAGTCCAGATGCCCGATATCCATGTCCCGTCTTATCCTGTTCAATAAACCCTTCGGAGTTCTCACCCAGTTCACGGATGCGGACGGACGCGCCACCCTCGCGGATTACATCCCGGTAAAGGGGGTCTATCCCGCCGGTCGGCTCGACCGGGACAGTGAGGGCCTGGTGCTGCTGACCGATGACGGAAAGCTCCAGAACCGTATCGCCAATCCCCGCAGCAAGACCTGGAAAACCTATCTGGTACAGGTTGAAGGAATTCCGGAGGAAGATGCCCTGGAGCAGCTTCGCCGCGGAGTCGACCTGAATGACGGCCCCACCCTTGGCGCGGAAGCGCGCCTTATGGATCCTCCGGATCTCTGGCCACGGAATCCCCCGGTCCGCTATCGGCGCAATATCCCTACACAGTGGCTGGAATTAAAGATTTGTGAGGGACGCAATCGCCAGGTCCGACGAATGACAGCGGCAACCGGCTACCCCACCCTGCGCCTGGTACGTATCCGCATCGGCCGCTGGCGCCTCGGCACCCTGCAACCCGGGGAGTGGCTGGAGCTACCGGCGGGAAAGCGGTAACGTTGCGCCCCTGACTTCCCACAGCAAGGACCGTACGACAAGCCCCGAAGAAAACCCGCGGATGAGATCGCGTCTGTAAACCCGCTCCCACACCTGATAGGGGTGCATTAGATCCGCCGAAACGAGACAGCGGTTCCCAAACCGAATCCGACACCTGACAAAGAAACACACATAACAGATAATCCCTTTTACCATGAGACTAATCCCACATAGCGTTTTACCTTTGGCAATCATCCTGGTCACGGCTTCCCTTCCTCCATCTGCCCAAGGGGGGGTCGACGTCGTGCAGCCCTATGATCCACCCACCTCATCCCCCTCTCCGCAGAAGTTTGAGGTCTGTTACAAACATACCTGCAAGGAGATTGCGGAACTCACGATAACAAAAAACCAATGGAATCAGATCCTGACCCTCTTCCAGCCGCCCCCCGCCAGTGCCGCCGAGGAACGCAAACGCATCGCGGCCGCGGTAGGCCGTATGGAGATCCTGGTAGGAGAGATGATCGACACCAGCAACGACAAGGGCGGCAATCTCCAGGGGTTTTCAGCGGGTGGAAATCAGATGGACTGCGTCGACGAATCCACCAATACCACCACCTACCTGAGCATGATGGAACGCGCCGGTTTGCTCAAATGGCATCAGGTGGAAGACCGCCAGACGCGGAATCTGTTTTTCTTCGGAGGATGGCCGCACACAACGGCAGTCATCAGGGAGAAAGATACCGACAAACGCTGGGCCGTTGATTCCTGGTTCTATGACAACGGAGTACCACCGGCCATCCTGCCCCTTGAGAAATGGAGAGAAGGCTGGAAACCACCCAACTTTAAAGGGTAATCCATCCCCCGCTATGGCAGACAAGGTTATTATCGGCATGTCCGGTGGTGTGGACTCTTCGGTGGCCGCCCTGCTCCTGCTCCGGCAAGGGTGGGAGGTTGAGGGCCTGTTCATGAAGAACTGGGAAGAGGACGATACCGAGGAGTACTGCTCAGCGGCGGAGGATCTGCGTGATGCACAGGCCGTCGCCTCGCAACTCGGAATACCCTTACACAGTGTAAATTTCTCCGCCGAATACTGGGACCGTGTCTTCGAACACTTCCTCAGCGAGTACCGGGCGGGCCGCACACCCAATCCTGATGTTCTTTGCAACCGTGAAATAAAATTCAAGGCGTTTCTCGACCACGCTCTCAACCTGGGCGCCCGTTATATCGCAACCGGCCACTACGCCCGCATCCGCAACGATTCCGATGGCGCTCACCTTATGCTGGCTCAGGATGAAGACAAGGACCAGACCTATTTTCTCTACCTCCTTAATCAGCATCAGCTCGTGCATTCGCTCTTCCCCCTGGGCGACCTGACCAAGAATGAGGTACGCAGACAGGCCCGGGAAGCGGACTTTCCGAACCATGAGAAGAAGGACAGTACCGGAATCTGCTTTATCGGCGAACGTAAATTCCGCGACTTCCTGAACCGTTACCTGCCGGCAAACCCGGGACCCATCGAGACCCCTGAGGGCAAACAATTGGGTCAACATCAGGGGCTGATGTATTACACCGTCGGCCAGCGCAAAGGGCTGGGGATCGGCGGCGTGGCCGGCGTCGATGAGATCCCCTGGTTCGTGGTGGCCAAAAACCTGGAACGTAACACCCTGATCGTGGCCCAAGGGCACGACCACCCGATGCTTCTCCAGGAGGGGCTGATCGGCAGTCAGGTACACTGGATATCCGGCCGGCAGCCGCATCTACCCCTCGACTGCAGGGCCAGAATCCGGCATCGTCAACCACTGCAACCCTGCACCCTGTCTCCGGAGGGAAACCACTGCCGGGTCGACTTCCGACAACCGCAATGGGCCGTTACTCCGGGACAATCGGTGGTTTTTTACCGCGGAAACGAATGTATCGGCGGTGCAATCATTGAACAGGGATTTTCAAGCACTGCTAAACGAGTGGAACCATGAGTCTGAGAAAAATCGATAGAGACAGATGTATAGCCCTGGCCGCACTGTTCCAGGCAACCCACCTGGTGGCCAGGATCGCACGCTACGGGTCCGCGGACCCGTCCGCCACAGAAGCCAGCATCTATAGCCTGTTCCAGATCGATGCAGACTCCACGGAAACCGTATTCGGAGGAGTACGGGGAGTAGCCGCGGGCCTGCACCGGCTACAGGCCCATCTAACCGGTGCCGCACGCGACGACATGGAGACCAGCCGCTACGTCGTCGCCCTTCTGTACCTGGAACGCAAACTGATGAAACAGGGCGCCATGGTGGAGAAAATCAAAAGCGGTATCGAGTTGGCCACCCGGAGACTGGAACATTTTCCCATGCTGCATGAAAATATCCTGGCGCAGCTTGCGGACATCTACGCCGAGACCATCAGTACCCTGCAGCCTCGTATCATGGTTCAGGGGGAACCCCTGCACCTGCAGAATCGAGACAACATCAACCTGATACGTGCTCTGCTGCTGGCGGGGATCCGTGCCGCACTGCTCTGGCGACAGTGCGGGGGTACCCGCTGGCAACTCCTTCTGGGCCGCAAAAAAATCGCCGCCACCGTGGAAGAGTTACTGCGGGAGGCCGAATCGTCGGTGGTCCTGCATTGAACTCCATAGCGTCCCGCCGGGATATTCGAGCAATATCAACGTTAACAGATAGCATTTACGGAGATGACCATGAATAGTCGTAGTACCGCAATCCTGCTACTGACCCTTGTCACTTTCGCCTGTTCCGCGGAACAAGACCCGGCCGGTTCACCGCTCTCCAATGCGGACCAAGGGGCCCCGGTTGAAGAGGCGTCCGCTCCCTCCACCCCGGCCACGCAGCCCGCCCCCGAAAATATACAGGGATCGGAAGAACAGGCGGCGGAGACCTCTTCCACCGCTGCCGGAGACACTGAACAGGGTACCTGGGACAAGACCAAGGAAACTGCCGGTGACGCGGTCGACAAAGGTAAGGAACTGGGCTCCGAGGCCTGGGAAAAATCCAAGGACGTCTATAATTCGGCTGCGGAAAAGGGTTCGGAAACCGGCGAAGCGATCGCGGACACCTCCAAGGAGGCATGGGAAACCACCAAGGGGTATGGACGAGCTGCGAAGGGTAAAACCAAGGAGGTCTATTACAACTCGAAGGCGAAGGTGGGCGAATGGGGCGAAGCGGCGAAAGACAAATCGCAGGAGCTTTATGAGAAGGCGACCGATTAATCGGAGGGGAACCGGAAATCGGATCCCCAGCACCCAACCGCTGCGGCGGAAACCGACGGTCCTGTCGTCACCAATGCTATAATTATTTGTTTTTCGAACCTGACCCCCGGACATACGACTATGGAACTCTCTACCCTCACCGCCATCTCCCCCGTTGACGGACGCTACGGCGGCAAGACCGAAGACCTGCGACCGATCTTCAGCGAATTCGGCCTTATCCATCATCGGGTACTGGTGGAAGTGCGCTGGCTGCAGGCCCTGGCGGCCCACGGCGGGATACAGGAGGTACCGCAACTGGGGGAACATGCCAATAACATCCTTAACGGCATCGTCGACAATTTCAGCGTCGAGGACGCCCAGCGCATCAAGAACATCGAACGCACCACCAACCACGACGTCAAGGCCGTAGAGTATTTCCTCAAGGAAAAGATCGCCGGCAACCAGGAGCTGGAGGCGATCAGCGAATTCATCCACTTCGCCTGTACCTCGGAGGATATTAATAACCTCTCCCATGCGCTGATGCTGCGGGAAGGCCGCGGGCAGGTGCTGTTGCCCCAGATAGACGACGTCATCAACGCCATCCGCAAGCTCGCCCATGAGCACGCGGATAAATCGATGCTCTCCCGCACCCACGGACAGCCCGCCTCCCCCACCACCCTCGGCAAGGAGATGGCCAACGTGGTCCACCGGCTGCACCGCCAGCGGGACCTGGTGGCGGCGGTGCCGATGCTGGGCAAGATCAACGGCGCCGTGGGCAACTACAACGCCCATCTCTCGGCCTATCCAGGGCTGGACTGGGAAGGGTTTGCCCGGACTTTCGTCGAATCTTTGGGTCTCACCTGGAACCCCTACACCACCCAGATCGAGCCCCATGACTACATGGCTGAGCTGTTCGACGCCGTGGCCCGTTTCAATACCATCCTTATCGATTTCTGCCGCGACGTCTGGAGCTACATCTCCCTTGGCCATTTCAAGCAGAAGACGGTTGCCGGAGAGGTGGGCTCCTCCACCATGCCGCACAAGGTGAATCCCATCGATTTCGAGAATGGCGAGGGCAATCTGGGGATTGCCAATGCCCTGTTCGGACATCTGGCGGCAAAGCTCCCCATATCCCGCTGGCAACGGGACCTGACCGATTCCACCGTACTGCGAAATCTGGGGGTCGGCATCGCCCACACCAGTATCGCCTTGCAGTCCGTACTCAAGGGCATCTCCAAACTGGAAGCCGACAGCGAGCATCTGGAAGCGGATCTGGATGCCAACTGGGAGGTCCTGGCCGAGCCGATCCAGACCGTGATGCGGCGCTACGGGATAGAGAAGCCGTACGAAAAACTCAAGGAACTGACCCGCGGACACCGTATCGGCCAATCAGAACTGAAGGAGTTCGTGGACAAACTGGAACTTCCGGAAGAGGCCAAAGAGGCCCTGCGGAACCTGACTCCGGGCAAATACACAGGAAACGCGGCGGAACAGGCCAAAAAAATCTAGGGCCTTCCTCAAACCACGACCAGATCTCAATCCCAACAGGACCGCCCTCCTGAAGGGGCCGAGATGTGACCTGCGCCACACACATCCGGGCGAATCTTTGCCTTAATCTTAAGTAGATTGTCGGTTTGGCGAACTTCCCGCTTAGAATTGTTGCCACACTATTCCGTCAATCCCCTAACCCCGCGCCATCGCCAATCCCCAGCCGGTGTCGCGGGGTTTCTTTATATTCCCCGAAAAAGGATCTCTACGGCGCGCTATCGGAATATAGGTTCTAGAATAGACTTTATCCAGGGGGCTCTTCGGGGACCCCGTATCTCGACCGGAAAAGGAGCCAAATAAAGATGACGATTCGCTTACCGGGGCTTGCGGGCCGGAATCCGCCCAATCCCCCTTCCGCGTCGTTACCCTTGAGAGCGTAAAAAGATGGCCGACCGGGAAACATCGAGTCAACTGGAGCAGGCGGTGCTGGGGGTCAGTTCCGGAGCAATCCTGCTCCATGGTCAGGAAATGTGCCGGCACGCCGCGCTCCGGCTGACGGACCAGACCCAGCGCAGAATTGAGATCTTCAGTTACGATCTGGACGCGCCCATCTATAACCATACCGCGTTCCTGATCGCACTGAAAAACCTTGCCGTACGCAGCCGTTACAGCCAGATCCGTATCCTGCTGCAGACCAACGAACGCGTCCAGAAGGAGGGACACAGGCTGATCGAGCTCTGGCGGCGCCTTACCAGCACTATAGAGATAAGGCGCCCCCACGTGGATTACCTTGAGCATACGGAGAACTTCCTTCTGGCGGATAATACCGGCTATCTGCAGTGGGATCTTTATAATCGCTATGAAGGCAGTGTCGACTTTTACGCCAAATTGAAGGCTGAAAGATATAGCGATTTTTTCGCTGAAGTGTGGGAACGGAGTGAACCTGATTCGGAGTTGAGGCATCTACATATATAGGAATACCAAAAGATATTCCCATTGTTACTGGATAAAAATATGGTTATTAGATTGACACTACTGCTAACACTGCTCTTCAGTTCGCCTCTGATGGCCGATTACCCTCTGGAGATCATAGAACTCAAAGGCCGTACCGTAGAGGAGATGATCCCGCTGATTAAGCCGCTGGTGGAGCCGGACGGAAGCGTGGCGGGCATGCAGAACCAGCTGATAATCCGGACCTCTCCGGAAAAGATGGATGAAATAAGACGCGTGCTGGAGCGTTTCGATCACCCACCGCGCCAGCTTATGATCTATGTCCGTCAGGGGGTGGCGTCGAACAGAAGCGGCATCGGCGCCAAAGCGGACGTAAACACCATGCTGGGCAAACACGGCAAGGTTGTGGTCGGAAACTCAACGCCTGACGAAGGTGTACGTTTCCAGGTGCGTTCCGCGCGTACCCGCAGCGATCTGGACGCCACCCAGCACATCCGCGCCGTGGAAGGCAGGCCTGCGTTTATCGCAACCGGACAGTCCGTTCCTATCCAGGAACATACCACTACCGTCTACGGCGGCATTGTACAGCACCAGGAGACCACCAGCTTTCGCGACGTGACGACGGGATTTTATGTTACCCCGCAGATTATCGGTGACCAGGTCACCCTTCAGATCAGCCCACACATGGAACGGGCCGGAAACGTACAGGGCACCTATGACATTCAGCGTGCTTACACGACTATCAGAGGAAGACTCGGGGAATGGATTGATGTCGGCGGCACCAGCCGGGGAAGTTACCGCGATCAGGACGGTATTCTCCGGAGCATAAGTACCACCAATCACGAAGATCGCTCCATTCAACTCCTTGTGGAGGAATTACCCTGAACCCTATCCGTTGTCTCCTGCATTCCCACATCCCTATAATACGAGAACTAAGTATTCCATTTTCCTTTTACATTCGTGACTGAATAACTAATCCCGTTAAGGCTTATCATTAAGGGAGATTAACCATGCCTGAATCGCTGGACATTAACACCCTGTTGTCCGACTACGCCATACCCTGGGGAATCAGCATCTTCTTTGCAGCAGCTATCTTCATCATCGGGCGAATGATCGCCAAGGGTCTGGTCAAGTTACTGCGCAAAGTTCTGAAAAAATCCGGTATGGACCATATACTGGTTAACTTCATCTCCTCCATCGTCAACAGCGCCTTGCTGTTGTTCATCATTATCGCCGCCCTTGACCAGCTCGGGGTCGACACCACCTCCCTGATCGCCATTCTCGGCGCCGCCGGTCTCGCCGTCGGCCTGGCGTTGCAGAATTCTCTCCAGAACTTCGCCGCCGGCGTGATGCTTATTATCTTCCGGCCGTTTAAAACCGGTGACTTCGTGGAAGCCGGGGGCACCGCCGGTGTGGTCGAGACTATCACCATATTCAGCACTGTCATGCGCACCGGTGATAATCGTGAAGTAATCGTGCCTAACGGTTCCATCTATAACGGCACCATCACCAACTACTCCGCACGGGATACCCGGCGTATCGATATGGTCTTTGGAATCGGCTACAACGATGACATCAGAAAGGCAAAACAGATCATGCAGGAGATACTGGATGCCGATGATCGAGTGTTGGCAGACCCCGAACCCCTTATCGCGGTAGGTGAACTGGCAGACTCAAGCGTTAATTTTAACGTTCGCCCCTGGGTAAAAAGCGACGATTACTGGTCAACGAGATTTGACCTGACGGAAAAGATCAAGCTCGCTTTTGATGACAACGGCATATCCATTCCGTTTCCGCAGATGGATATCCATATGGACAAAGTGGAATAAGAAGCCGGTTTTTGACCGGTATTTATACTTAAAGGCACCCCCTTTTTGGGGGTGCCTTTTCTGTCGGCAGGTTGTATATCCGGTTTCCGCACCTACAATTACGTATATATCCTACACTCGTCAGTACCACGGGCGATGCCCCGAGTAAGGAGCTTACCGATGAAGGGATTCGCCGCTTTCTTTTACGCGCTGCTGTTTGCCGCCCTCACTTTCGCCTCCCCCTCAGTGTGGTCGGCGGAAGACGGGGTATATAGCTTCGGCGTCGTTCCCCAGTTTGAACAGCGTAAACTTTTCCGCATCTGGCGCCCGATCCTCGATGAATTGGAGCATCGCACCGGGTTCACCTTCAAGCTAGTTGGCAGCCCAAAGATTCCGGTATTTGAAGAAAAATTCATGGAAGGCGTCTACGATTTCGCCTACATGAATCCCTACCATCTTCTCCAGGCACACGGCTCCCAAGGCTATTTACCGCTGGTAAGGGATGGCAGCCGCATGCTAAAAGGCATCCTGGTTGTTGCCAAAGAAAGTCCAATCCAATCCGTACAGGAGATTGCCGGAAAACCTGTTGCTTTTCCGTCACCGAACGCCCTTGGGGCCTCGCTGCTGCTACGGGCCGAGCTGGCAAGACTCCACGGAGTGGAGGTTATACCTCACTACGCCCAAACCCACAGTTCGGTTTACCTGCATGTGCTACTGAATCAGACCGTAGCGGGCGGGGGCGTTGCCTCCACCCTGAACGCCCAGAAGCCGGAGATCAAGGAAAAGCTGCGGATAATCTATGAGACAACGCCCGTAAATCCACACCCGATCGCCGTACACCCACGGGTATCGGAAGCTCACCGGGAAAAAGTGCGCCAGGCCCTGCTGGAGATGGCGCAAACAGAAAGGGGAGCGGCGTTGCTCGCCAAGATCCCTATGGGTAAAGCTGTGGCTGCCAGTCTGGAAGATTATTCGCCGATGTCCTCCTTGAAACTGGAAGAGTTTTACATCCCCAGAAGTTCGTCAGGAGAGTAACGAACCTTCAGGACGACGTCACATAACACGTTGTCAGATTGGGCAATAAGCACGGGTACACAACCATTGAAGCTAAGAGTCAAGTTGTTTATACCCCTACTGCTATTCAGCTTGCTGTTTGGCCTCTATTTTCTTTTCGTCTGGCTCCCTCATACCACCGATTCCATGCTTCGCCAATCGGAGCGAAACTGGCATGCCCACCTTACCAGTGTGGCGGAAGGCCTGATCCCCCTGTTGCTGGAAAATCAGCTCGCCAACGTCTACGAGAATCTGGATGCACTGATGGAACAGAACAACACCTGGATCTCCATCACCCTCACCGATAGCGCCGGAAACCGTCTCTACCCCCTTGGGCTCCCTCTTGATCCTGATAGTTTTCCCTCACACACCCAGACACGGCGTCTCTCCGTAGGCTTCGCCGGACCGGCCCTAGCCGAACTCGAGGTCACGAGAGACATCACTCCCCTGCTGGCAGAGATCAACAGCCTGGAGAAGCATCTCAGCATAGTGCTCATATTGCTGCTACTCGTCTTCGTGCTGCTTTCCGGTGGACTGCTCGAGTGGCAGGTACGTCGCCGTCTGAATAAACTTTCGCGGGCCGCCACCCGATTAAGTGCCGGCGACTACGAAGCTGACCTACCGCGTCAAAGCAGCGACGAAATCGGAGAACTGACCAGCGTATTCCGCAACATGCGACATGTTCTCTCAGCCTACCATCGAAAGTTGCAAGGTGAGGCCGACAACCACCGGCGTACCGCAGAGGCCCTTGAAGAGGAAAAGGAACGGGCATCCTACCAAGCCACCCACGACCCCCTTACAGGTCTGATAAATAGACGCGAGTTCGAGCACCGCCTTGCCGAGACGCTGCATGAGACCAACCTGGATAACAGCCATCATGTACTGCTTTATCTGGATCTCGACCAGTTCAAGATCGTCAATGACACTTGCGGCCACATCGCCGGCGACGCCCTACTCCAACAACTTCATCTATCCATAAAGGATTGCATCCGCAAAAATGATTCCCTGGCCCGTCTCGGTGGCGACGAGTTTGGGGTCCTGCTCAAGCACTGCACCCTGGATGATGCCTTGAGCGTTGCAGAATCCCTGCGTCAGGCGATTCAGGATTACCATTTTGCCTGGGAGGAAAAAAGCTTTACCGTGGGCGTCAGTATCGGCGCTGTCGGAATTGACAAGTATAGCGGCGGTATCAGTAATCTCCTCAGCGCCGCCGACTCCGCTTGTTATATGGCAAAGGAACGGGGGCGCAATCGGGTGCAACTATACCGACAAACAGACGAGGACCTGGTCCGCCAGCACGGTGATATGCTCTGGGTAACACGCCTAACCGAGGCACTGGACAATGACAAGCTTGAGCTATTTTGCCAACCTATCGTTCCCGTATCTTCCTCCTCCCCGCAATATCATCATTTTGAAATCCTTGTCCGCCTGCGGGAGCATAATGGCGATCTCATACCGCCCGGCGCCTTTATTCCAGCTGCTGAACGCTACAACATGATTGCCTTACTTGACCGCTGGGTGGTTGATCATGCATTTGACTACCTTCAGCAACATAAATCGTCCCGCAAGCTCCGCTTCTCCATCAACCTCTCCGGCAGATCGTTAAGCGACGAGGGTTTTCTTGAACACATTGAGAATCGGATAAAGAACGGCGATATACACGGACACGAGGTCTGCTTTGAGATTACCGAGTCTGCCGCCGTCACCTCTCTATCAACTGCTCTTCATTTTATGGAGTCTCTCAGAACGCTCGGCTGCCGGTTCTCGCTGGATGACTTCGGTAGGGGCATGTCATCCTTCTCCTACCTCAAAACCCTGCCGGTGGATTACATCAAGATCGACGGATCCTTCGTTCGCGAGATCATTATCGACCCGGTGGGTCAGGCGATGGTCAACGCCATCAACCAGATAGCCCACACCATGAATCTGAAAACGATCGCGGAATTTGTGGAAAGTCAGCCGATACTGGATGAACTGCAGCGCCTGAAAATCGACTATGCCCAGGGCTTCCACATATGCAAACCCTTCCCAATCACAGATCTGGCGAACAACAACCTTTGGAACGCGTTAACCCCTGAAGAGAGCTGATTCGCAGGCTTTCGGGGCGTGATTCCTGCCTCCATCCTTAATTGAGCCCTACCCGCAGAGTTACCCTGACTAGTGGCAAAATTTTGGTCTAGACGTCTTTACTGTGGGTGACTTGGTTGTTGGGAATCAGGTGGTCAGGAATTGTTTGTTTATTTACCCGGGCGTTTATTAGAACTAAGTAACTAGTTTCGCAGCCTTTTGCCTCCTGCGCTTTTTATCTGATTTATCTAAAAGGCTGCGAGCCTATTTCTTTTGCTTGCCCAAAAGAAATAGGCGAAAGAAAAGGGCACTCCACGACTTGCCCCTACGGGGTACCCTGCGTTCCTCACCGTCCCGGGGGCTCCAGCCACGGGCGGTCCCTCGCCCGGGCTGGAGGCGCCG
>JBNKJV010000030.1:0-16779 GCA_050291465.1 Sedimenticolaceae bacterium | reverse complement strand
TGTCAGTTGTCAGTTGTCAGTTGTCAGTTGTCAGTTGTCAGTTGTCAGTTGTCAGTTGTCAGTTGTCAGTTGTCAGTAAAGTGTACCTCAGACCCGGATAAATACCATCCACGTTACTAACTGAAAACTGATGACTGATGACTGAAAACTATATAACTACTCAATATTCTGCACCTGCTCCCGCATCTGCTCGATCAGAACCTTCATTTCCACCGCGAGGCGGGTAACCTCAACGTCATTGGATTTGGAACTGAGGGTGTTGGCTTCCCGGTTCAGTTCCTGCATCAGAAAGTCAAGCCGTCGCCCCACCGGTTCCTCTCTCTGCAACACCCGCAGCACTTCATCCAGATGGGTTGCCAGACGATCCATCTCCTCATCCACATCCAGGCGCTGAACCAGCAGAACCATCTCCTGCTCCAGCCGCGCCGGATCCATATCCTCCCGCAACTCGGAGAGTCTGGCCTGCAACCGCTCCCTTATTCCGGAAAGTACCTGAGGCATGCGCTCTTTGACCGCCGCCACCTGTTCCTGCATGGAGGCACAACGTTGGGTGATCAGTTCCGCCAACCGTTCCCCTTCCCGCCGCCGGGTATCCACCAGGGTATCCAGTGCCGCTTCCAACAGATCCCCGGCCCGCTGTTGTAACGGCGAAAGATCCGGCTTTTCCACCTCCAACACGCCGGGCCAGCGCAGGATATCTATGGATTGCAGGGGCCTGGACTCATGCAACAACTGGTCGACCGTACTGGCGGCGTCAATGATCTTTTTGGCCAGTTCCCTGTTGACCGACACATCCGCCACCGATCCCGCCCCCTGTTCGAAACGGAGATTACAGTCCACCTTGCCCCTGCCGAGCCGTTTCGCCACCAGTTCCCGGACCTTGGATTCGAGAACGCGAAACTCCTCAGGCAATCGAACCGTAACCTCCAGGTATCGGTGATTCACGGACCTGAGTTCCCAAACCAGATCACCCTGACCATCACGCTGCTCCTGGCGCGCAAACGCCGTCATACTACAAACCATGAGTCTCTCCTTCGCTAGCGCTCCCGAGGCTGACCGCCGCCGCCCATAATGGGAATCCCATTGCGACACCAGCGGTGCGAAAGGGTAAAATTCGGGAGCAAATTCCGTGTATGATAATAACCTTGGGCCACCGTTGCATCCGTTGATATTCCCTATGGAGAATAAACGTACAAGTCTTCCGCCAGGAACCGTCGTCGACTGCTATTCAATCATAAATCTGATCGGCAGCGGCGGCTTTTCCCTGATCTACCTTGCCGAGGACGAAGACACCCAGGATCAGGTGGTTATAAAGGAGTATCTACCCAATAAAATGGCCGCTCGGGGCGACAGCCTGCGGGTCAGGGTGATCTCTCCGGAACAACAGGACGCCTTCAATAACGGACGTAAACTCTTTTACCAGGAGGCGAAGGCGCTGGCGACATTGCGGCACCCCAACATCGTCACCGTCAGGAATTTCTTTCTTGCCAACGACACAGCCTACCTGGTGATGGATTACGAACACGGCAAGAATCTCGGAAAATATATTAAGCAGCGCAAAGGCAAGCTCAGTACCACCTTTCTCAAAACGGTTTTTCCACCCATACTTGATGCCCTGAACCTCATTCATTCCCAAGGTCAGCTGCATCTCGATATCAAGCCCAACAACATCCATCTGCGTCCGGGAGGGGACCCGCTGCTGCTGGATTTCGGCGCGGTACACCAGTTTGCCACTACCCGCGCCCGCCAGGTCTCTCAGGTGGTTACTCCCGGCTTTTCCCCGGTGGAGCAGTACTACGCTTCAGGGTACGTCGGTCCCTGGAGTGACGTATATTCCATCGGCGCCACCATGCGCGCCTGCATAGAGGGTAAATCCCCTCCCACGGCGGTTGAGCGTCACGCCAAAGATGTCATGGAACCGGCAACCAAGGTGTTCGGAAGCAGGTACCCCCGCTACCTGCTGGAGATCATCGATTGGGCGATGGAGGTGGATCCGCTGTTGCGGCCACAGAACGCCGGGGAGATGCTGCAGGCCCTCACTAATGAGTCAGGCCGGGGCAGCGTGCGACGGAAGGCCGCCACCACAAAGTAACAGGCGAAAGGAAGTGGAGAAGTGAGTAAACAGAACTACGACATTGGGGAATCGAGTCTGCTGGGCAACCGCAGGGTTAACCAGGACCGCTGTATCGCCGTGGAATCGGATGATGTAATCCTGCTTGGACTGGCAGACGGCATGGGCGGGCATCCCAAGGGAGAGCGGGCGGCGGAAATCCTTATCGAGACCTGCGACACTTTCTTTCATCAGGCGCAAAAACCGGTCGCCAAACCCAGGGAGTTTCTCACCCGTCTGCTGCAGAAAGCCCACGAGAACGTAACCTCGTTCGGACTCGAGCAATCCCCCTCCATCGATCCACGCACCACCGCCGTGGTCGTGATGATCCAGAAAGGAACGGCCTACTGGGCGCATGTGGGAGACAGTCGATTTTACCTGTTCCGCGACGGAGTACCGCTGCGCAGAACCGTGGATCACTCCTACGTGGAACGACTGCAACAGTTTGGGGTGATCTCAGCCGAGGAGCGGGAGGATCACCCGCACCGCAACTATGTCACCCGTTGCCTGGGCGGAGAGATAAACCTGCCGCAAGTTACCCTGGGAAAGCCGGAAAAACTGCAGTACAACGATACCCTGCTGCTCTGCAGTGACGGCCTGTGGGCGCACATAAAGGAAGAGATTATGGGCGCCGCCCTGATGCATCCGGACCCCATGTCGGACATCCTCCTCGATCTTACCCGACAAGCGGAAGAGATCGCCTATCCCGACAGCGACAATGTCACCGCCATCGGGCTGCGCTGGCAGAACCGTGATACAAAAGCGGACGCGGAAGCCGACCTGGATCCCGATACCCAGACGACACCCGTCGCATCACAGGATGAGTTAAACCGGGCCATCGAAGAATTGAAAAACGCCATTGAAGCTTTTGAGTCGAATAAGGAGAGCTAATGAGACCCAGCGGTCGTGATCCGAATCAGCTACGCCCCATAACCCTTACCCGCCGTTATACCAAG
Organism: Sedimenticolaceae bacterium; assembly: GCA_050291465.1. Lineage (GTDB taxonomy): Bacteria > Pseudomonadota > Gammaproteobacteria > Chromatiales > Chromatiaceae > CBFDBF01. The sequence goes on along the minus strand of JBNKJV010000030.1, from coordinate 13,713 downwards.
CACGCCGAGGGATCGGTACTGGTTGAATTCGGAGACACCAAGGTACTCTGCACCGCTTCCGTTGAGGAACGGGTTCCGAACTTCCTAAAAGGTCGGGGCGAGGGTTGGGTAACCGCCGAATACGGCATGCTGCCCCGCTCCACCAGCGAACGCATGGGACGCGAGGCCAGCCGCGGCAAACAGGGCGGGCGCACCCTGGAGATCCAGCGTCTTATCGGCCGCTCTCTGCGTGCCGCAGTGGATCTGAAAGCCCTGGGTGAACGCACCATCACCCTCGATTGCGACGTTATCCAGGCCGATGGAGGTACCCGCACGGCCTCAATCACCGGTGCGTACGTAGCATTGCATGATGCGGTTGAGACCTTGCGCCAGGCCGGCGCGGTGGCTTCCGACCCCCTGCTTGGACTAGTGGCGTCGGTATCGGTCGGTATCTTTGACGGCGTTCCCGTCCTGGACCTGGATTATGCGGAAGATTCGAATGCGGAAACCGATATGAACGTGGTCATGAACAATGCCGGAGCCTTCATCGAAATCCAGGGAACCGCAGAGGGACACGCCTTCGACCGCAGCGAGCTGGACGCCATGCTCGATCTCGCACGCCAGGGTATCGAGCAACTGTTCGAGGCCCAGCGGAAAGCGTTATCCAAATAAGCGGGGTGTTTTCAGCTCTTGCTGTTTTTTCCACTGGCGGCGATCTGCTTTTCCAGCCATACCTCAAAGCGCCGCGCGGGTAACGGCTTACTGAAATAGTAGCCCTGCAGATAACGGCAACCACGCTCCATCAGAAACAGCCGCTGTTCCTCCGTTTCAACACCCTCGGCAATCACCTTAAGGCCGAGACTCGACCCCATTGCCAGGATCGCTTCCACCAGGGAGATATCCTCCGCGTCATTCGGCAGGCCGTTTATAAATGAACGATCGATTTTAAGAATGTCCACGGGAAACCGTTTCAGATAACTCAATGAGGAATAACCGGTTCCGAAATCATCCACCGACAGGGAGACCCCCAACTCCTTAAATCCGTTCAACCAGCTCACCACCTCCTCGCTGCCGTCCATCAACAGGCGCTCGGTAATCTCCAGGGTAAGAGACTGCCCGGAGACACCTTGCTCCTTCAGGATCGCCGCAAGTCCCCAGGATGAAAAACCGCCTCCGCGCTGACCGCTGGAAACGTTGATGGTTACGCCGATATCGATCCCGGATTCCTGCCAGACGCGGAGCTGGCGGCACGCCTCTTTGGCCACCCAGTCCCCAAGGGAAACGATCAGCCCGGTTTCTTCCGCCAGGGGAATAAAGATGTCCGGCGGTACTGCGCCGTGTCCGGAATGATTCCAGCGCAACAGCGCCTCCACACTTATCGCGCATCCGGAAGTTACATCCACGATAGGCTGATAGACCAGTTCCAGTTCGTTTCTTTCTATAGCCAGTCGCAGATCCTGCTCCAGTTCCACCCGCTCCCGAACCTGCTCCTGCATACCGACGGTGAAAAACTGGTAGCGGTTACGCCCCGCCTCCTTGGCCCGGTACATGGCCATGTCGGCATGACGCAGCATTGCCTCCGGATCTTCCGTATCCACGGGGTATACGGTTATACCGATACTGGCGCCCAGAAACACCTCTCGTCCCACAAGAGTAAAGGGAATGGAAAACTGATCGATTATCTTTTCCGCCACCAGCGCCGCGTCGTTCACTTCCGTCAGGTCATGCAGCAACACGACAAACTCGTCACCACCGAAACGTGCGACGGTATCCGCCTCGCGTATACACGCCTGAATCCGGTCGGCAACCTCCTGCAGCATTTCGTCACCCACCACATGACCGAAACTGTCGTTTACCGCCTTAAACCGGTCCAGATCGACAAATAAAAGAGCAAGCAGCCAGTGTTCGCGCCGGGCGCTGATAACCGCCTGGTTCAGACGGTCGAAAAACAGCGATCGGTTGGGCAGCCCGGTCAGGGCATCATAGTTCGCCTGACGGCGGATCTGCTCTTCATCCTGTTTGCGTTGAGAAATATCGGAGAATACGGCGACATGTTCCTTGACCCTTCCCAGATCATCCCGGATTACGACCACAGACAACCACTCCGGGAAGACCACGCCGTCCTTGCGCCGATTCCAGATCTCTCCCGACCAGAAACCGCGGGTCTCCACCTGTTTCCACATATGCCGGTAGAAGGCCTGGTCGTGACGCCCCGAGCTCAACACCTTGGGATTAAGCCCGATGACATCCTCCGGCTCATAACCGGTAATTCTGGTAAAGGCGGGATTAACCGTCTTGATACGGTTATCGGCATCCGTAACCATAATTCCTTCGGAAGCCGTATCGAACACGGTTGCATTCATACGCAACTGGTCTTCGGCCCGTTTGCGGGCGGTGATATCCTCCTTCACCGCAATAAAATGCGTTATCTCTCCGTCCTCACCGCGCAGAGAAGAAATAGTCGCGGACTCCCAGTAGATGGTGCCGTCCTTACGCTTGTTATGGAAATACCCGCGCCACTCCTTTCCCGCTTTGAGGGTATCCCACATGTCCTTGTACTCTTCCGCGGACTTTTCCCCCGACTTGAGAATTCGTGGATTCTGCCCCAGCACCTCTTTCGCGCTGTAACCTGAAATCTCCTCGAACTTGGGATTGACATACTCGATGCTGCCTTTGGTGTCGGTGATTACCACCGAAGCCGGACTCTGCTCCATGGCGCGTTCCAACTTGCGCAGATCCACTTCCGCCTGCTTCGACGCCGTAATGTCCACGCGGATCGATACCCTGCCACCGTCGCTGGTCGTGTTGTCGCTGGCCAGATACCACCGGCCGCCCTCCACCTTTTCGATATAGGTGTGAGGATCAGTGTCTCCCCCATGGGAAGCGGACTCACCGTTGGTGAGCACGGCCTCGTAGCTCACCTTATCCGCATTGGCCTCCCAGGTCCCTTCCAGGGTCTTCTCCGCATCAGCCTGGTCTTTAAGCCAGGGGTAGAACTCCAGCCATTTCTGGTTACGCAGCACCAACCTGCCCTCCACGTCATACAGGGCAAAGGCCTCGGTAATACTCTCCACCGCATCACGCAACCTGTTCCAGGCCCCCAATGCGGCATCCCGGGTGTTATCGAGACGGGTAAAGAGGATTCCCAGCAACGCCAGCAACAGTATGGTGGTAACCAGCATGACGCGGCTGAACAACTCCGCCTGCCGGGTGTCTCTGCTGTGGTAATCCCCGTAGGCGCGGGTCAGCGCTTCAAAATATTCGGCGCTGGGGACCCCGATATAGCGACTTTTCAAATCCGCCAGTTCACTGAGCCCTTCAAGGTTCGCCCGCGCATGAAAAAGAATGATTTGAGTTAAGCCCTTTTGCTGCTCAGGCATCGGCGCCTTGGACAACTGCGTGAGGATTTGATCTATTTCCTGTCTCTCCACTTCCCCCGGAAACAGGTTGTATAGATACAAACGGCTCAGCAGATCGGAAATCTTGTGTGAGATCGGTGTATTGTAACGATGCAGATCCTCCTCGGCCTTGGGCAGATATTGCAGTCCGTTTCGCACCAGCGCAGCCTGGAATTTAATCCTGTCCAGCAGGACCAACTTTTCTTCCAGAGCGCCCAGATAGCGGTCTATGCTTTGGTCAACGGCAGGTTCCGTATAACCGTAGAATCCCCGGTCGGGGTTGCGTATGTTCTTACTCAGTTCGCGAATCCGGGACGCCGTGTCCACCAGCGGATCATATTGGTTAAGCAGAAACGAGGTGACCTGCATGACATCCCGGTCAAGATTCGCATCCAGTTCCTTGAGTTGTAACAGCAGATTGGTCCGTTCCGTATGCTGCCCGACATCCACCGCCCGGGTATGAAAAAAGAGCCCCACCACCACGATCAGGGCGAGCATGAGGAAATAGTATTTGTACCCGCGGAATTGCCTGTTCATTGCCGCAACCTCGGGTGGTTGCCGACCAGGCTTTTAAGAAACACGGCTATGGAAGCGGCATCTTTATCCGGGATGATGCGTCCCAGCTGGTAACGCCCCATGATCTTGATCGCTTCATTCAGGTTGCTTGCGCTGGCATCGTGAAAATAGTACTTCTGCAGAAACGCCAGCCGCAGGCTGGGAACCTTGAAGAAATGTTTGTCTTCCTCCCTCCCGGTGACATTGAAACGCCCCAGGTCAGCGATGGTGATCTTTCTGTTCTGCTCTGCAAAATAGTCCCCCATCGCCCCCATGAAGGCGTATAGATTGCCCCCGACGTTCCGCCCCTGGTGACAGCTGGAGCAACCGTAGGATTTGAACAGCTTGTACCCCTTCAATTCAGCCTGCCCCAGGGCTCCGTCATCCCCCAGCAACCAGCGATCAAAAGGGGAATCCACCGTTACCAGTGACCTCTCAAAAGTGGCGATGGCATCCGCAATATTGTCCCCGGTCATACCGTCCGGATAGATGCCCCTGAACGCCTTGACCATATCCGGATCCTGTTGGAGTTTGGCGATAACCTGGCTCCAATTGGAGGACATCTCCAGCGGATTGTGAACCGGCCCCGCCGCCTGTTCTTCCAGCGTGGCCGCACGACCGTCCCAGAACTGAACGAAATTGAAGACGCTGTTATAAACCGTAGGGGTCTTGATCGGTCCGGTAGCGCCCTTTACCCCCACGGCGCTCGGGAGGCTGTCCGCACCGTTGGTTGCCAATGCATGGCAACTGGCACAGCTGATGGTGTTGTCAGAGGAAAGACGGGGGTCATGGAACAGACGATCCCCAAGGACAATTTTATCCGGATCCAGACCGCCTACCGGGCGCAGAGGCTGCAGGGGCTCGTCGCTTCGAACGCCGGCGGCGAAAATCGATGTGGTCAGAAACAGCGAGACCAGGACAGCACACAGGAGTCTGCCGAAAAATAGGTGACCAGTCGGATATTGTCCCGTATTTTTCTCCATAACAACCAAACCAAAAATCACCCGTTTACCGGCAATTCGGGGCCCCTTCTAAAGCTTTAGGTTCCGCATTTTTTTGCACAGTATGCCGCAAAAAACCATATTATCAACGAGTTATAGATATCTTAACAGATGAAGGCGCGACAAAGGGTGCTCACTATAAAGTAATCGGCACCCCACGGTGTTCCTTAAGCTTGGATTCGAGGGACTTTAGGGAAGTTCCGGATATACCTTTTCAGGGGGTAGTGGAATCAATGACCAGCTCAACCGCCGGGCCGCCCACGGTAACCGGCGATACCTCACCGAACAGGTCACCGCTCCGGGGTATGGCGTTACCGGAACGGGATATGCGGGCGCCCGCAAGAACCTTACTGAAGCCCGAGAGATGCGCATCCGGGGTCAGAGCGTCGGAGTCGTCCAGAGCGACCTCCAGGGGCAGATCCTTTACCAGATACCGCACCGCCGCCAGCGGGGCCTTACGGCCGTCCAGGGCCTTGATATAGATAAACAGGGTCTCACCGGGACCCACTTTATCCCGTAGCTCCGAAGAAAGACTTACCTTCAGAGTCACCCGGCCCGATCCCGATGCCACAGGCTTTTTCGCCGCAGGAGCGGAGGCGGCAGCGGGATTAGCCATTTTCTCCTCCACCCGCGCTATCAGGAGACGGATCTGCTGTTGCGACTCCTGATCCCCTTCCAGCAGGGGCTCCAATTGTCTGAAACGGGCCAATGCCTGGTCGAAATTGCCCTCCTCTTCCTCCACCAGGCCTACCATCCAGAGTCCGGTAATATTCTCCGGATCCAGCGCCACCGCCTTACGGATCAGATCCGCCGGCCTGCCCTGCATGGCGCCCCCCTGGGACATGGCCAGCGCGTCGGCGAGAGCCAGCATCAGATTAGGCTCGTCACCAATCAACCGGTAAACCTGTTCGAAGGCCTCCGCCGCCTGGGGATAACGCTCCATTATCATGTAGGTCCGACCCAACATATACCAGCCCTTGGGATCCTGGGGGTTCTGTTCCAGCCGTTGGCGCAGAACCAGGACCATCTCCTCGATGGAGGGCGTCTCTCCGCCATGCCCCGTCTCCGCCATCTCTCCGGTACGGTCGCCCTCCAGCAGCTGCGGAGATCCGAGATAAAAATAGAGCACCAGGGTCAGCGCGGGAACCACCAGGGCCAGAATACCCAGTGCCAGACGGCCGTACGGCCCCTGTTCCTCGGCCGGTGGGGCCTCATCCACCTTATTCAGATCGGTCAGAAGCGTCTGCTCCAGCTCCTGCCGGGACTGCTCATACTCCTCTTCGGAAAGGGTTCCCCGTTCCCGTTCCGCCTTGATCTCCGCCAGGTGTTCCCGGGCAATGGCGATATTCTGCCCATCGCGATCCTGGGAACGGAGCTGCCGCTGACGCAGCAGGGTGGGCGCCACCATGGCAAGGGCGAGCACGATCATGGCGGCGGCGATAATCCAGAACAGGGTCATGAATCACCCCCCTCTTCATCCTCAAGCAGATGCCGGGCCCGTTCGTGATCCGTCCGGGAGAGTTCCGGCTCCGGCTCCCTGTTGCGATTGCGGATAAAGAAAACCAGGACCAGCAGCCCCACCCCGAGGAACAGAAACGGGCCCAGCCAGAGCAGGGCGGTGTAGGACCGGAAAGGCGGACGGTACATCACGAAATCACCGTATCTCTGCACCATGAAGTCGACGATCTCCTGTTCGCTTTTTCCCTCCTGCACCATCCTGTAGGTGAGACGACGCATATCCTGGGCCAGCTCCGCATTGGAATCGGCCAGGTTCTGATTCTGACAGACCAGGCAGCGCAACTCCTCGATGAGGCTCTTGTAGCGCGCCTCTTTTACCGGATCCTCGAAGGCATAGGCTTCGATGGTGGTGGCGCAGGCCACACCGCTGACCAGAAGCAGCAGAACGGTTAGTACCAGGCGTTTCATTGAGTCTTCTCCAACTCCATGATCCTCGGCTTGAAGTCTCCACTCCACACCTCCGGCGTTATGGCCCCGGCATGCTTCCAGCGAATATAGCCCTGTTTATCGATAAGGAAGGTCTCGGGAGCGCCGTAGACCCCGAAATCCATAATCACCCTGCTCTCCGGATCGAATCCCACCGCGGTAAAGGGATTGCCGTTTTGCTGCAGCATCTGGCGGGCCTTGTCCGCATCATCGCGCCAATCTATACCGATGATGGGGACGTTCTCGTTCTTGGACAGGTAGATCAGGTAGTCGTGTTCACGCCAGCATTCCGGACACCAGGTCCCCCAGACATTAAGCAGCCACACCTTTCCCCGCAGGTCGGCGGAAGATACGGACCTTTCCGGATCGAGCAGATCAGGGAGAACAAACTCCGGCGCCTTGGTATCGATCAATACCGACGGCACGTCACGGGGGTTGTATTCCTGCTGGTTCATGAGTTTCAGGACATACCAGAACAGCCCCATCAACAGCAGAAAAATCACCAGCGGGACCAGAAAACGCGCTTTCATGCGACCTCCACGGCAGAATTGTCGCCCACCACCGCCCGGGCCTTACGGGCCAATCGGTAATAGCGCCGGTCGAGGGCCGCCAGCAGACCGCCGAAGGCCATAAACAGCCCGCCCAGCCAGATCCAGCGCACAAAGGGCTTATGGTAGATCCGCACGCTCCAGGCCCCGCCGTCCCCCAGCGGTTCTCCCAGCGCCACAAACAGATCCCGGAACAGACCGGCATCGATGCCCGCTTCAGTCATGGGCATGCCGCTCCGGTAGTTGCGTTTTTCCGGATAGAGATCCACCAGCCTGTTGCCGTCGCGGCTCACCTCCACTGTTCCCCGGGCGCCGGTAAAGTTGGGACCCTGGAGATCTCCGACCCCCTTGAACAGAAAATCATACCCGGCCAACTGATAAGTCTGGCCCGGTTCCAAACGGACATCCTTTTCCGTGCTGTATATGGAGGAGAGGGCGATGCCGAGGGCGAACATGGCAATACCGATGTGCCCCAGAACCATCCCCCACCCGGCACGGCTGACGGAGCCCCCTTTGCGCTGCCCCCACAACCAGACCAGGGTGGTCAGGGTTACCCAGAGGGCCAGGGTCACCCCCAATACCGCCTTCCAATCCATGGCGGGGGCAAGAAGCAGTATCGCTCCGGGTCCGACCACCAGGCTGAACACCAGGGGCAAGCCCACTTTCCGCCACAGCCGCGCACCGGTATCCCGGGTCCAGCGCGCCAGGCTCCCGATCCCCACCAGAATCGCCAGGGGGACGGCGAAAAGATTAAAGAAGAAATTAAAAAACGGCGGCCCCACCGATATCTTGCGCATACCCAGCGCATCCAGAACCAGCGGATAGAGGGTCCCCAGGAGGATAAAGGCGGCGATCACCACCAGCAGCACGTTGTTCAGCAGCAGTCCCGTCTCCCGGGAGATCACGCCGAAATGGATACTGCTGCGGATCTGCGAGGCGCGCCAGGAGTAAAGCAGCAGCGATCCGCCGATCACCACCCCGAGAAATTTCAGGATAAAGACACCGCGACTGGGGTCACTGGCGAAGGCGTGCACCGAGGTGAGCACACCGGAACGGACCAGGAAGGTCCCCAGCAGACTGAGCGAGAAGGTGAATATGGCCAGCAACACGGTCCAGGCCTTGAACGCCCCGCGCTTCTCGGTCACCGCCAGGGAGTGCATCAGCGCGGTGCCGACGATCCAGGGCATGAAGGAGGCGTTCTCCACCGGATCCCAGAACCACCAGCCGCCCCAGCCGAGTTCGTAATAGGCCCACCAGCTTCCCAACACGATACCGAGGGTGAGGAACACCCATGCCACATTGGTCCAGGGCCGCGACCAGCGCGCCCAGGCGGCGTCCAGGCGACCGCCCAGCATGGCGGCGATGGCAAAGGCGAAGGCCACGGAAAATCCCACGTAACCCATATAGAGCATGGGCGGATGCAGGGCCAGACCGGGGTCCTGCAACAAAGGATTGAGATCCCGTCCCTCCATGGGCGGATTGGGAAGACGATCGAAGGGATTGGAGGTGAACAGCATGAACATCAGGAACCCGACACTCACCAGGCCCATGACTCCCACCACCCGCGCTTCCATCTCCGCCGGCACGCTGCGGCTGAAGAGCGTCACCGTGCCGGTCCAGATAGCCAGGGTCACAGCCCAGAACAGCAGCGACCCTTCATGGGCGCCCCACACCCCCGAGATCAGATAGAGGGTGGGCAGTGCCGTGTTGGAGTTCTGTGCCACATACAGTACGGAAAAGTCGTGAACCAGAAAGGCGTAGGTAAGACAGCCGTAGGCCACCAGCATGAACAGCAGATGAGCCCAGGCCGTGGGACGGGCCAGCGCCACCCAGGAACCGATGCCCAGTTGGGCGCCGATCAGGGGGAACAGGGACTGCGCCAGCGCCATACACAGGGCCAGGATCAGGGCAAGCTGTCCGATCTCAGGGATCACTGCTGCGTCTCCCCGGCCGCCGCCCCCGAAACCTGTTCCTGGCGCGCCTGCTCAATGGCCTTGGCAACCTCCGGCGGCATGTAGTTTTCGTCATGCTTGGCCAGCACCCGATCCGCCACAAACACCCCGTCCGGCCCCAGACGCCCGCGGGCGACCACCGCCTGCCCCTCGGCAAACAGATCCGGGAGGATCTTGTCATAGACCACGGGCACTTCGTTGACGCTGTCGGTAACGATGAAGCGCACCTTCAGCTCTTCACCCCGCTGCACGCTTCCGGTCTTCACCAGTCCCCCCAGTTCGAAGGCGCGATCCTTGGGGGCTTTGTCCTGTACCACCTCGCTGGGGTAATAAAAATAGGACATGTAATTTTCAATCACGTCGAACACCAACCAGGCGACCAGACCGAGACCGACCATTCCCGCCAACAGAAACACCAAACGCTTTTGTCTCGCCTTCATTGATTCTCGGCCTCCCGCAGGCGCGCCATGCGAGCAAGGCGTTTCAGGATGGCGCGTCTGCGTTGTCTCAATAGTATGGGTTCGACGATCATCAGCAGCGCCGTGGCGCCGAACGATCCCCAGACATAGAGGGCGTATCCCCCCATATCAAAAAATTCCGCGACGCTCACTCGTCACCCCCTTCCAGTTCTCCCACCCAGGTGGTGTCCTGCTCCCGCTCCAGGATAATGCAGCGCACCCGCCCCATGGCCGTGGCAATGCCGTAGGCCCAGAAGCCGAAAGTCATGATCAACATGGTGATCAGCATGATCTCACCCATTTTCGAACCCTCGGTGACGGTGACCGAGGCGCCCTGGTGCAGGGTGTTCCACCACTTCACCGAATAGTAGATGATGGGCACGTTGACCACGCCCACCAGCGCCAGGATGGCACCGGCCCGGTCCGCCCGGCGCGGATCGTCTATAGCCGACTGCAGGGCGATGAAACCGAGGTAGAGAAACAGCAGAATCAGATCCGACGTAAGGCGGGCGTCCCAGACCCACCAGGCACCCCACATGGGCTTGCCCCAGAAGGCCCCGGTCCAGAGCGCGAGGAAGGTGAACATGGCGCCGGTGGGCGCCAGCGCCGAGGCCATCATGGCCGACAAGCGGGTGTTGAACACCAGCCCCAGACCGGCCCAGATCGCCATCACCACATAGATGAACATGGACATCCAGGCCGCGGGCACATGCACGAAGATGATGCGATAACCGTCACCCTGTCTGTAATCCGCAGGGGCGACGAAAAAGCTCATATAGAGCCCGATGGCGATCAGTATTACCGCCACCACGGCGGACCAGCGGCCGATGCGACCGGCCAGCGGATAGAAGGTCACCGGCGAGGAGAATTTAAACCAGTTGATTAAACGGGAACTCATTGGATTCTATTTATAATTAACAAATATCTACGATCAGCCCACCGCTGATTGGTTCCGGACGAAAACCGCCCATTTTGTCGGGAAAGCCCCGAACCATACCTGTTACCGAACCGTGCCGGATTAATATATTCATCTGTCGCTTCCTCAATCCCGGCCAACCCGTCGCCGTCCTACTCCGCCGACACCCGCAACGCCGCCGATGCCGCCAGCGGCGCCAGAAACAGGGCCAGTATCAGGATCGCACCCAGGGCGGAGAGATGCCCCCGCCCGGCCAGGCCGGAGACGGTCACCTCCACGGCGCCGGCGCCGAAGATCAGCACCGGAATCATGAGCGGCAACACCAGCAGGGAAACCAGCACCCCGCCGCCCCTGAGACCGAGGGTTAACGCCGCCCCGATGGCACCGATCAGGCTCAGCGCCGGTGTCCCCACCAGCAGTGTAACAACAAGTACCTGCAGCGCCTCCGTGGAGAGATCGTACTGCAGTCCCAGCACCGGCGACATCAATACCAGCGGCAGCCCGGTCACCAGCCAGTGGGCGGCCACCTTACCCAGCACCAACAGGGAGAGAGGCTGGGGGGTCAGCAACATCTGCTCCAGGGTGCCGTCGGCAAAATCCACCGCAAACAGCCGTTCCAGGGCCAGCATGGAGGCCAGCAGGGCCGCCACCCAAAACACCCCCGGAGCGATCATCCGCAGGGTCTCGAGCTCCGGACCGATCCCGAGGGGAAACAGACTCACCACGATGATAAAAAAGAACAGAGTGGTCAGGATATCGGTGCGCCGGCGCATGGCCAGCACCAGATCCCGCTTCACAATGGTGAGGAAGGTGGCGATCATCAGACCGTGTCCTTCTTCCAGCCGAGCTGCAACTGTTTTACCTGCCCCTGGGTGAGACTCACCTCCTGGTGGGTGGTAAGGATCACCATGCCGTCCGCCTGCACGTGCTCCCGGATCACCGACTGCAGCATCCCCACCGCCGCCTTGTCGAGGGCGGTAAAGGGCTCATCCAGAACCCAGATCCGCGAACGGTTGACCAGCAACCGCGCCAGAGAAACCCTGCGCTTCTGTCCCTGGGACAACACCCGGGTGGGCAGATCCTCGTGCCCCTGCAGACCGATCCGTTCCAGAGCTTCCCACGCCTGCTCCTCGCTGATCGGCACCCCGTCCAGGGCACAGGAAATACGAAGATTCTCCAGCCCGGTCAGATCATCCTTTATCCCGTTCTTATGACCCACGTAGACCAGATCCCGGGAGAACTCCTCCCGCAGTTCCAGGATATTGGTCCCGTCCCAGCGGACCTCACCCTGGGTGGGCTGAATCAGGCCGCAGACGGTACGCAACAGGGTGGTCTTACCGCTGCCGTTATGGCCGTGCAGATGCAGCAGCTCCCCCTTCTCCAGGGAGAAACTGAGGTCAGTGAACAACCGGCGATCGCCGCGTTGACACTCCAGGCTAACCACTTCCAGCATCCGCCAATCCGTACCCTAAGGTGAAAAATGGACTCGATTGTACACAGCCGGGGGGGTGTTTCCCAATAATATAAGGAATTCCAAGGCAGCAAATCACCGCGAAAGACCGCAAATAGAACAGGGAAAATTGGTGCTGTTCGCGTCCGTTTGCGACCAAGTTTCCGCCCCGAGGACCGGGCTTCTACACTCCCGCATCCACCGCTCATTCCGACACCACCTGTAGGAGCCCTCTCCCGAGGGCGATATGTTCGGACTCCGCTACGCTCGGTCCGGAATGACAACCCCCCTGTTGTCCCCCCTGGAAGGGGGGACGAAAACGGTCTTCTCCATTTCCGAGTCAACCATCCAGTCCCCCTCCTTTTAGGGCCAACCATCCAGCCTCCCCTTTTAGGGCTACCCAACCAGTCCTCCCCCTTTTAGGGGGAGTTAGAGGGGGTTCCCTCCCCCAGTTGCGGGGGAGGTTAGAAGGAGGAGGAGGGGAAGATGCAGGAATTGAAAAGCCGCAAAGTTACGCAAATCACCGCTAAAGTCTGCAAATGGAACAAGGAAAATTTGCGTTATTCGCGTCCGTTTGTGGCCGAATACTAAAAGGCTTTTGGTTGCCGATGCGGAAAAATGTAGAATCCCCGCCTGACATCCACTCAGGAAACAGCAGCATGTCCCAAAACCATCGGGGCGAGCAGATCGTGCTCGCCAGCAACAATGCCGGCAAGGTCCGGGAGATCAACCAACTCCTGGCCGAACAGCAGATAAAGGTCCTGCCGCAAAAGGAGTTCTCTATCCCCGAGGTGGAGGAGACCGGTCTCACCTTCGTTGAGAACGCCATCCTGAAGGCCCGCAACGCCGCCCTCCACAGCGGTCTCGCCGCCATCGCCGACGATTCCGGTATCGAGGTGGATGCCCTGCGCGGCGCACCCGGCATCTACTCCGCCCGCTATGCCGGGACCGACGGGGACGACAGGGCGAACAACGAAAAGCTGCTGGAGGCGTTAAAGGAAGTCCCGGAGAACGAACGCACCGCCCGCTTCCAGTGCGTCATGGTCTACCTGCGCCATGCCGAGGATCCCACCCCGATCATCTGTCAGGGCACCTGGGAAGGGCGCATTCTGTTCCAGCCCCAGGGGAATAACGGCTTCGGCTATGACCCGGTGTTCTTCGTCCCGGAAGAGGGTTGCTCTTCAGCGGAACTGGCACCGGAGGTGAAAAACCGCCTCAGCCACCGGGGACAGGCCCTGCGCAAACTGCTGCAGGCGCTCTCTGAGTAAGGACCAGGAATCCTGGTTATCGGGTACAGGTCAGGTTGTACGTCAGCACTACCTGACTATGCTTTTTTTCGATTGAGGCAATTAGTTTCGCAGCCTGTCGATCTATATTCTTCTGGTCATCTTACTATCGGTAACCAATTTCGTGACCTGTCTGGTATGGGGCCTTTTCTCCGCCTTTAGTTAAAGGTCACGAGTACTTTCTTTTGAGCGTTCAAAAGAAAGGTACCAAAGAAAAACCGCCCCA
>JBNKJV010000029.1:0-17393 GCA_050291465.1 Sedimenticolaceae bacterium | reverse complement strand
TCTTTTGAGCGCTCAAAAGAAAGGTACTCGTGACCTTTCAGCAATAGCAGAGAGAAGGACCCATACCAGACGGGTCACGAAACTGGTTACCGTATTAAAACAATGCCGAGCAAAAGAAATAGGCTCGCAGCCGACAGGATTAAGCAGGTGAAAAGCACAGGAGTCTATAGGCTGCGAAATTAACTACCGGACTTGCAGGCCCAAAGCAGACAGATCACGAAATTGATTACCTGAATGAAAAATCGAGCCACAGGCTGAGTAATTCCTCCCCAGCAGGCAGGGAAGGAGGCAACGGGCATTAATTCCGCAAGCGCCGGACTTCGGTAGGGACCCCGATTCTGCGGTAGAATGGAAAGAGCCATTTCCCGAACCCAGTCCCATGAATCGTCCCGAACTGCTCTCTCCCGCCGGAACCCTCAAGAACATGCGTTACGCTCTGGCTTATGGAGCGGATGCCGTTTATGCCGGTATGCCCCGCTACAGCCTGCGGGTGCGCAATAACGACTTTCTGGAGCAGAACCTGGCTCTCGGGATCAGGGAGGCCCAGGCGCAGGGAAAGGCCTTCTACCTCACCTGTAACCTTCTGCCCCACAGCAGGAAGGTAAAGAGTTTTATCGCCGACATGGAGCCGGTGGTCGCCATGGGGCCGGATGCGCTGATTCTCTCCGATCCGGGTCTCATTATGCTGTCGCGGGAACGCTGGCCGGACCTGCCGCTGCATCTTTCGGTACAGGCCAATACGGTGAACGGCGCCGCCGTGCGGTTCTGGCGGGAGATCGGTCTGCGGCGTGTGATCCTGTCGCGGGAGCTCTCGCTGGATGAGATCGCCGAGATCCGCCAGGAGTGTCCCGATATGGAGCTGGAGGTGTTTGTTCACGGCGCGCTCTGCATCGCCTATTCCGGTCGTTGCCTCCTCTCCGGATATTTCAGCCACCGGGACGCCAACCAGGGTGCCTGCACCAACTCCTGCCGCTGGGAATACCGGATCACCGAAGACGGGGAGGCGGAATCTCCGGCGCCGTCGCAGGCAGGTCAGCAGCGTCACCCCGCGGCTGACGGGATGTTTCTGCTGGAGGAACGGGGGCGTCCCGGGGAACTGTTGCCGGTGTTCGAGGATGAGCAGGGAACCTACATCATGAACTCCCGCGATCTGCGGGCGGTGGAGCATGTCCAACGGCTTGTCGCGATCGGTGTGGACAGTCTCAAGATCGAGGGTCGAACCAAATCCCATTATTACACCGCACGTACCACCCAGGTCTACCGGCAGGCCATAGAGGATGCGGTTGCCGGTCGGCCGTTCCGGCCGGAGCTGATGGCGGAACTGGAAGGATTGGCCAACCGCGGATATACCGACGGTTTTTATCAGCGCCATGCCAGCGAGGAATTGCAGAACTACCGTCATAACAGTTCCCAGAGCCGGCAGCAGCTGTTTGTGGGAGAGGTGTTGCAGCGGGACGGTGTATCCGGGAACGCGTTGATCGAGGTCAAGAACAAGTTCTCCGTCGGAGATGAACTGCATCTCCTTACACCCACAAAGAATCACAGCTTCATCCTGGAGCGGATCACCGGAACCGACGGCAGCTCCATGCAGGAAGCCCCGGGGGGCGGTTATCAGGTCTGGATCGCGCTGCCGTCAGAAGAGAGCGAGATGGGATTGATTACCAGGAGTCTCTGAGGCCTGGAAAAGAGGGAGGTGAAGGGGGGAAATGGGAAGTACATCAAGTTTTTCATTACCTCGCGGGACACTTAGCGGTTCAGGGCGTCTAAAGCTAAGATTGCGGAAAGGGTGGAACGAGCAATGGTAAGCAGACATCTGTGCGGCGTACTGAACCTCCTGTTGTTCTTCGGGCTGTTGGCCGGGTGCGGGGGTGTCTCGGAACCGGTCTATTCAGGGCCGACCTATTATCGGGCGGAGCGGGTGAATCTGGCGGATTCCCGCAGGGTGCAGGCACTGCTGTATGCTCAGCTAAGGGAATGGGAGGGGGTTCGTTACCGGGAGGGCGGGCTTTCCAAGCGGGGGGTGGACTGCTCCGGATTCGTCTACATCACCTACCGTTCAAGATTTGGAATCGGGCTGCCCCGCAGTACGGCCGGGCAGTCGCGGATAGGGAATGCGGTAAGGCGCTGGGCGCTGCGTCCCGGTGACCTGGTCTTTTTTAATACCGGTGCCTACAAGACCCACGTAGGGATCTATCTCGGTAACGGCAGGTTTGCCCACGCCTCCACCAGCCGCGGGGTGATGGCCTCCAGTCTGGAAAATCCCTATTGGTCCAACAGTTTCTGGAAGGCGGTAAGGGTGGGCAGTTGAATTCTAAAAGCTCCGCGCCTTTGCCGACGGTCTATTTCACCCACTCGATCAGATGCTGTTCCAGGTCGTCGGCCTCTGTTTCGCACACCACCCGGCCGCAGATGCAGTTCCCGGACTGGACCACCGTATCCGGGGTGCCGGAGACCAGCGGGTGCCACCAGGGGAGGTCCTTTCCCTCGGCCAGCAGCCGGTAAGCGCAGGTCGACGGCAGCCAGTAAGGGTCCTTTAACTCCTCAAGCGTGATGGTGACGCAGTCGGACACCACGGTGGAACGGTTCGGATAGTCGCGGCAACGACAGCTTTCGTGGTCGAGGAAGCGACAGGCGACGTTGGTGAAATAGATCTCCCGGGTCTCATCGTCTTCCAGACGATGAAGGCAACACTTGGCACAACCGTCACATAACGCTTCCCACTGTTTGTGCGTCAGGGTTTTGAGGGACTTCTTCAACCAGAACCGGGGATCATTTTTCGGCATAGATGGTGGTCATTCTTTAGTAACGGTAACAATTCTATCGGGTTTTCCGGGAGGCATTGAGCGGGGTGTTTTTTACAAAACTGGTGTCTTGTTAAGCAGTTATATGCACAAGGGTCGATTCATCGGAGGTGAAACCGGTGAGATTATCGCAGAGAGCTATGGGTTATTGAAAGAAAATGACCTAACTGATTGATTTTTGGTTAAAGAGACGGCCTGTATAAAATTTATACAATCTGATTTCGCGCTCGCAATTACGGGGCCTTTAGCTGAGTTTTTGTGGCTTCTCCACAATGTTATCCACAGCTTCTGTGGAAAATTAATGACTCTTTTTTTACAGAAATAATACGCCGTTCTTAGAGACAACTCTGAAGTGGATTCAGAGCGGTTGCAGCTTCGCCGGAATCATCAAACCGTGCATGACCGTTGCTAAGCTATGCTTAAAAAAACCGGAGTGTTTTTTTGTTCCAAGTCAGTCATTATTCCCATCATGAAAAAAGTACGCCAACCTCATGTCTACACGGCGGTGCTAAACACCCCGGTAGGCAGAATCGGTATCTTGAGCGGGGACGGAAAGCTCCGCGGTATCGATTTTCTGACCGGATCGTCTCCGGAAAAGGAGGCAGAGGATCCCCTGGCCCGGCAAGTACTGGATCAGCTCTCGGCCTATTTCAATGACCCCCGCAGGCCGTTCGCATTGCCGCTGGAACTGGAGGGTACCGAGTTTCAGAGGGCCGTATGGAAACAATTGTGCAGGATAAAGCCGGGCACGGTACGCACCTATGGCGATATCGCCCGGGTTCTGCACAGCAGTCCGCGCGCTGTGGGCAACGCCTGCCGTGCCAATCCCGTACCTATCATCGTTCCCTGCCACCGGGTCGTTTCCAGCCAGGGGATCGGGGGCTACGGCGGCAAGCGATCGGGAACTCGGTTGGAAAAGAAGCGCCGGCTGCTTTCCCATGAGGGCGTACTTTTGTGACCGAGACTGCCTCCGGTCCGGTTATTGAGCGCTTCGCCGACGCCCTCTGGATGGAAAGGGGGCTGAGCCGTAATACCCTGGCGGCTTACCAGTCCGATTTATGCAGGTTGGCGGACTGGATTGAAAAGAACCGGGGCCGGGAGTTGCTCCAGGCGGGCCGGGAAGATCTTCTGGAATACCTGGCGTTGCAATCCCGGCAGGGCAGGAAACCGCGGTCAAGCGCACGTCTGCTCTCCTGTATGCGTCAGTTTTACCAGCATGCCTTGCGGGAGGGGTGGATCCGATCAGATCCCAGCGCCCGCATTGATGCCCCTAAACTCGGCCGTCCTTTGCCGAAGTCCCTGACCGAATCGGAGGTGGAGGCATTGTTGGAGGCCCCGGACATCGATACCCCCGAGGGATTCCGTGATCGCACCATGCTGGAGCTGCTCTATGCCACGGGATTGCGGGTTTCGGAACTGGTCAATCTGCGCCTGGAACAGATGAGCCTTTCTCAGGGCGTGGTGCGGGTGATCGGCAAAGGGGATAAGGAACGGCTGGTCCCTCTGGGGGAAGAGGCGGTGGGCTGGCTGGTCCGTTTCCTCAAGGAGGCGCGGCATGATTTATTGAAGGACCAGCTCTGTACCGAGATCTTTCCCACACGCCGGGGTGGCGGTATGACCCGGCAGGCTTTCTGGTACCGGATAAAAAAACATGCTCAAACAGCGGGTATCACCAAAGCCATTTCGCCACACACCCTGCGTCATGCGTTTGCCACCCATCTTCTCAATCACGGGGCGGACCTGCGGGTGGTGCAGATGCTGTTGGGGCACAGCGATCTTTCCACCACCCAGATCTATACCCATGTGGCCCGGGAACGCCTGAAGAATCTCCACGCCCAACATCACCCGAGGGGGTGAGCCAAGATAAAAGGTCCGGTGGACCTTTTATCTTGGCGAACGCCTCGCCAGGGATGGCGAGGCCGGGGCTAGTTTGGAGTGAAGAAGTTGCGCCAGGGATGGCATGCACGATAGGTGATATCAGCACGCGAACGCCGAAGCAGCTGTGCTGCGAGGCTGGGTCGGCGAGGCCGGGGCCGGTTTAGAGTGAAAAAGTTGCGCCAGGGCCGGCATGCACGATAGAGAAGTCAACTCGCCGCTGATCTGCGACGGATTCCGGTGCACTCACCGGTGAGTCAGGGAGAGCTCTCGGGAATAGAAGCAATAGCGGTTTTTCCCGCCCTCTTTGGCCCGGTACATGGCCATATCCGCGTGCTTTACCAGGGTGGAGGCCTCTATTCCGTCGTGGGGGTAGACGCTGATACCGAGGGAGGTTGTCATCGGGAGCGAATGAGTTCCAATCTCCAGCGGCTTTTCAAAGGCGGACAGAATCTTGTCCGCCACCAATGACACCTTTTTGATATCGCTGGTATCTTCGAGGATGATGGAAAATTCGTCACCGCCGAGTCGTGCCACCGTATCGTCCTCTCTCATCAGTCCGGAGAGTCTTCGCGCTACCTCCTGCAGTACTCCGTCACCGGTCAGGTGACCCAGGTCATCGTTGATCCGCTTAAAGTTATCGAGATCGAGAAACATGACCGCCACAAGACGGTCATGTCGGTGCGCATGTTGCAGGGCGTGTTCGAGCCTTGCGGTGAACAGAAGTCGGTTAGGAAGTTTCGTCAGCGGATCGTGATGGGCCAGGTGTTTGAGCTCATCCTGAGATTCCTTGATGGAACTGATATCGGCGAATATGGCCACATATCTGGTGGTTTCGCCCCGGTCATTGCGGATGGCGTTAACGGTCATCCAGGCCGGGTATACATCACCGTTCTTCCGTCGATTCCAGATCTCTCCCTGCCACTGGCCGTTTTTAACAAGGGATTTCCACATGGCAATGTAGAACCTCTCGCTGTGGCGATCCGATTTCCAGCGGCGCGGATTCTGACCGATAAGCTCCGCTTCCGAATATCCGCTGATATCGATAAAAGCACGGTTAACCGCCACCACATCACCCTTCGCGTCAGTGATGAACACGCCCTCGGTGGTGTTTTCGAACACCGCGGCCGCCTGTTTCAGTTCCTCTTCCGCCTGACGTCTTTCCTCCATCTGGTAGATCAACTCCAGATTCAGGTTAGTCATTCGGTTGGCATGACGGGTTTCCGAGCGTAGATACAGTGACAGCATGACGGAAAAGGAGATCCCTACGAGAAGGGCGGTCCAGGCCTGCCAATGTCCGTATTCCGTCAGAAATTCAGGTGCGGGTGTAAAGAGGAAAGACCACTTGCGTCCCTGCACGTCGATAGAAGTTTCCAGGTGCAGGCCTTTTTCCACCTCCAGGCGGTCCTGTTGGGTGGGCGTGTAGGTTTCGCCACCCGCTTGGGACGGCAGGAAAAACAGGAACTGCCGTCCCTTCGGGGCGGAAAGATCCGATATCCGGACATCCACGCCGAAGGGCTGTATTTCCCGCATGGTTAAGGGGATGGAGACGTTGAATCTGAATCCTCCCGCCACTACTCCGACGAAGTGCTCCCGGCGTTCGGCCGCGGTGTCAGGCCGGCTCCCTTTTCGATAGACCGGTTTAAGCAGCAGATAGCCGTAACTCTCCTTGTCTTCCGGTATCAGCCTTACCCTTTCTGAAACCACCATCTCACCGGACTCCCGGGCACGCCACACCGCATCCCTCAGCTCCGGTCGTGAGGACAGGTCAAGACCGAGTATGGACGCGTTTTCGGCATAGGGTTCTACGTAGAACACGACCAGGTGCTCATCCTGCCGGGCGGCAACCGTTTCCCGATCCCGATTATCCGATGTAGTGATGCTGAATTTCTCGATACCGTCCTTTTTTGCCCTGGCGATGAACTGCTCCCGTTCGGAATCCGTGATCAGGGGATTCCAGGAAAGCCCCTGAATATCCGGATGCTGGATCAGGGTGTTCTGAACGAAGGCGCGGAACTCGTCGCGGGAGATATCCGGGGAAATGGAAAACAGACCGGCCAGAGAATTGACCACTTCCTGATGGAAGACGAAATCGGAATGAAACGCGGACAGGCGATTATGGGCGCCGAACTGGAAGACCCTCTGAATCTCTGATTTTTCCCAGGCCTGGATCAGGAAAAATACGATCAGCGATAGAACAACTCCGACAACGAAGGTTATAACCGCCCCTCCCGGCCTCGCAAGGTCGGGAAGCCCCTCTCTGCGCTCGTTCCTGCTTTCCATAATCGAGAAAGCGAATCATCCGTTCCCTAATAACTAATATAGCCCAAGGGGATGTGGCTTCGGAGTGACGTTCTACCTAATTTGCGGCCTGTCGCTCCGGCGTGGTGCGGGGCTGTTGCCGTTATCGGCGGGGCTGATAGGCCTCGGTGGCATAACGGCGCATCATGCGGTGACTGTGAAAATAGCAGGCGTTTTTGGTGATCGCGCCCTTCATGACCCGGATCCAGCCGGGACGGTCGTTGTGGTACAGAGGCAGTACCACCTGCTCAAGCTTGTCATACAGGGACTGACCGTCCATGCCGGCGGTTTCGGGATTGCCGTGATCGCCGATGGACCAGCCGGTCACGCCTTCGATACAGCCCTCGATCCACCAGCCGTCGAGCACGCTCAGGTTGGGGACGCCGTTTAAGGCGGCCTTCATGCCGCTGGTACCGGAGGCCTCCATGGGAGGGATGGGCGTGTTGAGCCAGATATCCGAACCGGAGACGAGCAGTCCGCCCAGTTCCATGTTGTAGTTGGGAACAAAGGCGATATTGATTTTTCCGCCCAGTTTCTTGATGAATCCGTGGATCTCTTCAATGATGTGCTTGCCGGCAGAGTCGCTGTGGTGGCTTTTTCCCGCAAACAGGATCTGGAACGGGGTTTTTTCATGGATCGCCAACAGGCGGTCCATATCACTGAACAGAAGATCGGGGCGTTTATAGCCGGTCATTCTGCGTCCGAAACCGATCAGGGGCAGTTCCGGATCAAGCCTGACCTCACATTCCTTTTCCACGGTATTCAGCAGAGCCCGTTTTGCATCCTGGTGAGCGGACCAGATTGCGTCGTCATCAATCTGGTCGGCACGCACCAGCAGTTCCGGTTCGTGGCACCATCCTGGCAGGTTTTCGTCGTAGAGCTGCAGGAAGGGACTGCTGGTCCAGGTGCGCGGGTGTACACCGTTGGTTACGGCATGTACGTGATACCCCGGGAACATGGCCCGGGACACTTCCGCATGACGTTTGGCCACACCGTTGACATACCCGCTCAGGTTGAGAGCCAGACGCGTCATGTTCAGGTCGTCATAACCGGCAAGGGCTTTAATGTCATTTAGATCGAAGGTGTCATCCAGAACCTGCCGGAAAAGGTCGTAACCGAACCGGTCATGTCCGGCCTGGACCGGCGTATGGGTGGTGAAGATACAGGCGGCGCGGACCTGATCGAGATCAAAACTGTATTTGCGCTCACCGTTCTCGTCAGGATCGTGGAGGTACTGTTGCGCAAGCTCCATCCCCAACAGCGCGGAATGGCCTTCGTTCATGTGGAATGCGTGGGGACGCAATCCCAGGGCATACAGCATGCGGATGCCGCCGATGCCGAGGATCGCTTCCTGTTTCAGGCGATAACGCTCATCGCCTCCGTACAGATAATGGGTCAGTTCCCGGTCCTCGGCGGCATTTTCATCCACGTCGGTATCCAGCAGGATAACCGCCACGCATTCGCCCATGGCACCCCTGATCCGGTAGAACCACGGTCTTACCCATACCTCGCGTCCCTCCAGTTCCACCGTGATCTTGGCGCCCAGCGGCGTGGCATGTTTCTCCGGTTGCCAGGGATCCGAGTGCTCCACCTGGCGACCCTGAAAATCGATCTCCTGGAACAGGTAACCGGAACGGCTGACCAGGGTGACACCCACCATGGGCAGGCCGAGGTCGGCGGCGGAACGGAGCGTGTCGCCCGCCAGCACCCCGAGGCCGCCGCTGTAGGTGGGGATGTTCGCCTGAAGGGCGATTTCCATGGAGAAATAGGCGATCTGTGGGCGATAGCCGCAACTGCGAGTCAGATTCATGGGGTTTGTCTAGGTCCTGATCCTGAAGGGGTCGGAATTCCCTGTTACATAAGCCGATTATATCCGAAGGCGGGTCGCGGTCCATGATTGCTCCGGGAGCGGGTTTATGGCGGCTGTGACGGGGGTAATACCCGTTTTCCCGAGCGGAATCGGCGGACCGGGGAAAAGGGCTGGCGCCTGCGGAGGCTCAGCCGCTAGAATCGCAGGGGACTCAGACGAATCGGGAGGCGGGCAATGGTTAAGAAGATGCTGTTCCTTATCCTGCTGTTGGCGTTGATTGTCGGTGTTTTACTTCTCTTCTATCCGGCGAAACTGCAGGAGTGGACCCGGGATACGCCTCTCCAGCCCCCGCCCAGCACCACGACGCTTTATAAGTGGCTGGATAGCAACGGCGAATGGGTGGTATCGGATACACCGCCGGCGGAAGGTATCCCCTATCAGGAGATGAAATACCGCAGTGACGTGAACGTTATGCCGTTACCGGATGAGTTGAAGGAATAGGAATGATCGGAACTTACTTACGAGGAGGTTACCCTCGATCATTCGTATTACGGCGGAACCGTTTCTACAATATTTAGCCGCAAATGAACGCAAAACACCGCGAATCTACGCCAAATTCAGGGGCGCACTCCTGAAGTCATTTGCGATACTTTTGCGGTGATTGGCGTTATTCGCGGCTTATATTTCTGAAGTAAATGCCATTTTGAACAGAAACAAGAGAAGCACCCGACGTAGTATTTTTAACCGGACTAGTTTGGAGTACCTGATATGCCTTCATTTGATGTAGTTTCGGAAGTGGATCTGCAAGAGGTCCGCAACGCCGTGGACCAGGCCAATCGAGAAGTGGGGACGCGTTTTGACTTCAAAGGCGTGGATGCGAAGTTTGAGCAGAACGACGCGGAGATCATGTTGCGCGCCGAACAGGAATTTCAGCTGAACCAGATGATGGATATCCTGCGGCAGAAGCTGGTGAAAAGAAAAGTCGACATCGGTGCGATGGATATAAAGGACCCGGAAAGCAGTCTCAATGCCGCCCGTCAGCAGGTTGTCATTAAACAGGGAGTCGACACCGACACCGCCCGCAAGATGGTCAAGGCCATAAAGGGCAGTAAGATCAAGGTGCAGGCGCAGATCCAGGGAGATCAGGTACGGGTGTCGGGAAAAAAACGGGACGACCTGCAACAGGTGATCGCCCTCCTGAAAGAGACGGATTACGGCCTGCCGTTGCAGTTCAGCAATTTTAGGGATTAAGCTGATAGTGTGACGTTATAGTTATTGAGTGTTTCGCTTTATCTATTCACGCCGCGATTTTCGGATTGATGTGCATTGCCGACGGCTGACGCCGTTGTCTCGGCCTATGCCGAATACCTCCCATCAATTTAGAAACAATTGCTGTACGATTGCCGCGCAGGCGATTTTTGATGGGGTTACTTTCTACCTATTCAAAGGGGATTAAATTTATGACTATCCGACCGACAGGCAACGGAAGTGCCGGCTTCAATATGCCGAGACATTTTGTTTTGGGTTTCGCTATTACGGTGCTTCTGCTCACACTGTCAGTGGGGGATCTGTATGCAGCGACGGAGGCGCCGAGCAACGCCGAACTGTATCAGATGATTCAGGAGCTCAAGGCAGAGCAGGCCCTGCTGCGGGCCGAGACCCAAAAAGCCAAAGCGGAGGCGGCCGAGGCCAAGGCCAAACTGGAACTGGCCGAGTCCAAACTGGAACTGGCCGAGTCGAAGCGTGAACTGGCGGCCGTGCGTAGGGAACAGCGGCGGCAGCCGGTGTCCGGCGGTGCCCCCATGGCATTCAATCCGGGTGCTTTTGTGCGGGTGGAAAACACCTTCATGTCCTATGGACAGGAGGGCGGCGTGACGGACCTCAACGGAGTTCCGGCCAGCCTCGACGACGAATACGCGCCGCGTATCGAGTTGGGTTTTATGGACTCCAGCGGTCTCGGCATCCGAGGCCGTTACTGGAGCTATGACGATAGGGGTAACACCGCTACCGGCAGCCTCGCGGTGGATACCGACTATTTTGACCTGGAGTTGTTTCAGCGTTGGCGGCTTGGAGCGGATACCGAGTTGGAAGGGGCTATCGGCCTGCGCTATCTCGATTTCAATCAGGAGGCGACCAGCGGCGCCACTGTCTATAACCTAGATTTTGACGGTTGGGGGGGCACCACGGGACTGCAGGTCAAGCGCAAGCTCGGTTTTGGTAAAGTGTACGGTCGCGGGCGCTATTCCCTGCTGTGGGGCGATGCCGACATCACTGCCGGTGCGAATACTTTTGAGGCCGACGACAATCCGGTGCATCAGGTGGAGTTGGCGTTGGGCTATGAAATGGAATACAAGTTTGCATGGGGTAACCTGAATGCCAATCTCGGCTACGAGTGGCAATATTGGACGGATCTGGCAATGGCGGATACCAGTTTTGGCGGTGTCGGCAATGATGATGTGTTGGAGAATCTCTCTTTCCGCGGTTGGGTACTGGGGATCGGCGCCGAATTCTGATACCTGTACAGCGGTGTGGACCGGGGTGGAAAGCGGCGGCCTTTGGCCGCCGTTTTTTTGCCTGCTGTAGTCGAGAATATAGTGCCGGATTCTATGTTAGCCTTGGTCCTGTAGAAAAAAAGGGGGGGTTATGCCTTCATTCGAGCCGGCTCCCGGAGCCTGTCTGCGGGGCGGAACAACAGTAAACCGGGTGTTTGTCAGAGTGTTTCGTCTGTGCCTGGCGATCCTGTTTGTGGTCGTCGTTCCCCAGGCCGTCGCGGTCGAGACATCCAAGGACACTGATCAGGTCTTGAAGCGGATGCTGGCCCTGGCGCCGGGGATCGTTGTGGACGAAATCGTTCCCACCCGGATTCCCGGGCTGTACGAAGTCAGGGTCGGGCCCCGTATCATCTACGTTACCGGCAACGGCCGATATGTGATCCAGGGCAGCATCCTCGATATGCAGACCCGGAAGAATCTCACCGAACCCAGCGTGCGATCCGCTACCGTCAAGGCCCTTAAGAGCATCGGCGAAGAGAATATGCTGGTCTTCGGATCAAAAGAGCTGAAACATACCGTTACCGTGTTCACCGACGTGGACTGCGGTTCCTGCCGGCGGTTACACCGGGAATTGGCGGCCTACCACAAGCGCGGCATTCGGATTCGGTATCTGTTCTTTCCCCGGGCCGGTATGTTCAGTCCTTCCTATACCAAGGCGGTTTCGGTCTGGTGCGCTAAGGATCGCGGACAGGCCATGGATTCCGCCGCCCGCGGCGAAACGCTGAAGAAGCACGATTGCCAGAATCCCGTTGCCGGCCATATGCTGCTGGGGCAGCAGATCGGGGTGACTTCCACCCCCACCCTGATACTCCCTGACGGGCAGGTGTTGCCGGGGTATATCTCTCCGGATCGGCTGTCCCGCTTTCTGAGGGACCCCTGATCAATCCTCTCCGTGGGGCCTGTTTTTCTTCTGTTTCAGCGGCATACGGCTGCTCGAAATTCACCGTGTAATCGTGTGGTTTCTAATGTGGAATTATTCTCCAAACTGTTGCTAAATTACTGAAAATTGAGCAGTCCGTTGCAGATTCAATCCTTTTTTTATCCCAATATTCAAGATATCGCGGGATGCGCCGATTTGTTGTTATCAGGTGTTGGGCGTTATCAGTTAACCACTCCAATTGGAAAAAGGCGCGAATGTTGAGTTCTCAGCCAAGATCTACCGATCCCACGAAAAAGAATGGGGCGATGGAAATGATATCCCGTACCGATAAAGGCTTGGTGCGGGCCACTAATGAAGACAGCCTGGCGCTCTTTCCGGAGCGGGGGCTGGCTCTGCTGGCTGACGGAATGGGGGGTTATAACGCTGGTGAAGTGGCCAGCCAGATCGCCCTCGAGACCATCGCCGAAAAGCTGGTGGCGGGGTCTGTCCCGCCGCTGGAAAAGAATCAGGTCGCGCGTTCGGTGCGGGCCGCGAACGATGCCTTGTTTGAGACCGTATCGCAGCGCCCGGAACTGGAGGGTATGGCCACAACCGTGGTGCTGGCGTTGTTATCGGGAAAGCGTCTTATTCACGCCCACGTGGGGGATTCGCGTCTGTATCGTTTCAGAGGATCGCAGTTGCAGCAGTTGACCTCGGATCACTCAATGGCCCAGGAGATGGTGGATCAGGGGTTGTTCGCGTCGATGGATGAAGCCGTAGAGGCCGGGGTTCCCACCTCGGTTCTGACTCGGGGACTCGGCATTGAGAATGAGGTGTTGGTGGATGTCGACGAGACGGCCGTGGAAGACGGGGATGTTTTCCTGCTCTGTAGCGACGGTTTGAGCGGAATGGTGTCCCATGACGCCATATCGGCGGCAATAGACTCCGCCGAAGGTGATCTGGTCCAGGCGGCTGATCGCCTGGTGGAGTTGGCGCTGGAAAGCGGGGGCAGCGACAATGTCTCACTGATATTGATGCGCCAGGGTGACAATAATCTTGATTAGAGTTAATGCGATGTCAAAGTTAGTTATTTCCAAAGATGACGCAGTACTCAGTGAAATCCAACTGGAGGATGGCAAACTGGTGATTGGCCGGGACGCCGAGTCCGATATCACCCTGAGCGATCAATCCGTAAGCCGACGCCATGCCGCCATAAGCCGTGTTTTCAACGAGTATTTCATTGAAGACTTCGGCAGTACCAACGGTACCCTCCTGAACAGCAGAGCGGTTACCAAACATATATTGAAAAACGGTGACCATTTACAGATAGGAAACTTCGATATTCGTTTCGAAGGTGATGTGGACAGCAGCGGCGAAGCCGACGAGGACCTGGAGCGGACGGTCGTGCTGCGCCCGAAGAAAAAGCCGCATCAGAGGGTGGAGGTTACGGCCACCATTTCCCCCAAGGTCGCTACGCTGCATTTCTTTCGCGGTCCCGACAAGGGGAACTCCAAGGTCATCAACCGTTCCCTCTACACCATCGGCCAGCCCGGAGGCGAAGTGGCGGCGATCGCCCGCCGGCCCCAGGGATTTTATCTGCTGCGCATCACCAACAGCTCCCATCCTAAGATCAACAACGAGGAGGTCGAGGGGGGCAGCGGCGTACAGCTGAACGAAGGCGATCTGGTGGAGGTAGGGGATAATCTGGCCAGGATTTCCTTCAAGCCCTAGTATTTCCCGCGGTCGCGGAAGCAACGAACAATCCCCTGAAATCTCCCTGAGCGGGAGATTTTTTTTGAGTGCTAATCTTCGGGACTCTCCCCCGACATCCCCTTTAGCCGGTAAAGCGCCTCCAGGGCGGCACGCGGTGTCAGACTGTCCGGATCCAGCTGCTCCAGCGCCTGCAGCAGCGGGCTGTTCTCCGGGTTCGCGGCAGGTTCGGGTTCGTTGTCGCTGAGGGCGAGGGAGAGCTGGCTTACCTGCAGCTCCGCGTGTCGTTGCGCCGATTCCTCCAGTTCCCGCAGACGCTTGCGGGCCCGTTCGATGACGTCCCGGGGTACACCGGCCAGGGCCGCCACCTGCAGGCCGTAGCTCTGGTTGGCGGGACCCTCTCTGACCGCGTGCAGGAATACGATGGAGTCGCCGTGTTCCACCGCGTCCAGATGAACATTGGCGATACCGGGATACTCCTCGGGCAGAGTGGTCAACTCGAAGTAGTGGGTGGCGAAGAGGGTAAAGGCACGGATGCGGGTGGCCAGTTCCACGCCGCAGGCCCAGGCCAGGGAAAGGCCGTCGAAGGTGCTGGTGCCGCGGCCGATCTCATCCATCAGTACCAGGCTCTGTTCCGTGGCGTTGTGCAGGATGTTGGCGGTCTCCTCCATCTCCACCATGAAGGTGGAGCGGCCTCCGGCCAGGTCATCCGAGGCGCCGATGCGGGAGAATACCCTGTCCACAGGTCCGATGCGGGCCGCTGCCGCCGGGACGTAACTGCCGGCGTAGGCCATCAGGACGATCAGGGCGATCTGGCGCATGAAGGTGGATTTACCCCCCATGTTGGGGCCGGTAATGATCAGGATGCGGCGCTGGTCGTTGAATTCCACACTGTTCGCGACGAACGGGCTGGCGCTCACCTGCTCCACCACCAGGTGGCGGCCTTCGTCGATGCGGATGCCCGGGTCTTCCACCAGTTCCGGGGCGTTGAGCCCCAGCTTTTCCGCCCGCTCGGCGAAGTTGGTGATGACGTCCAACGCCGCCAGCGCCTGCGCGCACTGCTGCAGCGGCGCGATGGCCTGCTGCAGCTCTTCCAGCAGCGCCTCGTACAGCGCTTTTTCCCGCGCCAGTGCCCGTTCCTTCGCCGACAGCACCTGGTCCTCGAACTTTTTCAGCTCCGGGGTGATGAACCGTTCCGCACCCTTCAGGGTCTGGCGCCGGACATACTCCTCGGGCACATGGTCCGACTGGCTGCGGCTGATCTCGATGTAGTAGCCGTGCACCCGGTTGTAACTCACCTTGAGATTGGCGATACCGGTCCGCTCCCGTTCCCGGCTTTCCAGATCCAGCAGGAAACGGTCGGCGCCGCTGGAGAGATCCCGCAGTTCATCCAGCTCCGCATCGTAGCCGGTCGCAATCACGCCGCCGTCGCGGATCAGCATGGGGGGATTCTCGATAACGGCCCGCTGCAGCAGTTCCACGATCCGGGGATGGACGCCGATCTCTTCCGCCAGTCGTCTTATCAGAGGTGTCTCTTTATCCGCAAGCTGTTGCTGCAGGAAGGGCAGACGGGCCAGGGAGTCACGCAGGGTGGCAAGATCCCGGGGCCGGGCTGATTTCAGGGCCACCCGGGCGAGAATACGTTCTATATCGCCGATCCCCTGCAGCTCTTCCCGCAGCTCGGCGTAGGCCTGCTGCCGCAGCAGCTGATCGATGGCGTCGTGCCGTTGCCGTACCTCGGGGATGGAACGCAGGGGGCGGTTGATCCAGCGCCGCAGCATGCGGCTTCCCATGGCCGTTGCAGTCCGGTCGAGAACCCCGGCCAGGGTGTGCTGCGGCTGGCCTCCGAGGCTGTGTTCCAGCTCCAGGTTACGCCGGGTGGCGGCGTCGATGATGACCGCTTCATCGCGGCGTTCCACGGTGAGGCCCTGGAGGTGCGGCAGGGCGCTACGCTGGGTCTCCTGCACGTACTGCAGCAGGGCGCCGGCGGCGGTGACCGCGAGGGGTTGATCGGCGCAGCCGAAACCGGCCAGGTCACGGGTACCGAACTGCTTGTTCAACAGACGCTCGGCGGTTTCCCGGTCGAAGTGCCAGGCCGGGCGGTGGGTGACGCCCCCCGTTTCGGGGATGCCGTTGGGGAGGTGGTACTCCTCCGCCAGCAACAGTTCCGCCGGGTGCAGCCGCTCCAGCTCACCCGCCAGGGCCTCCGGCGTATCCAGTTGCTGTACGGCGAAGCGTCCCCCGCTCAGGTCGAGGGCGGCGAGGCCGAAGCGGCCCTCGAACTCGAGAACCGCCGCCAGCAGATTGTCCCGCCGCTCCTCCAGCAACGCCTCGTCGGTTACGGTTCCCGGGGTAACCACCCGCACCACCTTACGTTCCACCGGCCCCTTGCTGGCGGCCGGATCTCCGACCTGTTCACAGATGGCCACCGACTGTCCCTGACGGACGAGCCGGGCCAGGTAGTTCTCCGCCGCATGGTAGGGGACGCCGGCCATCGGGATCGGCTGCCCGGCGGATTTGCCGCGCTTGGTCAGGGTGATGTCCAGCAGCTGTGCCGCCCGTTCCGCATCGCCGTAGAAAAGCTCGTAAAAATCACCCATGCGATAGAACAGCAGCATCTCCGGATACTCCGCCTTGATGCGCAGGTACTGCTGCATCATCGGGGTGTGTTTCGGGGTTGCGGCAGACATATATTTATTAGCTCAGAGAAGGAACGCAAAGAACGCGGAGGTGCGGAGTTCGCAGAGGATTTTATGTTCGTTCTTCATATAGTAAAGCTAGGGAAAAATGCTTGGTTTGTTTCATTCCATGCGCAGAGGATTAATGTCCTGAGAAGTTGCTTTGCGTTCTCTGCGCCTTTGCGGCCTCCGCGTTTATTACTCTTAACCTGTTAATTAAAGGCGTAGTGCTTCTCCACCGGCTCCAGGATCTTCCAGGTGCAGGAGAGGCCGGCCGGAAAGGTGACCAGGTCGCCGCGCCCGAACTCCATGGGCTCGCCCCCGTCCGGGGTGACGATCACCTTGCCGCGCAGGAAATAACAGGTCTCTTCCCGATCGTAAGTCCAGGGAAACTCCGAGACCTCCTTCTCCCAGATGGGCCAGTCGAAGATCCCCAGGATCTCCAGCTTTGCCGGTGAGGGGCGGTGTTCGTGGTGTATGGCGGTCATTGCGGCTCCCGGGCTGGTGGGTAAAACGCACAGTCTATCCGATTTGGATCGGGGCTGAGAAATGTGGCGGTGCGCTTTTTTATATTTGGTGACCGGTTTCCAAGGAATCTCCGGCTAATACCTTAATATACCTCCTCTAAGGGTTATTAGTTTCGCAGCCTATAGCCCTCTAGTTTCTCCTGATTATCTTACTATCGGTAACAAGTTTCGTGACCCGTCCGGTATTGATCCTTATCTCTACTATTGATGAAGGGTCACGAGTACCTTTCTTTTGAGCGCTCAAAAGAAAGGTACCAAAGAAAAACCGCCCCACGTCCCC
>JBNKJV010000028.1:0-20527 GCA_050291465.1 Sedimenticolaceae bacterium | reverse complement strand
CCTGGACAGTGATATGGCGTCTTTTCTGAAGTGGCTCTATCCACGCGGGCGTTTCATTTTCCTCATACGTAATCCCTATTTCGCCTACCGCTCCTACCGCCGCTTTCAGCAGGTCTGGTATGTCCGTTGGCCGGACCAGGCCCTCGACAATCCGGAGGAGTTCGGCAAATTATGGTTGCGGCTCGCCCAGGGATTCATGTCGGCCGCGGAGGAACTGGGGGCCATGGTCCTGCGCTATGAGGAGATCATCTCACCCGATTTCGACTGGACGCCCGTTGAACAGCATGTCGGACATCCGGTGGACAGAACGCAACTGGAGGTGCGCGCCACCGGCCACGGCTCTGACGCGGTGCCGGTTGATCCCGCCACCCTCAACCAGGAACTGTTCCGGTTGTCGAACGTGGTGCATACCTTCGCCTCATCCATCGGATACTGGTTGCCCAACCCTTCCGATTTACGGGAGTAAACCCGCTGCGGAGTTCCATCTTTCAGATCCCACCTTGTCGGCAAGGTATGAATTTCCATCCTTAGGGTTAAAATAACCGCTGAATCTTGATCGTAAACAGTATCGGGAATCCGCGCTGGTAAGGAGCAGTGGTATGGAACAGAAACAGGTCGATGTCGCCATCATCGGTGCCGGAAGCGCCGGTCTTTATGCACTGGGCAGGGTCCGCTCCAGCGGCAAGAGTTTTGTCCTTATAAACGGCGGCCATACCGGCACCACCTGCGCACGGGTGGGCTGCATGCCTTCCAAGGCCCTTATTCAGGTGGCAGAGGACTATCACCGGTGCACTATTCTCGATCGCTACGGTGTTGAGGGCCAGGACGGCCTCAGACTAGACAGCGTTGAGGCGATGGAACACGTACGTGATCTGCGCGACACCTTTGTTGAGCGTGTGCGTTCCAACAGCACCGACAAGATGCCTGAGGAGCGCTTTATCGAAGGCTACGCCCGCTTTATCGAGCCCCATGTGCTGGAGGTGAACGGACAGCGCATCCGCGCCGAGAAGATCATCATCGCCACCGGCTCCCGGCCGCTGATACCCGCCCCCTGGACGCCCTACCGCGATCGCATCCTCACCACCGACGAACTGTTTGAATTGGAGACCCTGCCGGAATCCATGGCGGTCATCGGCCTGGGCGCCATCGGCCTGGAGCTGGGTCAGTCCCTCGCCCGTCTCGGAGTAGCGGTAACCGGCTTCGATATGTTGGAGAGTATCGGCGGCATCACCGATCCCGAGATAGCGGCCGCCGCCCTGGGTCTGATCAAAAAGGAATTTCCCCTGCACCTGGGAACCGCCGCGGAGATTTCGGAGGAAGGGGATAAACTGAGGGTCAGCGCCGGCGAACACTCAGTGGTAGTGGACAGGGTTCTTGCCAGCCTTGGCCGCATTCCCAACCTGGACCGCCTGGACCTTGCAAACGCCGGTATCGAACTGGACGAACGCGGGATACCTCTGTTCAATCCCAATACTATGCAGTGCGGAGATTCCCATATCTTCATCGCCGGTGACGTTGACGGAGAACGCCCGCTGCTGCATGAGGCGGGTGACGAAGGACGTATCGCCGGATTAAACGCCGGCAGCGAACGGATACAGGCCTTTCAACGTAAGACCCCCATCGGAATCGTGTTCTGTGATCCGAATATCGCCGCGGTCGGCAGACGCTGGAACGAACTGGACCCGGAGACCACCGCCGTGGGCGTGGTCAACTTCCCGCCCGTCGGACGCGCCCTGATCATGGGTAAGAACAAGGGGATACTGCGCGTCTACGCCCACAAGACCTCCGGCAGGCTGCTGGGGGCGGAGATGTTCTGCGTCAGGGGTGAGAACCTGGCTCACCTGCTGGCCTGGTGTATCCAGCAGAAAATGACCGTGGGCGAACTGCTGCAGATGCCTTTCTACCACCCGGTGATCGAAGAAGCGCTGCAAGCCGCTTTATACGATTGCTATGCGCAGGTAGAAACGAAGAATGCAGGCGAAATCACGGAACTAAGGCCTATGTCGGGTCAGTAGTGCTTCCGCCCGGCGCCGGAGATCACGAAATCCCACTGTCTATGCGTTGCCGCAATCTGTCTTCTGCGATACCGCAGGCGGCTATAAATCGTTGCACGTTGGTTTGTGGATTGAATTGTTCGTCTTCCCATCTCATTCGCGCGTTCCGTACCGCAGTCGCATAGGTTGTTTCATCCCGCATAGCATTTATCGCTTCCACCCATTTCTGCGGATTGAGGAAATCTTCGACGATGAAACCACCATCACCCACGGCTTCAGAGAGCGCACCGCGTTTGCTGACGATGGAAGGTACGCTACAGGATTGCGCCTCCCGAACAACCCTTGGGACCGCCTCCTCCCAGATCGAGGGTACGAGGAGAAGCCGTGTTTGGGAGTAGATCTCCCGAATATCCGCCACATGATGCATAAAACGCACATTTGGCAATTTCCGCAGACTGGCTTCAATCCAGTCACGCAGCTCCTGACTCATGGACCAACCCTCGACCAGAAGAAACTTTTCCTCCGGCATCAGCTTGGCAAACGAAAGAAACGTCCCGATCCCTTTGACAACCGCCGGGTTGATCATGGTCAGATAACCCCCCGGATCCCCGTGGGTACCGACCTCTGATTCGTAGATCGAATAGGCCAGGCTCGCGTCCACATTACACAGCTGCTTCACCTTATCCGCCAGGAATCTGCTCTGGCACACGACCTCCACGCCCAGCTCCGCCAGCTCAGCTACTCCCCGTGCATCGATTACCGAATCCCGTATATAGACTATACCGGGAACGCCGAGCCGGACTCCCAGCTTCAATATCTGTTTCATCCCCTCAAGTTGCGACCAGATAACCGTCGGCCTAAAGGACCGTATGGCGCTCTCCAGGGAGTCATAGAACACCTCCGGTGCCACCACCCTGTTCTGGTATCCGCAATCGAATAGCAGTTCCTCGCCGTTTTGCTCAAGACTCTTAATACCCAACACCTCATAATCGGCCGCATCCGGAATAGGACTCGTGCGGCGTCCAGTGGAGGTCAGCGCCATACACTCCGCACCATGATCCTTGACCAGCATGCGGATCAATGCATCGGACGAGCGGGCGGCACCACCGAGCCGAAGGGGAAAAAAGGGACGTTCGCTGGCGTACAGAAGCCGTATTTTTCTGTCGGGCATTTACTGGCTTGAGGGCATAGAGGAGTTTTAATCAACAATTCCCTTACATTCTAAGCCGGTTACACTTCCCGTTCAATTTTCCGAGGAACGGAGCGAGTTCGAATAGGAGCCAACGCTCCCGGCAAACCCCTTTACATTCGTTGATTTCAGGCCCAACCCCTGCCAGAACTCAGGAGGATAGGAAAGTTTTTCCTTCATCTGCTGTTGGTCGGCATTGAGTTCATAACCGTTATCCAGCTTCTTATATTCTACGAATTGGCTGTATATGGGATCCCATTCGCCGGTAAACCTGATCTCCCCGAGACTATCCGGATATTCGCCGGTTCTTATACGATGCAGCTCCACAAGCGCGATCGCGGTCTTAAACCCCTGATCCACGAACTTTTCCTGTGCATCCGGCATGAATGACATGGGATCGCACGCCGACACCAGGAACATCATGAACAATAACAACAGTGATCTCTTCATTTCATGTATCCCTAAAGCGATTCAGCGACATTTACCCGGCTCACTCCCCCTGCGCGGCAAGTTTTTGCTTACGCTCGGCCGTATAAGCCCACCACGGCCGCTTGGGCCGGCCTTCCATAAACCTGACCGCCGAGATAAATACATCGATAACACAAGGGTCGTGTCGCCGTCCGGTTTTTTCGCACAGCTCGCGATACAGAACATAGGGATCGCGACCCACAAGATCCTTCGGGTTGCAAATCCCGATCAGGCGCAGGTCTTCCGCAGAGGCCGGGCCTATATTGGGAATCTGCTCCAACCGTGTGTATTGTTCGCGATCCTCTGAATGAACCATGGTATCCCTCTATTCTTTACGGCCCTTTCCCTTTCTGACCACGCCGGAGGATTTTTTCTCACCAAAGAAACTCATATCTCAATACGGTCAAAATATTTTATTTCCGGAGGTGATTCAAGAAATGCGACCAACTCACCCATAACACCATTACCCGCGATAGTGTCGATATATTTCTGATGATCATCAACAGATAGCCACTCTTCGTCGAATATCATTTTTCTCGACGCCCGGTCTATAAAGACCGTCACGTTCAGACAACCCTCGAACCCCCGGGTATGCGGCAGGTTCGCCGCCAGAAAAGGCAACAGCTTATCCTCAACCCCCTCCTTAACCATCGACTCAACAACCACTTTCTTGCTCATCTCCTATATCTCCTGAAAGTCAGACCAAGAGACAGGGTAATCGCTGAAAATAAGCCTGCTACCAGAAATTGATCAACAATACGGTTTTCTGCTCATTCTTCGGATCGTATCTGCCTGGGCGTCTTTCCATACTTCTTCTTAAAGGCCTCGATGAAGTGAGAAATATTACCGTATCCCACTTCCGCGGCCACGGCGGTTACGGGCCATCCACCCCGTGACAACAACGAGCGCGCATGTACCAGGCGCCTGTCGATCAGCCACTGCTTCGGAGTGGTATCGTAAAGAGCCTTGAATTCCCGATTAAACGTGGAAACACTGCGTCCGGACAACGCCGCCAATTCTTTTGCACTCACACCGGATATCGCATATTGATCCATTAAACGTTTTATATTCCTTTTAGCCCTGCCCGTCTGAACCGCCAACAAACCTGCTCTCAGACTCCCATCGTCATCCATTTCCAGCAGATACAACAATTCCAGCAACTTGAGCTGCAATAGATGCGCTGAATTGTTCAGCGACTCATAGATCGAACCGAAAGAGGCGAAATACTCTTTGACAGCGCGGCCCACCCGTATCTTACGAATTGCCTGTTCGTTTGAAACCGGAACTGCTAAAGCGGATCCAACGGAAAGGAACCGAGACAACACCTCCGACCCGAAAAACAACAGGTAGGCGTTCAATCCACTTCCTTCATGGATATAGTCCGAATACAGATTCAATCCTCTTGGTAAGAAAATCGCCTCGCCGGCGTTGATCTCGAAGGATTTGTTATTGCAGGTCGTTATAACCTCTTTTCCGGTCTCGATATATACGATACAGGGCACCCTGGTATAGAACTCGATATTGACCAGATCGCGCTCCAGATCCTTATGGAAAATCGCGGACTCGCCATTAAACAGCATCGGCTTGATATCCCGCATCTCATACAGCGCTTTCGGGATATCAAGAATGCCGGATTCACAATACTGGGCCAGCGTCTGCCGTGGATGCATATATTTCCTTAAAGAGATATTCCGGCGGTTTCGAGACCTGGCGGGCACAGCCCGCCCTACATCTAATTATAACTCTCCGGAATTATCCAACCCCGGATAAGTTGCCGTCAGGACATCTTTCTAGAATTGCAAATTGCAGCCATACGTCGCCTGCAAGGCGTCGTATACCAGACTGCCCGCCGACCCCTTCGCTCTTTCAGGCATCGAGCGCGCATAATTCAGTACGTCCTGTTTGATGGTCGTGACGGCCGTATCCGGCCTTAGGCATAAGGCGGGCACCTGACTAACGACCCTTCTTGCCCCCTCCGTCCCCTGACTCGTAAGGAGCCCTTCATAGATACCTCTAACAGTCCCGATCCTTATCGCCTGTTCCGCTCTCGCCCCGGCAACAACCCCCTCGATAAACCTCTCGCACTGCATATCAGTGCCGGTTTCACACATATTCAGGAGTTCATTGCCGGTAAGGCCTTCTGCATATATAGGTGAAACAAAAATCGAAATTACTACTAACGTCATCTTCTTCATAGTAATTGTCCTAGGCAGATTGCTCGTAAGTAAGCATACTCTTCGCTTTTTCCAGCTCGGTTTATTTGAATTTTCCGACCACCAGAGTCCCAAGCAGAATAGCCGATCCCAGAAAAATCAAAATTGCGCCGACTATTTTCGGCAGCTTTTTATTGGTTTCCTCCGGAATCACTCGGGCAAACGTGCTCCGCAAGCGCAGCAAATTCCACTTATACGGTAGAAGCCACCCGGAAACCCCTATTGCTACTGCCAAAACACCAATCACTAATTGCTGGATTATTTGTTCTTCCATACTTATTCTCCAAACCGCTCTATGTTCTAACCAATCTCTACCTTCCTCCTACACCCTCTCTGTAACCTCACAAATATAACAACCTGAATAATCATCAGACCTGTCTCCGGCGCTCCCCAATATAGCTAAATAGCAACGACGCAATAACCCCCACAAGAAACCAAAAAAATACCAGGAAAACAATAGTAATGGGTGCATAATTAGGCGTCATTCTCCCGAACACAAACAGAGTAAGTTCACGCATCAACTCTCGGTTCTCAAGAAAAGGCATGAGCTTTGTCGGGGTTATGGCGACATTAAGAAGCGGATGCGAATAAGGCTCCGGCACCAGAAATGCATTAACCATAAGAAACGCCGGCACAATTACCCCGATAACCAGATGTTTTACTGCGGGCTTTATTCTTCTCTTTGACTCCATTCGTACACCCAGCGCTAAAGCTAAACAGAGAGAATCCCCAACGCCGCGACGGACCGATTGGAGTACTTGGTATCGCGCATATTACCCGCTATCGTCTCTCGTCAGCGGCCGAGTGCTGCCGGAGGAGCCGGCAGCACGAGGTCCGGCCACTTACATTTATCAGGCGACCATGGTCTCTACTCACGGACAATACCGGCAAAATGCCTGACGTAAGCTGTCCGGCGCCGCAGGCGCGTAGTTGATTGGTTTGTCAGTTGCCACTCTCTTTAAAATCGATAACTTGCGCCATGTGATCTTCTTTAGGATCAAACTTGATTCGTACATAGTCTTTCAAAAATATGGCTACGCAGCCATCGATTGAGATCAAAGCCCCTTCTTTGTCTATTGTCGTTTCACCGCATAGCTCTATAGATGAAACGCCTGCGCTGTTATTAACAATGTCTAACTTTTCGACAGAATTAAAACAATAGCTGCCAAACTTGTGGAATTTTGCTTTTAGCTCTCCGTTGAGATGAAGGTCGAAATACAGCATTGGCATGCCTCCACACGCACCATGACCAATCGGCTCCCGGATCATATACGCAAACTGGAATCTATCTCCCCCCACCTCACACTGAAC
Organism: Sedimenticolaceae bacterium; assembly: GCA_050291465.1. Lineage (GTDB taxonomy): Bacteria > Pseudomonadota > Gammaproteobacteria > Chromatiales > Chromatiaceae > CBFDBF01. The sequence goes on along the minus strand of JBNKJV010000028.1, from coordinate 13,352 downwards.
AGAGCCGTCATTAGTGTAACGAGTTGTCGGCCCTCTATCGTAAATTTCTTTTTCGCCGGAGACTGTGACAGTAAATCTCTCTTTATCAATACAGCTTATATCAAAAGCATCGCCAACACCTTCTTCCGCCATTGCCATTGAGCTAGTAAGAAATAAGGCCAAAATGGTTAGGATATTTTTCACTTTTGCTCCCTGGCAACTAACATTGAGTAACGCGCGATCTGCCTGTTAATCCGACTATACAATTCTCGGTGATTTCATCAGCCACGCCCAGATACCTAAATTCGTGCATATCGCCTGCTATTCGGTGCTTTCCGGTTGTTGCGGCAGGGACCTGACCACGCGCAGCCCGGAGGTGTTTATTCGCAGCTCTTTCCACAGGGAGGTCCGGTACGCCGCCCGCAGTTCCCCGGGACCGCTTTTCCAGGAGCCGCCCCGAAGTACATGCCGCTCGCAATCGGCTGTCTCAATGGCACCGCCGTCCTCCGGCGCGGACATATAGGAGTCGCTCCAGCAATCCTGTACCCATTCGGCCACATTGCCGTAGATGTCATGGACGCCGAAGGCGTTGGGCAGAAAGCTTCCCGCCGGCGCGGTCTTCACATACCCGTCTTCGCAGGCAAAGAACGAGAACTGCGGATCTCTGTTCTGCAATACCCGGTCTGCACCGTTTGCATATTGACAGGTCTTGTCGTCGCCTTCCCAGTACACATCTTTGCTGCTGTTGGCGCGGGCGACATATTCCCATTCCGACTCCGTCGGCAACCGATACTGGTTTCCGGTCTTTTCCCCGATCCATGCCAGATACTCCTGCACGTCCAGCCAGCTGACCCCGGTCACCGGACGTTCACCGCGGCCGAGACCGTCATCCGCGGGCTTGAATACGCAACCTCCATCCGCAACACAGGCATCCCACTGGGCGTAGGTGGCTTCGAACCTGCTCACCGCCAGCGGATAACCGATGGTAACCTCGTGCACCGGCCGTTCGACGGCAGAACCGGAACCCGTAATATCTCCCATACGAAAGGTGCCGGCGGGAACAACAATCATCTCCGGACATGCATCGCAGTCCCGGAAGGTATCGCCGGGTTGATACTGCTCCTGCAGCACGGGCTTCCGTTTCTTCTGCTTCGTCTCCTTGACCGCCTCTGTTTCATCGGCCCCGGTCTCCGCATCATCCGGCTGCACCTCTTTGTTATCCGCCTCGATCAACTGGGTGATCTTTTCCACCGCCAGCCTGGATCCTGCCTGACCGTTTTCCCGCCGTTCCGCCACGGCACCGTTCTCCACATCCCCTTTCTGCTCTTCCGAGTCATCGAACCAGTCAAGGGACAGAAAGGAACCCATCGCCTCTTCGTCCTCCTCCTGCTCCTGCTCCACATCGCCGGCTTCCGCTTCCACCGCCTTCAGGGTCTCGCGTAGCGCCTTCCATCTCGGATTGAGTTCCACGGCACGCCTGAGATCGCGCAGGGTCTCCGGATACTCCTTGCGCCGCATATGCACCCTGGCCCGGGCGTAGTAGATATTCGCGGAATTCCTCTTATCCAGCTTTCCGCTCTCCAGCACCTCGTTATAGCGGGCGATCGCTTGCTCGTAATCCCCCCGCTTTTCCGCGGCGATCCCCTTGGTGAAGACCTCATATACCCCCGAGATGGATTCCGCCTGAGCCAGGGTGTTCTCCGCGCTTTTCCAGCCGGGCTTAAGCTCCAGGGCCTTTTTGTAATCCCGAACCGCGCTCTGATATCTGTTCATACCTGCATAGGCGTTACCACGGTTGTAATAGGCCGCCGCGTTCTCCGGCTGTAACTGGATCACCCGGGTATAGTCTTTAACCCCCAGATCAAAACGTCCCATCAGTGAATAGGCGCTGGCGCGGTTGTAGATCCCCGGCGCGTAATCGGGATTCAGTTCGAGGGCGGCGGTAAAGTCCTTGACGGCGGCCGGCAACTGCTTCTGGGCAAGGTAGACGTTGGCCCGGTTGTCGTGAACGGCGAAGGTCGGAAAACGCGCTCCGGCCAACGCATCGGACTCAAGTAGCTCGGTATAGAGATAGGCCGCGGCGCGAAAATCACCACGCTCTTCGGCTTCCGCCGCCGAAGCGAAATTCCATTCCCGCAGTTTTTCGCCCTTTTTTATCCGCGCCAGGATCTCAACCGCATCCGAATAATCGGACTCTATCGCCAGCGCCTTATTGAAACTCTCCTCGGCTCCCAGGTAGTCCCCTTCGTGGAGCAACAGCATCCCGAGCCGAAAATGTATTTCAGGCAGCTTCTGATCGAGCTTTATCGCCTCCTGATAATCCGCATAGGCCTGATCAGCCATGTTTTTGTCCATATAAGCATTGCCGCGATAGAGGTAGAACAGGGCCGTCTCCCCGGGCTTCTTCTCTTTCGATGCAATGGCCTGGGTACAGATCCGGATCGCCTCATCCGCCAGCGGATCAACCCCCATCTGCAGACACTTGATCCGGGGGTCTTGCAAAGCCGCGGCGTCGGATGTTTCTTCGCCACAGGCAATACCCGAAATAAGAAGCAGAACAGTCGCCGGAAAGATGATTTTGTGCATAAAAATACCGCCTGTTGTACCAGATGACCTCTGTTTGGTGCGCCCAGGAACCGAGTTTGTATGCAAATAGGGATGATCGCAAGGCACGCCGTGCACGCCTCTTTCCCTCCGCAACAGCCTGAACGGCGGCTCAAATATGCGCAAGCTTCGCGTCCGATCCTTATCTGCCGGCTCTGTGGTGAAAGCAACCACAGCGTGTAAAATACGCGCTCTTGAATATTGAACAGAGTGCACTATGGCCCAGTACATCTATACCATGAACCGTGTCGGCAAGATTGTTCCGCCGAAGCGCGTAATCCTGCGTGACATCTCCCTCTCCTTCTTTCCAGGTGCCAAGATCGGCGTGCTCGGTCTCAACGGCGCCGGAAAGTCTTCCCTGCTTCGCATCATGGCCGGCGTGGACACCGAGATCGAGGGTGAAGCCCGGCCCCAGCCCGGCATCAAGGTGGGCTACCTGCCCCAGGAACCGCAGCTTGATCCGAACAAGGACGTGCGCGGCAACGTGGAAGAGGCCCTGGGCCAGGTAAAGGAGGCCCTGGAAGAGTTGGATAAGGTGTACGCGGCCTATGCCGAACCGGATGCCGATTTCGATGCCCTGGCCAAACGTCAGGGGGAGCTGGAAAACATCGTACAGGCCGCTGACGGCCACAATCTGGACCGCACCCTGGAGGTGGCCGCCGATGCCCTGCGCCTGCCCCCCTGGGACGCCGACGTCGCCCGGCTCTCCGGCGGCGAGCGGCGGCGGGTGGCCCTCTGCCGCCTGCTGCTGGAGAAGCCGGACATGCTGCTGCTGGACGAACCCACCAACCACCTGGACGCCGAGTCCGTGGCGTGGCTGGAGCGCTTCCTGCACGACTATCCCGGCACCGTGGTGGCGGTCACCCATGACCGCTACTTCCTCGATAACGTGGCCGGCTGGATCCTGGAACTGGACCGCGGCTACGGTATCCCCTGGGAGGGCAACTACTCCTCCTGGCTGGAACAGAAGGAACAACGGCTGGAGCAGGAGCAGAAGCAGGAGGCCGCCCGCATCAAGACCATGAAGCACGAACTGGAGTGGGTGCGCTCCAATCCGAAAGGCCGGCACGCCAAGAGCAAGGCGCGTCTGCAACGCTTCGATGAGCTGCAGAGCCAGGAGTTTCAAAAACGCAACGAGACCAATGAGATCTACATCCCCCCCGGGGAACGGCTGGGGGATCTGGTGATCGAGGCAGAGGGGCTGAAGAAGGCCTTCGGCGACCTGGTGCTCTACGAGGATCTGAGCTTCAACCTGCCCAAGGGCGGTATCGTCGGCATCATCGGCCCTAACGGTGCCGGCAAGACCACCCTGTTCCGTATGATCACCGGCGAGGAACAGCCGGACGGCGGCGAACTGCGCATCGGCGAAACGGTGCAGGTGGCCTATGTAGACCAGTCCCGCGACGCCCTGGACAACAGCAAAACCGCCTGGGAGGAGGTCTCCGGCGGAGCCGACATTATTACCGTGGGCAAGTATGAACTCAACTCCCGGGCCTGGCTGAGCCGCTTCAATTTCAAGGGCACCGATCAGCAGAAACGGGTGGGCGATCTCTCCGGCGGCGAACGCAACCGTCTGCACCTGGCCAAACTGCTGCAGAGCGGCGGCAACCTGCTGCTGTTGGACGAACCCACCAACGACCTGGACGTGGAGACCCTGCGGGCCCTGGAAGAGGCGTTGCTCGCCTTCCCCGGCTGCGCCGTGATCATCTCCCATGACCGCTGGTTCCTGGACCGCATCGCCACCCATATCCTCGCCTTCGAGGGGGACTCCAAGACCGTCTGGTTCGAGGGCAACTACGCCGACTACGAAGCGGACCGCAAACGGCGGCTGGGAGCAGATGCGGATCAACCGCATCGCATTAAGTACAAGCGGATCGACGCCTGACTGAAAAAAGCGGGATCGGGCCCCGCCCGACCCGCTAAATACGTTATTCCTGACAATGCCAAGCGAAGATCCGGGGCCTGGAATTTAACCACTCTATATCAATCCAGCCGTTTGTCCCTTGGCCGCAAATGCACGCGAAAAACCGCAAACAATCGCAAATTCCTTAAATCAATTACCACCCGCAAAGCGGACGGTTCGATGAAGGCCCTTGGAAGGGGCAGATCCACCCCAACCGCAGAGAACACAGAGGTATCACATCAGGTTATCAATCTCCCTGTGTTCCTCTGTGTCCCCCGTGGTGATAAATAATCCGATCTCCAGCTTCGTAGGGCGGGCTGTGCCCTTTCGTGTCTCACCACCAAAGACGGCGGTTTACCTGGATAAAATCAATTTGCGGGCTTTTGCGGTGATTTGCGTTAATTTGCGGCATTTGTAATTCCTTCGTAATTCCGGACGATGCGTAGCGGAGATCCGGAATCCAGTGGCTGTCTCTCCTGGATCCCGGCCTGCGCCGGGATGATGGAAACACGGCTGGAACCGAAGAGGTGCAAAGTGACCCGAAGTGCAAATTCTTTGCGTCTCCGCGCCTTTGCGTTAATTCCCCGCGGCCCGGAAGGGCGACTGTTACAAACCGAAACATTCCGTTACCCCCCTGAGAGGCTTTTCCGGTCTTTCCGCCCTACCCTGACAACGTAGATTCACTAAAGAGAGGAGCGACACCATGAAGACCGCAACCAAATGGATTCTTGTTTCCGTAGGGGGCATCGCCCTGGTCAGCACCCTGGCCTTCGGCGGTTCAAGATACGGACACCACGATCCGGAGGCATTCGCCGAACGATTAATGGAACGCGTAACCGAGAAGCTTGAACTCAACGCAGCCCAGACGGAAAAACTCCACGGCATCAAAGACGCCATTACCGACGCGCGGGAAAAACTGCGGGAGAACCGCAAGGATAAACGCGACGAGGTACTGACACTGCTTGAGCAGCCCACCCTTGACCAGGAAAAGGCCATGGCGCTGCTCACGGAACGTGGCGACGCAATGAAGGAGCAGGCCCCGAAGGTGATTGCGGCGATTGCCGATTTCTATGACAGCCTCACCCCGGAACAGCAGCAGACCCTGCGGGAGTCCATCAAAAAAAGAATGGAATGGCGCGAAAAGTGCGGATCAGGATGGTCCGATGGTGACCGCAAGAACAGCGCTATCGATCTGGATGGTGATAAATCCTTCGTATACAGCAAGGATCAACATTCCCGCCGTTCCGATAGGGAACGCACTCTGCGCATGTAGAGGACCATGTCTATCCATGAGGCTGTGCACTGGGTTAATCTAAGACTTATGCACAAAATCCTCCTGATCGATGACGACGAACGGCTGGGCGATCTGCTCAGCCGTTACTTCGAGCGTCATGACCTGGAGCTGGAGAGTGCCATGCAGCCCAGTGTCGGTATACAGAAGCTGGCCACCGGCGGATTCGATCTGGTGATCCTGGATGTCATGCTGCCGGAGATGGACGGTTTCGAAGTGTGCAAGGCGATCCGCAAGGAGAGCGAAATCCCCATTATCATGCTGACCGCTCGGGGCGAAGTGATGGACCGGGTTGTGGGTCTGGAGTTGGGCGCGGACGACTACCTGCCGAAACCCTTCGAACCCAGGGAACTGGTTGCCCGCATCCAGAGCATCCTTAAGCGGACGACGTCTAACGGACGTTTCAACCGGACGATCCGTTTCGGTGACCTTACCATCGACACCGAACTGAAACAGGTGACCCTGGGCGATAATCCGCTTGAGCTGAGCACTATGGAGTACAAACTTCTTGAACTGTTGGCCACCCACCCCGGCAAGACCTTCAGCCGCGATGAGCTGTTGAACCGATTGAAAGGGATCGAAGCGGACATCTTCACCCGCTCAGTGGATATCCTGGTAAGCCGTCTTCGCCAGAAGCTGAGGCCGCTGGAGTGCATAAAGACCATGCGTGGCAGCGGCTATTGTTTCGTGGGGAGAAGTGAATGAGACCCTTGGTGCCGTTCCGCTCTTTGTCGGCAAAACTTATTCTGCTGTTTCTGGTAATGGCGCTGGCGCTGGCGTTGCTTACGGCGGGCGGGATTCGCTCCGCGTTTCGCGCCCATTTCAAGGAGAATATCCGCCCCCACCTGTTCCACTACATGGAGTATATCCGTCACGATATCGGCAACCCCCCCGACCCGCGAAAGGCCGGACTGTTGGCCGAAAAACTCCCGCTGGAGATCTTCATCAAGGGACCCGGCATCGACTGGTCATCAGACGGCAGCAGGCTGGAGGTGGACACACTCGAACCGCACCGCTCCTTCTCCCGGGAAGGCGTCGACTACGCCCTGGGCGAACAGAACGGCCGCGAATATCTGATAAGCAGCGAGGGCGAATATATCCTCGCGTTCTCCGTGCGGCATATCCACGATCGCGCGGGGTGGAGTGGGATTATAGGCATCGGCGCATTGCTGCTGCTGTTGTTGATCCTCTATTACGCCATCCGTCGGCTTTTCTCTCCCATCAATACCATCCGTGACGGGGTAAAGAGATTCGGTTCCGGCGACCTGACCCACCGTATCCAGATCAAGCGAAAAGACGAGCTCGGAGAACTCTCCGAGAGCATAAACACCATGGCGGACGACATCCAACAGATGCTGGATGCCAAACGACAACTGTTGCTGGCCATCAGCCACGAGCTGCGGTCGCCCCTGACCCGCGCCAAGGTCTCTATCGGTATGCTGGACGACGCCGACACCCGTCGTGAGATCAACCACGACCTGGACGAGATGGAGAAACTGATCGAGGAGCTCTTAGAGACCGAGCGGCTGAGCAACCGACACCATGCGCTCCATCGGGAACAGGTCTCCCTGTCCGAACTGGTGCGCGACCTTATCGATGACCAGTTCGCCAACCGCAGGATTATTCTGCAACTCCCGGAAAAACCGATCATCGCATCGATCGACGCCCCGCGCTTCCGGCTGCTGCTGAAAAATCTGTTACAGAACGCCCTGCAGTACACCCCGGAAGAGGCCGATCCTCCACAACTTCAGCTCGGACCGGACGGGGACCGGGTCGTTATCCGGGTACAGGACTTCGGCAGCGGGATCAGTGAACAACATCTGCCCTATCTGACGGAACCCTTCTACCGGGTGGATCCGGCCCGGCAACGGGAAACCGGCGGCTACGGCCTCGGGCTCTACCTTTGTCGAATGATCGCCGAGGCCCATGGCGGAACCCTCAACATTCACAGCACCCCGGGGGACGGCACCAGCGTCCTTATCGAACTCCCGTTGCAACAGGAAAACTGACCGGGACCCTCCTCTAACTCCCCCCCGGAAGGGGGAGGACGCCGTACCTGCCCCCCGCTTCGCTTTGCGGACCCCGGCCGAAATGCCCATCGCCGGATCTGAGGCAATCCGGCGATGAATACAACGTTTCAAACGGCGTTTTCCGACTTTTCCTTCATAATCGGACAACCCCATTAAAACCCAGTGAATTCAATAAAATACGATTGGATCACAAACTCGTTCGACACAAATCCCGAAGGTATGTGACCGACCCGCTACCGGTTTGATAAACTCCGGGCAGGCGTCCGCGCCTGGACTGAAATAAAATACGGAATCGAAAGAACCCGCCGTCACTACAGATAGGATATCCCGGGAAGAATAAATATGCAGGTGGCCACAAATCCCCTTCCGAGTACATTGGACGACCTGTGTGCAGACGCGGTACAGATCGTCATCGACGCGGGTATCGAACATCTGCAGATCCGCTACTATGGACCGAACAATACGGTTCTTGGTGAACGATTCTATCCGAGCAGCGATATCCAGCAATTCCTCGATACCGAAGATCTGCACGGCTCCAGGGGGTTCCGGGATAGATCCGTACCCATATACATCACGGGCAAACTGGCCGAGGTGCTGCGAAGCCATCTCGGTCAGGCACAAGTCATTCAACCCGCGGCGGCCTTGTGGGCGGCGGCGCGAACCCTGTTCAATCTCCCGGAGAACGGAGGCTATCAATCACTGGCGGTGATCGACCTCTCCGCCTCCGGTTACCATCTGGTCGGCATCGATGCCGAGGGCATGCTCAGGAACGATCTGCTGGTGGTCAATCCCCGTTGCGGCGCCGGTACCGGTGCCAATATCGATCGGGTACTGCAGAAACTGGATCTTTCACGCGACCAGGTCGACACGCTTCTGTCCGACTATCTGGGTAAAGAGGGGGAACAGGCGCGTGGAAAACTCACGGTACGCGCGGACCGCTGCGGAGTATTCAGCTCATCCGCCACCATATCCGACAAGAACCAGGGCATACCCCTGGAATACGCCCTGGCTGTCACACTGAAGTCGGAGGTGATGAAGTCCTGTAATCGCCTGACGCCGGGTTTTGAAAAAGTCTATCTCACCGGGGGCGTCTTTCGCTGGCAGTTCACCCGGGACTGCGCCGCGGATTATCTGCGTGGTATCGGCGTGCGGGATATCGCCTACGACACGGATCAATCAGCGCTCATCAAGGGTGTTCACAGCCTGGTGGATAACATCGGGGAAAGCAATTTTCTGCGGCCGGAATACCGCTTGAAAAAGGCGACACCGCTGATCGAGTTGCCCTCCTTTCGCGCACTCAAAGCCGCCGCCACCGCACAAAATCTCTACCGCAGGCTGCCGGATATGGACCTGCGCCGGTGGAACGCCGGTGAACTGCAGATGTCGCCCATCATTGTGGCACTAGACGTGGGCTCCACCATGGCCAAATTCGTCATCGCGGACGCGCTGACCGGGGATCCGCTGGTACTGAACTCCTACAGCAACCACGGCGACACCATCGAGACCATTAAACACATATTCCGTGACCTGCAATCGCAGGGGGTACGGCAGCTGAATATCGCTCATATCGGTATCACCGGCAGCGCGCGCTACCAGGTGCAGGAAGCATTGCGCGAGATCTTCCCGCAGTTAAAAGAGAAGGTATCGGTCCTGGTGGAGAACTACGCCCACGCACGGGGTTCCATCGATCAGGCCAGGGATCATATCCGGCATCTCAAGTCGCTCGGGGTGGAAGAGATCAACGAAGATTTCTTCGTCCTGGTGGATATCGGCGGAGAGGACACCAAACTCTCCACCATCTCCCTGAAAAAGGGCGAACTCTACGACAACGCCATGAACGTCAAATGCTCGGCCGGCACCGGCAGTCTGATGGACTCCCTGAGCGCACTGTTCGGAATCGGCAGCGTCGGCGAAGCATCCCGACGGGCCTTCGATGCGGAGAAGGCGTTCGCCATCAATGCAACCTGCGCCGTCTTCCTGATCGAAAACGCGCGCAAACTGCAGACCCTGGGATATTCCAAGGATGAGATACTGGCCTCCTGCAGTTGGGCCATTGTGGAAAACATGGCGCAAACCCTGTGGGATCAGGTGGATCTGCCCAAGAACGCCGTGGTGCTGCTGCATGGACAGACCATGCTTTCCGATCCGCTGCCGTTGGCGGTAACCCAGCGACTCCAGGAATATCTGGGCGCACCGAGCTACGCCCTGGTGCCGTCCAATCCGGGGCACCGGGCCTGTTTCGGGCTCATAAGGACTCTGATCGATCAGCAATCCCTGGACCCCGTGCCCTGCACCCTGGAGTATTTCCTCAGCCGCCAGTTCAAGAAGCGGATTGTGCAGTGCCGCGGTATCGCCTGCGGCGACAAGGCCGCCTGCTGTAACCGCACCCTGTTGAGTTTCCCGGATACCAAGGGCCAGCGTACCAAACTGACCCTCGGCGGCTGCACCGCCATTAACGAATTTCTCGCCCTGAAAAAGGCCGGCATCAAGGTGGACAGCGGCAGGGACACCTACAAAGAGATCTGGGAATACATCAACGGCAGACTGCCCCATTCCGAGGCGGCGGACCGTCTGGTCATCCCCCGCAGCTTCGCCGTGTCCGAGTGGGCCTATTTCTTCGCCAGGATCTTTCACCACCTCGGACTCCCGGTGCACGCCGACAACGTCAGGGAAGCGGACCTAATAACGGCCCAGCCCCGTTTCGATACCGATACCTGCGCCCCGCAGATCGGCGCCGTGGGGCAATATCTCCGGCTGGCCCGGGAACCGCACGGCATGATCCTGGTACCGCAGCTCGAATATCTTCCCACCGGAGGTACCAGCTTCGGCCGCACCTGCACCATAAACCAGGGGGGCGGCCTGGTGGCGAAGAACATCGCTGAAGCGGATTCCCCGGACGCCCGCTTTCACCTGTTCCATCTGGACCTTTCAAATCCCGACGCGGAATTCATCAGCCACCAGCTGCATCAGCAGCTGGCCGCGGTTTTCAAACACTACGGCATCCGACCGACTTCCGACACCCTGCTTGCCGCCGTTCGGCACGCCCTGGATGACAACCGGGCATTCAAGGCGGAACTGGAGGATATGGCCGCGGACATCATTGAAACGGCGCTACGTGAAGAGCGGCAGGTAGGTATCGTGGTAGGCCGCGAATATGTCCTCAATCCCGGCATCTACGACAGTCACGTGGGACGCCTGATGCGCGACAAACAGATCGTGGCGCTGCCGGCCTATTTGATGGACACCCAGCTGGATCAGGACTATTCCCACCTCTACTGGCGTAATCCCCACACCATCGTCAGCGTTCTGCGCGCCGCGGCGGAGAAGAGGCTGCACGAAATACTCACCAATCCACGCCTGAAGGAGCTGTTTCGGCAGATTGAGACCGAGTCTGCCGAAAGGCTCCTGCCGGTGGTGCAGGTTTCCACCTTCCGCTGCGGTCCGGACAGCGTCACCACATCGCTGGTGGCCGAGATCATGAAAAAACGTCCGTTCCTGCTGATCCAGTCGGATGCGGTGATCCAGGAACTGGCGCATCTGGAAAACCGCATGAACACCTACGCCAAGCAGCTGGAGCAGGGACTGCACAGTGAACTTATGGCGGGCGGCGAACCTTTCGATATCAGGATCCTCGACGGCTTCACCAATTCCCAGGCACTGGACAGAGAGAAGGACGTGATCTATTTCCCCACACTGTCCGACAACCGCACCGTGACCACGGTCATCCGGGCGGCGGGGTTTACCTGTATCGACAACTATTCAGATGACACCTACAGTCTGGTGGAACTGGTGAAAAAGGGCCGCAGATTCACCGGCGATTCGGTATGCGCCCCGTTGGCGGCGGTTTACGGAGATATCGTCCTTGCCGTGGAGGACTTCCTCAGACGCAAGAAACGTTCCGATCCGCTGGTTGCGGGAAAACAGCGAGTGCTTGTCTTCACCAACAAGGGCACCGGACCCTGCCGGCAGGGCCAGTATTCCGAGGCACAGAAGCTGTATGCCTACCAGACCTTCGGAACCCCGAAGGGTATAAACGGAGATGAGACACGGTCGCAGACATCCGCCGATCCCATCATGCAGCTGCTGGTGGGCGAGGAAAGCTCCGGCTACAACTTCGGCATCGATGAATGGGCGGTGGTGCGCGCCTTTCAGGGGGTCATCCTCCAGGGGGTCCTGCATGCCCTCCTGTTCAAGTGCGGAAGCCAATGCCGTGACTTCTCCGAATACCAACAGTTCCTTACGGAATTCCGGCAACTGAAGCAGGAACTGTACCGGATCCTGGAGAATAAACCGGGGCCCGGCGAAAAAATAAAAAAGGTGCTACGAAGATTCGGCGACGGTAACACAGCGGCTGCAATAAAATATTTCGCATACCGCCTTCACGATCGGGACCTGCATCGCAAGCTACGCAGCTTCTCCAGAAAATGGAACCGGGGGAAGCAAGCGGACGGGCTGATGAAGATCTATATCGACGGCGAGGCCTATATGCGCACCAGCCAGGCGGAGGACATATTCCAACTGCTGCTCTCCTCCGTGGGTTTCCGCCGCTTCGACCTGGAATATTCACCGGTCTGGTACTACCTCGCCTACCTGCTGGACGAGGAGGAGATGGTCAACACACACAAGCTCCAGTCGGCGCAAAGACAGCTGCGGAACTGCAGTGCGGAAAAAAGGGTGGAGCTGTCCCGGACCATCTCCGGCAGCAAGGCATCCCTGTCCAAGACCAAGGGTCTGCGCTTCTTGCTACGGGAGATCCTGGCGCGGCCCCTGTACAGAGCGGCGGGCGTCAGTATACCGGCCGCCATGCCGGCCACGCTGCAGGTGGCGGAACAGCTGATGTCCACCCTGCGGCCGTTCGGAGAGCTGGGGCCCTATATCGGTGAGGTAGTCAGCAAACTGCGCAAGGGCTACGACCTCTGTCTCAACGTCGCGCCCGAGGGCTGTATGGTGGCCTCCATGGGAGCGACATTGACCCACAATATCATCAGCACCGCCGCCTCACCCAAGGGGCGTATCCAGAACCTGTTCTCGGCGGACGGCGAAGTGGATGAGGAGCTGCTTACCCAGGCGGTGCTGAAGGTGCTGGGTCCCGACGGCTACTACCGCGCAACCGCATCGGCTGAGTGACCCCCTCTGACTCCCCTGATTTGTTAATTAGCCGCAAATGGACGCAAAAAACCGGAAATAATCGCAAATTTTCCTTTTCTATTTACGGGCTTTGGCGGTGATTTGCGTCACTTTGTGGCTTGGTAATTCCTCCGCTACCCCCGCCGCCAGCTGGTGCCCTGGGGTCCGTCCTCGAGGATCACACCGGCCGCCTGCAGCTCGTCGCGGATCCGGTCCGCCTCGGCCCAGTTTTTCGATACACGCGCTTCCTCACGCTGCTTTATCAGTGCATCTACCTGTTCGTCTGACGGTCCGACAGTAACCGTTGCAGGATGTGTCTTCATTTTTAAATGCGCTGATGAAGCCTGAACAACAACATGGCCTTTAAGCCAACCTTCCGGATCCCCCTGCAATATCCCCAGCACACCGCCCAGCTCCC
>JBNKJV010000027.1:0-22209 GCA_050291465.1 Sedimenticolaceae bacterium | reverse complement strand
CAGCCTCGCCCCGCTCGGCTGTCGAACCTGGCTTATTTGAAGTCGTAGGTTCGAATCCTCTCCGTAGAAACGACAAACCCGGACTCAAGGTCCGGGCTTCTTTGCTATTTTGGTGGGCCATGTAGGATTCGAACCTACGACCAATGGATTAAGAGTCCACTGCTCTACCAACTGAGCTAATGGCCCGATCTGGGAAATTGGGGTGGATGATGGGACTCGAACCCACGACGACTGGAATCACAATCCAGGGCTCTACCAACTGAGCTACACCCACCACTAAACCGGTACTTTCCTTAGTTGCTTAAATGGCACGCCCGGCAGGATTCGAACCTGCTACCCTCGGCTTAGAAGGCCGATGCTCTATCCAGATGAGCTACGGGCGCATTGTCGATGCTGCTGCGGGATACTGGTCGGGGTAGAGGGATTCGAACCCCCGACATCCTGCTCCCAAAGCAGGCGCGCTACCAGACTGCGCTATACCCCGTTATCCGGGCCTCCGCCCTACGGCGAAGAAGCGGAATGATACGCAGTGTGTCCCGGGAGGTCAACGGGCATTCGGGACCGCCCCGCCTGCTGAGCGATGACCCCAGGGGCCTTTTCAGGTATCATCCGCCCCCTGATTTTTAACCAAATTTTGCAGTGGAAACCGAGGAATGAGCGCACAGATCCTAGACGGAAAGGCCATCGCCGCCGACATACGACAGACTATCAAAAACCGGGTATCCGAGATGACCGAGGCCGGCAAACGCCCGCCCGGGCTGGCGGTGGTGCTGGTGGGTGAGGATCCCGCTTCCCAGGTCTATGTACGCAACAAGCAACGCTCCTGCGAGGAGGTGGGTTTCCTCTCCGAGCTGCACCGGCTGGATGCCGAGACCACGGAAAACCAGCTCCTGAAGCTGATCGACGAGCTGAACGGCCGCGAGGAGATCGACGGCATCCTGGTTCAGCTTCCGCTGCCGGAGCAGATCGATGAAGAGGCGGTGATCGAACGCATCCTGCCCACCAAGGACGTGGACGGCTTCCACCCCTACAACGTGGGCCGCCTTGCCCTGAAAATGCCGATCCTGCGGCCCTGCACCCCCCGGGGGGTGATGACCCTGCTGGAGCGCACCGGGCAGAAGCTGGAGGGCCTGGACGCGGTGGTTATCGGCCAGTCCAACATCGTCGGCCGCCCCATGGCCCTGGAGCTGCTGGCGGCCCGCTGCACCATCACCGTCTGCCACAGCCGCACCAAGGACCTGGCGGAGAAGGCGCGCAACGCTGATATCCTGGTGGTGGCCATCGGCCGCGGGGAATATGTGCCGGGGGATTGGATCAAAGAGGGCGCCATCGTCATCGACGTGGGCATGAACCGCAACGAGGAAGGCAAACTGGTAGGAGACGTGGCCTTCGCCGAGGCCAAAGAGCGGGCCGCCTGGATCACCCCGGTTCCCGGCGGTGTCGGTCCCATGACCATCGCCACCCTGCTGGAGAACACCCTGCAGGCGCGGGAGCTCCACGGTTCCGGCTCCTACTGATAGTCAGGGCGGGGCCCCGCCCCGCTTCAGGCACGAGGAAATAACCCATGTTCACAGGTATCGTCCAGGGCACCGCCGAGGTGGTCGACATCGTGGAGAAGGAGAACTTCCGCACCCACACCCTGCGCATGCCCCGGGAGTACCTGGAGGGACTGAAACCCGGCGCGTCGGTGGCCCATAACGGCTGTTGCCTCACCGTGGTAGGGATCGAGGATGACCGGGTCTCCTTCGACCTGATGCAGGAGACCCTGCGGGTCACCAACCTGGGGGAGCTGACCGTCGGCGGCAGAGTCAATTTCGAACGTGCCGCCCGCTTCGGTGATGAGATCGGCGGGCATCAGATGTCCGGTCACATCCTCGCCACGGCGGAAGTGACGCGGGTGATCAGGAGCGAGAACAACCGCCAGGTCTGGTTCCGACTGCCGCCGGAGTTGACCAAATACATCTTCGCCAAGGGCTATATCGGAATCGACGGTATCAGCCTCACCATAGGCGACGTGGAGGGAGACGAGTTCGACGTCAACCTGATCCCGGAGACCCTGGAGCGGACCAACATGGACGGCCGCGAACCGGGGGATCGCGTCAACATCGAGATCGATCCCCAGACCCAGGCCATCGTGGACACGGTGGAACGGGTGCTCGCGGAGCGTACGCCCTAACCGCGGAGAACCGCGACCGGTCGGCTTCGCCGTCCCGCCCTCTGCAATTCCCTTTTTCCGTCGATCCGGTGTCTCGCCCCGGCTGCGCGACTGGCAAATATAAAAGGAACAGACAATACTTTTAATCAGGAATCGAACAAGGGGAGCAGATTATGGCCGTCTACCAACACATCTTGGCAGCAGTGGATTTTTCAGATGAAAGCGACCGGGTGGTGGAGAAGGCCATTGAACTCGCGAATCAGAACGGGGCGAAACTGAGCCTGATCTATGTCGTGGCCCCCATCGGTCTGGTCTATGCCGAAGAGATCCCCCTGCCTGCCGATTTCGACCTTGAAGATCAGTTGGCCGCGCAGGCGAAGAACAAGCTCGAGGCCTTACGAAAAAAATACGACCTGGAAGGGGTAAAAGAGCTGGTGGCGGTGGGCACCCCCAAACAGGAGATCGTCCAGGCCGCCCGGGAAGAGGCCGTGGACCTTATCGTGATCGGCAGCCACGGCCGACACGGCATCCAGCTGCTGCTGGGGTCCACCGCCAACGGTGTATTGCACACCGCGGACTGCGACGTACTCGCGGTTCGCGTGGGCAAAGAGGAATCCTAGATCCCGAACTCCTGCCCGTTACCGGACATTAATCCGTAATCTTTGTGCGCGCTGCTGCTTTTTAGCAGCGCCTCCAGCTCCTCCGCAGGAACCGGCCGACTGTAAAGGAACCCCTGGTAGAGATCGCATTGACGCTCGCTCAGGAAATCCAGCTGTTCATCGGTCTCCACCCCTTCCGCCACCACCCGGAATCCCATACGGGAACTCAGGGCCAGTATGGACTCGACGATGGCCGCATTGGCCGGATCGGTGGTGATATCGCGCACGAAGGAGCGATCAATCTTGAGATTATCCAGAGGCATACGCTTGAGATAACGCAGTGAGGAGTAACCGGTGCCGAAATCATCAATGGAAAAACAGAACCCCTGATTCTTTAACTCCTTCATCTTGTCGATCACGTTCCCGGAATCCCGTCCCAACAGGTCTTCCGTCAGCTCCAGATGAAGCTCCCCGGGTTTCACCCCCGCGTCATGCACGGTATCGGTCAGCTTCTTCACGAAGTTGTTGTGTTGAAACTGCCGTGGACTGATATTGATGGAAATGCGTCCGTATTCGAGGTCCGGTATCTCGGCGTTCCATTTTCGGATCTGGCGGCAGACCTCCCGCAGTACCCAATCGCCGAGGTCCAGTATCAATCCGCTCTCCTCGGCGACGCCGATGAACTCTTCGGGTAACACAAGCCCCCGTTCCGGATGCTTCCAGCGCACCAGTGCCTCCGCACCCACGATCCGGCCCGGATGCTCCATATCTATGATCGGCTGGTAATAGAGCTGGAACTCATCGCGCTCCAGGGCATTCCGTAACGACTGTTCGTATTCCAGACGCTCCTCCACCACGTTCTGCATACTCGGGAGAAAGAAATTGGAACAGTTGCCGCCGGACTTCTTGGCGCGATACATGGCGACGTCGGCCTGTTGCAGGACCTCGCAGATGTCCTTGGAGTTGCCGGAAAACAGAGTGATGCCGATGCTGGAAGGTACGAAAAGTTTGTGTTTACTGATCTTGTAAGGTCGCACCAGGACTTCCAGCATCTTGTCGGCGATAGCCTGGACTTCCGTCACCGCCTTCTCGGTATCGGCATCCAGTTCGGCGAGAAGAACGACGAACTCGTCACCCCCCAAGCGAGCAACGGTGTCCTCACTGCGGAGGATCCTCCTGAGACGCTCACCCACTCTCCGCAATAACTTGTCACCAACGCCATGCCCCAGAGAGTCGTTTACGGTCTTGAAACAATCCAGATCAAGAAACAGCACCGCACCGTTATGTCCATGCCGCTTAGCCGACTCCAGCCGCTGACCGAGCCGGTCCATGAACAGGGCGCGATTGGGGAGACCGGTCAACACGTCATGCAAGGCCGCAAAGCGGGTCTGGTCCTCCTGCTTCCGCAGCAGATAATACGCCGACATGAGTCCCAGCAGTCCGCCGAGCCAGAGGATGAAGTGCCAAAGGCTGATCTGGAATATCTGACTGTTGGATTCAGCAAGGAGGGGGGCCAGAGGCACGGAAACACTGATCCCGCCCAGCACATCACCCAGGGCATATCCCTGCTGACTGTGGCATTCGAGGCAGGCGGCCGTAACCTTGCGCGGCCGCATCAGCCGAAAATACTGTTCCCCTCTTACCTGACTCACACCCTGCCACTGTTGCGCACCCTGCGCGAAGGCCAGTAACGCGCTCCGTTCCCATTCATCGGGGGCGTTCCCGGGACGCAACGGATGGAGGCTGGTGACATGACCCCGTACCCCGTTGGGAAATGTCGATGCCTCGCTGTCGTGCACCAGCCGGGTGAAATAGGAGGAATTGACGAGGGTCAGCTCGCGCCCCTCCTGGGTAGTCACATCCCGGTGGGGTATGTGGGACAGATAGGGGTTGGGTTGGATACCGCGATCGACGGGTATATAGACACCACCGACACTCGAAACCAGATGACGATAGGTCATATCCTTGTCGATGGCGGTATTGGCGTGGGACAACGCCCGGTTCATCACCATGTCGCGGCTGTGCTGGACGTTCCAGTATATGGACGCCAGAAAAGCCAGACACCAGACAGCACCAAGCACCACCACCCACGGTAACAAGTGGGATTTTTTAAGTGGTCCTTCCGCCAGTAAGGTGGGTGTCAGCGATAAACGAGTACGGTCTTTGCTTTCCTGCATATTGAGAGCATCCAGACGACGGCTGCCCGGTTCCCCTAATACATCTCTATTAAATGGTGATGCTGGAAGATCCGTCGGTCCCTGCGGAAAGAGCGACGACTTTCCGGGAACCGATCTTGTGATTGCGCCGGTTATGAAATACTTGAGGACAGGTTATACCATCTCAAAATGTAAGGAAAGAACCGATCTAAATGAGTAAGGCGTTTAGTTCCCAACCGCCGCGGTTGCGGGCGATGGCGCCGATGGGGGGATCAAAGCCTGGACCAGGACCAGGGTTGTTCAGTCCAGCCAGTACCTGGCGTTGCGGAACAATCTCAGCCACGGACCGTTACTGCTCCAATCATCCGGATGCCAGGAGTTCTGTATCGTGCGAATCACCCGTTCCGGATGAGGCATCATGATGGTGACACGTCCGTCTTCGCTGGTGAGACCGGTAATGCCCTCGGGTGAACCGTTGGGGTTGGCCGGATAACGCAGCGCCGTTTCACCACTGTTCTCCAGGTAACGCAGCACTACCTTATCGCGGGCGGCGGCGAGATGGGCCTCATCCCGGAACTCCGCCCGTCCCTCCCCGTGGGCGACGACGATGGGAAGCCGCGATCCCTCCATCCCCTGCAGCAGGATGGAGGCGGACGATTCCACCTGCACGGTGACGAAGCGGGCCTCGAACTGCTCCGAACGGTTGCGCACAAACCGGGGCCAGTGATCGGTTCCGGGGATCAGTTCGTGAAGATTGGAGAGCATCTGACAGCCGTTACAGACCCCGAGGGCGAAGGTGTCCCGGCGTTGAAAGAAGGCGGCGAACTGCTCCCGGGCACGGGGGTTGAAGAGGATGGACTTGGCCCACCCCTCGCCGGCCCCCAGCACGTCACCGTAGGAAAAACCGCCGCACGCCACCAATCCTTTAAACCGTTCCAATGAGACCCGACCTTCGATGATGTCGGACATATGCACATCCACGCACTCGAAACCCGCCCGATAAAAGGCGTTGGCCATCTCGATCTGACCGTTCACTCCCTGCTCCCGCAGGATCGCCATGGCCGGGCGGACACCGGTACTGATCAGGGGTTCCGCCACATCCTCCTCCGGGTCGAAGGTGACCAGGGGTTGTATACCGGGATCAGCGCCGTCGGCGATGCGTGCAAACTCCTCCCGTGCGCACTCCGGGTTGTCCCGCAGTGCCTGCATCTCCCGGGTGGTTTCGGACCAGGCCTGCTGCAGCTCCACCCGACCCAGGGATAGAAGTGCCTTGCGGCCGCGCTGTATCTCGATCCGATCCTCATCGTTCAAGGTTCCGATAACATGACTGTGATGGCCGAGCCCGGCATCCTGCAACATCTTCATCACGTCGTCGGTGTCGTTGTATCCCACCTGGATAACCGCCCCGAGTTCCTCGTTGAAAAGGGCCCCGAACTCGTCGTCACCCAGATCATCGATCTCCACCGTGATCCCGGTACGTCCCGCGAAGGCCATTTCGCAGAGGGTGGCGAACAGACCGCCGTCGGAGCGGTCATGATAGGCCAGCAGCAGACCTTCGCCGTTCAGTTCCTGAATAACGGCGAAGAAACGTTTCAGCATCTCCGGGTCACCCAGATCGGGCCCGCGATGGCCCACCTGTTTATAGACCTGGGCCAGCGCCGACGCCCCCAGGCGGTTGGCGCCCTTGCCGAGGTCGATAAGAATCAGATCGCTGTCGCCCCGATCCGTCCGCAGTTGCGGGGTGAGGGTCCTGCGCACATCGGTCACGGGAGCGAAGCCGGAAATGATCAGGGACAGAGGCGCGGCCATGGCCCGCTCCTCTCCCTCCTGCTGCCAGACCGTGCGCATGCTCATGGAGTCCTTGCCCACCGGGATGGCGATACCCAGTGCCGGACAGAGTTCCATACCCACGGCCTGAACCGTCTTGTAGAGTTTTGCGTCCTCCCCCGGATAGCCCGCGGCGGCCATCCAGTTGGCGGAGAGCTTGATATCCCCGATCCGGGAGATGGCCGCGGCCGCCAGATTGGTTATGGCCTCACCTATGGCCATCCGACCCGAGGCCGGTGCGTCGATCAGGGACAGGGGGGTCCGCTCGCCCATGGCCATGGCTTCCCCGGCATAACCCAGGTAGTCGGCAGCTGTTACCGCCAGATCCGCCACCGGAACCTGCCACGGGCCCACCATCTGGTCCCGCACAACCTGGCCGGTAACGGAGCGGTCACCGATGGTTATCAGGAAGGTCTTGTTGGCCACCGTCGGCAACCGCAGTACCCGCAACGCCGCCTCCTCGAGATCGACCCCGGTCAGGTCCAGCTGCGGTTTATGGAAAGTGCGGTGCTTGACATCACGCAGCATGCGCGGCGGTTTACCGAACAGCAGGGGGATCGGAATATCAATGGGATTGTTCTCGAATTGGGCGTCACCCAGGAGCAGATGCTCCTCTTCGGTGGCGTAACCCACCACCGCGTAGGGACAGCGTTCGCGCTCACAGATCCCCTTGAACAGCTCCAGCCGCTCGGCCGCAACCGCCATTACATAGCGCTCCTGGGCCTCGTTGCACCAGATCTCCATAGGTGACATGCCGGGTTCGTCGTTGGGAACCGCCCGCAGCTCAAACTGTCCGCCCCTGGCGGCGTCATGCACCAGTTCCGGCAGGGCGTTGGAGAGGCCGCCGGCCCCCACGTCATGGATGAAGAGAATCGGGTTCTCCTCCCCCTGCGCCCAGCAGCGGTCGATCACCTCCTGACAACGCCGTTCCATCTCGGGATTGGAGCGTTGTACCGAGGCGAAATCGAGATCCTCCGCCGAGGTCCCGCTGGCCATGGAAGAGGCGGCGCCTCCCCCGAGTCCGATCAGCATGGCCGGGCCGCCCAGGACGATCAGGGGCGTACCGGCGGGAAACTCCCGTTTCTCTATGTGTTCGCCGCGGATGTTACCCACCCCCCCGGCGATCATGATGGGCTTGTGATAACCGCGCAGCTCTTCGCCGTTCCCCCCGGGCACCCGCTCTTCATAGGTACGGAAATATCCACAGAGGTTGGGACGGCCGAACTCGTTGTTGAATGCGGCACCGCCGATAGGGCCTTCCAGCATGATGTCCAGGGCGGAAACAATCCGCTCCGGTTTGCCGAAATCGGTCTCCCAAGGCTGTTCCGCACCGGGGATGCGCAGGTTGGACACGGAAAACCCGGTCAGACCGGCCTTGGGTTTGGCGCCCTGCCCGGTAGCCCCCTCGTCTCTTATCTCGCCGCCTGATCCGGTGGCCGCCCCGGGATCGGGGGAGATGGCGGTCGGGTGGTTATGAGTCTCCACCTTCATGAGGATATGGATATCCTCTCCGCTGTATCCATAGGTATGGCTTGCGGTATCCGGAAAAAAGCGCTCCCCGCGGCTGCCCGTCATCACCGCGGCGTTGTCCTTGTAGGCGGACAGGACATCCTCCGGAGAACAGTTCGTGGTATTGCGGATCATCTGGAACAGAGAAAGGTCCTGCGCCACACCGTCGATGACCCAGTCGGCGTTGAATATCTTGTGGCGGCAGTGTTCGGAGTTGGCCTGGGCGAACATCATGAGTTCCACGTCGGTAGGATTGCGGCCCAGTCCCTGGAAACTCTCCACCAGGTAATCGATCTCGTCATCGGACAGGGCCAGACCCAGCTCGCCGTTGGCCTGTTCCAGGGCGGGACGGCCGCCGGCCACCACATCCACACTGGTAAAAGGCCTCGGTTCCTCATGGGTGAAAAGGGAGTCGGCTTCCTCTTTGTCGAACAGCACCACCTCCGTCATGCGATCGTGGAGAACCGCCGCAGCCGCATTCAACTCGCCGTTGGAGAGGTCACCGTTGTGCGACTCCAGGTAATAGGCGATACCCCGTTCCAGGCGCTGGATCTTCTGCAGCCCGCAGTTATGGGCGATGTCCGTGGCCTTGGTGGACCAGGGGGAGATGGTTCCGGGGCGCGGCAGCACCAGCAGCAGGGTCCCGGCGGGTTCGTGACCCGGCAGGCTGGGCCCGTAGCGCAATACCCGTTCCAGTACCGCGCGCTCCTCGTCGCTGAGACTCTGCTCCAGTTCGGCGAAATGCATAAACTCCGCGTACAGGCTCACTTCACGCTGGATTTCGTCGGATAAACGCTGCTGGAGTTTTTGCAGACGAAAATCGGAAAGGGCGGGGGCACCACGGAGAGTTAACATCTTTAGCCTTGAGTCTGGAACCGGTAACGAAGGTGTGATGATACTCCATGTTCCTGTCGCCGGACAGGTTCTCTCCGTTTGCGGTTTTCCGCGGTGATCGGCGTTTATTTGCGACTGTATAGTGCCTTCGCCACTCGAGGCGGAACACAACTGTTGGAGTCCGGTCCTCCGGACGAAAAACGGGCGCGGCTCCTACACCTTCCCCGCCGACCGCTCAGATATCGAACCAGTCGCTCACCCGATCCTGGAAGGCGACGGAAAAGCGATCCTCGATCTCGGGCGTAACCGAGAGCAGCGCCTCCTGTACCAGATCCGGTGTATTGTTCTTTTCGCTCAGGTGAGACGCAACCAGGTGACGCAGACGCCCCTGATCAAGCTGCCGCAGAAACTCCGCCGCCTGCCGGTTGCTCAGATGGCCCAGGGGTCCGCCCACGCGCCTTTGCAGGGCCGGAGGATAGGGACCATCGGCCAACATACCGTCATCATGATTGCATTCCAGAAACAAGGCGTTGCAGGAACGCAATAGTTCCAGTATGTGGGGTGTCCAGTTGCCGGCATCCGTCAACATACCCAGGCGGCTGGTGCCCGAGCTGAAGACGAACTGCACCGGTTCTCGGGCGTCGTGGGGCACAGGAAACGGTTCCACTTCTATATCGCCGATGGAGAAGCTCCCGCTGTGGGAGCTGAAGAGGTGCCGGGTGGGAAGCTCTCCACAGCGTCCCTGATGGCCGGTCCCGGCAGTCATCCAGACCGGCATCCGGTAACGCCGCGCCAGGGGCCCGACGCCCCGGATATGGTCCTGGTGCTCGTGGGTCAGGAGCACCGCATCGATGGTGTCGGCTGCGACCTGAATCCGTTCAAGTCGCCGCTCCAGTTCCCGCAACGCGAACCCGTTATCCAGCAAAATCCGGGTGTTCCCCGTCTCGATAAGGGTGGCGTTACCGCGGCTCCCGCTACCGAGGGAGACAAAACGCATGCGTTACTATTTCAGTTGCTCATGTAACAGGGTCAGAATGCGTACCGCCGTATCCGAGTTCTCCTGCGCGCCCTGTTCGTTCAGTACCACCAGCTTGGTTGCATCCGCTTCCGCCCGGAGACTCACCTGATAACGGTTTTCCTTGTCTATATTGGAATCATCGCGCCAGAACGCCAACTTGGACAACAGCCCCGGATCCTCCTGGCCGCGCATGGGGTCGTTGTAACGGACATAATAGACACCGTTGGCCCGATCCCGGTCTTCCACCGCAAACCCGACCCGGTCCAACGCCACACCGGTCAGACGCCATGCCCTGGAGAATCCCTCATTGAGCACCAGTTCAACCCGATCACGGCCGCGGACCAGCTGAGAACGGGTCTGCGCCCTATCCTGCCGTTGCGCCAGAGAGCGGCTCGCCCGCTGATCCGCCACGCCCATATAGACCATGAGACGCCGCAGCATTTCGGCTTCCAGCCCATGATCGGTCTCCCGTGGTACCCAGACATTACGCTCGGTACCCGCGGTATTGGTTACAACCTCTTCCTCCATACCACGGTGGGTCAGGAACAGCTCGGTAGCCCCGTCGCTTCCGCGCTCCAGCCGAATCCGGTACTGGTCCCGGGTTGCCGAGGAGTAGAGCCCGTCAAAAACCTTACGCACGGCATCAGTGATGAAGTCGCTCTTGATATCAGCCCGGTTCTCAATCCAGTCGGTAACCATTATGCCCACCGCCGGGTCCTGTTCCACCAGCAATATTCCGCTCTCCTGCCAGAAAGCGAGGACCTTGGGCCAGACATCATCCGGTTCCGCCGCAATCACCAGCCAGCGCTGGTCACCGTCACGCCGCACCGATATGTCTTCGATCTTGGGCAGTACCCTGCCTCCCGTGGAACCCCCGAGACCCGGACGCGACCCCCGGTTCATAAAGTCCGAATAGGTGGCGGATCCTCCGGCACCGGCGGTTCCCGGAATCACGTACTCATCACTTATGGAGCTCCTGGTAAGATCAGGCGGAATCTCAAGATCCCGGTCCGCCTGTTTGGATTTCTTGTACTCCACCTTACGGTCCGGAAGCACATCCTCCATTTTCGAGGAGATACTCTCACATCCGACCAGGGCAACCAGCACAAGGCCGGAAATAAACAGTTTGGTGAGCTTCAAATACATTGTACGTATTACCTGTTTGTTCTCGATTCCCCTCGCCGATCAGAGGTGACGGGGACACCCGTTCCCCCTCCGTCTTGCGAGGTGATCAGTTGTTATAAGAGACCGGCGGATCTCATAGAGTTCCGCAAGGGCTCCCAAAAATCCTCGGAAAACCACGTCAACGGCAAACGTATCCCGACACCGATACGCCCCATCTCCGCCAGTGCCCACTTCACCGGGATGGGATTGGCCTCGAGAAAAAGATCGCGGTGCAGACCCTCCAGGGTGCGATCTATTCCGTCCGCCGTTTGCCGATCCCCGACCAGGGCCGCCTCGCACATCCCGTGCATGGCGTTCGGAGCAAGATTGGCCGTTACCGAGATCACACCCTGACCACCGGCATACAGCAGCTCCCGCGCCGTAGCATCATCCCCGCTATAAATAGCGAACCCGTCCCCGCAGCCTGAACGAATCGCGGCCACCCGGCCGATCTCACCGGTAGCTTCCTTGATACCGACGATATTATCAATTTCCGCCAGCCTGGCTACAGTCTCGGGCAACATGTCGCAGGCGGTCCGGCCCGGGACATTATATAGGATCTGCGGGATATCCACGGCCTCGGCGACCGCCTTGTGATGGCGGTAAAGCCCTTCCTGGGTCGGCTTATTGTAATAAGGCGTCACCAGAAGACAGGCATCCGCCCCGGATTCCTTGGCGCAGCGCGTCAGGGCGATGGCCTCGGTGGTGGAATTTGCGCCGGTACCGGCGATCACCGGTACGCGACCCGCGGCGAATTCGATCACCTGCCGGATTACGCCGCAGTGCTCCTCCTCATCGAGGGTGGCGGACTCCCCCGTGGTGCCGACCGCGACTATGGCGTCGGTACCCTGCTCCACGTGCCACTCCACCAGGCCGCGCAGACTCTGCTCATCCAGACTGCCGTCCTCGTTCATGGGAGTGACCAGGGCCACCATACTGCCTCGAAACATCAATAAGCTCCTGAGATTCAGGGTAAATTCTTCATTCTAAACTGCCGGTACTGCCTGGTACAAGCGGATCGATCCGTCCCCGTACGCCCGCCGCATGCAGCGGAATACCGGGCTTATTCTCAGGATACCGCGCTCCCCCGCCGGGAGGGGCCGCCAAAAACAAGAATATCCACCCCTATTTCACTGCGGAAAATGTGAGAATAGCGGCATTAAATTTACAACAAGACAGATTCACTCCGCGACGTTACACTCAGAGTTTCATATCGATCCCCAGGATGTGCACAGACACCATGCCCCCGAAAAAGAACTATCTGGTCATATCGGCGCTCGGCAAAGACCGCCCAGGCATAGTCGACAAACTCTCCGCGGCCATCCTCGAAGACCAATGCAACATCGCGGACAGCCGCATGACGGTGCTGGGGGGAGAATTTGCCATCATGCTCATGGTCGAGGGCAACTGGAATACCCTGGCAAAACTGGAAAAGGAGATCCCCAACCTGGGAAAACAGCTCGGGTTGACCATCATCACCGAACGTACCGAGGAGAAACGGGGGGAAACCGGCTTTCTGCCCTACGCGGTGGAAGTGGTGTCGATGGATCACCCCGGTATCGTGCACCACCTGGCAAGCTTCTTCTCGCAACGCAATATCAACATTGAGGACATGATAACCAACAGTTATGCCGCGGCCCACACCGGCACGCCCATGTTTTCGGTAAACATGTGCGTCGGCATACCTTCGGAGATTCATATCGCCTCGTTGCGGGAGGAATTCATGGAATTCTGCGACAGCCTGAATCTCGACGCCGTCCTGGAACCCTTAAAAGCGTGAGTGAGGACCCCTCGGATAATGCCCAAAGCAGCAATCGGAAAGACCGTTCCAGACATAAAACTTCCCGCCACCGGCGATAAACAGATCAAACTATCCGACTTTCGCGGCAAACCGGTAGTACTCTACTTTTACCCGAAGGCCAGCACCCCGGGCTGCACCCTGGAAGGCCGGGATTTTTCGGCGGCCATTAACAGATTCAGGCGCAGATCATGCATTGTTCTCGGTGCCTCCCGGGACAGCATCAAGGCCCAGGAAAATTTCAAGTCAAAGCAGGGATTCCCGTTCGACCTTATTTCCGATACGGAGGAAAAACTCTGCTCCGCCTTTGACGTAATAAAGATGAAAAACATGTATGGAAAAAAAGTACGAGGGATCGAACGCAGCACGTTCCTAATCGACGGGAACGGGATCCTGCGACAGGAGTGGCGCAAGGTCAAGGTCAATGGCCATGTCGAAGAGGTACTGAACGCTGTTAAAGAACTCGGTTAACGGTTTCTTTCGCATCACTCGACGGTTGTTAATTTAGAAGACGATTTATCCATGCCTAAAGACAGTAATCTCAAAAACCCCCTGTTTGTTTTAGATACCAACGTCCTGATGCATGACCCCACGGCGATATTTCGCTTTGAGGAACACGACGTTTTTTTACCGATGGTAGTGCTGGAAGAGCTGGACAAAAACAAACGGGGTATTTCCGAGGTATCACGCAATGTGCGCCAGGTGAGCCGCTTTCTGGACGAGTTGCTGCATGACGCCAGTAAAGAAGAAATCGACGCCGGGCTGTCGCTTCCGGGGCCGACCAACGGCGTAGCGGAGCCCTCCAAGGAACGGGGCCGCCTGTTTTTCCAGACCCAGCTGCTGCCCAACCTGCTCCCAGACAACCTGCCGGGCAACATCCCGGACAACAACATCCTCAGTACCGCCCTGGCCATGCAGAAGGAGTACCCGGAGCGTAGCATCATCCTGGTATCCAAGGACATCAACCTGCGAATCAAGGCATCCGCCCTCGGGATCCGGGTCGAGGACTACTCCAACGACCGGGTGCTGGACGACGTCAACCTGCTCTACAGCGGCGAACTGGAGCTGTCCGCCGATTTCTGGGAGGAGCATGGAAAGGAGATGGAGTCCTGGCAGGAAGAGGGACGGACCTTCTATCGGGTCAAGGGACAGGATATCGAGAGCTGGTACCCCAACCAATGTCTCCACCTGGAAAACGACGCCAGTTTCAATGCCATCGTCCGTGAACGGGACGGTGAAGATGCCATCATCGAACTGGTCAACGACTATACCAATCCCAAACACGCGGTATGGGGCATCAACGCACGCAACCGGGAACAGAATTACGCCCTGAATATGCTGATGGACCCGGAGGTGGATTTTGTTTCATTGCTGGGAGCCGCCGGCACCGGCAAGACCCTGCTGGCGCTGGCCGCGGGCCTGGCCCAGACCCTCGACCAGAACCTGTATAAAGAAATCGTCATGACCCGGGTTACGGTTCCGGTGGGTGAGGACATCGGTTTCCTCCCGGGCACCGAGGAAGAGAAAATGACCCCGTGGATGGGCGCCTTGATGGACAACCTTGAGGTGCTGACTCAGACCGAGGGCGGAGAGTGGGGTCGGGCCGCCACCGAGGACCTGCTGCGCAGCCGCATCCGTATTCATTCCCTGAATTTCATGCGCGGCCGCACCTTCCTGAACAAGTACATTATCCTGGATGAGGCGCAGAATCTGACACCGAAACAGATGAAGACCCTGATCACGCGTGCGGGACCGGGCACCAAGATCATCTGCCTGGGTAACGTCGCCCAGATAGACACCCCCTATCTGACGGAGACCACCTCCGGCATCACCTTCGCCGTGGACCGATTCAAGGACTGGCAGCACAGTGGCCACATTACGCTGTTGCGGGGCGAGCGTTCGCGGCTGGCGGATTTTGCCTCGGATAATCTGTAGTACCGCAGACGCCTTTATCAGTCCCGATGGCGGGGTAAGCCCCCACCGGGAATCTTTAGTGCTCTGACCCGAATATCCATATCTCTCCTGCAGACAGATGCAGTATGATGATATGTGTGCGTAACACACTTTAGGGTGTTTCAACAGGCCGGAGGATAACGAGTGCGATGTCGGAAAAGATTGGAAATCACGGACCCCCCGGCAACAATCAGCCCCTAAAGACAGTAGCTGAAGTGTATTCCAAAGCGGTCGAATGTTTCTCGGCTGCCCGTTACGCCGAATCGGAACAGCTCTGCAAACAGATCCTGCTTAAATACCCCGAGCATGTTGATTCGATAAATATACTGGGCGCTATAGCCCAGCAGTTCAAACGTCACGACCTGGCGGTCAAACTGTTTCAACGGGCGATTGAGATTGATCCTGATCGAGCCATTTATTATCAGAATCTCGGGACCTCATATAGTCAACTGCAACTTCACGAAAAAGCTGTTGCCGCGATGCAAGACGCTGTTAAGAAAGATCCCAAAAATGCCGAATTTCTTACCAATCTTGGTATTGCTTGCGAAAAAGCCCAACAGGTTGCTGCAGCCCGAGACGCCTACCAGAAAGCTCTGGCTATCCAGCCGAACATTGGGGTCGCGCTACTGAACCTGGGCGTAATTCTTTTTAGACTGAGCATGTTCGAACAGGCCGCCGCGCACTTAAACAGGTTTCTCGAGTTTCATCCAAACCATCCTATAGCGATCATGTGCCTTGGCAATGTTCTGGAAAGACAGGGCAAGTATGATCAAGCCGTGGAAACACTGCAGACTGGCGTGGAAAAAAATGCCGATAATTTGCTGCTCTCCGACTGTCTAATTGATTTACTTAATTCTAATACCACGTACGCGGGCAAAGTCGGTCTCTACACCGAGACACAAAAGGACCTGCTTAAGGTAAGACCGGAGAAAGGCGATACCTCCTTAATAACTGACGCAACGGTAAAAACGCTATACCAGGAAAACCGAGAGATTCTCGGTAAAAACGGCCTATATGGCCTGAAGTGTAACATTCAGCTGGTTCAGCCGTGGCGAGGTATAGACATTTACCTGAATTGCCGCCGTCATACAATAGTATTTGAGACTTACAATATCATTCCGGAATTCTGTTTCAATTGCTACAAGATCTATGTTGAGCCACGAACGGTCATGGAGTTGATAAAGCTTTTTCTGGTGTTTGATCAGATTCGTCTACCCACGGATCCTCTCAGAAAATGCCTGGTGGAAATAAGGCCCGAAATAGCGGGTACATATAAGGGTATGATCTATTGTCAGGATCGCGAAGAGGCGAAGGAGGCGCTGCGGATTGTCCGAACAGCGATTGCCGAACGGATTTCACCTGAAATTCCGGTCAATCTGAAAAGAGGCTGTTCCGAACACGCGGAGATCTTTCCAGACTTTGCCCGAATCGATGATGAAGATACACCTCAAACGGTCTACAAAGAAGAATGGCGCAAATTTGAAGAGGAAGTCGATAAACAGCTCATAGGGCAGTTGGATCCACCCCGGGTTCGGACTGAGAACCATACAGGATTGACGCTAAAAGATGCTCTGTGTATGCGCAATTGGCTGACCTACGCGGAAAATATCGGCGACACAAGCTACCGTGACGTATGCTCGGAACCGACCGTGGAGCTGAACTTTCCACCGCGCCCTCCGTTTCAGGCGGCAGGGGAAAAGTAGGCTCGCTCCGCCCCACTCTTCGATCCGCGGTTGCCGCAACCGCGCGGCATCCGCCGACAGCATCAGGCGCTCTTCTGAGCCTCGCCCGCTGGAACCCCCATCGGCATCTCCTCATGGTCCTGGGGCGGCCCCCACAGTTCGCCGACAGTGAGCCCGGCATAAGTCAGCTTCTCGCGTAAAAAACGATAAATCTCGTAAGGCCATACCCGCCGCCCGATACTCGTGTACCAGCGCATCGCGTGACGAAGCTCGCGGTCGGACTGCAAGTAGGTACGATAGAGCGCCTTAGGCCGGGCCTGTAGAACCGCTTCTGTGAATTTCACCCACAGTAGAACACGCCAAGGCGGCATGTGACGCGTTTCAAGCACCTGGTGTTTATAATCCCAACGTCTCCGGTCGATCTGGATGACCCGTCGGCCGACGGTCTCCCGATAGTAAGGGGTCCAGCGATGAGGGGTTACATAGAGAAGCTGGATCTGATCGGGATCATAGGACAGGAGTTGTTTCAATCCGCGCCAATGATCGGCATCGGTCTCTTCCTCAAAACCCACCACCCAGGTCGCCATGGAAATAATGCCATGTTGGCGCAGCAACCGGATGGCTTCGCGGTCGATAGCGGTGGTCGAGCCCTTGCGAATATTCTCAATTGTCTGCGACTTGGTGTTCTCCAGGCCCAGCAGGAAACGTATACAACCGGCCTTGCGGTAAAGATGCAGAATGTCTTTGTCGCGAACAATATCCCCGGCGCGAGTCGAACCGACAAGCAACAGATCCACATCCTCGTCGATAAGCGCTTCCAGGAAGGCTTTCCAGGCACGGCGCGAAGAAGTCGGATTCTCGTCGGCGAAATTGATCACTTCGACTCCTTGCTCTCGATACAGACGCGCCAGTTCCCTGGCGAATTTAACGGGATCCCGGTAGCGCCACCGGGTCCAGAAGCCACGCTGGCCGCAATAGGTACAAAGGTGCGGACAACCGCGTGAAAACTGAGCCACCACCGCCCGTTTGCCTCCCCAGTAGCTGTAGCGGTGATGGTCGATCAGTTCCCAGCCGATACGATAGTCATCAAGATTACATATCAAGGGAGCGGCGGTTGTCGCATAGGGGCGTCCGCGATGCCGAATCGCCAGGCCGGGTACGTTCATTAAAGAGCTGCCGGCTTCAAGTGCACGGATAAGTTGGCGCGTGGTCTCCTCACCCTCGCCGCGCACGACGGCACCAACATGAAGTTCATTAGATAGAATTTCCCGCCAGTGATAGGTCGGATAAACGCCACCGTAGACAATGGCAACAGCCGGAAAAGCAGCGGCAATACGGCGCGAGACCTCGGCTATGACCGGATGCCCTGATGTCGATCCCGAATGACCGAACAATACGGCATCGGGTTTGAAGTCCGCAGCCCGTTGGACGACTTCTTCATAAGGCAGCGGATCGACATCAAGATCCAGAAGCCGCACCTCATGTCCGTCGTCGAGCAGCGGACCGCCGATGGCCAACAGTCCGAGGGGGGGCAGATGATCATCCGGAATTCGACTGCCGATGGCCGGATGCGCAATATTGATAAGAAGAACACGCATGGAAAGAGCCTTTCTGTTTTCCGCATATGATCGACCGTGCTTAGCCAGGCGATCAGGTATTTTGGGAGTTTGAAGTGCGGCTACCCCCCGGACGCCATAACCGCCGCTTCGACGTCGGGCAGGCCGCCGAAACGACGCTCCCGCCTAAGATATTCCGCCAGCGCCAGTGCCAGATCGTCGGCATCGAAATCAGGCCACAGACATTTTGTGAAATAGAGTTCGGCATAGGCCGCTTCCCACAACAGGAAATCGGACAAGCGTTGCTCTCCGCCGGTGCGAATCAGCAGATCAAGAGACGGAACATTGGTGTTTCCTGCAAGACGCCGGGATAGGCTTTCGCGGCTGATCGTTTCCGTGGCCAGCTCGTTTGCGGCCACCAGTATGGCATCGCGAGAAGAGTAATCGAGCGCCAGCCGCAAATGCAGGGATTGACCCGCGGCCGTTTGACGCTCTGCCTGCCCAAGGGCCATTTGAATATCACTGCCGAAGCGGTCGCGGCGGCCGATCGCTGTCAGGCGGATACCGTTGGCGGCCAGCTTTGGCACCTCTTGCCGCAGATAATATCCCAGCAAGATCATTAAAGCGGCGACTTCCGACGCCGGGCGACGCCAATTATCCGACGAGAAGGCATAGACGGTAAGAGTGCCGATACCGAGACCGGAAGCGGCTTCGACGATCCGGCGCAAGGCTTTCAGGCCGGCCCTATGACCCGCGGAACGTGGGATACCGCGACCGACAGCCCAACGTCCGTTGCCGTCCATGATAATGCCGACATGCAGGGAATTTTCGGTTCTGTATGGCGAATAACGTTGCATTATATAGTCTCCATTTGAATGACGGTGGCATTGATAGGGGCGTCGCCCTGGTTGATGCGGATCCGGGTTTCCACCACTTGGATCATTTGGCCGTCCAGCCTCACCTTGATGCTGGTCTTTTTAAAAGGCGGGCCCTCCACCTCCGAATCGTCGTCCTCAATAGAACAATCGGGGGACTGCGGTGAATGACCGTTTTCGTCTGACTCAACCGCCGCAACAGCCCGGGACAGCAGGGACGCTAGCGACAGCTCCAGCCGCATAGAGAAATCTCCGGATAGCAGCTTCATTTTTCTTCTCCACAGAGGTTGTCCAGGTGCTGACAAGTATGCCGAGGCAACCTGTTGTTTCTGTGGAGATTGGATGGAACAACTATGAAATTTATGTGGAGAGGTGTGAGTTCAGTTTCGTGAAATGTCCGTAGTCGAGTTACCGGACTTGAGAGCCCTAAACAAACAAATCACGAAACTGATTATCGAACTTGCCGCGGCTACGAAGCCGCTCCTACAGACAGGTCAAGGGATCTAACGGTAGGAGCGGCGTTACAATCCGGGACAAAATTCCTTCCAACCGCCCGGCAATCACGCTCCCTGCCGCGTCGCCCCGGCACAGTTTTATAGTCAAATCGAAAGTCAAGGATGTCCGCCGAACAAACCCATAGGCGGAACCGGATTTGCGGAAGAATACTGTTTCAACAGCTTTTAATATCGATCCGGAATATCTACTTCAGGTACGACGTCTACATCATAGAGGACGGAGATACGCTCATTTGTGCCGAGCCTGCCCGAATCCGGCTCGACACAATTCAAGAGCGTGCTTTCCTAATAGACGCTACAATTTCAGGTCCATATCCGCCGCTGATCTCCACGGGTATAAATGGCAGAACGATTCGCCCAGCCGTTGTTTTGCTGTACCACCATTTGACCGGCACCTTTCGGACGCAGCGGCAGACCGCCGATCTCTTGGGGGAGAGCGAAACTTTGGGTGCGCACACGGACAAAGGACGCATGGGTCTGCTGGATAGACACCGTGAGCTCACCCATGGAAGCCGTCGGTACCCCGATGGTCCAAGTCACCTCGGCCGTCCAGCCGACCATGTTCCCTGAGGTATTGAGGATTGCGCGGAGCCCGATACTCGGCCCCTCACTGAGATCAACGCTGCCGCCGATAACCAACGAGGTACCGGTAAAGACACTGGGCCCACCATCGATCACCGTGAGCTGAATACCGATATTCGCCTCGAAATTCCAGCCCAGGCCCACAGAGACCGATCCGTAGTATCCGATCAGGTTTCCCGGGGCAATCACAATACCAAAACCGAAGCTCGCCGCCTCGACATAACCTACGTCTCCGACAAACCCAAGCGCAACGGTCAAATTGTTGTTGGTGCAGAAATCAAACAGGATCTGTAACGGGTTGCTGTCGGCGGGAAAGGCCCTACGCGCCACCTCGTCTAGTGAGCCCGCTATCCAACCGTCTCGGTCAATCATCGAGATAGCAGGAAAGGCATTACCTGCCGTCATTGTCCGGACACCCCGACGGCCCAACGAGGCTTCATGGGAAAAGAAAGCGCGTGCTTCGCTCCCGCTAGCGCCATGGCGCATAGCGATCTGCACAGCGTTCTCAATACGCCCATTCCTGGAGGACATGGCGCGGGGCCGTACCCCCATACCGCGAGAACGGTAAGATGCAACAAGTGCCGGATTCTCGGTCTGCTCAGGCTCGTTACCGGAGCCGTGCACGCGGAAAGGCTCAGACTCCCAGTAAAAGGATTGCCCCGGAGGTATCGGCTCGGAATATCCAGCACTTGCCATCATGGACTGGGCGCCAGGGGTTATCTGGCGTAGCCGTTCGTAGAGAGCTGAGTGCGGCCCGTCAATATACAGTTCGCCATTCTGAATGCGGACCGGCGACCGGGCATCGCTTGCCCCAAACCACCAGGTCCCCTGCACGACTACCGTGCACCAAACCGAACCGTCGGAATAAATACGATAGCGTTCTATGATCTCAGCGGTATCGTCAAAAAAGCTCTCACCCAGAAAATCGTAGTCAATGACATGGGTGATTCTCAGGTCCACGCGACTGACCGTTTCGCCGGCGGAGTTGCGATAGAAGTTCCTGTTTTCCGAGATCTCACCGGCCAGGTCCATTGAATAGGCGAAGTGTTCGTCAGTACCGGGCCTACTGAGCCGCAGGTTGGAGATGTAGTGGCCGTTGTAGTCGAACGAGATGGGCACGGTGGCACTAATGGTGCCGAGGTCCCAGTAGGACTGGCGGGACTCCATTTGAACGGTGGTATAGGGATGTGTCGGCGCATCATGTTCCAACCGCTGTTGCGCTGACCAATGCGGATATCGCACCGAGTATTTACCCCGTAGCTGATCGAAGTTATAGGTGATTGCCCCGGCCGAGCCGGTAACCGCGGATTTCAAAATCTCGAAACCCAACGTTGCCATAGTGCCTCCGTTCTG
Source organism: Sedimenticolaceae bacterium (assembly GCA_050291465.1). Classification (GTDB taxonomy): domain Bacteria; phylum Pseudomonadota; class Gammaproteobacteria; order Chromatiales; family Chromatiaceae; genus CBFDBF01. The sequence continues at coordinate 633 of JBNKJV010000027.1, read as the reverse complement.
TAGCGGGCGCGACCGGGTCCTTGCATGATTGGATATACGCGTCAGTGACATCGAAGAGTCTCCTTGTGCTGGGAGGTGGCCGAGGTATTCGACCCCCTGCATATTGATAACCTGTCCGGGTGTGCTATGAGCCGCGTCTCCCAGGTTGATTCCGGCGGAAGCGAAGGCTGCAAATATAAGTTCCGAGCAAAACCAGGCATCCTCGTCCTGGATGTTCTGCAGTGAGGCGATGGCAAGAAAATCGTATTCCGCACCTCGCTCCCATTCGCCGACGGCAAAACTCTTGATCTGGTTCTTTTCATTTTCCGACAACCCGACATAGCGGTAGGCAGCGGCATAGTAGGCCTCGCTAAGAACCGTTGCCAGGCTGCGATTTTCCACACCGGAGACGATGGCCTCAATGACCTTGCCGCTACCGATATAGAGTGCGATATGACTGGCCGGCGAATCTGTGCGCCTCCGGATCGCTTCGCTCACCACATTATCGGAATTGACGACGATTAGATCACCGACTTCCAGTATTGACACATCCACGGTCTGACCATAACTACCCGGAGGAATCATGGCATCGCGGTCCGCTTCATCGGGGGTAAACAGGCCCAGCCGCCGGCCCTGCTGTACCGGCAGCGGTTG
>JBNKJV010000026.1:0-23102 GCA_050291465.1 Sedimenticolaceae bacterium | reverse complement strand
CGCCTCCAGCGCGGGCGAGGGACCGCCCGTGGCTGGAGCCCCCGGGACGGTGAGGAACGCAGGGTACCCCGGAGGGGCAAGTCGTGGAGTGCCCTTTTCTTTCGCCTATTTCTTTTGGGCAAGCAAAAGAAATAGGCTCGCAGCCTTAAGAGGTAAAGCAAATAAAGGCGCAGGAATCGATAGGCTGTGAAACTGACTACCTAAAGTAGAAACTTCACTACAGACAAGTCACGAAACTTGTTACCAATTTCTAAATCACAGCGAGCGGTGAAAAAAAGTATTAATTCGAAACCCTGCGCAACATCCCATCCAACACCCGTCCCGGCAATACCCGCTTCAAAAAGGCAAACAGGTAGGTAGGGAAGGTGACAAAGTAGCGGACTTTCGGTCGCGGGCTCTCCAGGGCATGAATGACACGCTTCAGAACCGCCTCAGGCGGTAGGGTAAAGGGCGCCCCGGGCCCTTCCCGGGTAAGCCTGTTTTCCATGGCCCGGTACCGCTCCTGATGCGGGCTGTGATCAATGTCTATGTTCTCCTTCCATTGCCGGTAGGCGTTTTCCCTAAAGCGGCTTAAGATCGGTCCGGGTTCTATGAGGCTGACATGGATACCGCTGCCGTGAAGTTCCAGCCGCAGGGTGTCGCTTAACCCCTCCAGGGCATGCTTGCTTGCGTTGTAGGCGCCCCGGTAGGCCAGAGAGATAAACCCCAGGATAGAGCTGTTCTGGATGATCCGCCCCTCTCCCTGCTTCCGCATTACGGGTATGACCCGGCGGGTGAGTTCATGCCAGCCGAACAGGTTGGTTTCGAACTGCCGGCGCAGCACCGCGGTAGGCAGGTCCTCCACCGCCCCCGGTTGGCCGTAGGCGCCGTTATTGAACAGGGCGAAAAGGCGCCCGTTTGTCCGTTCCAGAATCTCGTGCAGGGCCGATTCCATACTCTGATCGTCCTCTAGATCCAGCTGCAGGGCTTCCAGTCCTTCGCCGGCGAGCCGCTCCACATCGTCGGGATTGCGGGCGGTGGCAAAGACCCGGTAGCCCCGCGCCTGGAGACCGCGGGCCACGGTCAGGCCTATACCGCTGGAACAACCGGTTATAAGTACGGAATTCTTATTAAAGTCAGTCACTTGTGCGTCCTTCGATTGCTTGTGCGGTATTTCGCGCCGGGGTGGCGATAGAGGATTGATTTTACCCTCTGCCGGGTAGGGAAACAGGGGTCATGAGAATTAAAGTTTTTAAGGGCCAGTCCGCTATCTCATACGATGGAACCTGAATTTATCAGAGCTCCTCGTTGCGCAGACACCTATCGGGGTATTTTTCTTTGGATATTGCAACATTAATCGGGTTACTGGGCGGATTCGGCATCATTATCGGCGCCATCGCCACCGGCGGCGATATTATGCTTTTCATGAATGTGCCCTCGGTCCTGATCGTGGTGGGTGGTACCTTCATGGTCACCCTGATGCAGGTGTCGTTAAAGGATTTCCTCGGCTCCTTTTCCATTGGAATGAAGGCCTTTTTCTACCAGACTGACGATGCCCGGCAGCTGATCGAGGAGGCCATCCAGCTGGCGGATATCGCGCGTAAGAACGGCCTGTTGGCGCTGGAGGGGCAGGAGATCGGCAACGATTTTCTCAAGACCGGTATCAATCTCTGTGTCGACGGCCATGATCCGGCCCTGGTGCAGAAGATGCTCACCAAGGATATCGATCTCACCATCGAGCGTCATGAGGTGGGGCAGAGAATGTTCAAGAATATGGCCACCATAGCGCCGGCCATGGGCATGATCGGAACCCTTATCGGGTTGGTGCAGATGCTGGCCAACATGTCCGATCCAGCCAGTATCGGTCCGGCCATGGCCGTGGCGCTGCTTACCACCCTTTACGGCGCAATCATCGCCAACGCCTTCGCCACGCCGATGGCCGATAAGCTGGCCCGGGCAAGTCAATTGGAGAAGACCAATAAATCCCTGATCCTGGAAACCATCTCCGGTATTCAGGAGGGGATGAATCCCCGGGTGCTGGAACAGATGCTCAGCAGCTATCTCCCGTCGAGCAAACGCAAGAGCGAAGAAGAGTAGGCAACGGGATAGAGCGGTTTCATGGCAAAAGACTGTCCCAAATGTGAACAAGGCCTCGCCCCATGGATGGCGACTTTCGCCGATATGATGTCGCTGCTGATGTGTTTCTTTGTGCTGCTGCTTTCCTTCGCGGAGGTCAACGCCACCCGTTTCAAAAAAATGGCTGAATCCATGAAGGATGCCTTCGGGGTACAGCGGGAGATACCGGCTACCGATGTGGTAATGGGGACCAGCGTTATTAAGCAGGAGTTCAGCCCGTCCGCGATCCCGGAGCCGTCATTGACGGACGAGGTCCGGCAGCAGACCACGGAAGAAAAAGCGGAGTTGGGTATGGAGGATAAAGACAAGGAAAAAGACAAAGATAAGGACAAGGACAAGGACAAAGATAAAGATAAAGACAAGGACAAGGATAAGGATAAAGATAAAGATAAAGATAAGGATAAGGATAAGGATAAGGATAAGGACGGGGCGGGAATAGATCTGGATGAGGCAAAGGCCGCCGCCGCCGCTCAGGTTGCGCGGGAGATCCAGGAACAGGCGGCAAAGCTGGAGGTGGCGCTGCAGAAGGAGATCGAAGAGGGTGTCGTCACGGTGGAGACCGAGGAGTCGAAGATCATAGTGCGCATACGGGAAAAGGGTTCGTTTCCCTCCGGCAGCGCGATATTGAATCCCGGATTCTTCGATGTCCTGGATCGGATCAGCGCCGCCCTGGGCAGATCCCCGGGTAAGCTGGTGGTGGCCGGTCACACGGACGATGTGCCCATATCCACCACCCGCTATCGTTCCAACTGGGAACTCTCATCGGCGCGGGCGGTAACGGTGGTGCATGAACTATTGAAGAACAAGGATATAGATCCGAAACGCGTCCTGGTGGAAGGCCATGCCGATTCCCATCCGCTGGCTGCCAACGATACTCCTGAGCACCGTGCATTAAACAGGCGGGTGGAGTTGATCCTGATTCGTGGCCAGGACCAGGAGAGTGAAGAGGGTCTGGAATACTAATGAGCAAACATGACACCGATCCTTCGGTAGGCCATGAACGGCGATCCTTTTTCCGTATAGAGGATTACCTGAATATCAGTTTTCACCCGGTTACCCGGGAGGTGCTGCAGGAACGTGTGCAACGCCTCGAGCAAGGTGTGGATACCCATTTCACCGTGGTCAGCAGCCTCGCCGCCATCAGCCAGCAGACGGCAACCGTGTTGCACAAGATTCGGATGGAATCTCCGGATGTCGCCACCTATCTCGAGGCGCTTGATCGGAAAATAGAACTGCTGGGAAGAACGCTACTCTCCACCGAGTCCAACCTGGCGGAGCAGCATGCGTATCCGGTGAATCTCAGCGCCTCGGGCATGGCTTTCGAAAGCCACGATGCCGTGGAATCGGGAACCATGTTGGAACTCAAGCTGCTCCTGTATCCTTCTCTCGCAGGTATTCTCGCTTATGGCGAGGTGATCAGTTGTGAAGCGGTCGAGCACGCGGAGAGCGGATTTTCCCATTGTATCCGTGTCAATTTTTCCCATATACGAGAAAGCGACCGGGACCTGCTGATACGCCACGTCATCCAGCGTCAGACCAACCAGTTGCGTAAGGCTCGGGAGGAACGGGAAGATTAGGGGGATACCTGAGCGGCGGTCGTCGTTACCAGGAAATCGAACAGCGGAGGTGCCTGTGAAGCCGAACAGCGATCAACTGAAAGCAGCACTGGAGGCGGCCGAAGGGATGCGCGAGAGCGGGAATGATCCCGATTTTCTCGCCAAAAGTCTGCTGTACCTCCATCAGCGGAACGAAGACCTGGAAAAGATCCTGGAGCATGCGGAACGTTACCTCCAGTTCGGATTGCCCACGGAGGAACATGCGCAGCTGAAACTGCTGCTGGAAGCGGCGAAGATCCGGGAATTGCGGTCAATGGGGAAGGATCCTGAGGAAATCGGCCTTTCCTGATTCCGGTCCCGCTTATCGCCACAGGTCGCGGCTGTGGTAGAATCTTGAAAAATTTCAACCGGGTACCCACGTTCGAGGACTACCGGAGAGAGGATTTTGAGGGTTTAGCTATGCCAATATACGAATATCGCTGCGAGGAGTGTGGTCATGAGCTGGAGGCCATACAGAAATTGAGCGATGCACCCCTTACCGGCTGTCCCCAGTGCGGTAAAGACGGGCTAAAAAAGATGATTTCGGCGGCCGCATTCCGTCTCAAGGGAGGTGGCTGGTATGAGACGGATTTCAAGCAGGGTAAGAAGAAAAACGTCCACGAGTCGGGCGGTGATTCGGCTCCTCCGGCCTGCGCTGCAGGCAAATGCTGCGCGGCTGAGTAAGCCTTGATTTCCTACCTGCGGCGCATACTCATTGCCGGGCTCCTGGTATGGGTGCCGCTGGGTGTAACCATCCTCGTGGTACGCCTGGTAATCAGGTGGCTGGACGGCAGCGTGGCACTGCTGCCCGAGGCCTACCGGCCGGAGAACCTGATCGGCTTCGCCATCCCCGGCCTGGGGGTGGTGATCTCCTTCCTGGTTGTATTGATAACCGGGATGATCGTCGCCAACATCTTCGGACGCCAGCTTATTCGCGGCTGGGAGCGGTTACTGTCTCGCATCCCCCTGGTACGTTCCGTCTATTCCGGGGTCAAGCAGCTTGCGGAGACCATGTTTACCGATACCGGCAGTTCCTTCCGCAAGGTGCTGCTGGTGGAGTTTCCGCGACGCGGGCTCTGGACTATCGCCTTTCTGACCGGTACCGATATGGGCGAGGCCCAGAGGAAAACGGGCCGGGAGGTCATCAATATCTATGTTCCCACCACCCCCAACCCCACCGGCGGCTATTTCGTCATGGTGCCGCGCGAAGACGTGATCGAGCTGAACTTGAGCGTGGATGAGGGATTAAAGATGCTGATGTCCATGGGGGCCGTGGTTCCGGACGCCCTTAAAGAGAATCCGGAACTTGCACCGACGGAGTCCAAACTTTAACATTCCCGCTTTTCCCGGCCGTTCCCGGCCCGGCACATAATTCGGAATACAGTCTCATGCGCACCCATTATTGCGGACATTTGAACGCCTCTCATATCGATCAGCAGGTCGAGCTTTGCGGTTGGGTCCACCGTCGCCGCGACCACGGTGGCGTCATTTTTATCGATCTGCGCGACCGCGAGGGGCTGGTACAGGTGGTCTACGATCCGGACTTGCCGGATATTTTCTCCACCGCGGAGCAGGTGCGGAATGAATTTGTCCTGAAGGTAAAGGGCCGGGTTCGTGCCCGCCCGGAGGGGACCGTTAATCCGGAACTGCCTACCGGCGAGATCGAGGTGTTGGGCATGGAGCTGGAGGTACTGAATCGGGCGGAGACCCCCCCGTTCCAGCTCGATGAACACGAAAATGTCTCGGAGGAGGTGCGCCTGCGCTACCGCTACATCGATCTGCGCCGCCCGGAGATGTTCCAGCGTATCAAGCTTCGTTCCGAAATCACCCGCCTTCTGCGCGGCTATCTGGACAACAACGGTTTTCTCGATATCGAGACGCCCATGCTGACAAAGGCTACACCGGAGGGCGCGCGTGACTATCTGGTGCCGTCCCGTACCCATCCGGGCTATTTCTTTGCCCTGCCGCAGTCGCCGCAACTGTTCAAACAGTTGCTGATGATGGCCGGTATGGATCGCTACTATCAGATAGTACGTTGTTTTCGGGATGAGGATCTGCGCGCGGACCGCCAACCGGAATTCACCCAGCTGGATATCGAGGTGGCATTCCAGGACGAAGATACCCTCATGGGTATGATGGAGGAGATGATCCGCGGAGTGGTCAGGGAGGTCCTGGATGTAGATCTGCCCGATCCCTTTCCGCGTATGACCTATCAGGAAGCGATGCGGCGTTTCGGTTCCGACCGTCCGGACCTTCGCTGTCCCCTGGAGCTGGTGGATGTCGGGGACCTGATGCAGGCGGTGGAATTCAAGGTATTTGCCGGTCCCGCCAGTGATCCCAAGGGACGCGTTGCGGCGTTGCGGGTACCGCGGGGCGGTGAACTTACGCGTAAGGAGATCGATGACTACACCAAGTTCGTCGGTATCTACGGCGCCAAGGGATTGGCCTATATCAAGGTCAACGAGATCGCCAAGGGGCGGGACGGACTGCAGTCGCCGATCCTGAAGTTCCTGCCGGACGAGGCGGTGGAAGGCATTCTCAGCCGGACATCCGCGGAAGACGGGGACTTGATCTTCTTCGGTGCCGATGCGGCTACCGTGGTCAACGAAGCTCTGGGCGCCCTGCGTGTAAAATTGGGTGAAGACCTCGAACTGATGGAATCCGGCTGGCGTCCCTTATGGGTGGTGGATTTTCCCATGTTCGAATGGGACGAGCAGGCCAAGCGCTGGATACCCCTGCATCACCCCTTCACCTCCTGTAAGGAAGAGCACCTGGAACTCCTGGACAGCGATCCGGGGGCGGCCCATTCACGCGCCTATGACATGGTGCTGAACGGCACCGAGTTGGGTGGCGGTTCCATCCGTATCCACCGGGAGTGGGTACAGGAAAAGGTGTTCCAGCTGCTGGGTATCGAAAAACAGGAAGCGGAAGAGAAGTTCGGATTTCTGCTCAATGCCCTGCGCTACGGCTGTCCGCCCCACGGGGGCATCGCCTTCGGCCTGGACCGCCTGGTGATGCTGCTGGTGGGCGCTGCCTCCATCCGCGACGTGATGGCCTTTCCCAAGACCCAGACCGCCGCCTGTCTGCTCACCTCCGCGCCTTCGGAGGTGGACGAAGCCCAGTTGCGGGAGCTTTCCATTCGGGTGCGGAAGCCGCAGATTGAACAGTAGAGCGGTACGGACAACCCGCATTTGTATGCGAGGAATTCTGCGGCTCTTGCGGTGCGGGCGCTGTTCCGGGGTGTATTCCCGGGAGTGGGAGCAATAAACTGGATGAGAATTCAGTGCCGGAGAGATGCCCGCCCTGTTCAAGGATCAGTTGGTCATACCGCCATACCACTTCTACTGAATCACGAACCAGCAATCGGCCATGTTGATCTAGGGTCTGGTTACACCAGGGAATTCCGGAACTTCCTCCCCTCCGTTTGCGAGGGAGTGGTGGCCGTTGCCGCTTCTAGGGCAATGTTTCTATTCCTTGCCAGTACCCCAGTAGCCAGTGAAATATAGGTATTGTCCCTGGGGTTGGTTGATCACGGGGACTGCCGTACTAAGGAGGAGCAAAGAAACGCCTGCTCCAATATCTTGAGGTTTTTCATAATAGGCGGAGACGCCTCTCCTGTCTGGGCAATATCAGTCCAGTGGAGCATGAGGCAAGATATGCCTCCTGATTATACCCTCCGTGTTAATGAGGGAGCATCAGCACTAGAGATCCGCGATTTGATTGTAAAAATCTGCGTCGTGCAGTGCGGTAGTCGACGCTATTGCTCGAGTGTGTTATACAATCTGAGAAAGAAGTTAGAAGCGTCTAATGGATTGAATATCAAAGGGGATAGGGAGATGCCTGCTTTGCGAATTTCCTGTTTCGGTTTGCCTCATGCAGAAGTCGAGGGTTTCGGTAAGTTGAGGTTTCAGACCGAAAAATCACTGGAACTACTAATTATTACCGCACTATCATCCGAGTCCCAGATGACCCGGTCAGTCGCTGCGGCAACCTTGCGGATGGATAAACCGGAAGAACAAGCACGCCGTGCCCTATCAACGGATTTGTGGAGATTGCGCGCAGCTTTTTGTGAATATGGTCTGGATAGCAACGATTATCTGGATACGTCACCTCGCGGGATAGGTATTCGCAAAGGTGCCGAGATATCTTTGGATATTCTAATATTTGAACAATCTTTTGATCGTCTTTCCGGTGTTCCCGTTTCTGAACTGACCCAGGAACAGTATCAGAAGCTCAGCGATATCGCGTCGATGTACCGTCATGATCCGCTATCCAATTTTGATCAGGAGTGGTGTTTCGTTCTTCGTGAAAGACTGCGTTCGAAATATACGGCCCTCGTGGACATGCTTCTGCAATATGATCTGGCCAAGGATAATTGGACTTCCGCCATCGTATGGGCGCAGAAACTGCTCGAAATGGACCCGATGCTTGAGCATGCCCACCGGGCTTTGATGCAATGTTATTACCTGACCGGCAATCGCGGCATTGCTATACGACAATACATGAGATGTGTCGATGTCCTTGAGCGGGAATTACAGATCGCCCCTTCAGAAGAAACCACAAGGATGTATCGTGGCTTGTTGGCGGTACCGATTGCACAAGGACAAGCTGGAGAGCATCTGCTTTCAAAGGTGTCTCCCCTCACCAGGACCCCAATCGATGAGTCGGACCGAAAGCGATCATTGACAGATCAGTTGTCAATGGCATTAGGGAATCTCAACCAGGCACGGGCGCTAGTTGAGAATGTGGATGCTACGCTTCGGACTAAGATCTAGGGAGCCTCTGATTATGTCATCGCATGCGATAGCGATACGACAAGCTCTATAACACAGCGAGCGCGCCATTGGGCGCAAGCCCTTCGAAACATGCCTTTGCGTCGGATTTGCGACGTTGGCTTATTTGCGAAGTGAATGGGTCATTGGCTGCGCAAGCCGCCGCTTGGCATCTCACGACGTAAAGGTCAGCGTCTCGGCCATCATGGACTTGATCAAAGGCTCTCTAATCCTGCTGTCCAGGAATGACGGGCACATGGAATTCGAGTGTAACCACCGTCAGAAGGATACGGAACGGTAAATCCAGGCGCTTTTTACAGGCAGTGGGGAAAAATGGCTTGGATTGGCGGTATCTTGCTTGCTGAATAATCATAGAGTCATTTCTTGACGTCGTAACAAACAAATTGTCTTTCTCTCGTACGGCCGACCTATTCGCTGCCCGGAATAACGACGGTATCTATTTGGTGTCGTAAACCGGGGAGTACCGACCGGATGAGAGAAGTACGTGGAAAAAGCCGTTGGGTTCAATATTTCCGCGCATCCCAATAAATATCAGAATTTGCTGCTTAGCAAAAAAAGACCGTCGCTATGGCGGCCTAACATCTTGTTTTTTCGTCGATTGATTACAGCCGCCGATGCCGCTCTCGAGTGGTGCTGTTCTCCTGTTCGCCGTATTTCAGTGGCCTGTAAGGAGTGTGTGAGAGCTATGTGAGAGATCTGCCAGATTCACCTGCCATGATCAATCAAAATTCGTGGAATATGTTGGAGGCATAGTTGGAATCGTATCGGTTTGTCGTCGTATATCGAAAGGAGCGTCCCGGCATATCAGGACCTGAAGGGTGCTGGCGCGGCTGGGTCGAGCAGGTACATCCGGCGAATGATTCCGATACCCGGCGGCGTTGGTTTAAGGATGTCTCAGAAATATCCCAACTCATTTTAGAAGCGATACCGGAGATAGGAATCAGGGATGAATATGAGGATTGATACAGAGGCGACCCGCAACAGAATCCAAGCCATGGCTGGGCGGAATGAACTGTCGTCAGCTCAGCCTCAGGTCCGTGCTTCCTATGGTTATCGCGATAATGATATGCAGCCACGCGGCATAATGAACACGCAACCGACCGAGTTGCAGTTGGCACAGATGCCGGATGAATATAATTGCGCCCTTGAGGGCGGCTCGGCCGGAGGTTTTACTGATCTCGATAGCCTGCCCCTGACGTTTGGATCGGCTCCAGAGCAGAGCGCCTCTCATCCTGATTCTCGGTTGTCGCCGCCGGTGCCGGATAGTGTGGAGTCTTCTTCTTCGGGAAGTGAGCCTGTGTCTTTCTCTCCCGCGCTACCGGGAGCGGAATCTGTTTTTGAGAATGAAGATGCGCCGTTGGTATTGGATCCACCGCGCATGCGGCGCATTATTTTTCTAGCCACGACATCGCCCGGTGATATACCACCCTTTGCTAAGACACAGCCAAACCTCGGGGGGGTGGGCTTGCGTTACGGTCTTGGTCGATTTGCCCAACTAAGCGGCGATCTAGGTAGGTTGCTATTGGCGATGAGGGACACCGATCCGGTGACCTTTGACCGGATCTTCGGTTCCGATGCCGATTTCCCTGATGCCAGCGCCGAAGAGCTTATCGCCGTGACCACCGCGCTGAATTCCCCGGGTGCCGCGGCTGACGCTGCGCAAAATATGCAGAGCGTTTCGGGCAAGCCGCTCTGGGCGCCGGAGTGGCTGCGTAAATTCAAGGCTGCAAGCAAACATGCGCCGTTTCAAGATGCCCAATTTTTCACTGCGGCGCAGACCGCGCTGCTGCCGATGTTGGAGTTTGCCCGTGATCTTGGCCTTGACAGTGAAAAGGGGATTACGCTCTTGACTGAACGTGCGATTCAGCAGGGAGTTTCGGCTGCCAAGGAGTTTATCATTGCCGCCGCCGGCCCGATTAATACCGAGGCTTTGAAACGGGAAGCGTTGGTACATTTAGCCGATGATCCCAACAGCGCCACACTGTCGGCGTTTCAGGCCGTCCACGGGCTGCCGGATACCGCCGGTCGTCTGGACGCCGTCACTCATGCGGCCCTGGTAGGCGCGTTGCGTGCACGTGGCGACAGTCCTATCCCCTTGCCTTCCCAGGTCATGATGTTCGACCTGATTACGCGTGCCGCGGAAAAAAGCTCCGTGCCGGGTCTAATTGCGGCGATCCGCGGCAATGGCAACCTTTCCGAAGCGCCTCTGTCGGCAGCTGAGCCAGAGATGGAGTGAGTTTACGCCCATGCAAAAACATACTGCACCATCTACCGCACGCGATCTGGTAAACGCGCTGCACCAGAGTGCTGCTTTTCGTCAATTGCCTCCGGCACAACAGTCACAAATGCGCGCACAGGCCGAGAAGGTATTCAGCTATCTCGAGTCGGCTCCGCAGGGCACACTCATGGCTCAGCCGATGACCCAGGAAGGCGGTACCACGGAGGGCGCCGGTAGTGTCATTAACGATCCAGTGCGTGAGGCCGGAAGTGTCGCCCGCAATACTTTGGAATCCATTGATTTTCCGAGTTTTGTCGCCTCCCTGGTGCAGGGCACGTTTCAGGCCATCGTGGATAGTTCGATCCAACAGATGGAGGCATACAGCCAGTTGTTGGCATCCGTGGCCAAGACTGTCGATGAATTTATGGATGAGCACATCACCGACGACATGGCTCGAGACCACTTGGCTGACAATTACGGCGCCTACTTTCAGAAGGAGATAGGCTCCAGTGGGCCGCAGTTAAGTGTGGCTCCGGCATCGCCGCAGGAGGGCTCCCAGCCGTTGCCTGGATTTCTGCAGGAGTTGGGCTTCAGCGATCTGGGGGATATCGACGAACCGGCGCTCAACGATACCATCATCCCGGCCACACGGCGCACCCTTGCCGAGACCCGCCATCAGTCATTAGCGACCATGGTGATGATGGGTCTCAATCGCTTGATCGTGGATGAAGGTGAAATCAACGCAAAACTGGTATTCAATATCGACGCTTCTCAGACCTCGGGCGTAACCTTCGACGACAGCAAGACCACCAATTGGGGCATGGCCGGCACGGCCGGGCGCAATCCATTCGGCGCTACCGGGGTTATCGTTACTACCACCAATGTCAATACGCAGTCCGATATCGAATTGCGCGCCGAGTTAACAGGAGAAGTTCGAATCAAATTTTCATCGGACTACTTTCCGCTGGAAAGGTTTGCCGATAGCGCAGCGATTCAGCTCATCAACAATCACGCTAAACCGCTTCCAGCCCCAACTCAGAACGGAAGCGCTTCGGCAGGGAACGAAAGTTCCGAAAACCCACCGCTTCAGACATCCCAATCCCTGGAAGCCAAACCCATAGGCGGTAACGCTTGGTCTGTTCGTGGTCCGGAGGAGACGCAATGAGCAGGCCTGAATTACATCAAGCCCTGGCCGCACTGATCGAGGCCCTGGATGGACCTGCGATCGATGGCTCTTTGCAGATTTCAGAAGCCGAGATGACGGTGCCGTTCGAAGTGATTGTGACTGCCGGCCCCGATGGACTCAAGGCCTTTGGGGCGCCCCCGGAGTCGCGATTCGAGAGCGGTATGATGCAGCCTGTTCACCGGGTCTCCCTGCGCGCCAGGCGGGAAGGTTCGAGAGGGCGCGAATGAACATGTCCGCGGCTCCGATTGAGGATTTCCTTGAGGCCATCACAGCGCAATTGGACAAGACCCAGGATGCGCTGCGAATGAAGGCGGTGAATCGTCCACTGACCTTTGCGCTGAAGGATTTCAACATTGATCTCTCGGTATTCGTGGAGATGGACGCCGATGGCCTAGTGCGTCTGCGACCATCGGGACCCAACGAGACTGGAGCAAGCTCGCTGCATATTGGATTTACCACTATCACCCGGCCGATGATCGAGGAGAATACGATCTCAATGGAACTGGCACAAAGCCCCTCTTTGGAGGAGGCGGGTCTTGCACCCGAGGAGAGCCTGAGGCTGCAGAGACTCGGGGTGCGCAATACGGCGCAACTGGAACGGTTACGTCGACACTCGGGAGAGGATGGGGTTGCCCGATTTTCCGGTGTGGACCCCGGTCGCCTTCGCCAGGCGTTGCAAGCCGCGCGGCCACGTATCGATTACGTTGATATCGGTGTAGGTCGCCGCGCGGAGGTGTCGCCCGGAGAAGCTCCCTCGGTGGTGCCGATTCGACCGAACCAACGGCAACTCCGGCTACGCGGCAACGGTCTCAATGAACAGGGACGGCCGCCGCGCGCAAGGCTCGACGGGCGGCAACTACCGATCCGGGCCGCCAGCTTTTCCCATATCGACTTGGAACTGCCTGATGCGCCGGCACCGGCCACGGGGCGACTCGATGTAGAACTGCCGGATGGACACGTCGAGAGCTTCGAGATCATAGAGGAGGGCCAGGCGGGTCAGGTCACGGCGTCTTCGTTGTCTGCTGCAAGTGAAGATGGATGGTCGGTCAGGTCCGACGCGGAGCGCGAGTTGTGAATAGTAGCGCACGTTATCCAATGAGCACCGGACGCGTATTGGTGAAGCTTCGCGAGTGTCTCTGCCCGGCCCCTGCACATATCGATGTGCTGAACGGATCAGCGCGACCCTTAAACTCCATTGATGGTGGTGGGCCGGTGGATCAACGTGTACGTGCACATACATCGGCAATGAGAGTGCGTCGTGTCTACGCTGCACGCCAGATGATGCACCGGCCCGGTGAAATGGGGGCTGGCTATGTCGATGACGAAAGGGAGTTGGGATTGGACAGGGTCCTGGCTGTGGAACTCGCCGATCCGTCCCAGGCGGTTGAACTCTCCCGAGATTTGCGCGATCGCCAGGATGTCGACTGGGCGATGACTGAGGCGCTGGCGTTCACTCCCTTCGACGCCCAGGTAATGGGCGGCAACAGCATAGCGCCTCCTTCTCCCGAAGAGATACGGCGTCCACATGAACGCGTCCGCGCATTCGAAGCCTTGGCGATGGAACCCGGTGATCCTGAAATCCTGGTTTCAGCCATCGATACCGGCGTGGCACTTGAGCACGACGAGTTCTCCGGTCGGATCTATGGCGGCATCGACACGGTAGATCTGGGTATGGGGCAGATCGGGGATGGAATGGAACTGGTGGGCGACAGCCGGGGACGTGACTTTTGTGCCCGCGACGAGACCGGCCACGGCAGTCATGTGGCAGGCATCATGTCCGCACTGGGCATCCGGGTACCCCAGGGCTTGGCGGGGCGCGCGAGCCTGATTCCCATTCGTGCCCTGGCGGCAGCCAGGGGTCCTGACGGACGAATGGTGGGTATCGGCGGTACGCTGGACATAGATGCAGCCCTCAAGGCGGCAGCCGACATGGGGGTGCGTGTGATGAATCTCAGTTTCGGCACTTCCGAAAGTGAAGTTTTTGAAGGGTCGCCACCGTTGCATGGCGAGAGCATCACCTATGCCACAAGGCGAGGTGCGATCTGTGTCGCGGCCATGGGCAATTCCGGGCGGGAGGAGCGGTTCTATCCGGCCGCGTTGCCGGAGGTTATCGCGGTGGGTGCCATCGACGAGGCCGGCAGGGCAACCGAGTTTTCCACTACCGGTTCCCATGTCGCGTTATGTGCGCCGGGTGAAAACGTGATCTCGGTGGGATTGAAAGGCTACCGGAGTTCAACCGGCACCAGCCACGCCGCACCCTTCGTCAGTGGAACTATTGCACTGATGCTGGCCTGTGCCAGGCGGATGGAAGTTCAGCTGACCTCGGATCAGTGTCGCCGGATCCTGATCGAGACTGCCCGTCCGGGGCACGCTGAAGCTCGGCCGAACGAAATCGGTGCCGGTGAGCTGGACGCCATGGCGGCCCTCGAACGCACGCAATCATTTCTTTCAGCATGGAAAGGAGACTGAAAATGGTCAAAGCCAACCCTCCCAATGATCCTCTGGAATCGGCCCTGGCCAAACTGGTCTTCCACGCCGACATTCGCGAACCCGACATTGCAAAGCATGTGGCGGGTGTTCTGGGGTTAATCGGAACCGCTTACCGCAGCCAGCTTGGACGGCTGCGACGCAAGCTGGAAAAAGGCGGAATCAAGGCCGAAGAAGCCACCAAACTGGTGGTTCTCTACGGACTGACTGAACATCTATCACGAAAGCTGGGAATCACGGCCAGAGAGAAACGCGCGGAAATATACGCGGAGCTTAATTTGCTTGCGGAGCAAGAGAGCGAACTGCTGATTCCGGCTGTACGTGCCTTTTCCAATACATCGAGCGACCTTGCCGACAAGGAGGCCGCCCGGAAACTCATCACCATTTTAAAATCCGCCATTGCCTCGGATTCCGAGGGTGAAAACGGCGAAGAACGTGAGGATAACACCATGCCTAACTACGACGATATGGAAGAGCTACTCAAGGACAAGATTCTGCAAACCTTGGCGTTTGATGAATCCCGCTTACCGGAGAATCTACACTATGACACCGATGACGATGGCAATGCGGCCCCATCCCGGGGACAGCTCAACTTCCTGATTGGTACGATCAATGCGCTGAATAAGCTTGGTGTGGACATTGACGGTCGAAATGGCGTCGCTGTTCTGGTTGGGGTGATTTCAATCCTCTTGTTGGATGGCTACTACGATCCCGACGACCGTGGCTTCTACGATCATGTGCGTACCGCCTATACGGAGCTGCTGGAACCGGCATCTACCAAACGTGCGGAGATCATCTCGGGTAACGATGCATTCGAAGCCAATTTCAGTCTCAAGCTGCATGTCTTCAATGCGGTTATCGGGGTATTGATGCCTGAAAAAGAACTTAAAGAGAAGGTCTTCTTCCATGCCTTGGCGGCAGTTTATCGCGGCATGGTCGGAAAATATGATACCCGGCCGCCGGGTTCAGCCGGGTTCGGCTCGTCGGTCAAAGCGTTGTATAACGACGAGACCCTGGCTGCCGGTGGCGGGGGTGGTGGTGGAAGCGGCATCGCTTACCTTGATCTGCCGCCGCTGAGCGATCCCGAGGGCGGTTCGGAACAGATCGTGAAAGAGAACATTCAGGCGGTATCGGCCATATACGTCGTTTACCAGTGCGAGCAAATGCTGCTTTTCGATGTGGTAGATCGCATCGTCGAGCTTTTCATGGCCGGATTGCTGCCCATGGGTGGTGATACGCTGGCACGCAATCTTGACGATTACTATTGGCAACGCGATGACCGCGTCAGTAAAGCGGGCAGGCAAGCACATTACACTCGTGCCCTCGGAGCACCGGGCGGCGATATCGGAGGCGATGTTACGCCGAACACCGAGTTCAACCCAGCGCTCATGCATGTAATTTCCTCTCTGTCCGAGTTCGAACGCCAGCGCAATGTTGGCAATCTTTTTGAGCAGCGGCGTGGGTATACCATGGCTACCACCGGTGAATATGTACGCAAATCGGTACGCGATCTAGGGGCTAACTGTACGCTTTACGGCTATGCCGGTGCGCAGTTTGCGGCCGAGCGGATTGGGCGGCAGTTGAAGCAGGCGATGGATATTCTGCAGTTGCCCAGGATCCAGGAGATCTACGGTGTGCACTCCATGTGGCAGGTAATCGAACGTGTGGCTCAAAGTGAATTTGGCACAACGGTGAATGTGGTCAAGCATCGCACCCTGGCAGAAGAGACCCGGGCAATCCTGGAAATCATCGCGGAGAAACATCACGTCTGGTCACTTTCATCCAATCGCCCCCTGTTCACTATCGACCCGGATGTCCCCGGCGACCTGACTGTAGAAGAGGGTGATCGGATGTTTCGCGCTGCGCAGTATTTTCTTGCCGTAAACGGGGTGCAGAACGAGCAGATCTACGAGTACAGTCAGCCGACCGATACACCGGCACTCCCCTCTATTCCCGGCATGAGCGGATTCGGCAGCGGCGCCGGTGCGCCGGGCATGGGCGGCGACGGTGACGTTGCAGGTCAATTAAAGGAGATGCTCGACCGCGGTCAGACTCCGTCGGCGGATCAGATTCGTGCCATGGTTGGTTTCTGAGGACGGCCGTTCCACGACCACTTTGGCCATAAGGAGGGCCTCATATGTCCAGACAAACCGCATCCGACGTTGCCCGGCGGCTTCTTAGCAATGCCGCGCGGCACCTGCTGACCCCGGACCCGACGACACTGCCGGAAATCAATTCGGCGTTGAATTCGTCACTCGATTGGACCCTGGATAGGAGAATGTTAGCCAATTCGTGCCGCGATCCGTTCGAGCCCACATTTGCCGAGAGTCGATCCAATGCATTGGCCTTCCAGGTAGAGCCGGGTGATGGATCTGTCAGCGCTACCGATCGGGCCGAGATGGCGACCCGCGCCATGCGCTCGATTATCGCCGCTGATATCGGACCGAAGGGGGCCTACTGGTTCGATGCCCGCACCGAACCTATCCGGGCATCAAATATGCGCTGGGGTGAAGGATTTGGTGCCAACTTCTCTACGGCCGTGGATCGATCAGGAGTACTGGAGGCCGCCGCTACCTATGGGTGGACCCCGGCGCTGACCAGCCAGTTTCCCGATACGGTGATCTCCATGGCGAAAACGGCAATGGAAGCCTTGCCCAGTCTGCGCCCTTTCTACACCACCATTCGTTGCGGCCGTAGCGCGGGCGGACAGCAGATTACCTTCGACATTACTGCGGAGGTTAAATTCACTGACCTCAAACCACTGATGGAGCGATTCGGTTTGGGGGACAAGCACGCCGGGCTGATGACCCTGGGCGCGTTCATCCTGGGTGCACGCTATTCCTTGCCTGCCCGCTCCTCGACGCTCACGCTCTTGCGTGCCGGCAGCGGTGTGGAGATGCGGTTAGACATCGATTTGGATGCATTGCCCGATGCCCCGTCGGTACTGCTGCCGCTGCTGCGGCTTCCAATGTCCGAGCGGCCTGCGGCGCTTTCAAGTTTCGATCGTTGGCTGACCGCCCTGACCCCTGACGGCTATACCGGTCCCGGTTCGGTTACGGTTCTATCGATTCGTGTGCGGCAGGACATGCCGGCCCGGCTCGCGGTGTTTCTACGGCCGATCGCATTTGAACCTGATAGCTCGGAGCCGGTCCCCCAGGATCCGAACAGTGAAGAATTCTCGGCGTCCCAGATGCCTGAATGGAGGGTAGGCTGATGGCCAGACAAGCCCATGCAATGTCCAGAAAAGAGTATGTGCAGCATCAGGCGCTCGACATGCTGCGTCGGTCCGCGTCGTTCAACGCGTTGCCGCCCGATCGACAGGCAAAAGTCCTGAATGATACGGAAAAAGTCTTCGGATTTATCGCCGATACCGATACCTCGAGGATGCTGGGGCTGCCGGCACCGCGAGGCGTCCGACCCCTTGCCCGTTCCATGGGCGGGGAAGGCGAGGTTTCTGATACTCAGTATCTTTCCGATTCCGGGCAGGCAATGGCAGGGATCGTGCAAGCCGTAGATTTTCCTGGCTTTGTCTCTGATCTCATCCAAGGGGTTTTTCAAGCTGTTGTCGATGCCTCGATTCAGCAGATGGAGGCCTATTCGGAACTGGTCGCAAACGTCGCCAAGTCGGTGGATCAGTATATGAAGGACAATGTCTCCGAGGACCAGGCTCGTGATCACCTGATAAACCAGTATCCCGATCATCTTCAGGCGGACCTGGAGAGTGGGCGTATTGCACCGAAACCGGAAGCCGATGCCGATAGCGCGCCGAATTTCATGCAGGATCTCGGACTGCCGTTAGAGTTTGAGGATGTGGAAGATGAAGAGGTGGAAAAGGAGCTGGTCACCACCGCTCGTCGCAAGATCGCGATGGATCGCCAGCGACTCCTTGCTACCATGGTGATGATGGGATTGAACAGGATCGTAGTTACCGACGGTTCGATCAAGGCAGGGGTAAAGTTCGATTTAGATACCGAAACACTGCAGAAGGAGCACTACGACCGTCAAACCAGCTTTGAATACACCTCGGAGCGCAAAGGGCGCAGAAAATCAAAGGGTTTCTGGTTTATCAAGCCGAAGACCAGCAGTTCGTACAAAAACAAGCTCAATATTACCACCGATACCAATTTCACCACCGATAACGAACGTTCCCAGGACATGAAGGTGCAGATGACCGGCAACGTTGATCTGCGCTTCAAGTCCGATTACTTCCCGATGGAGAAGATGCTCGACCTCTTCAATATCGACCAGGAAGTGATTACCACTACCTCTCAACAGACATCGCCTGGAGGAACTGCACCCTCCGGTGATCTTAATCAGCAGCTGGAACAGGCCGGGGTTCAGATGCCACCCGCCCCGGGGGGCACGAACTGAGCCATGGCGGTCTGCGCACCTTCCAACCAGCTGGGGCTGAGCCTGGCCAGACAGGCCGCGCGCCTGAGCGCGGCCGGGGGTCCCAGCGTGGTCCAGGCGCTCTCTTCCTATATCGGGGAACTGCCGCCGCTGGATACTGCTGGCTCAAGTAGCAGGCTGACCCGCGGTATGGTCGAGGCCTTTGGCGGCCTCTACTACTACGGTGAATTGGAAGAGACATCGCTGATGGCGTTGGCCGAGCTCGTTGTTGAAGAACGCTATTCACTAAACATCACCGATCGAAGCCTGTTTCAATCACTTGAGGATATGGCCGCACAGATGGATAGGGGGTGGTATGAACAGGCGCGGCGTAATGTCATTTTTGCGCAGATGCTCGGTTTCGGCGGCGCCAATGATTTTCGCGACCAGATAGGTTCCGTAGTCGATGCAGTGACGCGGCTCGAGCAGAGCGTCCGCAACGGAACTCCTACGCTTAGTCAGGTTGCTACCGTGGAGTTTGCTTTCGGCACGATGCTGAACACAATGGGGTCACGCGCCGGACTGGGTTTGGAGCGTGCCGCTCAGGTCCTTAACGGCCAGTTACGGGCCTCATTGGCACTCCTGGGGAATACGGCGTTGCACCGGATGTTTCAGGTGCGGGATATGTGGGAGCTTGTGCATACCGTTGTCGTGGCGCCCCAGGGGGAGCTGTCCGATACCGCGTCCATCGTCGATCGCGCGCAGGCCGGTGCGGCCATCATCGGTTGGGCGGCCGGTCGCTTGCAGGAAATATCTGCCCACAACGGCAGTCTGCAAGGAATGCTAATGAACGACGCAGCGCTGTTCCGACATGCCGCCCGCTGGGCAATGGGTGCGCGAACACTGCCTCGATCCTCTGCCGGCGACGGCGGTGGTTGGCAAAGCGGAAGCGGTTGGTCCTCCGCCCAACCGGGGGGAGCCTGGGGAGCATACGATTCCGAATATCGTGGCGGAGGTTGGGCGTGACTGCGCAACAACATCTTTCCCTGCCCCCAGCGCTACCTGGTCCCTACAACGGTCTTCCCGCCGCAGAGGGTCCCCGTGAATCCCCGGAACTGCGACGCCTTGTCGAGACACAAGTCAAAGCGCTGGTATCGGCTGCCCCCGCGGTAGCGGATCTTTCGGAACAGCAGCGCGATGAACTCGAGGTCCGGATTACACAAATTGCAATCCATGCCGCTGTGTTGGCACTGGACGATTGGCAGCTGTCCGAGCAGTTGGGTCAGCGGCCGCTGCTGAAGACCCGGGAAACATTGAGTCGATCGCAAAATGCCCCGGAGCCGTCCGGTGGCACTGCGGCTCAGTCGAAGTCCATGGCCCGTCCGCTCGGCGGATCGGGTTTTCAGCAGGATGCCACATCTCGTGTCGGCTCCGTGACCCGGTCGACACTACGGGCAATTTCCTTTCCCACCTTTGTCGCTGATCTGATCAAGGGTACTTTCTCCGCGATCCTCGACGCTACTACAACCCAGATGGGGGCGTTCATGGAGATGCTGGAGTCGGTGTCCAAGACAGTCGAACAGTTTGAGAACGAGAATGTGTCCGATAGCCAGGCGAACCAATGGCTGGCCCAGCAGTACCCCCGCTATATCCGGCTTGAGCAGAGCGATGGCGGTGTGCGTGCAGTTCCTACCGAGAACGCGGCTGACAGTGATGCTCCCCCGGGGATTCAGGGCGCATTGAACCTGCCGGAGGCGGTGGATGTGATCGACGAGAGTGTCATCGAGGAACGCCTGGTACCGGCGGCGCGCCGCAAAATGGCCCAATCTCGGCTGCAGATGCTCAGTTCCCTGGTAATGATGGGATTGCAGAGAATCGTTATCAATCATGGACGTATTAGGGCCACCATGGGTTTCCACATCGATGCCACCGATAGCGCCAGTCGTGAAAATGCCTCGCTGGTGGATACTTCGATGGCGGTACGGGGGCAGGTGGGGTATGGGATGTGGTCGGCCTCGGCTTCCACCTCGGTAACCTATGTACGTTCGACCAAGGCGAACTCGGATGCGGAGCTTAACGTCAACGCCGATCTGACGGGAGAGGTGGATCTCACCTTTTCCACCGACTATATGCCCCTGAACCGGATGGCGACCACCGAGAATATCGCGCGCATCCGCAGCAATACGCCGGTGCCGTCGGAAAATGCACCGGCAGCACAGACCGGGGTGCGTACTTCGACTCAGGAGAGTCCCAGTGCAGCGCAGATGGTTGCTTCTCGGTTTGAAAATCGCGAAGCGCTCGAAGCCCCGGAGCCGCCGCCGATCGATCAGAGCGGCTCTCGAAGTGGCGGTGGGGCTCGCCGCTCACCGGGCGAAAGTTCCTCCGGTGAAAGCGGGGGTAGTGCTCACCGTTCACCGGACGAAAGTCCTCCCAGTGAAAGCGGGAGCGGTGCTCACAGTTCACCGGATGAAAATTCCCCCAGTGAAAGTAGTGATACTCCTAGAGCCGCCGGTTTGTCACAAGCGGCGGCGGAACGAAGATGGAGGGCGGCATGACCAAGAGCACCGTTCTTCCGGGCGCCTATGGCAGCGCGGCCAAGTCTGAACTGGAAGTATCCCCCGAGGTTACGGATCTTGTGCATGCACAGGTTGCCGCGTTGCTTATGTCTACTCCGGCTTTCGAGAGACTGCCTGAGAAAGACCAGCTCGAAATGTCGAAAAATCTGGAGAAGATTGCGGCCTATTCCGCAGAGTTGATTCGCGATGATTGGTTGCAGTCTTTGAAGCTGGGGCAGACCCCGGTGGTTCGTAAGTCCCGGACCATGGAATTTGACCAATCACCACTGCCATCGGCTGAACCATACATGGCAGGCGCCGGGCAAGTCCCGTTGTCGCCCAATGCAACCGCGAAGCAGAATGCCGCAGCAACCCTGGCGCGGTCCTCCGCTTCGCAGGCCATGGCCGCAGTCGATTTTTCTCCAAGGGCGGCCAACAATGTGGCCCGGGTTACGGAAAATACACTCAATGCCATCGCTTTTCCGACCTTTGTCGCAGATTTAATCTCCGGGACTTTCAACGCCATCGTCGATGCATCGATCCAGCAGATGGAAGCCTTCGGCGAGCTTTTGTCCAATGTTGCGAAGACCGTGGACGAGTTCATGGCGGATAACATTTCGGACAACATCGCCAGGGACTATGTGGTCTCGTCCTTTCCCAGGAACTACCGGATTGATACGTCCGGCGAGGACGGCCGTGTGGAGCAGATTAACGACCTGAACGAGGATGAGGCCGGACGCATGCGGCGCGCTTTGAATATACCCGAGGGTGGCGACCTGGATGATATCGAAGAGATTGTGGTGCCTGCTGCTCGTCGCAAGCTTGCGCAGACCCGGCAGCAGATGCTTAGTTCAATGGTGCTGATGGGTATCAATCGTGTCATCGTGACCCGTGGGCGTATTAAGGCGCAGATGGGTTTTCGCATTGATACCAAGGACCGCGCTAAAGCCTCCGCCTCAAATTCATTCGACTTCAAGAACGAGACTACGGCCAAGTTTTCAAGTTTTCTTTCACCGGTCAGTGCAACGACTAAGACTACGGTTGCCTACGTCTCATCCTCACAGAAGGATAGCGAAAACGAAATTGACGTTAACGCCAATCTCTCGGGTGAAGTTGATCTGCAGTTCAAGTCAGACGTATTTCCACTAGAGCGTTTTGCCGATGCCGGTGTTATCACCACGATCCAGGGCAACACGCCGAACCCGTCGGCCAACCAGCCGGTGACAGCGATGTCCTGAGTACCGACAAGGGCAGATTTAAGGAGAAAATCCCATGACTTACGACCCAAGCCAAGCTGAAACAAATGGAAATTCAACGGATGCACCGGGCCTTTCCACGACGACCGAAGGGTGTTATATCCAGGTCGAATATCCCGTCACGCCGATCGATATCGGCGCTGTTGAACTCCAGGCCGGCGACCTATTGTTAATGAGTGCGCCGAGCAGGGCGCATGTGGCGGTCTATCTCGGTCAGGGACAGGTTATCGAGACTACCGGCTACGGCGCCAGCATTCAGTCATTGCGGGATGCCTTGCAGGGGGAACAGATCGCAGGCGCTTGGCGGCGGCAGAATCTCCTCCCGGCCGAGGCAACTGCCCTCGTGCGATGGTTACGTACCCAGGAAGGTCGGCCCTATGAGATGGTGCCGCCGATAGTGGCGCAAGGGAGCGGTCAAAGTGCCTGGTACTGCTCGGAATTGGTGCTTGCAGCATATAGGAACATTGGAAAGCCACTGATCGTGGATGACCCGAACCTCGCGTTGCCTGGTTATGCGGTGACGCTGACCGGTGTCATCTATGTAGGGCATCTGAAACGTCCCGGCCAG
>JBNKJV010000025.1:0-24244 GCA_050291465.1 Sedimenticolaceae bacterium | reverse complement strand
GAAAGGACCAAACAGAACAAAGCCCGCTTTAGCGGGCTTTTTTGTGCAGGCCGTTAAAACGCTTTTGGAATTGGCGGCATATTGCAATATTTATGCTGGCGGCATAACACGGTATTGGTGCCAGCTATATAACACACTGTTAGCTCACCAAGGAAGCATATCGATGTCAGAAAGTTTGTATGATGCAACATGTAATGCAAGAGATAAGCTGTATTCCACTATCGGTGAAGTAGAGCCAGACGTCATAGCACACCTAATCAATCCTGCATTTATGGGCGGCCCTGCCTGGCCTTCTTTGAGGCAAGCATTTAGTGTCATCCACAGAGGCGATAGCACACTAGTTGTCTCCAATGGTTTGGCTGATCCTTTTGATGATGTAGAAGAGAATAACTCTGGTTTCGGTATCGAAATATACGCTGAAACAAAAGAACAAATAAAAGGAAATATTTCTGAAAGCTCTTTGTTCAAACTTGTCTACGCAACAGCTCAACAGGCTGCACACTCTGGCCAAATGGCAGAATTTGTGAACCGGTATAACGTTATTACTATGGAGTTATATGCGGATGATTGCGGCCTATACGAATATCAAAATGAAAACGGAATGGTCGGAATAATGATTGGCATTGAACATCCAAATCTTCCCAAGAAAATCAACTTCCCGGGCGGTGAGGTGATTCTTGCATCCGTGCAAATTTTAACTCCAAGTGAATTGGAATACGTCATCGAAGCTAGGGCTGAAGGTAGAAACAACCTCCACGAGAAATTTAAGTCTTCTGGGATATATCATTTTTTAACTCCAAAACGTGAATCGTTGATTAAATCTAAGAATCCACAACCAGAAATGTCGAATCAATCAATCCCAAAAACCGTAGACAAAGCCAAACAAGAAAAAGCATGGTGGAAACTATGGTAATTAGAGCTAACAAAAGCATCGTGTGGGACTGCACAACTGCGCCGCTTCGCTTTACAGTTGGCAGCCCCACATGCAGTCGTTAGCGCAAACTAGGAGTAGTATGCATATGGACGACTGGAGGAATATTGCGGATACCCTAGAAGGTGAGGATAAGAAAGAATTTATAGAAGGGATGAAGGCTTTACAGAAAGCATCATCTCTAAGCGCTGCCGTGAGAGAATTAAGTAAGAATCAAAGTCGTCGAAATAGGAAAGGGCTAATTTATGTATTAATCATATTTCTTACATCTTTAGTCTTGGTATTTACAAGAGAGTTATTTAGTTACGAGGTGAATCAGATAATACTGTTTGCCGCCGCTATTGTTATTGCATTTTCTATATGGAAAATAAAAGACAACTCTTACTATGGAAGCGCAGCAAAAGAAGTAATGGAAGATGTTGATATTTACGTTAAACACAAGCAATACAAATTGGCTATTGAAAGAATGGAGCAAGCCCTCCTATATTCTCCTAGTTTAAATAATATAATTGGTAAAAAGCTAGAAGAAGTCACAAGCTTGTATAAAAAACATTTGGAAGATTTGCGCTAACCATGTGGCCCAGCAATTAAAGGAGCCAGACCTTTTTTGCCTACGGCTCAGCACCAAGGCCAAGGACTATTCGATGAGATACTTCTTTCTATTCGCATTATCTTTGCTTTCATTTAGTGTCCTTGCAGAGACCTATACTGGGGAAATAGTATTAGCGCCCGGTACGTTCTATGACGATAAGCCCGCAACAATCAAACATGAAGGGGATATCTCTTACACTGTTAAATTGTATGTAGACGATTTTGTAGGGAATGAAGCCATCTTTGCCCACACGGAAGTAGAAAACGATTCCAAGGAAACAGGCATATATGTATTCTACGCGGCTTTTCTGGATTCCAACGGCGATTTGGTCGCCGCTTGCAGGCACAGGACAACACTGCGTCCGGGTCAACATACGCAACTTGGAGGCATGTACGCAGAAGTCTCGCCGGATGAGTGGAAAAGGGTTTCAGTCTATAAACTCAAAGTAACGAAGCTGGAACAATAAAATCCAACGAAAACGGGGTTAGAACACAGTTTTTGCTAATATTTTTGTGATTGTGTTCTGATCCCGATATCGCTCCTTCCTACCCTGGATCTTCCGTGGATGGTGTGATATTAAAGGGATTGCCTTGCCCAGGGCTGACCGGCTTCATGGACGCATAATCCGGTCTATACTCAGGGGCGCTGACTATCACAATGTCCTATTTCTATATGGAGGTGGAATATGGATGCGGAATCTAATTCCTGTGCTGTTCCTCGCTGTTCACAACACCCCGCGCGACGACATCAAATAAGCAGGGCCAACTGAAACTTTATCCGCCGGTGACATGACTGCCTGTCGGCATCGGATAATGGTCGAGGGGACGGCTGCCGTGCGCCTGGAATCTCAGGTTCCTGTAGGTTGCTGAAACCCTCGCCATTTTTCAATCGCTCACGCGATTGATAATTGAAGCGAAGCGAAAACCTGTTTTTCGCATTGCTTTCTAGAAAACTCCATTGAAGGAGTTTTTCAAGTCCACTCTAAATGCGTTAACTAGATAGGAGATCAAGCAAATGAGTGAAAAAGTAGCAAAAGGTGAGTATAAGTTCTCTGTGGCCAATGAACGCGGCAGCTGCTCATGCAGCTGTCCGTGTAGTTCCACAAATCCGGTGGATGTAACAGTCGTTGTATCCATTGGAGGAAAGGAAGCCGAGTCATATACCATTGGACCCGAGAACATCAAAAAGCTAAGCGTGTGAGGGTGTTTTAACCCAAGCAATTGCTGATAGCATCTTCGAGTGTAGTAATGGGGTTCCTGGGCCTGGATTTAGGAGCACGGCTGAAACAGGCCCAAGGACCCCGTTTTTTCCCGGTTCATTGAAGACCCGGGGATATTCAGCATAATCAAAAGGCGAAATGTCTACGAAGGAGGTTTGGAATGGATTCCGATAAAGAAAAGACCGCACTATTTATTCGTCGCGAGTCGTTTGGGGGAGTTATTGCCGACAGGTTTTCCAGTAAGGTCAGATTTCTCGGGCCTGCCGCATACTTCATCGTTGAGCAGATTTCAGATGGCCGCTCTGACGATGAAATCATCCAGGCGGTGCACGCTGAGTTCAGCGGCACGGAAGGCAAGGATATCCGTAAAGATATTTGCTCATGCCGGGAAATAATACAGGATTTTCGAAAAACACAGGACGCCGAGGTTTTGGTGGAGGATGACATCGAGGCCGTTCCGACTCTTAACGTACCACTTGACCTGAAACTTGAGATTACCAGGCAATGTAACCTGTCATGCTCGCACTGCTACAATCAGTCCAGTAAGCGCGACGCCGAGCTGCTTCCTTTGGACTATGTACGTACGATACTGGACCAGATCGCAGAACAAAGACTCCGACTCGTCACGGTGACGGGCGGCGAACCATTGTTACATCCCCAGCTATCCGACATTCTTTCTTCTGTTCGAGAAATAACAGAGAACCTGACGTTTGCGACCAACGGAACACTATTTAAGCCCCAAACCCTTGGGCTTGTCGCTGAATTAGCTGACACGGTCAATATCAGCCTCGATTCGCACTTGCCCGAGGTACATGATCACTTCCGGGGTGCTCGCGATTCCCATCGTAAAGCCGTTTCGGCGATTGAAACGCTGGCCGCCCGGAATACGGATGTGGTCGTTCAAACCACAATTCACCGTGGTAATTGTGATTCGCTCAAGGAGCTAGGACATCTTGTAGAAGAAATTGGCGCAAAGGTCTGGAGCGTGCGCCTGCCTTTGGCCAGCGGTCGATTCCTTGAGAACAGGGAAGTTTTCCTGTCAGCGGACGAGGTCAGAGATCGGGAGGAAAGCATTGCTTCCCTGCGCGCCGAAGGGTACTCAATGGAAGTTTTTGCGGGAATACCCGTGCCTTGGTCGCGACAGGAAGACTTCGAGGAAGCCCGGTTGGCGAATCCATTGATTGCATGTGCGGCGGCTACCGTTATGGCGGCAGTTTTGGCGGATCGGACCCTTACGCCGTGCATTCTCTTTTCCGGCACACGGTATGCCGAACCCATGCAGGATCCCGCCAGGTTCAAACAACTATGGCGGAAAAGTGTCTACTTTAATCGCATTCGTGGAATGAGGTTGCACGACGTACCGCTTTGTTCTCGCTGCGGCCATTATGGAACCGTCTGTAGAAGTGAATGCCGTGCGAAGTCTTTCATTTTCTTTGGCGACATTGCGACTCCAGATCCAGACTGTGACTTTGCAAGAGCGCGGCAGCATGTTTCACAGGAAGGTAAGACTCAATGGTGTTGTAACCCTACAAACTAAGGGGGCCAGTCCTCTTTTTGCAAAGGGACTAAACAGAACAAAGCCCGCTTTAGCGGGCTTTGTTATTTGCGGCTACAACGAAGCAGTCAAAACCGGCTGCGTTTTACGATATTTCCCCCGGTCGCATAACACGATATTTGAGCCGTCCGTATAACTGACTGTCGGGCCATCAACATAAGTGTCGACATTTTTTACACTTGTAACTTTCCAGATAATTATTAATTAAGAAAAACAGACGCTTACTTATTGGCACTTTATTTGCTATAGACCTTATTAGATTAGTAATACTAAAGATTTAGGGACATTCCAAGGAGAAATACCCGATGCGGCTTATTAGAAAATTATTATTAGCGTTGACTGCTTTGTGCGTAGCACAAGTGGGTTTCGCTGACCCAATCTACTTGACAAGTTCTTCAGAGCCATGGAACACCACCGCAAATACCGATAATTTCAATGCTGCTTTTGGTGCGGGAAATTGGGATAGAGCAATATTTGGTGATCTTGGGCTGTTTAGCGATACAGATGACTTTCTCTATGTCGATGGCGGCAACGGAAACACCGCGGAATTTGAATCGTGGTTAAACTCTAATCGCACCGCGCTGGAGAGTTTCGTCTCATCAGGCGGTAGCGTTTTCATTAATGCCGCGAGATGGTCCGGGACCGATAACTTCGATCTGGGTTTTGGAGGAATTCTGGATTATACAGGCAACTACTCAAGTAGTTGCACACTTACAACCGACGATTTTGCCGCCGCAGGAACGGTGTTTACAGGCGGCGGTTGTTCCCATGATGTCGTTTCCGGCATTGGTTTTGACACTCTGGCGATTTCTACAGCCGGTGATATTTTGATCGAAAAAGACTTTGGGCTTGGACATATAATGTTAGGCGGAATGACAACCACTAACTTTCACTCCGCCAATGGTTTTGATATTCGGGTAAACATGCTCCAGTATGGTGAGAGTTTTGCTGGTGCCGTTCCTGAACCTGCAAGCATGGCTCTTTTAGGGCTCGGATTAGTTGGTATTGGATTTTCGAGAAAAAAGAAAGCTGCTTGAAGATACTCAACAGCAATATAAAAAAGCCCCGTATTTACCGGGGCTTTTTTATGCCTTAACCAAAAAACCCGGGGCGGACTACAGTTATTGCTAATACATCCAAGTCCGTTGATTTGAGAGCAGGACCACCGACGCAGCAGTTAATAAAAAAATCAGACCCTTGTTTGCCTGGCTCAACCCCCCCTTGCTTTCCGGCACCATCGCCCTTAGTTGTATATATATTCAGCCTGTCCAATTACCCTTCGATACAAGAGGTAAGGAGTAGATTATGAGCGCACTGGATCAACTCAGGGAAATGACCGTGGTCGTGGCGGATACGGGCGATATCGAGTCCATCAGAAAACACCGCCCTCAGGACGCCACCACCAACCCCTCGCTTCTCCTGGCCGCCGCGCAACTGCCTGAATATGCACACCTTGTGGATGACACCCTCCGGCGCTGTGCGCGGGATATGGACGATCCTTCCGGGAACATGCGCCCCTGTCTGGAGCGACTGGCGGTGACGTTCGCCCAGGAGATCCTGTCCATCATCCCAGGCCGGGTATCGGTGGAGGTGGACGCCGGCCTCTCCTTTGATACCGAGGGCACTATTGAAACCGCCCGCAGGATTATCTCGATGTTCGAAGCAGAGGGTATCGACCGCGAACGCATTCTGATCAAGATTGCATCCACCTGGGAAGGCATCCGGGCCGCCGAGCAGCTGGAAAAGGAAGGGATCCGCTGTAACCTGACCCTGCTCTTCAGCTTCGCCCAGGCAGTGGCCTGTGCCGAGGCCGGGGTGCAGTTGATCTCCCCTTTTGTGGGCCGAATCCTCGATTGGCACAAGGCGGCCAGGGGCGTCGACAGTATCCCCGCCGAGGAGGACCCCGGCGTCCAGTCCGTTACCGAGATCTACAACTACTACAAACAGTTCGGTTACCAGACCGAGATCATGGGCGCAAGCTTCCGTAACAGCGGGGAGATCAAGCAGTTGGCCGGTTGCGATCTCCTCACTATCTCACCGGCACTGCTGGAAGAGCTCGGCAACGACCACAACGAGCTGCCGCGCAAACTCGACCCATCCGCGTCCGTGTCAATGAATATGGAGAAACTCTCTCTGGACGAGAACAGTTTCCGCTGGATGCTTAACGAGGATGCCATGGCGACCGAGAAGCTGGCCGAAGGCATACGGAAGTTCAGCGCGGACCTTGATCGTCTGGCCGAGTTTATTAAAGAAAGGCACCGTCAAAACTGAAACGGGAATAAAAGGGGTCGATCTGATAGTTCACGATAGGGCTCAGATCTCTTTTTAGGAACTACTCTTTCGGAAACTCTTTGATATAGAGGTCCTGTTTCGCGAAAGGTATTTCGATACCCTCCTGGTTGAAGCGTTTGTAAACGGCCGTATTGAGGGCGTCCAGCACCAGTCCCCGCTGCACCGGCTCCTCTATCCAGCACAGCAGTTCGAGTTCAAGGCCCGAGGGGCCGAACGACCGGAAGCGGACCCTGGGTTCCGGATCCCGGCACACCTTTTCCTGATTGGCCGCAACGTCCAGCAGCATGGCGTAGACCCGATCGATATCGGTCCCATAGGCGACATTCATCTGTACCCGAATTCGGTACTTCTCATGGGGGCCGCCGCTTTCGTTGGTGATCTTGGAGTTGCCCATGATGGAGTTCGGGATGGTGACTTCCACATCGTCCCGGGTCAGCAGGCGGGTACTGCGGATGCCGATATGGGTGACCCTCCCCCGCTCGCCGCTATCCAGCACCACAAAGTCCCCGATCTTGTAGGGGGCGTCCGCAAGAATGAAGACCCCGGAGAACAGATTGGCCAGGGTATCCTTGGCGGCAAACCCGATGGCGATACCGGCGATACCGGCGGACGCGAACCATGCGGTCATATCGATCTGCCAGGCGGAGAATATCAGGTAGACCGCAACGGCCACCACCAGCACCAGGGCCAGGTTTTCAAACAGGGTGAGGGTTTGGGTGCGGACCAGTCGGAAACGATTCCTCGAGTAGCTTATTCTCTTCAGAAGGATGCGCGCAAGACGCAGTATGAACATGGCCCAGAGAACTACCAGAATACTTTTCAGCGCAGCGAGAAGGGCGCTTCCGATCTCCGCCGGCGGCTCCAGCAGCACCACAACCACGGCCAGCCCCACCAGGATTACGCTGTAGAAGAGCGGCTTGTGGATGATTTCTATGATCCGGTTATCCAGTCCGGTCCCCGTCTTTTCCGCCCAACGCTTGAGGACACGCTGGATTATCAGATCGATGACCTTGGCCAACAGCAGCGCGATAAGAATAATGGCAAGGGATTGTATGTAGCTGTTATCCCCGAACGTGCTGAGATAGGGCTTGTATTGGCTGATCAGTTCTTTCATGGAGCCTGCTCCAATGGGGGACGTTAATCTTACCCTACTTATTCTGACTCCGTTTGATTGGAGTAATCAGCCTCGCCACCGAGGCCCGCATCATTCAAATATGACCATGACCTAATAACGGCAATAAGGTTCCAAATACCGAGGATCAGCAAGGTGGCTACCGGTCCGGTCAACAGAATCAGCATGATGGAGAATAACAGAGAAGGTATCCTCGCCCACTGCGGGGCTTGCCATATGCAATATATGGTAAACAGACCCAAACAAAGAGCTACCCAAACTGCGAAAAAAAGATCCCTTCCGTTGGGCATACCGAAACTCATCAACAGAACAATAAAGGCAACAGCAAAAGCCGTTGGCCAAAACATTCTACGTTTTATTTTATTCATTGTAATACCGCTCATCTCACTATCCCTCTGGCGCGGAAATCCGGGTATTATCTAATACGCCGTCCGCAGACAGCGCAATCTCCTCTCATCCTTCAACGGCCCGTGAAAACACACGGCGTCCCCTTCTCTATAGGAATACTCGCCCTCGTAATACGGGTTTTCCACCTTGTCTTCCTGTTTTCCATGGTAATAGATCTGGTTAAACAGCTCTATTTTTGTTTCCACATCCATGATGCGTCCTATATATTCATCCGCATTAGGCCAGGCCACACTTGCCAGAGTGTATCCAACATAGTTTCTGAATCTGGACGTCGATATCACCGGCACATCCCCACTATCGATCTCCTCCGCAAATGCCCCGGGGGACAGCTTGGATAGCCTGGTCATCCTGGTATAAAACGGAACAACCGCATTGATGGTCATATTAGGTTTATAGGTGATCCTTAGCACCCAGCCCGGGACTTTGGCTTCTTTCGTCTCTCCCTCCTGCGCCGAGTCCGAAACCTCGAATATATCCGGGCTCTTGTTCAGATTCTTAAACAGATAGTAAGACATGCCGAACTCCCTCGCGCTCACCCTATCCAACTCTTTCTCCGCAAGGGTCATACCGGGAATCAATTCCGCCTTTAAGGAGCTCCCGCCCTCCGTCAGTATGATGCTGGCGACATCAACGATCTCCGATATCTTTATCACGTAGATCATTTTCCCGATAAGATTATCCTGTAACGCGAATGATTCCCGTAATACCTCCAGTCTCTTCAGGAGCAGATCAACCGCCTCCCGCGACCGTCCTTTCTTATGCAGGGATATCGCTCTCAATACCCGGATTCGTTCTCCGGAAGCAATGTAATGAAACGCCGGGATATGCTCCGATACAGAAGGCGTGGATAGGGTCTGGTAGTCGCCGAATCCATGCAGTGCTTCCAGCCGCTCCAGCAATACCGCGTGTTCCCGCTCCAGCTCTTCGATATTGAAATCGCTTGTAAAAAGCGTTGTCGCGCAGCCTTCGTGAAAGAATCCGCAGAACAGCTCCCCTTCGGGAGGCAGGATCTGATCCGGATCCCTGTATTCAACCACCCGGTAATCTTCGTCCGCTTCCTGCTTCCTATACTCCTCAAGCAGATTCCCTCCTACTTCCAGCGGATCAACGTCCGGGGCGGCGTTTATCCCGAGCAGATAGATATAAGCCTGACTCTCTTTCGGCTCTTCGAGAATCCTGACCAGGGCGAGGGCCTCCTCGCTCAGATCATCGTCGATCTGGGTTAATGCGAGCAGAATCGCCAAAACCGCAATTACCGCCAACATTGCCGACAGGATCTGTTTCATTTAGTTATCCCGCAAATTACGGATATCCCGCGCCGGTCAAGGGTTCTGCCGGCAGCCTCAGTATCAACGGAGCCTGAGCGAGAAGATAAACAGGCCCATGAACATCACGCCTCCCACGATCCAGCCCCAGGCAATGGGCGGCAGGGGCTCCCCTTTCAGCAGATGCCTTCCGGGCCTCTCCTTAACGAAGACGATCTCCGCCTTCTCACCCCGAATCAGACCCTCTATTACCTCCTTGGGGAGAAACAGTGGTATCACGAACTCCGGTCCATCGACGGGATGCACCTTCACCTCAAAGGATGCATGCAGCCGCCCCTCGTAATCCGACCATTGGGACGGGGCGGCCAGGTATTTGCTGGCTCTTTCGATTGTCGCAGGCACGCCGTTGGACAACTCATATCGATCGATCATTGTAATAACGGGCGCCATGAAACAGGCAATGGCACCAAACAGTAAACTGATGCGGAAGAACCAGCTCTTCACCAGTCCCTTTCCGGGTGTTACGTGATCGAGTTCAAAATCCATCGTGGTTGCCCCATATTCTCTAATTTATGGAACTTCTGATCAAATGTCATCTCAAGCGAAGCGGGAAATTTATCACTTGATATCTCTCTGATAACTCTGGCAAAAAAACCGCTCGCTTCGCTCGAGATTACAATCATCGAATTAGTCAGAGGCTCCTTAAAAACTATTGTTCTCTGACCACATCGCCCTTGTTCCTATTTCCTCATACAGCTAAGCACTCCATCGCAGTCGTAATATTTTTTCTGCTCCGTATATATAGGCGACATATTCACCAGCCAGATACTAAGCCCGCCTTTTCGTAATTGAAAATTATAGCTGTCTCCCGGCTCGAACTGTTGCCACCACTCACTGCTTCTCATGTACAGATCCAGGTTCGGCAGTTCCTTATTCTCGCCCGGCTCCCATTGATAACTGTCGTTTAACACATAGGTATAATTTTCCACCTCCCCGGAGTCGAGCGCTATGCTTATTCTCGGCAGCAGGGCATAACTCGCCAATCCGACACCCAATCCGAACAGGATCGCATAGACGGCACCGTCCTCCCTGTCCGGCTCGAGATGCCTGAGAACCAGAAAAACCAGGACAAGCCCCACTATCCCGCAGGCCACCATCAATGCATAAGGCGGGGTACCCGCGTAATACTCTGATGTAAAGAAATAGAAATCCAATATGAAATACAGGATAAGGAGAAAAAATGTACCGACGATTACCGTGGCCGCCGGCGCGGCCGCCATCTCTTCCAGCAGTGAATTGTTCTTATTATCCATTTCGTATACCTATGTTTATAAATTCGATCATCGATCCGAATAACCAAAGAATAAGGTATTGACAAGGAGTTCACATCCGCTTCCCTTCCACCCTACCCCATGATATTGGGTTATCTAAGACTCATGGTTGCGCCAATTTATATTTATCCCTTATCTCCACGTCCTTCTCCTTTGTCACCAGACTTCCCTCTCCAAGTTCCCTACGCATATATTTGTTTACAGCTATCTTATTCCTCGGTACCTGCACCAATGCAGATTCGACTCGTTTATACTTTCTCAGCTCGGACGGAGTAAACTCCGTACTAGTCTTAACAAAAAAGCGATAAGTATCCTTACCCGTCGGAGTCATGGCAACCGGTGTAATAATCGGATAATTGTACGTGCCGTTTTCAAAAAAGAAGATCCTGCCGTCACTGAGCACGGCATAACCGCCGTTTAATATTTTCAGGGTATGGGTCGAATTTTCAATGGGCTCATTATCTACAAACTCATAGTAGTCAAAGGTTATGACGCTGGGTGTTAATAGATTCAGGACCACCAGCAACATCATAGCCCCGAACATGGATAATACCCGCCACCCTACACTACGTATAAATATATAAATAAACCCCAATGATACAAGAAACAAAAAAGAAGACAGAAAGATCGCGCTTTCACCATCCGGCCAGCCTTCTATAAACCCGTCTA
Source organism: Sedimenticolaceae bacterium (assembly GCA_050291465.1). Lineage (GTDB taxonomy): Bacteria > Pseudomonadota > Gammaproteobacteria > Chromatiales > Chromatiaceae > CBFDBF01. Next base: position 12,850 of record JBNKJV010000025.1, on the reverse strand, counting down.
TATAATACATGGCATATATTGCTGCGATAGCTACGGCCAGAATGATGCGTACGTTAATCGGCTTATTCGGCCTGCCCATTCTAAGGATAACTTCAATAACGAGCAGTATTGCCGGCACCGGCGAGAACAGCATAAGCGGAATAATTACCAACCCCCCACCCGGATTTCCGGTTGTAGCGGCCGCGGATAACGGGAACAGCAACGCGACGGCCAACAGGCAGATAGTTCTGTTATATCTCATATAATCTCTTACCTACTTGTTACCTATACGATAAAGGATTAACCAACCTAGCCCCCTATTGCTCCGATTCCCGATTCTCCCTATCCAGTAAATAGAAGCCGCGAAAGGCCACCATCTCCAACACTACGCATGCGAATAAAATAAAATAGGTGATCAGGACCGGGTCCGGCCTGAATAAATAGAAAGCCAGGGCGATCGCCAGCAATCTCCAGTACTTCTCTCCTCCCTCTTTGCCCGGCGGAAAAATAATAATCAACACCGCCAATATAATGTTGATTGCCAAACTTGATACTGAATGTCCGTCGTTATCGAGTAGCCCGTCGGTATAATATTCCACCCCGATGTTGAATAGGGTATATACAAGCATCAGGGAAGAAAGAAGCATCCCGCCTTTTTCAATATTTACGGACATGCCGCCGCTCTCCTGGCTTCCTGTGACTTGCGGATAAAGAACCGCTCTCGAGCGAACTCACCGCTAAATACGAATGATGCCTGCCCTACAATCCGCTATTCACTATTTAATATCTTTCGAATGCTTCAATCTGTACATTTTTATAGACAGGGCAACCCCGAGCAACCCAAGGGCGGAAATCCCCAACACCACATAGATGATTTCCATCAACGACTTTTTCAGAGTGAATGGCATAACCAATCCCATGACGATCATCAAAGCCGATAAAATTCCGAACGACCAGTAGTACCAGTCAGGCAGCGTTTTTGCTCCCCTCTGAAGCGCCTCGCCGAGTCCCAGCCTCAGCTCATGCTTTTTCAGGCCACGGATCAGTGTGTGCTGTTTGTACAAAAAATAGATAACCAATATAAGCGGCGGTATTAATCCGATGGAGAAAGTAAGGCCACCAAGGCCCATGACGATGCTGTATGGAACGACGCCGAAAAACGCCAACTTATACATCCACTTATGAGAGTCATGGAGCTTGATTCTCGTCTCTTCATCGGGAACCAATACGCCCTTGCCGATAGCCCCGTTCGGGTAAAATATGGTTTCGCCGTTCGGCCCTTGTTTAAAGCTGTTCTCCACCAGTGAGTCGAAAAATCCCATAATTCCCTGCCCCTTTTTGCCCCTGAATATTTCGTGATTCTTGGACCTGAGTATTGATCAATATAACCACACATTCCAACGCTATATCGCCTACCCGCTCGCTAGTAACTATTTCGAACCGATTTCAATTTTTTCAGAAACTATATTTCCATCCTGATCTTCCAACCATACCGCCGAATAATCTTCAGAAAGCTTTCCTTTTACATAATACAACTTGCCCGCATCCAGATTTACCGTCACATCTCCACTCACGCTATACATGCCGCCTAGAAATGCCAATACGGGCGCTGCAACATAGGTAAGACCTTCTATATGAAGCACTGAATTGGTTGCAGGTACCTGCCTCTCTTCCAAAGCGAGGTACAAATTAAATCCCTGACCGTAACTTCTTTCATAGGTCGCCGCGGAACTGGTATGCACGTCTCTGTCATCCACCTTCGCAAGCTGAAATATATAGATTTTCGTAGACGTAACATACTCGTAAGAATCCTTAATTGTCGTAAGATCTCCGCTATATCCATCGGGTATCGGCTGGTGGGAGGCACAACCTATCAATGCCGGTAACAGTGATATGAACAGCAACAATTTCTTCATCATTATTTTTCCTTTTCCATTATTCTTTAATTATTTTTTATCTTTATTAAAAAACTACAGTGTGGAGCCCCCCTCTGCTTCTGCCCCGGTCAATTCACCCGGCGGCCGCCTTCATAGCGCGATACCTTAAACTCTTGCCAGGGCCTGCCCTCAATTCTCTGCGCATATTGCCCCCGGTCGGATTCCTTCTCCTCCGGCCTTACCCCGAACAGCGCGGCAACCTGCTCGTCGGAAAGAGAGGAATCGACGTCCATAAAAAAGGATACTTTATCGTCTATCATCAGATAGGCCCCGCCTGCATGCACATCCTGTTTTTTGTATTTCTCCGGAACGCCCCGAAAAACACAAACGACCGGCTGCTTCGGCGATTCTTTTATATATCCTTCGCTGGACAGACTACCTAAGACCACACCTATCTCCGTATAGTCCCCATTTTTCTCTTCCTGTATACGCACGGTCCCGACCCCAATATGCGCGACGTCGGTTCTCGGCAACAACGCCATGGCAACCTTCCAGTGCCCGTAGTTCAACGCCGATATCAGCGCCATATCCCCATCGTTCGCCTTGATGTTCGGATCGGCGCCTCTCGCAAGCAATTCCTTCACGACCTCCAGATACCCTTCGCTCGCGGCTATTATCAGCGGAGTGAAACGCTGACTCGCCAGGACGTTCACATCAGCACCATGGTCTAGCAATACCTTCACCATCTCCAGGTTACCGGTACCGGCGGCGAACAAAATAGCCGAAACACCATCCTCGTCCTTCTGGTTTACATCAGCGCCCCTGGTCAACAACTCTTTTACCAACTTCCACCTGTCGTTCATCGCGGCCACGATCAGGGCGGTGGTTCCACTGTCACTGGCTATGTTGACATCAGCGCCCTTGGCCAGAAGTTCCCTTATGACCTCGTCATGACCTTCAAACACCGCTCTCATAAGCGCCGTTAATCCACTATTTGAGCGAACATCGACATTCGCGCCGCCGTCAAGCAATGCCCGCACAACCGCCAAGTCACCGTTATATGCGGCGTTCATAAGGGGCGTAAAACCCTTTTTGCTCGCCTTGACGTCCGTCTCCGCACCGGCGGCAAGCAGATCCTTTACCACCTCCGCATGGCCCTTTTCGGCAGCCAGAAGAAGCGCCGTAACATTCAGTTCCGCCTTAACGTTTACATCAGCTCCCCTGGCAAGCAGCTCTTTTACGACTTCCTGATTACCGGCCAACGAGGCCACCATAAGAGCGGTAAAACCATTCTTGCCCTGGATATCGGTATCGGCTCCTCTGGCAAGCAGCTCCTTGACGATCTCCAATCGGTTCTTTCCGGAAGCCATCATCAAAGCCGTAAAACCGGTTCTTCCGATACGGTTGACGTCCGCACCCTCGGCAAGAACGGCCCGTACCTCTTCCAAAGTACCGCCGCCCGCAACATCAACGAGATCGGCTGCCGTGGCCGAACAGGAGACAACCGACAAAACCGTTACTAGAACTAGCGACCGGAAGGAAAACAACTTGCCCTTGAGATTCATGCCTTGTTACCTCCGTTTATTATTCTTGCAATCAGGAGCAACGGTGCGTGCTAACTTTACACCCCTTAGATAAGAAAAAAAGCGGGGCCTCAGGCCCCTAAGCATTTTTGGATATTCGATTATGCGGTATATTCCGCTTCGGATTCCAGCAAAATCCGCCTTCTCCGTTCCCCGCTTGTTGACTGATACTACATATCACGGACATCTTATTGTGTGATTAGGCGAAACCTTACCTTCCACACCTATCCCACCGCTTGTACTTGGATATACTTTCTCCAGGCGGACTATTGCATGACCATCATCGCCTGTTTCTCCATTCGCCTTTATTTTCCCTTTTTTCGTACAACCCTTCCAAAACGTTCCATCATTCAAGATAGCCGGCGCCCCGGTGGGATAGGAAGACGCCCCACAGCATTGTCGATTATAGACAATGGTTGCGGTCGTTGATCCGGCAACAAATGACGCCGTTAACCTGCCGAGTTCCGCATCTGGCCAGTAAGATTTTACTTCCATGATCTTGAAATCCCGCTTAAATGCCTCCGGTGCAGGCCTATCCAATTTTATGATCACGTTGAAATGTTCGACATCGGAGTATTTCATTTTTCCGCTTGCTTTTTTCCCTATTCTGTAACTTCCATCAACGGGAGTGAAGTCAATCTCAGCAAAGATGGCACAATTCAAGTCATCTCTAGGACACGGGGGCAGACTGGACCTACCAGTCCCGGCCAGTGCCAGCGGTATTGTGACTACCATTAGACATAAATACGCGCCATATATAGGCAATCTTCCGTATATCCTTTCTCTCTTTTTTTCTTCCTTCATCTTGATCTCCTTTCGTTGACAAGGGCGTCTTCTCACCAGCACCACATATATGGCTGTGATGCTGCTTTGAGGAACATTTCATAAATTCGCATTGATACTGACTTCCATGACCAAAGGCGGACCACCCGGCCCTGTCTATGCAGTGCTCGCAGATGGCACCTCCTCAACCGAGGCGTCAGGCAAGGCCTTTTTCGCCACCTTGGCGATATCCATAACCGTCTTATAGGCACCACTGATTACAAGCTCCAGAAGCTGCTGGATACCGTCCTTCGGCATATCATGGGACTCGATCCTCACCTGGCCGCCGTCAGCGGCGAGTATGACAATTATTCCGTAGGGAACATTTCTGTCACGACGAAACAGGTCTTCCGCATCAGGGCGCATATCTATTACCAGCCCTCCACGAAGTCTTTCCCACCAGTCCGCCACGAACTTGGCCGCCACCGCCACACCCGCCGCTATCAGCACGGCGGTTATGGGCGCCATCTGAACTTGTATATCCCCACTGGGCGTGCCGACGATAGCCTCCATCTGGATATGCTCTTGCTCCTTGGCACAGCTGTGAGCCGCTTCCAGGTCAGCCATTTCATCAACACGAACCCGAATCTTTACATCGCTCATACCTTATCTCCTTAAACTGAGTACCGTCGTATTCACGTCCGATAAATCTAAGGGGCCATTCTCCACTCCTGAGGATATCGCGCGCCACGGGTGAACTCGGCCACCCTGCGTTTATACGGCTCATGCTCCGGGCGAAGATCCGCCGCTTTCTGCTGCAGCCGGGCGGCCGTGTTTAGAAGCTTAACGACCTCTCCGAACTCACCCGCCGCCTGCGCCTGCCGTGCCAGGAGCGCGTAGACTATCCCCAGATTTGCCGCGGCATGAGGATTGGTGGGAGCAAACTGTTCTGCGGGGGCCAGCAGGAGTTCCGCACCTTCAAGATCACCCCAATTGAGCTTGAACAAACCGTAATTTACGAACGTGTTCACGGCAAACAGGGCGCACTCCGGACAGGGCCCCCTTCCCCCTGCGCAAGAGTGCCAATGAGGTACGGCTCGCACCGCCTTCAGAAACAGCTCATCGATGACGCCGTCCCTCCGCTCGGACCAGGCCCGGGAACCCTGGGGCAGGCTTACCATGAGCTGTTCCGCAAGCCCCGCCAATCGGGCTACTTCCGAGTAGCTTCTGAGTTCACTCTGGGACGCCATCAGCGCCGCAAAACCCGCGATCAGCGGTGCTGCAAAACTTGAACCCAGCACCCCGGAGGGCTGCATGATTCCAAAATCGGAAATCTCGGACTGACTGTAGGTCGGCGCTTTTACCACGGCTTCCTCCATCCGCGACTCTATATTGCGGTCGATACGCTTGAAGGACACGGAAAAGACGCTTTCCCGCAACGCCGGGTCAAAGATATATCCTCTCGCGTTACCCGTCGCCGCCACTACAGTTCGACCGCTGCGCTGCAATGCGGCAATCGGCCCGGTAAAGATGCTTGAAGCAGGCGGCCTGACCAGGTCACGCCAGCCGTCCAGCTCACCAAGGCCCTGGTTGACCCAGAAGGGTAGATCCTCCTCCGACATCTCCGGCCAGGGTTCAAGTCCTCGCAGAAATTCCTCGGAACCGATTACGGATGAGGCCGGAACCGCAGCCCCCATACTAAGGTTTACGATTGAGGTCGGGGTCCGCTCCACATCATACAGCGCGCGCTGAATAACAGTCGGTTCCCATTTGCCTCCCAAAGCGATGGGGAAGAGCAATAGACGGGCCTCCGGTGCAACGGCGAGAATAAGCAATGCCACGGCGGAGCCGTGGGCTGAGGGTACAACCTGATTCGGATCCCCCATCAGGGTCTGCTCGGCCAGTGCGGGAATGGATAAATCGAACCCGTCATCCACCACGGCGATGACATGGTCGCCACCGAAACGGTTGAGGGAATGGGCTATCTCCACGGCATCCCAAAACTCGCCTGTTCGGGGCAGATCCCAGGAGCGGGCTACCGGATCATAGTGACGAAGCAGTTCCGCGGCGGCATCGATTCCCCCTTCCTGCCCCCAGCCGTTTACGATGCCGACTTCCTCATTCCGTGTGTCATCAGGTTCCATGACGACTCCCTCCGTGCGATAGAGACAAGATCAGATCTTGATTGCTTCCCTTTTTTAGAGGACCGGATCCCTATCCTGCGCTACTGCTCCGATCACGATTTTGACGCCTGGAACCTCCATGGTCAATCTATCGAACCTGGATATCCAACTACAACCTGGAACTTCCGCGCCTGCCGCAACGGATTGCGGCGGGCTTCATCGGCTCATACCCCCTTGAGCAGAGGTATCAGGATCGCCGCCGCCAGGAACACCAGGAGGAGCATCAACAGCAACCATACGACCATGGATGTCTTATATTTGATATGGGGTGTCGCCTGCCGGATCTCCTGGTACTCCTCGGAGAACACCATCTGGCCCTTTTTTGAATAACTCAGATAAAGGATATAGCCGTTGATCAGGGTTCCCAGGGGAAAGCCCAGCAGGCCGATTGCGGCAAATACCCCGGCGACGTGTCTCACCTTCGCCCGCAGGGCCCTCATGCCGGAGCCAATCCATAAATACAACAAACCCAGGCCGAGAAAGAGGCCCGCAAAGGCTGCATAGGCGTCGTCCGGCCGCTGCGTCAATAAAAATATCTGCGTAAGACCGAAGACCACCAGCACCGCCGCGCCTATATAGTAGAGCACACCAAAGGAGCGAACCGATGCCTCGTGACTGATATGCTCCTCGCGTATCCGCACCGCCGCCTCGGATACACCGGGCACAACCTCCCGGACTTCCGCCTTGGGTGTTTGATAGGGGTTTTGTTCCATATTCTTAAGTCCCCTGTTTAGCAATATCCCTTACACCTCCCCCACGTATGGGGGAGGAATTATTCAGAGATTCATTAGCGATTTTTGCGATTTGCGTCGGCGACAAATATTATGGATTCGGATTGCTGCCGGGCTCATCCATTTCCTGCTGAGGTGTGGATTTGGACGAAAGCGCCAGCCGAATGATCAGTCCTCCGATCATCAAAATAAAAAATATTTTGAGGTCCAGCAGTTTCTCCATAATGGCTTTGGGTTCGTAGGTGGAATCCAATAGGAGAAAAGTTTGCCCCGGATATTCCTTTTTAAATTCCACTCGAAGGTCTTCAGGTATTTCTCCTGAGCTGGAAAGCAACCCGGTAAAATTCGCTTCCAGCGCCATTTGCGCGATGGTCGGCTCTGATCCCAACTTGAGAATGTAGACGACTTTTTCCGTGTCTTCATTTATAACAGGAACATAATATTCGGTGTTGAGTTTTACGTCGTTCTTGGTAGTAAGACTGTATTCATAGGTATTGTTGTAATCGACCACACCGCCCTGAATGGACGCATACACCATCTGGCCCTGAGGGTCGGCCACTCCGCCTATTTCCATTACTTCCGGCGTAGTTGATACGTTCCTTTGCTTGTAAATCTCCCAAACCCCGTAACCGCTTAACACAAGGCCCAACAAAAATGCCCAGGTTGCAAGTTTTATAATAAGATTTCTCATTCTTTTTCCTTATTAGATTTATCGAGTCTGATCCCATTGATCAGGATGTTATTATCAATTGACACTCCTCTTCGCCATATCCATCTTCTTTATCTGCACTTCGGATAGCAGGTCCTCATAATCCGACAGGATCCTGACGAACTCCTCATATCTTTTCAGTCTGAAAGCCTCATCCGCCTTAACTGTGGCCATTCTATATCCCTTTATCCTCTGTTCCGTATGGAATCTCTCCTTGGCCTGAATCTCCGCCGCCGTAACCATGCCCGGCCCGGTCAGTTCCCTAATCTTATACAGCGCGGTAAACGCCCATTTCGGATGGTGCCAGTCATCGCTGGTCATATCGGATATATGCTTCCAGGGAATGGAGTTCTGCCATTCCAATATGGCGTCCCGGTTCCGGTCATACAGAACAGAGAACTCCAGCACCTCGTCCGGCCTCTCCCTTATCATGGCCTTGACGAAGGCATCCTGTTCAGAACTCTTGCTGAAACCCCATCGCTTAACGACGGGAATGAGGTGGCTCAGGTGCTCCGGCACCTGGCTTTCATCAAAAACCCTGTTTGCGCCTAAATCCAAATCCATATCGTTTTCCCCGATCCTTGTGTGCGGCTAACGGTAATTGCGCGGACAGCTCCAGTGTGAAATATGCAGCCGGTTATACGTTGCGGAGCAACGGCTAGAATACCGTAATATCCTTTTGCAATAAGTAAGAATATTCCTATTCGCTCGCCCCTCCAATTAGATAGATTCCGGAAGCCCGGGGCAATGACTCCAATCACGTCTTGATAAAGTTCTTAAAACACGAGATCAGCTCTTCGCTGAATGCCTGCAGTGCCGGACCGGTATAGTCATGTCCCGCGTTAACCAGATACAGGGGTATACGCTGCTCCGCGTTTTTTTCCAGGTTCAGTCGTTTTAGCCGGCCCTCTGCTATTGCCGCCTCAACAAGTGAAGCAGGCACGAAGGCGAACCCCAACCCCTGTTCCAGCGCCTTCAGGCTGGTTGCAAAATGACTCACGGTAAGGCGTTGCTCCGCCTCCAGCCAGCCGCTGTCCTGACTGCGTTTCATACCGGAATCCCGCACCACGATCTGCCGCGCCTGACGCAGATCCTGCTCCGTGAGGGGGCGCTCTGCGCGTGCCAACGGATGGGATGCATGGGCGACCGCTATCTTGTTCACTTCGCCTAAGGGGGTGGCAAGAAACCCGGGCGGGATGCTTGCACAAACGGCCATGTCCGCCCGGCGTTCCAGCAGGGCCTCATCCGTTCCGGAGAGTGCGGTCTCCAGCAGTACCACCCGGGTTTGGGGCACCGTGTCGCCGAAGCGGCGCATGGCCTGGAGTACGGGCTCCATGGGGACAATGGCGTCCACCGCCACGGTGATGGTGGTCTCCCACCCCTGGGCCAGGCATTGGGCGGTCTGTTCCACATCGTTCGCCAGATCAATGAGTTGCTTGGCGCGGCGGTACATCACCTCCCCGGCCTCGGTGATCACTGCTTTGCGCCCCTGCAGTCGCAGCACGGGCGTGGGCAACTGCTCCTCCAGCCGCGCAACGGCATAGCTGATAGCGGACTGGCTTTTGTTCAGTGCCTCCGCGGCACGGGCAAAAGACCCCTCTTCCACCACCGCGATAAAAGCGGACCACTGCTCCAGAGAGATTTTCGGCCAGTTGCCGGTATTCACGGGGATAATTTATCTAATTTCCTGATCATTTATATCAATTATTAGCGACATTTAATCTATTTTCCAGAGCTATTATTCCCCTAGAGCGCAAATAGACGGCCATTCGGGAGACTGAAACATGAAAAACATCCTTCATATCGATTCCAGCCTGTTCCAGAAGCAGGGGGTATCACATCAACTGGCACGGGAGCTGATAGAGACATTGGGCGAACAACTGGGTGACTTCGAGGTGAAACACCGCAACCTGGAGAGCGAGGATATTCCTCACATCGACAGCCACTGGGTTACCGCCCACACCACTGAGGAATCCGAACGCAGCAGTGAACAACATGCCACGGTCGCCTACTCCGCCGCGCTGGTGAAAGAGCTGATAGAGGCGGACATACTGGTCATCGGCGCGCCCATGTATAACTTCAGCGTACCGTCTGTGTTAAAGGCGTGGTTCGACCACATCGTCCAGCCGGGCGTGACATTCGCCTACACGGAGAACGGTCCGCAGGGTTTGCTGGAAAACAAAACCACTTATGTGATAACCACGCGCGGAGGCATACATAAGGACAGTCCTTCAGACGCACTGGTCCCCTTCATCAGGAATGTCCTGGAGCTCATGGGCATCTCCGATATTCGCGTGATCTACGCGGAGGGTCTGAACATCAGCGACAGCGCACGGGAGCAGGGTATAAACGAGGCCCGCGAAACCATTCGCCGGCTCGCGGCGTGAGGAAAAGGAGAACGCCATGAATACCAGAGAAATCGTCGCCGTTGAAACCGGCCGCGCCACCTCCGACGGCGCGGGAGTCAAACTCACGCGGGTGTTCGGCGGGAGGAACCCCGGCCAATATGACCCGTTTCTGCTGCTGGACGCCTTCGGCTCGGATGAGTCAGCGGACTATATCGGCGGCTTCCCCCCTCATCCCCATCGCGGCTTTGAGACGGTCACCTACATGCTGGCCGGGAAAATGCGCCACGAAGACCACATGGGCAACGTGGGCCTGCTGAACGACGGCGACGTGCAGTGGATGACCGCCGCACGCGGGATCATCCACTCCGAGATGCCGCAGCAGACCGAGGGGCGCCTGAGCGGATTTCAGCTCTGGGTAAACCTGCCGGCGACGGAGAAGATGAAGGACCCGCACTATCGGGACATCGCCGCCCGCGATATCCCGGTTGAAACCATCGGCGGCACAACCTACAAGGTGATTGCGGGAGAGACCACCATCGACGGCAACAGGGTAAAAGGCGCGGTTGCCGGCCTATCCACCGACCCGCTCTATCTGGATATCCATATCGCCCCGGGGCAAACCATCCACGTCCAGGTTCCGGACGGCCACACCGCCCTGGTATATGCCTACCAGGACCAGGCCGTCATCGGCGATCAGACCCTGCAGAACGGGCAACTGGCGGTGCTATCGAAGAATGGCGTTGTGGAGATCAAGGGCAATGAAGACACCCGGGTCCTGTTACTGGCGGGAAAGCCGCTGAATGAACCCATCGCCCAGTACGGTCCGTTTGTGATGAACACGCAACAGGAGATAGAACAGGCCATATCGGACTATCGTGAAGGGACGCTGGTTGAGTCAGCGGCGTGATCTATCTATCCGATTTCATTTCTACAAACCTGTTCACTTGAGCCGATTTCGGTATCGTTTGCAGTCCTTATCTGAATATTTATCCTTGTAATCGTTTCGCCTTTTCTGCCACTGTTTCATTTGCTCACCCGTTCCTCCCGCTCGACGTAGATTCGTATAGCGCTCAATACGATCCTTTATCTTTTGGCACTCCTTCAGAGAGCCAGGATCATTTCCTGCATAAGAAATCATACTCAATAGGGCCAGGAACAATAGAACTAACGATTTGCATCGCATTTAATCATCCCTTTAGCATTTTCCATCCGCTTATTCCTTCCATGCGGGTGTAAAAAAACACCCTCCTCCCCATTCCCCTAGTGGCTATTAATATTCACCGGAATAGAATGCTTGAAATCACATGATTACTACTGCCAGCTTACCGCAATAACCGGGGCAAGCTCGTCCTGCATATTTTCAGGAAGGATCATTTGCCCTGGAGTAGGCGGCGAAAATGCCGCCATCGCTGCGACCAACTGATCCACTCTTGTATTGGTCAATACGTCCCCTTCTGCGGTAACGAATGATTCGATCTGGCTATCCGACGACCCATACCAATTATTAATTGTTATGCCGTCCTCGGTACCAATAACACTTACGTTCAAATCATTTCCTGCTTTCTCGAACCAAAGCTGATCATTCCTTATTCCGTCACCCAATACCAACGTATCAATAGTACCGGTCTGGCCGCTTATCTCCCGGATTACATCCCGGCCGTCTCCCGGGTTAAACACATAGGTATCCCCGTACTTCGTCCCGCGAAGCAGATCGTTCCCGGTTCCTCCTTCATACCTGTTTCCATAAAACAGGCCGCCACTTCCCCTTGTACCGCTCCTGTAATCTGCACTTCCATAGGCTCCGCCCAGTATGTCATCCCCGGATCCGCCTATATATCGGTCGTATCCGCGGCCCCCATCCAGCGTGTCATTACCCTCCCCACCAAACAAGACATCTGCCCCATCGTATCCATACAGGGTATCGTTACCGCCAAGGCCATAGATGACGTCCTCGAAGATATTGACACCGTGCAGCGTCTCACCCGACTCCGTACCGAGCAACACCAGACCCTGGGCGTGGAGGTCCGTTCCCCGCCACTCAGTACCGTCACGGAATGTGACACGCTCCAGCTGGTTTTTGTCGCTTCCGTACCAGTTCTGGACCGTAACCTTGTCCGTTCCGTTAACATGGCTAAATACCAGATTCGTACCTTCACGCTTTACACTGATATCCGCCGAAGAGATTCCCTCACCAAACACCAGCGTGTCCAACATACCCGTCTGGCCTCTTACCTCCTGAATTACATCCTGGCCGTCGCCCAGATTAAACACATAGGTATCCCCGTACTCCGTTCCGAGCAGCAGGTCGTTCCCGGTTCCCCCTTCATACCGGTTCCCGTAGAACAGGCCGTCGCTTCCCCGCGTGCCGCTACCATAGTCCTCACTGCCGGGGACCCCGCCCAGAATGTCGTTCCCCGCACCACCTATATAGGTGTCGGAGCCCCTGCCGCCGTGCAACTCGTCGTTTCCCTCACCGCCATACAGAATATCGTTACCGTCATATCCGTTCAGTATGTCGTCCCCACCGAGGCCATAGATGACGTCCTCGAAGATATTGACACCGTGCAGCGTCTCATCCGACTCTGTGCCGATCAGCACCAAACCCTGGGCGTGGAGGTCCGTTCCCCGCCACTCAGTACCGTCACGGAATGTGACACGCTCCAGCTGGTTTTTGTCGC
>JBNKJV010000024.1:0-29144 GCA_050291465.1 Sedimenticolaceae bacterium | reverse complement strand
CCGGAGAAGGGTTACATGTTCAGTAAAGATATGAAGATCAGTGGCTATGATGACGAGATCTGGGAAGCAATTCAGGCCGAGGAACGGCGTCAGGAAGAGCACATCGAGCTGATCGCCTCCGAGAACTACACCAGCCCGCGGGTGATGCAGGCCCAGGGATCGGTTTTGACCAATAAATACGCGGAGGGTTACCCGGGCAAGCGCTACTACGGCGGTTGCGAACATGTGGATGTGGCGGAGCAGCTGGCCATCGATCGGGCCAAGGCCCTGTTCGGTGCGGATTACGCCAACGTTCAGCCCCATTCCGGTTCCCAGGCCAATGCCGCGGTCTATATGGCGCTCTGTCAGCCGGGGGATACGGTGCTCGGAATGAGCCTGGCCCACGGCGGCCACCTGACTCACGGCGCCAAGCCCAACTTCTCCGGCAAGCTGTATAACGCGGTGCAGTACGGATTGAACCCCGAGACCGGCGAAATCGATTACGAAGAGGTGGAGCGCCTGGCCCGGGAGCATAAACCGAAAATGATCGTCGCCGGTTTCTCCGCCTACTCGCGGGTGGTGGACTGGCAGCGTTTCCGTGCCATTGCCGACGAGGTGGGCGCCTACCTGTTCGTGGACATGGCTCATGTGGCGGGGCTGATCGCCGCCGGCCTCTATCCCAGCCCGGTACAGATTGCCGACGTGACCACTACCACCACCCACAAGACCCTGCGCGGTCCCCGGGGCGGCCTGATTCTGGCCAAGGCCAATGAGGAGATCGAGAAGAAACTCAACTCCCTGGTGTTCCCCGGTACCCAGGGCGGTCCGCTGATGCATGTCATCGCCGCCAAGGCGGTGGCCTTCAGGGAGGCCATGGAGCCGGAGTTCAAGACCTACCAGCAGCAGGTGTTGGACAACGCCAGGACCATGGCGGCGGTGTTCATGGATCGCGGCTACGATGTGGTCTCCAAGGGTACCGACGACCACCTGTTCCTGGTGAGCTTTATCGAGGCGGGATTGACCGGCAAGGATGTGGACGCCTGGCTGGGCGCCGCTAATATCACCGTCAACAAGAACGCCGTACCCAACGACCCCCAGTCGCCGTTTGTCACCTCCGGTATCCGCGTGGGTACCCCCGCTATCACCACTCGCGGTTTCGGTGAACAGGAGGCCGGAACCCTGGCGGGTTGGATGTGCGACGTTATTGATTCCAAGGGTGACACCTCCGTGATCGATCGGGTCCGGGAGAAGGTGCTGGCCCTCTGTGCCAAGTACCCGGTTTACAAATAAACGGGGGACCGGGGTTGCGGAACCGGGTGAGTCTGTATTTGACCCGGACCCCGGATCCCGGAACCCAGGACCTTTAATCAGATGCGTTGCCCCTTCTGCGGAGCTCAGGACACCAAGGTGATCGACTCCCGCCTGTTCGGGGAGGGGGATCAGGTGCGCCGCCGTCGCGAGTGCACGGTCTGCAAGGAGCGGTTTACCACTTACGAGAGTGCCGAGCTGAATCTGCCGCGGGTGATCAAGCAGGACGGCAGCCGGGTTCCTTTCGACGGGCGTAAACTTGCCTCGGGAATGATGCGGGCCCTGGAAAAGCGCCCGGTGGGCACCGAGGAGGTGGAGGCCGCCCTGGATCATATTCGCCGTAAAATGCTGGCCAGCGGCGAACGGGAGGTCCCGTCACGTCAGATCGGCGAGTGGGTGATGGAGGAGCTGCGGAATCTGGATCAGGTGGCCTATGTGCGCTTCGCCTCGGTCTATCGAAGCTTCGAGGATGTGAACGCCTTCCGCGAGGAGATCGAACGGTTGCAGAGCCAACCTTCACCGGAGGTGAAACGCAAGCAGATGGATCTGCTGGAGGGTGAAAAAAAGAAATGAGCCCCGAAGATTACCGCTACATGGCCCGCGCCATCCGCCTGGCCCGCAACGGGCTTTACACCACCCATCCCAATCCCCGGGTGGGTTGTGTGCTGGTCAACGGCGACGACATCGTCGGCGAAGGTTATCATCGCCGGGCGGGGGAGCCGCACGCGGAGCCCAACGCCCTGGCCGCAGCCGGGGACAGGGCGCGCGGGGCCACCGCCTATGTCACCCTGGAACCCTGTTGTCACCACGGTCGGACACCCCCCTGTACCGAAGGCCTGATCGAGGCCGGGGTGCGCCGGGTGGTGGTGGCCATGGAGGATCCCAATCCGCTGGTGGCGGGTCAGGGGTTGGAACGTCTGCGGGAGGCGGGGGTGGAGGTGGCGTGCGGGTTGATGCAGCCGGAGGTCGAGGCCCTCAATCCGGGTTTCATCAAGCGCATGCGTGACGGCCTGCCCTATGTGCGCTGCAAGCTGGCCATGAGTCTCGACGGTCGCACCGCCATGGCCAGCGGCGAAAGCAAGTGGATCACCGGCGAGGATGCCCGCAGGGACGTGCAGTGGTTGCGGGCCAGGAGTTCCGCCATCGTCACCGGCATCGGTACCGTGCTGGCGGACGACCCCTCCATGAATGTTCGCCTTGGGCGAGAAGATTTACCGGAACTGCCGCCGGAACTGGAGCCGCAGCAGCCGTTGCGGGTGGTGCTGGATTCGCAACTGCAGATCTCGCCAGAGGCCAGGATGCTGACTCTGCCGGGGATGACGGTCATTATCTGCTGCGCCGACCGGGATCCGGTCAGGAGGTCCCAACTGGAGGCGACGGGTGCTCAGGTAATTCGGCGTCCCGCCGGCAGCGACTGTATCGATCTGCGCTCGGTGTTTGAATATCTGGCCACCCAGGAGATCAACGAGATCCTGTTGGAGGCGGGGCCGACCCTGGCCGGTGCCGCGTTGTCCGAGGGGCTGGTGGATGAACTGGTGATCTATGTCGCGCCCCACCTGATGGGGGACGGCGGCCGGGGGCTGTTCCATCTGCCGGGTCTGGAAAAGATGCAGGACCGGATCGGGCTGGAGATCGTCGATGTTCGTAGCATCGGATCGGATATTCGCATTACCGCGAAACCGAATATGATGAAATAGTTGCCACGGAGACACAGAGTTCACAGAGGTGAAGTTAAGGTATCTTTACGGCGGATTTTGTGGCGCGGCGATACTATTCCACGGACATCTGTGATTAGACTCTAAAACTGGTCTCTGTGCTCCGTGCCTCTGTAGGAATATCAAGTTGTTCTTTGGTGAATGAGGCCACCGGATATTCGCATTGGCCACGGAGACACAGAGTTCACAGAGGTAAAGTTAAGGTATCTTTACGGCGGATTTTGTGGCGCGGCGATACTATTCGCGGGCATCTGTGATTAGACTCTAAAATTGGTCTCTGTGTGCTTCGTGCCTCTGTGGCAAAAAAGGTTTTTTTAAGAATACAGGCTTATGTTTACAGGAATCATCCAGGCGGTAGGCACTCTGGCGGGGATGGAGCCCCGGGGCGGGGATATGGCCCTGCATATCCGTGCCGGGAAACTGGATATGACGGATGTGGGCCTGGGGGACAGCATCGCCACCAACGGGGTCTGTCTCACCGTGATCGACCTGCCGGGGGACGGCTATGTGGCGGATATCTCCCGCGAGACCCTGGGGCTGACCACCCTGGGGGAACTGCGCCCGGGGAGTCCGGTAAACCTGGAGAAGGCCCTTACCCTCAGCACCCCCCTCGGCGGCCACCTGGTGAGCGGTCATGTGGATGGCGTGGGGCGAGTCCTGGAGAGGCGGGAGGACGCCCGTTCCGTCCGCTTCCGCATCGAGGCCCCGGAGGAGCTGGCCCGCTATATCGCCCACAAGGGATCCATCTGCGTGGACGGCGCCAGCCTGACTGTGAACGGGGTCCAGGGGCGGCAGTTCGATCTCAATATCGTTCCCCATACGGTGCGGGAGACCATTATCGACCGCTATCGGCCGGGCAGCCGCGTCAATCTGGAAGTGGACCTGGTGGCCCGATACCTGGAACGGCTGCTGCTGGGTGACAGGGCGGCGGAGCCGGAACAGGAGGGCGGCGTGACCCTGGAACTGCTGGCCCGGAGCGGGTTTCTCAAATAGGTCCTGGAAAACTCCGGTTTTCCTGTTTTCTTCCGCTCTGCTAACATTACCGTTTCCTAATTTTCCATCGGATTACCAATCCCCGGACGAGGCCATGTCCCTGAATACTATTGAAGAGATTGTTGAAGACCTGCGCCAAGGCAAAATGGTCATCATCATGGACGACGAAGAGCGTGAAAACGAAGGTGACCTGCTGATGGCGGCGGAGGACGTCACTCCGGAGGCGATCAACTTCATGGCCGGCTACGGTCGTGGTCTGATCTGCCTCACCCTCACCAAAGAGCGTTGTCAGCAGTTGCGTCTGCCGCTGATGGTGGACCAGAACGAATCCATACACCGCACCAATTTCACCGTCTCCATCGAAGCGGCGGAGGGGGTATCCACCGGCATATCCGCGGCCGACCGGGCGACTACCGTTCTGGCCGCCGTTAAAGCGGATGCCCAACCGCAGGATCTGGTGCAGCCGGGGCATATCTTTCCCCTCATGGCGCAGCCGGGCGGCGTGCTGGTGCGGGCGGGACATACCGAGGCCGGTTGTGATCTGGCGCGGATGGCGGGCAAGGCACCCTCGGCGGTGATCGTGGAGATCCTGAACGATGACGGTACCATGGCACGGCGCCCGGATCTGGAACGGTTCGCCAAGGAACACAATATAAAGATCGGTACGGTGGCCGATCTGATCCATTATCGGGTGCGTAACGAGAAGACCATCGAGCGCGTCAGTGAATGCGCCATGCCCACGGAGTACGGCGAGTTCCGACTGGTGGCCTATCAGGACTGCATCGACAATGAACTGCACCTGGCGCTGGTCATGGGGGATATACAGCCGGATAAACCGACCCTGGTTCGGGTGCATATGCAGAACACCCTCTGCGATCTGTTTTCACCCGTGCACGGCGGTTGCAGCTGGCCGTTGAAAAACGCCATGCGCCAGGTGGCCAAGGAGGGAGAGGGGGTTATCGTGGTGCTGCGCAATCACGACTCCACCCGGGAAATCATCCAACGCATGCGCAACTGTCAGATCCAGAGCGCGGAAGAGGCGGGCAACCAGCCCGGGGGAGGCAGCCACCTGCGTACCTTCGGTGTAGGCGCCCAGATTCTGTCCGATCTCCGGGTGCGCAAGATGCGGGTTCTGAGTACGCCCAAGAGTATTCATGCTATCTCGGGTTTTGATCTGGAGATAATGGAGTACGTGGATTGCCAGTAGCTTTTTGAATATCTATCTAATTGCCACAGAGGCACGGAGAACACAGAGGAGATAGGGCAAGTATTGTCGTGATATCGGTGATGCGACAGGCATTCGCCGACTTAGGAATATCCGGTTACTTCCTATATCGTCA
This sequence comes from Sedimenticolaceae bacterium, assembly GCA_050291465.1. Taxonomy (GTDB): domain Bacteria; phylum Pseudomonadota; class Gammaproteobacteria; order Chromatiales; family Chromatiaceae; genus CBFDBF01. The sequence continues at coordinate 23,809 of JBNKJV010000024.1, read as the reverse complement.
TTCCGGCGAAAGCCGAAATGACGAATTAATCCAGAGATTCACTAGAAGCGCATTGGTAGTTGGGTTCTAATGTTTCTCCGTGGGCTCTGTGCCTCTGTGGCATACAATTACATGCATACCAAGGTTTAGGATTTCGCTATGACTATCAAGACCATCGAAGGTGCACTGAATGTGCAGAACGCCCGTTTCTGCCTGGTAGTGGCACGTTTCAACAGTTTCATCGTGGAGAGTCTGCTGGAAGGCGCGGTAGATACCCTCAAACGGCATGGCGCCGCGGAAGCGGATATAACCGTCGTCCGAGTGCCCGGCGCTTTCGAACTTCCCCTGGCCCTGGAAAAGGTCGCCGCCAAGGGAGAGTATGACGCCATCATTGCCTTGGGGGCGGTGATACGTGGAGGCACACCCCATTTTGAATACGTCGCTTCCGAGTGTGTTAAAGGCATGGCCCAGGTCAACCTCAAGCACGGCGTGCCGGTGTCCTTCGGTGTGCTCACGGTGGATACCATCGAGCAGGCCATCGAGCGTGCCGGAACCAAAGCCGGCAACAAGGGTGCGGAAGCCGCCATGTCCGCCATCGAGATGGTCAATCTGCTGCGCCAGCTCTGAACCCTGAATAGATGAGCGGAAAACGCAGCCAGGCGCGGCATCACGCCGTTCAAGCCGTCTACCAGTGGCAGATGACGGGCCAGAACGTGGGTGATATCGACAACCAGTTTCTGGCGGAACAGGACCTGGAGAGTTTCGAGGTTCCTTATTTCAGGGATCTGCTGCATGGTGTGCCGGCCCATCTCACGGAACTGGATGAACAGCTTCGGCCCAGCCTGGATCGCGCCATAGAGAGCGTCGATCCGGTGGAACGCGCGATTCTGCGCCTGGGGGCGTTCGAGCTGCTGCACCACCCCGAGGTGCCCTACCGGGTGGTCATCAACGAGGCGGTGGAGTTGGCCAAGGTTTTCGGCGCCGAGAAGGGGCATAAATATGTCAACGGGGTGTTGGATAAACTGGCGCGCAAGGTGCGGGCGGCGGAAATCAAGCAGAAGCGCTGACAGCGACCATCTTTTCCGTGGGTGAGGATGCCCGACCTTGAGAGTTCCCTGAATATCCCCCAGCTTCCACCGCATAACGAAGCCCGCCAGGAGTCCTCATTCATGTCTCTTTCCGAATTCGATCTGATCGCGAAATACTTTTCCGGTGCCGGGTCGGAACGGACGGATGTGCTGTTGGGCGTCGGTGACGACTGTGCGCTGCTGCACCCGCCCGCGGACCGGGAGCTGGCGGTCACCACCGATACCCTGGTGGAGGGGGTGCATTTCCTTTCCGCTGCGGATCCCGAGGGATTGGGACACAAGGCCCTGGCGGTAAACCTCAGTGATCTGGCGGCCATGGGCGCGGAGCCGGCCTGGGTCACCCTGGCTTTGACTCTGCCGGCAGCGGATCCGGACTGGCTGCAGGGGTTCAGCCGGGGGTTTCTGGGCCTGGCGCGGGACTTCGGGGTGCAGCTGGCGGGGGGTGATACCACCCGCGGACCCCTGAGCATCACGGTTACCGCCCAGGGGTTCGTGGAGCCCGGCAAGGCCCTGCGCCGGGACGGTGCCCGGCCCGGGGACCTGATCTATGTTACCGGTACCATCGGAGATGCCGCCGTGGCACTGCTGGAGCTGCAGGGGGCCTATCGTTCACTGCGGGACGGGGCGGATCTGCGCGCCCGTCTCGAGCGACCTATTCCAAGAGTAGAGGCGGGACGGGCCCTGGCGGGTCTGGCCGGTGCCGCCATAGATATCTCCGACGGCCTGCTGTCCGACCTCGGGCATATCTGTGAACGGAGCGGCGTCGGAGCGGATCTGGATCTGGCGCGGATCCCCCTCTCCCCCGGCGTCAGCGGCTATCTGGATCAGGGGGGCGAATGGGAGCGGGTACTGGCCGGCGGCGACGACTACGAACTCTGTGTTACCGTCGCCCCGGATCGGGCCGACACCCTGGAGACGCTGGGGAAACGGCTGGATTGCGGTCTGACCCCCGTCGGTACCGTGACGGCGGAATCCGGTATCCGCTGTCGCCTGGGCGACGGGTCCGAGCTGCATGTCTTTCACCCCGGTTACGAGCATTTCACCGATCATGACTAAGCCCCGGCCGGATTGGTCCAATCCCGTACACCTGCTCGCCTTCGGACTCGGTTCCGGGGCGGTTCCCAAGGCGCCGGGGACGGCGGGCACCCTGGCCGCCATACCCCTGTACCTGTTGCTGCAACCCCTGTCCCCCCTGTTCTATCTGCTGCTGGTCATGGCGCTTTTCGTTCTCGGCATATGGCTCTGCGGAAAGACCGCGCGGGATCTCGGGGTCCATGACCCCGGCGGGATCGTCTGGGACGAGTGGGTCGGTTTCCTGGTCACCCTCTGGCTGGCGCCATCAGGCTGGGTATGGCTGGTGAGCGGATTCCTCCTGTTCCGGGTGTTCGATATCCTCAAGCCCTGGCCTATCCGCTGGCTGGATCGGCAGGTGGAAGGGGGGGTGGGGATCATGCTGGATGATCTGTTGGCCGGTGTTTACGCATTTGCCCTGTTGCAGCTCGGGGTCTATCTTTTTGGTTAGTACTCAACTGTCCGGCGGGGTCGGAACGCGGAGGTGGGAAAGAACGCAAGGAACTGCTTTTGTATTAGATTTTGCATCAGTCAACGCCTACCCTGCGAAAAGCGTCCCGATATTGCATATGTCCCGTACTAAGATGAAGTCTGCCCTGAATTTCGTCCTTTCGCTGTTTCTCCTGTTCCTGCCCGTGGTTTCCCAAGCGGTGGATTCCATACGCGTGGTGGCGCTGTTTCCCGATAAGGCCATGGTGGAGATAGACGGCAGGAGCCGGGTCCTGAAGGCGGGGGAGACCTCCCCGGAGGGGGTGACGCTGATCTCCGCGGACAGCCGGAATGCGGTTATCGAAGCGAACGGTGAAAGACAGACCTACGGCCTGAACAGCCGATTCGGCGGCGGCCTAAGTACGCCGACGAAGACCGAGGTCATGATTGCGCGGGATATCAGAGGTAACTACTCCACCGTCGGCAGCATCAACGGCCGTACCGTCAATATGCTGGTGGATACCGGCGCAACCTCGATCGCCATGAGCGAGGCCGAGGCGCGGCGGTTGGGTCTCCCCTACTGGCTGAAGGGCAAGAAGGCCGCGGTACAGACCGCCTCCGGTTACGCCAGGGCTTACAGCGTGATCCTCGATGAAGTGCGGGTGGGGGCTATTGTCCTGCGGCAGGTGGAAGCGGTTGTGGTGGAGGGAAACAGCCCCGCCGAGGTGCTGTTGGGAATGAGTTTCCTGAATCGCGTGGAGATGGAGAACAGCAACAATATTATGGTGCTGAGGAACAAGCACTGATCCCGTTACGGATTCCGATATTTGCGCTGCAGCTGCCGGTACCCCTCCGCCTCTTCAAGTTTGCCGCGCTTGGCCGCGCCGTTTGCCAGGATTTCGGTCTTTTCCATCAGGGTCCGGATAACAGCCGACCTGTCGCCTTCGGTTAATTCTCCGTTCTTCAGGAGCTTCTCCAGGGCCTGTATACGGAAACGGTCCATGCCCCAGTGGCGACGCGAAAGCTGATCCGGGTGACCCCCGTATTTGACGATCTGCGGTTCCGCCACGAAAGCCACCGGGTGGCGGGCACAGATCCTCAGCCAGAGATCGTAGTCCTCGCAGGCGGGGAGTCCCTCGTCAAACAGACCCACCTCCTGCAACAGATCGCGATGGATCATGACGGAGGAGGGGGAGATGACACACAGGGGGAGGCAGTTTTTAAAAATACGGCCACCGCTCTTGGCGTGCTTGTTCATGGGATTGACCCGTTTCCCGTTCCTGACCCAGACCTCCTCGGTATGACAGATCCGGCAGTCGGGTTCCCGGCGCAGGGCCGACGCCTGGGCGGCGAGTTTGCCCGGCAGCCACTCATCATCGGAATCGAGAAAAGCCAGCCACTCCCCCGAGGCGCTGCGGATCCCCAGATTGCGGGCGCTGCTTACACCCCGGTTAGTCTGATAAAGGTATACGGGCTGGGCCGGATGCCGGGCGACCAATTCGGCCGTGTCATCACCGGACCCGTCATCCACCACGATGATCTCACGCGGCGGCCGGGTCTGCTGCAGTACCGAATCCAGCGCCCGGCCCAAGGTATGGGCGCGGTTGAAGGTGGGGATGATGACGGAGATGTCCATTTGGGGGTCTAGCGGTTGCTCGGCGGTTTGACAGAGGGGGGATTGCTTAGCACTATTGATTCAACGTGTTTTTTTTACTTAACTCTAAGAAACAATTCAACAATACAACGATACAAGTTTAAGGAACCCTTCCAATGTCCTATTTCGTGTGGGATGAACACCTGAATACCGGAATTCCGGTTATCGACAGTCAGCACCGCCGCATCGTGGATTACATGAATCAGTTACAGGATTCCATCGCCGCCGATGACGAGAGTCTGGTGCAGGAGGTCCTGAACGACCTGGTGGATTACACCGTCTCCCATTTCTCCTTCGAGGAGCATCTCCAGGAACAGGCCCAGTATCCCAACTTCGAGGCGCATAAAAAAACCCATGAAGAGTTTGCCAAGCGGATCCATGATTACCAGGACCGTTTTCAGAACGGAGAGGATATCGCCGAGACGCTGCTCTCCGAGCTGCGGGATTGGCTGATCAATCATATCAAGCACGAAGACGCGGATTACGTGGGCGCGGCCAAGGCGAGGATAGACGCCCTGGACAAGGGCTGGATGGCGAAGACTCTGTCGAAGATTTTCGGAGAGTAAGGAGACCTGACCCGGAGGGGATTTTTCGGGGCAGAAGCCGCGGATTACGCCTATCACCCCAGGTTATCGCAAATGGGCTTCCCCGGGGCCTGTTAACAACTGAGCGTTGTTCTCCGCGAAAGTGGTATCAGTGGAGCACGTTAAACATCCGGTTACGGAACCGGCTTACCAGCTCGCCGCCGCCACCCAGGATGTCGAAGATCGCCAACATGCCCTTGCGGGCGGCTTCGTCTCCGTAGCCGCGGTTCTTCTGCAACAGCAGTAACAACTGCTCCAGCGCCTGCTCGTAGCGGCCGTCCATTACCAGCTGCGCCGCCAGCTGATAGCGGGCTTCGCTGTTCGCCGGATCGGAAGAGAGTCGCCGTTCCAGCTCCGCTGCCTGCGGCGCGGTTTCCGCAACGGCATCGAACAGAAGCTGAGCCCTCAGTCCCTTAACATCCGGATGTTCCCGCTCCGACTCCGGCAGCCCGTCCAGTATTGTCCGTGCTTCCGCGGTTTCCCCGGCTACCGCTTTAAGGCTGGCATAGGCGATCAGGGTGCGCAGATTCCGCGGATCGGCTTCCTTTGCCTTCTCCGCCAGACGGATGGCATCGTCGATCCTGCCCTGGCGGGCCAGATCGTTGGCCCGTGTGATCATCTCATCCGCTTCATTGGGGATATATTTGTCCAGGAAGGCCCGTATCTCCGCTTCCGGCAACGCCCCCATAAACTCGTCAACCGGCGCACCGTTCAGAAAGAGTTTCACCGTCGGGATGCTGCGGATACCGAACCGGGCGGCGAGTTCCTGCTGTTCTTCCGTGTTGATTTTGGCCAACAGAAACTTCCCCTGATAGGCATCCGCCAGTCCGGAGAGCAGCGGGAGAAGGAGCTTGCAGGGTTGGCACCATTCGGCCCAGAAATCCACCAGCACCGGTCTGGAACGGGAACCTTCCAGTACCGTTGCGGAGAAATTTTCCAGGGTGACTTCGATGATGTTGGGTGAATCGGCCATGATCTGTCCTGGTAAAGCCCGGGAACGGGCGATCAGTATAAAGGTGGGGGTGGTGGATTCCTAGGATGACCAATGGACAGCGTCGGTCGGTATCAAGTAGAATTCCCGCGGTCAGCGGTCATAGCATTTCTGCATTACCGCTCCCTGTTTTTGACCTGTTCCGGGCGGACCGATCGGCCCCGTCCGGTTCAGCACGCCTGTAGGGGACTGATTCTTGAGAAAGCCTGCATTGTTGGTCCTGGAAGACGGCACTGTTTTCCGGGGGGATTCCATAGGGGCCGACGGAGAGACCGTCGGCGAAGTGGTTTTCAATACAGCCATCACGGGCTATCAGGAGATTCTCACCGACCCCTCCTACTGTAAACAGATCGTCACCCTTACCTATCCCCATATCGGCAATACCGGTACCAACAGCGAAGACGAGGAGTCCCGCGCCATCTATGCCGCCGGGCTGGTGATCCGGGATCTGCCGCTGTTGGCCAGCAACTGGCGTAACCGGAAGCCCCTCGATCACTATCTTCGGGACAGCGGCGTGGTGGCCATTGCCGGTATCGATACCCGGATGTTGACCCGCATCTTGCGGGAGAAGGGCGCCCAGAACGGTTGCATCGTCGCCGGCGATAATCTTGACGAGGCGGCCGCCCTGGCCGCGGCCAGAGGGTTTCCGGGACTGAAAGGGATGGATCTTGCCAAGGAGGTGACGGTGGATGCCCCCTATGAGTGGGTCGAGGGGTCCTGGACCCTGGAGGCTGGACATTCGCAGGTTCCAGAGGATGTGGAAGAGCAGTTGCCGCTGCATGTGGTGGCTTACGACTACGGCATCAAGCGCAACATCCTGCGCATGCTGGTGGATCGCGGCTGCCGGGTAACGGTGGTACCGGCCCAGACCCCGGCCGGTGAGGTGCTAGCCATGAATCCGGACGGCGTCTTTCTCTCCAACGGCCCCGGAGACCCGGAGCCCTGTGATTATGCCATCCGTGCCATCCGGGAGATCCTGGAGACCCATATTCCGGTATTCGGCATCTGTCTCGGACACCAATTGCTGGGGCTGGCCAGCGGTGCCGGTACCGTAAAGATGAAGTTCGGCCATCACGGTGCCAATCATCCGGTACAGGATCTGGAGACCCGGACCGTGATGATCAGCAGCCAGAACCACGGCTTTGCGGTGGATGAGGCGACCCTGCCGGACAACCTGCGCGCCACCCATAAATCCCTGTTCGACGGTTCCCTGCAGGGGATCCACAGGACCGACCGGCCGGCCTTCAGTTTTCAGGGCCATCCGGAAGCAAGCCCCGGACCCCACGACGTGGCGCCGGTGTTTGATCATTTTATTGAATTGATAAATAGCCACAGAGGCACCGAGGACACGGAGCGTGTCTGAAGTGTTAACGATAAGGAAGGTTGGTGGTTTGAAAATGCTTGGTAATGGGTCGGTCGTTGCGACAGCCAATACTCCATCTTTGTGTTCTCCGTGCCTCTGTGGCTAATCGAAAATGCCAAAAAGAACTGACATAAAAAGTATTCTGATCATCGGCGCCGGTCCCATCGTCATCGGTCAGGCCTGCGAGTTCGACTATTCCGGTGCCCAGGCCTGCAAGGCGCTGCGGGAGGAGGGTTACCGGGTGATCCTGGTCAACTCCAACCCGGCCACCATCATGACCGACCCGGAAACGGCGGACGCCATTTATATCGAACCCATCAACTGGCAGACGGTGGCGCGGGTGATCGAGAAGGAACGCCCCGACGCCCTGCTGCCCACCATGGGTGGTCAGACCGCCCTCAACTGCGCCCTTGATCTGGTGCGGGAAGGGGTGCTGGAGCAGTACGGCGTGGAGATGATCGGCGCCTCCCGGGAGGCCATCGACAAGGCGGAAGACCGCGACCTGTTCCGTAAGGCGATGCAGAAGATCGGGCTGGACATGCCCCGTTCCGCCATCGCCCACAGTATGGAGGAGGCGCTCCAGGTGCAGGCCGCCATCGGTTTCCCGGCCATCATCCGACCCTCCTTCACCCTGGGCGGCTCCGGCGGAGGTATCGCCTACAACCGGGAGGAGTTCGAGGAGATCTGTGCACGCGGTCTGGATCTGTCCCCCACCAGCGAACTGCTGATCGAAGAGTCGGCCCTGGGTTGGAAAGAGTACGAGATGGAGGTGGTGCGCGATCACAAGGACAACTGCATCATTGTCTGTTCCATCGAGAACCTGGATCCCATGGGTATTCATACCGGTGACTCCATTACCGTGGCCCCGGCCCAGACCCTGACCGACAAAGAGTACCAGATCATGCGCGACGCCTCTTTGGCGGTGTTGCGCGAGATCGGTGTGGATACCGGCGGGTCTAATGTGCAGTTCGCCATCAATCCGGAGAACGGACGCATGATCATCATCGAGATGAATCCCCGCGTCTCCCGTTCTTCGGCCCTGGCCTCCAAGGCTACCGGGTTTCCCATCGCCAAGGTGGCGGCCAAGCTGGCCGTGGGTTACACCCTGGATGAGTTGCAGAACGAGATCACCGGCGGCGCCACCCCGGCCTCCTTCGAACCCACTATCGACTACGTGGTGACCAAAGTCCCGCGTTTCGCCTTTGAGAAATTTCCTCAGGCGCCGGACCGGCTCACCACCCAGATGAAGTCGGTGGGCGAGGTGATGGCCATCGGCCGCACCTTCCAGGAGTCCCTGCAAAAGGCGTTGCGCGGTCTGGAGATCGGCAAGCACGGCCTGTGCGAGGTGGTGGATCTGGATGCGGAAGACGCCAAGGACGTCATCCGTCGGGAGATCCGCCAGGCGGGGGCGGAGCGGCTCTGGTATCTGGCGGACGCCTTCCGTTTCGGTATGACCCTGGAGGAGGCGTTCGAGGCCACCGCCATCGATCCCTGGTTCCTGGTCCAGATCGAGGAGCTGGTGAAGATCGAGGCGGAGATTCGCGCCGGCGGCCTGGCGGCGTTGGATGAGGCACGGCTTAGGTATCTGAAACGTAAAGGTTTTTCCGATATTCGCATCGCTACGCTGGTGGCAGTCAGTGAGAAGGAGATCCGGGATCTGCGCTGGTCCAACAACGTTAAACCGGTGTTCAAACGGGTGGATACCTGCGCCGCCGAGTTTGCCACCAGCACTGCCTATCTCTACTCCACTTACGAAGAGGAGTGTGAGGCCGATCCCGGCGATCGCAAGAAGATCATGGTCCTGGGCGGTGGTCCCAACCGCATCGGTCAGGGCATCGAGTTTGACTACTGCTGTGTCCACGCCGCCTTCGCCATGCGCGACGACGGTTACGAGACCATCATGGTCAACTGCAATCCGGAGACCGTCTCCACCGATTACGACACCTCCGACCGGCTCTATTTCGAGCCCCTGACCCTGGAGGATGTACTGGAGATCATCGACCGGGAACAGCCGGCGGGTGTCATCGTTCAGTACGGCGGCCAGACACCCCTGAAGCTGGCCCGTGACCTGGAGGCGGCCGGTGCCCCCATTATCGGCACCAGCCCTGACTCCATCGACCTGGCGGAGGACCGGGAACGGTTCCAGAAGCTGGTGGAAAAGCTGAAGTTGAAGCAGCCCCCCAACCGCACCGCGGTGGAGACCGAACAGGCGGTACGCCTGGCGGAAGAGATCGGCTATCCCCTGGTGGTGCGTCCCTCCTACGTGCTGGGCGGGCGCGCCATGGAGATCGTCTACGGCGAGGATGACCTGCGCCGCTACATGCGTGATGCGGTGAGTGTTTCCAACGATTCCCCGGTTCTGCTGGACCGTTTCCTGGACGATGCTATCGAGGTGGATATCGACGCCATCTGCGACGGCAGTGATGTGGTGATCGGCGGCATCATGGAACATATCGAACAGGCCGGCGTCCACTCCGGCGACTCCGCCTGTTCTTTGCCACCGTATACCCTCTCGCAGGATGTACAGGATCGCATGCGTGAACAGATCCGCAGAATGGCGCTGGAGCTGAAGGTGGTGGGGCTGATGAACACCCAGTTCGCCATCAAGGATGACGAGATCTATCTGCTGGAGGTCAACCCTCGTGCCTCCCGTACCGTACCGTTCGTTTCCAAGGCCACCGGTGTGCCTCTGGCCAAGGTGGCCGCCCGCTGTATGGCGGGGGTGAGCCTGCAACAGCAGAACTTTACCCAAGAGGTGATTCCGGGCAACTTCTTCGTCAAGGAGTCGGTGTTTCCTTTCATCAAGTTCCCCGGAGTGGATACCCTGCTGGGTCCGGAAATGAAGTCCACCGGAGAAGTAATGGGAGTGGGCAAGACCTTCGGCGAGGCGTTTGCCAAGGCGGCCGCAGGGGCCGGGGGAGCGCTGCCGCGCAGCGGGCGGGCACTGCTCTCGGTGCGCGATGCCGACAAGAACCGTACCGTTGAGGTGGCGCGGAAACTGTTGCGCCACGGGTTCGAACTATACGCCACCGGCGGAACCTGTCGGGCTTTGCAGGAGGCCGATATTCCCTGTGTCCGAGCCAACAAGGTGGCGCAGGGGCGGCCGCATATCGTGGATATGATCAAGAACGACGAGTTCAGCATGATCGTAAATACCACCGAGGGTAAACAGGCGATCGAGGACTCCGCCTCCATCCGGCGTGCGGCACTGCAACACAAGGTGACCTATACCACTACCATTTCCGGAGCCGAGGCGTTTTGTCTGGCGTTGCAACAATTGGATAAAGTCGAGGTCAATAGACTGCAGGATTTGCATCAGATGGTGGATAACGCCTGATCGATGGGAAAGGGATCTTCTTTCCCCATCGCGTTATACCGACTACCCTTTATAAATCGCTGTTAGAAACCGATCACTATCCGAGAGTAATAAAACCATGAGCAAGGTGCCACTTACTGTACGCGGGGCTGAAAAGCTGCGGGACGAGCTTAGCGAGCTTAAGAGCGTGGCTCGTCCTCAGGTGATCAAGGCCATCGCCGAGGCGCGTGCGCATGGCGATCTCAAGGAGAACGCGGAGTACCACGCGGCCCGCGAACAACAGGGATTTATCGAGGGGCGGATCAAGGAGATTGAATCCAAACTCTCCCATGCTCAGATTATCGATGTCAGGTCGCTTAACGCCGGGGGTCGGGTGGTGTTCGGGGCCACGGTGGATGTGTTCGAAGAGGAGGAAAACCAGGAGCACACCTTCCAGATCGTGGGAGAGGACGAGGCCGACTATAAGGAAGGATTGATCTCGGTCAGTTCCCCCATGGCCAGAGCCCTGATTGGAAAAACCGAAGGAGACGTGGCCTCCGTCGAGACCCCCAAGGGGATGCGCCACATGGAGATCCTCGAAGTCCGTTACGAATAGCTCTCCGCGAGCTGTCGTCCTGCCGTTCGGCGTGACATCATGAAACTCGCGGTTATCTCGGATATTCACGGTAATGTAGCCGCCCTGGAGGCGGTTATCGAGGATATACAAACCTGGCATCCCGATCAGGTCATCATCAACGGCGATCTTATCAACCGTGGACCGGACAGCCGTGACTGTATGCAATTGGTCAAGGAGTACCTGGGCCGGAGTCCTATCCTCAAAGGCAATCACGAAGAGTATGTGCTGGAATGCGCCGCCCGGGAATTTATACCGGGAGAACAGCGCCATGAACTGCACCGTTTTGCCCACTGGACCATCGATCAACTCGGCTCCCTTATTGAAGAGGTGCGGGTATGGCACGACCATCTCGACCTGGTGGACCCGGAGGGCGGGGAGTTCCACGTAACCCACGGTACCCGTCTCGGTAAACGCGACGGGATTCGCTCCAACACCGAACGGGATCAACTCCCGGAGAAGCTCGGGAGCCCAGGGAGACTGTTTATTACCGCCCATACCCACCAACCGTTGGTGCTGGATTTTGACGGTACCAAGGTGGTCAACGTCGGTTCCGTGGGTTCACCCTTCGATCGGGATCCGCGGGCGGCCTATGGCCGTTTCGCTTTTCACGACAACCGCTGGAACGCGCAGATCGTTCGTGTCGAGTACGATCGCGCTCGTACGGAAAGGGCGTATGAAGAAAGCGGTTTTCTCGATGAGGGCGGGCCGTTTGCCCGCATCATGTTAACCGAACTGCGTCAGTCGCGGGGACACATGGCGCCCTGGATGCGGCATTACCTTCGGGCGGTGCTGAATGGTGATATCACGGTTGAAAAAGCAGTAGCTGAATATCTGCGTTCACTGTAACCGGATCTTGGGTTTTTTGGCATTACGGCGGAAGAACACGGCCACATGGCCGATGCTCTGGATCAGTTCGGCCTGGCACTCCTTGCCAATTGTTTCCAGCATCGCCTTACGTTCCTCGCGATCGGCGCCGCTGACTCGCACCTTGATCAATTCATGAACGTCCAGCGCGATCCCGATTTCATTAAGAACGTTCTCGGTCAGACCGTGCTGGCCGACCATGACCACCGGCTTCAGGTGGTGGGCGAGGGACTTCAGTTGGCGTTTTTGGTTCGGGGTAAGGGGCATGGAGTGCTCCGCTACTAATAAAGGTGGCGCATTCTAACGCACCATCATCTAAAGCGATAATAGAAATATGGTCAGTTAGATGGTGAAATCATATATGGTTTGGAAGCCAAACGGTTACTTACCACAGAGGACACAGAGGACACAGAGGACACAGAGGAGCACAGGGAAAACAGGTGCTGTTCTCAGCGAACCTCAGTGACCTCTGTGGTTAAAGGTCTTAGATTTGAAAGAGGCTGAGTGTGAAAAAGAGTAAAAGCAGCCGCCGCTGGCTGGATCGTCATTTCAAGGATGAGTATGTCCAGAAGGCCCAGAAGGAGGGGTACCGTTCGCGGGCGGTGTACAAACTGCTGGAGATCCAGGAGCGAGACCGGATACTGAAGCCGGGTCAGGTGGTGGTGGATCTCGGCGCCGCCCCCGGCGGCTGGTCCCAGGTGGCGAGCCGTCTGGTGGGTCCGAAAGGGGCGGTCATAGCCCTGGATATCCTGCCCATGGATCCCCTCGACGGGGTGGAATTCATTCAGGGGGATTTCCGGGAGGATGAGGTGCTGCGGCGATTGCGGAATGTCCTGGACGGGCGGCGGGTGGATCTTGTTATCTCGGATATGGCCCCCAATGTAAGTGGTATGGCGGCGGTGGACCAGCCGCGGGCCATGTACCTGTGTGAATTAGCCCTGGATTTTGCGCGGGAAATCCTAAAGCCAGGGGGCGGGTTGGTCGTTAAGGTTTTTCAGGGAGAGGGATTTGATGAGTATGTTCGGGATTTGCGGGCCGCGTTCGCAAAGGTGGTTACCCGTAAACCCAAGTCTTCCCGGGACCGAAGCCGCGAGGTGTACCTGGTGGCGGGGAACTTTAAACTAGTGTAATGTGACAAACCCTTGAGAGGAGTTGTCTTAACTGTTTGAAATCTGGCTGTTTATGTCCTGTGGCCAGGGGAAGTAGCCGAGGATCCTGCTTTGAACGATATGGCGAAAAATCTAATCCTGTGGGTGGTCATCGCGATCGTCCTCATGACCGTGTTCAACAACTTTACGGCACAGAGGGCGCGGATGAATGTCCTGCCGTATTCGGAATTTGTCTCCCAGGTGCGTTCCGGGGCTGTGAAGTCGGTCACGATCAAGGCCGATGGAGAAATCGAGGGTATTCTCGGCGCGGGCGGTACTTTCACGACCTTCAGCCCGAAGGACGACGGGCTGGTTGCCGATCTCCTGAACAATAACGTGGAGATCGTTGCGACGCCTCCGGAGAAACCGTCGGTCCTGATGTCCATCCTGATTAACTGGTTCCCACTGTTCATCCTCATCGGTCTCTGGATTTTTTTCATGCGCCAGATGCAGGGTGGCGGTGCCGGTCGTGGCGCCATGTCCTTCGGCAAGAGCCGCGCCCGCATGCTGAGCGAAGACCAGGTTAAGATCACCTTCGCCGATGTTGCCGGTGTGGAGGAGGCCAAGGAAGAGGTCCAGGAGATGGTGGACTTTCTCCGTGATCCGAGCAAGTTCCAGAAACTGGGCGGTAAGATCCCGAAAGGGGTGTTGATGGTCGGATCGCCCGGAACCGGTAAGACCCTCCTGGCCAAGGCCATCGCCGGCGAGGCCAAGGTTCCGTTCTTCACCATCTCCGGATCGGATTTTGTGGAGATGTTCGTGGGTGTCGGTGCTTCCCGGGTACGCGATATGTTCGAGCAGGCCAAGAAACATGCGCCCTGTATCATCTTTATCGATGAGATCGATGCGGTCGGTCGTCACCGCGGCGCCGGTCTTGGTGGCGGACATGATGAGCGGGAGCAGACCTTGAATCAGCTACTGGTGGAGATGGACGGTTTTGAGGGCAACGAAGGCGTTATCGTCATTGCCGCCACCAACCGGCCTGATGTGCTCGACCCGGCGTTGCTGCGCCCCGGCCGTTTCGACCGCCAGGTGGTGGTGCCGCTGCCGGATGTGCGCGGCCGTGAGCAGATCCTTAAAGTGCACATGCGCAAGGTGCCCGTTTCCGAGGACGTCAAACCCTCCCTTATCGCCCGCGGAACCCCGGGGTTTTCCGGCGCCGACCTGGCCAACCTGGTGAACGAGGCCGCGCTGTTCGCCGCTCGTGCCAACAAGCGCGAGGTGGAGATGCAGGATATGGAGGATGCCAAGGATAAGATCATGATGGGCACGGAACGCCGTTCCATGGTGATGAGCGAACAAGAGAAGAAACTCACCGCTTATCATGAGGCGGGACATGCCATCGTCGGACGTCTGGTGCCTTCCCATGATCCGGTCTACAAGGTAAGCATCATCCCGCGGGGCCGGGCACTGGGCGTAACCATGTTTCTGCCGGAAGAGGACCGTTACAGTATGACCAAGGAACAACTGGAAAGTCAGATCTCCAGTCTGTTCGGCGGTCGCCTTGCGGAGACCCTTATTTTCGGACCGGAGAGCGTGACCACGGGTGCCCAGAACGACATCAAGCGCGCTACTGATATTGCCCGCAACATGGTGACCAAGTGGGGTCTTTCGGAAAAGCTCGGGCCCCTTATGTACAGCGAGGAAGAGGAGGAGGTTTTCCTCGGCCGCTCGGTTACCCAGCACAAGAATGTGTCTGACGATACAGCCCACGCTATCGATGAGGAGATCCGCTTCGTTATCGACCGCAACTACGAGCGGGCCCGGAAGATTCTCGGCGAGAATCTGGAAAAACTGCACGTAATGGCCAAGGCGTTGATCAAGTACGAGACCATCGACAGCGATCAGATCGACGATATCATGGCCGGCCGTAATCCCCGGCCGCCCGCGGACTGGGACGATTCGGAATCCAACTCCGGAGGCGGTGCCGCCGCGGAATCGGATGAGGTATCCAAGGGAGGCATTGGCGGCCCCGCCGGTCAGCACTGATAAAGGGCCGAGCGGTCAGGGCCGAGGGAGCAGGAACAGTCCCTTGGGTATCTGACCCTGATCCCTGGAATCCGAATAAATGAATGTTCTCGATTGCGCGGGTAGAAGCCTGGATCTCAGTCGCCCCCGCGTGATGGGTATCCTGAATGTCACCCCCGATTCTTTCTCGGACGGGGGTGATTTCGTTTCTGCCACCGCCGCCCTGGAGCGGGCCCGCCGGATGGTGGCGGAAGGCGCCGATATAATCGATGTGGGGGGCGAATCGACCCGCCCGGGTGCCGGGCCGGTTTCCGAGGAAGCGGAGCTTGACCGTGTGCTTCCGGTAATCGAGGCCATCGCCGCGGAACTGGCGGTACCCGTCTCTATCGATACCAGCAAGGCGAGGGTCATGCGTGAAGCGGTGGCGGCCGGTGCCGGTATGATCAATGATGTAATGGCTCTGCAGGAGCCGGGCAGTCTAGAAGCCGCGCGGGAAACGGCGGTGCCGGTCTGTCTTATGCATATGCGGGGCCGGCCCCGTAGCATGCAGCAGAATCCCGCGTATGAAAATGTAGTGGAAGAGCTTCTGGATTTTTTCCGGGAGCGGGTGGAGGATTGCGTCGCCCATGGTATTGCCCGGAAACGGCTGATTCTGGATCCGGGGTTTGGTTTCGGCAAGCTGCTGCCGCATAATCTGCAACTGCTGGCGAACCTTGGACGGTTCAGGGATATGGGACTGCCGCTGTTGGTAGGTATTTCCCGGAAGTCGATGATCGGTGCGATCCTGAATGATGCACCGGTGGACAAGCGGCTTTACGGCAGTCTTGCGGCGGCGGTGCTCGCAGTCGAAAGGGGCGCGGCCATTATCCGTGTGCATGATGTGCGGCCGACGGTGGACGCGCTAAAGGTGGCGCAGGCGGTTGCCGATATAACCGCTTGATATGATGGCCGTTTATCGGAGGGCTGCGGAATAAATCCGAGTAAAAGGCCCGGGCCCGTGTCCCGCCGGCAGGGTTCCGCACGGCGACTACAGAAAACAGGACGGGGACGATTTTGGAAAGAAAGTATTTTGGCACCGACGGCATTCGTGGCCGCGTGGGAAAAGGGCGGATAACGCCCGAGTTTGTTCTCAAGTTGGGCTGGGCGGCCGGCCGGATTCTCGGTAAGGAGCCGGGGAGCAAGGTGCTCATCGGTAAAGACACCCGGATTTCCGGTTACCTGTTCGAATCCGCGCTGGAAGCAGGCCTGGTGGCGGCAGGGGTCAATATCCATCTGTTGGGGCCGATGCCTACACCCGGCATCGCCTACCTGACCCGTACCCTGCATGCCCAGGCGGGTATCGTGATCAGCGCTTCCCACAATCCCCATTACGACAACGGTATCAAGTTTTTCTCCGCGGGCGGAAGGAAACTTCCCGATGCGGTGGAAATGGAAATAGAGCAGGAGCTGGAAAAGCCCATGACCACGGTTGAGTCGGAATCCCTGGGCAAGGCGTACCGGGTCGACGATGCGGCGGGCCGCTATATCGAGTTCTGCAAGAGCACTATTCCCTGGGTGATGAGTTTCCAGGGGATGAAGCTGGTGGTGGATTGCGCCCATGGCGCCACCTACCATATCGCCCCCTGTGTTTTCGAGGAACTGGGAGCGGAGGTTATAACCATCGGTGGAGAGCCGAACGGTCTCAATATCAATGACGGTGTGGGATCCACCAATATCCAGGCGCTGCAGCAGGAGGTACGCAAGCAGGGTGCCCACTTGGGCGTCGCCCTTGACGGTGATGGAGACCGCCTCATTATGGTCGACGCTAACGGCGACGTGGTGGACGGTGACGAAATACTCTACATCATCGCCAGTTCCCGGCAGCAGCAGAAGAGCATGCGCGGTTCCGTGGTCGGGACCCTGATGAGTAATCTTGGGCTGGAACAGGCCCTGGCCGGCCTCGGTATAGGCTTTGAGCGGGTACAGGTGGGCGACCGCTATATCATGGAACGCCTGCAGGCCGATGACTGGATCCTGGGTGGTGAACCTTCGGGACACATAATCTGCCTGGACCGGACGACCACCGGTGATGGCATTGTTTCGGCGCTGCAGGTCCTGGCGGAAGTGGTGAATTCCGGCAAGACCCTTGAAGAGCTGCGTCAGGGCATGAGCAAATACCCGCAGAAGCTGGTGAACGTAAGGCTGGAGAGCCGGGTGGATGTCATGGGCTCTCCGGTGATGCAGCAGGCGGTAAAGGATGCGGAGTCGGAACTGGGCAACGAGGGTAGAATCGTATTACGGCCTTCCGGTACCGAGCCGTTGATCCGCGTTATGGTGGAGGCCGGCAACGAAGCCCAGGTAAACCGGATTACCGAAGGTCTGGCCGGAGTGGTCCGGGGAATCGTCGAGGCGGGTTAACCCGCGTCTTCTCCCAGGCGGATCAGTCGGTCTCCTTGTCGTGTTCGATCAGGGCGTACGCCGAGTGGTTGTGTATTGATTCGAAGTTTTCCGATTCCACTACGTAAGCGTTGAAACGGTCATCCTTGTTCAACTGTACCGCCACGTCGCGCACCATATCTTCCACGAACTTGGGATTATCGTAGGCCCGTTGGGTCACATGTTTCTCGTCCGGCCGTTTCAGTAGTCCGAATAGTTCACATGAGGCTTCCTTTTCCACCAGATCGATAATCTCTTCGATCCAGACGAATCCCTTGGTCCGCACCTGCACGGTGACATGGGAGCGCTGGTTATGGGCTCCGCGGTCGGAGATCTTTTTCGAGCAGGGACAGAGGCTGGTAACCGGCACCACCACCTTGATGTAAAGCTCCGGCTCGCCGTTACGGATTTCGCCGATCAGGGTGACGTCGTAGTCCAGCAGGCTGCGAACACCGGAGACCGGGGCCGTTTTGTTGACGAAGTAGGGAAAATTCATCTCGATGTGTCCGGCCTGTGCCTCCAGTCGCTCGGTCATCTCCTGCAGCATGTCCTTGAACGACTCAACACCTATCTCCTTTTCGTGGCTGTTGAGGATTTCCACGAAACGGGACATGTGGGTGCCCTTGAAATTATGGGGAAGGTTCACATACATGTTGAAGGTGGCAACAGTGTGCTGTTCACCGTCGCTGCGGTCTTTGACCCGGACCGGGTGGCGAATATCCTTGATGCCCACCTTGTTGATGGCGATCTGGCGGGTATCCTTGCTGCTCTGTACGTCAGCAATATCGCAGTTGGGTTCAACACACTCCGTCACAATCTCGGTCCTCGTTTTCCCCACCCGGTTCGTAACGGGGCAGGGCAAGATAGCAGGTTAAATTTTGTTGCGTTGGGTATGGCAAAAAAGCATGGAATTTCAAGGGTTATGATTCGCCCGACAGCGCTGCCGTCCAACAGGAGGCCCGCAATTATGAAGCGACGGTACGGCGGGCGCAAGTCGGTCACTCCCGGGGTTACCTTCCTCATCCGGTCCTGACCGGGAATTCCAGCGGCGTTGACGAAACAGATTTGGGCTAATTCCCCGGATTCAAGTGACAAGGTGTGGGAATAATATTCCTGGTAGGCGAATCACCTTCCTAGGATGTTTGGGGGATGTCGGCGTTAGTTGAAAACCGCACGAAAATTAGGGACTATGAGGCTAGGGACACGAGATACGAAATGGGGATAGGGAAAACATCTGAAGGGAGTCGGCCGGAGAGAGCGGGTCCCTTATTACAGTGAGATGAGAATAATGAATATAAGATTATCAACAGGTTTTGCGGCGGGACTGCTGTTACTTTTTATCGGTTCCGCGGCGGCGGGCCCGGTTTCTCTTTATGTTGATTCGGCGCCGAATGTTTACGGATCGCCGGATTTTCCGACCTGGCAGGCGAACGCGTATGCCGGCGTCGCGGCCGGTACGTTTATTAACATGTCCAACGGCATAAACCCCGACAATATCGGAACCACCGATTTCGCCATTGAAGATGAGGTCGTATATAGCTTCGGTGACCTTGGGAAAAGGTTGCACTGGATCTACTACATCGAGGGAGAGACGGTTGCGGATCTGCAGGGTAGCGGCCGTTTCCTGATGAGCCTGACCAACATATGGGACGGAGAGGTCCTGGATTTCTATGACTACTACTATCACACCACCTGGCTGGAACCGGGGACATGGGTTGATTATGACGCCGATGGCGACGGTATTACCGATGGGGTCATGGGATCCGCCGGAGTGGCCTGGTGGGGTGCCTACGGTGTAAACACGCAAGAGGCTCTGGACGCGGATATCTCGGCCTGGGCCTTTGCCGAGGAGTACTGGATTTTTACCGTAAGGTATGACGGGGACGAGACCTCGTTGACCTCTTATCGGGCGGCCGTACCCGAGCCTGCCACCCTGCTCCTGTTCGGTGTGGGACTGGTCGGATTGTCACGGTTCAGGAAGAAGTCGTAAGGCCGTCGCCGGTAACGCCGGGGCTTCCAGCGCTCTAACGGTCCCGATCGACGATGTAGTTCGCCAGCCAGCGCAGGGGTTCCGCCCCGTCGCCGAGGGTGCTTATGCTGTCCAGGGCTTCCTGTCGCAGCCGTTGCGCCTTTTCCCGGGACTCCTCCAGACCGAGCAATGCGGGGTAGGTGGGTTTTGCCCTGATCTGATCCATGCCTCGGGCCTTGCCCGTGGTCTCGGGATCGCCCTCCACATCGAGAATATCGTCCTGTACCTGGAAGGCGAGACCGATGCACTTGGCGTAGCGGTCCAGACCCTCCACCTGGGTGGGGTCGGCATCGGGACGGGCCAGGGTGCCCAGGCGTACGCTGGCCCGGATCAGGGCGCCGGTCTTATGGATATGCATATTTTCCAGCTGCACCACGTCCAGCTGTCGGCCCACAGCCTCCAGGTCCAGAGCCTGGCCGCCGGCCATGCCCCGGGAACCGCTCGCCATTGCCAGGGCATCGATCATCTGTAGTCGAATCCCGTCCTCCACCGCCAGTCTGGGGTCACGGGCAAGTACCTTGAAGGCCAGGGTCTGCAGGGCGTCCCCGGCAAGGATGGCGGTCGCTTCATCGAAGGCCTTGTGGCAGGTCGGGTTGCCCCGGCGCAGGTCGTCGTCATCCATGGCCGGCAGGTCGTCATGGATCAGGGAGTAGGCATGGATCAGCTCCACCGCGCAGGCGGGGCCGTCCAGCTGTTCCGGGGGAACCCCGAGGGCCTTGCCCGCGGCATAAACCAGCACCGGACGCACCCGCTTTCCCCCGCCCAGGGTTGAATAGCGCATGGCGGCATGCAGCCGTTCCGGTTGTGTGGTCGCCGGGGGCAGCCACCGTTCCAGGGCGGTTTCAACCCTGCTCCGACATGTTTCCAGATACTTTCTCAAGGCTGTCTACTCCCTGTCGTCGAACGGTTCCAGCTCGGCGTCCAGGCTCTTTTCGGAGAGTATCTCTATCTTCTGTTCCGCGTCCTTGAGGGCCTGTTGGCAGGTGCGGGTGAGCTCCACGCCCCGTTCAAAGGATTTCAGGGAATCCTCCAGGGAGAGATCGCCCTTCTCCATGGTTTGCACCAGGGTCTCCAGTTCCGCCAGGGCCTCCTCAAAGGTGGGTGGTGTCTTTTTCTGTTTTGCCACGGTCGATTAAATCTGCTGTAAGAAAAACAGAACCTAACCCGACCGGCGGGAGGTGGTCAATCGCTAGTCCGCATTTCTCACTACCGTTTGTCGCGAGGGCGTCGAAACGCCGCTGTGACCGGGTGCGCGGACCGGAAAACAGCGAAGGCGGAGTTGACACTACGTCGAACCGGCTGGAGGGAGTACGCCCCTTCACAGGGAGTGATTTGGCGTCCGCAGTAGAAGGGCGGTGAGAAATGCGGGCCAGGTTACCCCCTCGCCTGTTGCGGTGGGTGCGTGTACACTCTACGGGCTCCGGCCTTCCGACAGTCGATCACCGACCATGGGAAATTGTTAGCCAAGAGCTGTAACTTGTTAACAGACAACTGAAAACTGACGACTGAATACTGATAACTGATTTATCCGATGACCAGCAGTTCCTACGACGCCTCCGATATTGAAGTACTAAGCGGTCTGGAGCCGGTGCGTAAACGCCCCGGTATGTATACCGACACCTCACGCCCCAACCACATGGCGCAGGAAGTGATCGACAACAGTGTCGATGAAGCCATCGCCGGTTTCGCCAACACCGTAGAAGTCATCCTGTTTAAGGACGGTTCACTGCAGGTCAAGGACAATGGCCGCGGTATGCCCGTGGATATTCACCCCCAACAGAAGCTGCCGGGTGTCGAGGTGATCCTGACCAAACTGCATGCGGGGGGGAAGTTCTCGAACAAGAGCTACCGTTTCTCCGGCGGGCTGCACGGCGTGGGGGTATCGGTGGTCAACGCCCTCTCCAAGCACCTGGAGGTCTGGGTCAGGCGCGGCGGCAAGGAGTACAACATGGCCTTCGCCGGCGGTGATAAGGCGTCGGAGCTGGAGGAGGTGGGTACGGTAGGCAAGAACAATACCGGCACCACCGTTCGCTTCTGGCCTGATCCGAAGTATTTTGATTCGCCGAATTTTTCCCGCAGACACCTGAAACATATCCTGCGGGCCAAGGCCGTGCTCTGTCCGGGACTGTTGGTGCGTTTTCATGACGAGAAGAACGGGGAAAAAGAGGAGTGGCAGTACGCCGACGGACTGAAAGACTATCTGATGGACGCCCTGCAGCATCTGGAGACACTGCCGAAGGAGCCATTTATCGGCACCATGGAGGGCACCAGGGAGAGCGCCGAATGGGCGGTGGTCTGGCTCCCCGAAGGGGGTGAAGCGGTAGCGGAGAGCTACGTCAATCTGATCCCCACAGGACAGGGTGGGACCCATGTCAACGGACTGCGTAGCGGGCTTACCGACGCGGTGCGTGAGTTCTGTGAGTTCCGTAACCTGTTGCCGCGCGGAATCAAGATCACACCGGAAGATGTCTGGGGCGGCTGCAGCTATATCCTTTCTGTAAAGCTGGAGGACCCTCAGTTCTCCGGTCAGACCAAGGAACGGCTTTCTTCGCGGGAATGCGCGACCTTTGTCTCCGGGGTGGTGAAGGACGCTCTGAGTCTCTGGCTCAATCAGAACACCGATGCCGGTGAGATGATCGCGGAACTGGCGATCAACGCCGCTCAGACCCGATCCAAGGCCGGGAGGAAGGTGGCCCGGAAAAAAGTGACCCAGGGTCCGGCCCTGCCCGGTAAACTGGCCGACTGCAGCAATCCGGATCCCCAACGCAGCGAGCTGTTCCTGGTGGAGGGGGATTCCGCCGGGGGGTCGGCGAAGCAGGCCCGCGATCGGGAGTTTCAGGCGGTCATGCCGCTGCGGGGCAAGATCCTCAACACCTGGGAAGTGGATCCGGCGGAGGTCCTGGCGTCACAGGAAGTGCACGATATCTCGGTGGCCATCGGTGTGGAGCCCGGATCCGATGACCTGTCGCGGTTGCGGTTCAACAAGATATGCGTCCTGGCAGACGCTGATTCCGACGGTGCCCATATCGCCACGCTGTTGTGCGCCCTGTTTCTGCGCCATTTTCGCCCCCTGGTGCAGAAGGGGCACGTTTACGTTGCCATGCCGCCCCTGTACCGGATCGACGTGGGCAAGCAGGTCTTCTATGCCCTGGATGACGCGGAAAAACAGGGTGTTCTGGATCGCATCGAGGCGGAGAAGATCAAGGGGAAGGTCAATGTTCAGCGATTCAAGGGGCTGGGCGAAATGAACCCGATGCAGCTGCGGGAGACCACCATCCATCCGGATACCCGCCGACTGGTGCAGTTGACCATCGAATCGGGAGATAATACCCACCGGACCATGGATATGCTCCTGGCCAAAAAGCGGGCCGCGGACCGTAAGGCGTGGCTGCAGAAAAAGGGCGATCTGGCGGAACTATGAACAATCCCTGTTAATGCGGGTCACATCAGCAGATACATCCACTTATTAGGATAGCGACAATGAAACGGCGTAGCGTTAAACAGCTGATCGGAATCTCTTTCTCCATTGCGGCGGTGGCCGCATTCGCGCGGGAACCTATTCCCATCGTGGATAAGTTGCCGAACGCCGGCGACATCCCCCCGGAACAGATTGAGGAGTACCAATGGGAAGAAGGTGAGACCAAGATACCGCCTTATCCAAAAGACGGCGATCTGGTGGAGTTCTACGTAGACGGTGCCAATCCCCAGTTGCGGTTCTATATCGATGAAGAATCCCTTTCCACGGGCGAGCTGGACAAGGTCGCACGCTACACCCTGGTGATCAAGTCCAAGACCGGGGCCAAGAATATTTTCTATGAAGGGATTCGCTGCGATACGGAAGAGTACAAGACCTACGCCTTCGGGGTAGGCAAGGACAAGATGAAGCCTGTCCGGGACCCGAAGTGGCGACCGATACAGAATTACAAACACGTAAAATACCGGGTGGACCTGCTGAACTTTTATCTCTGCAAGTCCCCCTGGCCCCGTGCTCCGAAGGACGCCCTCAATGCCTTAAAACACCCGGCGGTGCTGCAGCAGAACAAGGATCCGGGATATGATCTCTACGGGCGTTGACGATTGTCATCACCTGCGGGGTGGATATGTGGTATTTATAAAGCCTATTTTATTAGCCGTTGTTACTGAATAATTATGTGTATCGCCATTCCGCCGCCGGTAAAGATCAAAATCGGGCTGCCAAACGCGGCCAGGCGGTCGATCAGTTGGAAAGCCTGCTCGGTGGTCAACTCGTCGGGGTCACGGTGGTGCTGGGCATCGGCCCGGCAGTGTACGCAGG
>JBNKJV010000023.1:0-31537 GCA_050291465.1 Sedimenticolaceae bacterium | reverse complement strand
GACAAACCAGCCTATCATCTGCTGCGCAGATGGATTGATCAGTGTGTTGAGCACCGGAAAATCGTATTGGCTGGCACAGTTGCCTTGTTCATCCTCGCCATTGCCGGAATGACCCAGGTGCAGCAGCAGTTCTTCCCCACGGCTTCACGACCCGAACTGATGGTCGAACTGCGCATGCCTGAGGGAGCCGCCTTCGAGGCGACTCAGGAACAGGTCAAGATATTCGAAAAAGTGCTGGCGCAAGATCCAGACGTTGAACACTACACTGTCTATACCGGCGCTGGTGCACCGCGATTCTACCTGTCTCTTGAACCCGAACTGCCCAACCCCGGCTTCGCGCAGTTCGTTATCATGACGTCCGGCATAGAGGCGCGTGAGGCCTTGCGCGCCCGCCTGCTCGACTATTTCACCAAGGACGAGGCTCAACCGTTGGTGCGCGGTCGTGTAACACGGCTTGAGTTCGGACCTCCGGTAGGGTTTCCTGTTCAGTTTCGTGTCATGGGTCCGGATTCCAATATCGTCAGGGGCATTGCCTATCGAGTAAGGGATATCGTTCAGGAGAGCACACTGGTGCGTGATACCCAGCTCAACTGGAACGAACGTGTCCGTTCGTTACGGGTCCGTGTCGATCAGGATAAGGCGCGCTTGCTCGGTCTATCGTCATCCGATGTGTCAGAGACCATGCAGACCATACTTTCCGGTTCTACTGTGACGCAAATTCGCCGCGGAGATGATCTGATCGACGTAGTCGTACGCGCTGAAGAGGGCGAACGAAAAACGCTACAGAGCCTGGGCGATATCAATCTGTTCTCGCGCACTGGCGCGGTGGTTCCGCTGTCGCAGATTGCCCGTGTCGAACCGACCTTTGAAGAACCCGTGCTATGGCGCTGGAACCGCAACACAGCTATTACCGTGCGTAGCGACTTAGCAGATGGAGTACAGGGACCCTATGCCACTGAGCAGATATGGCCATCACTACAACCGGTACTCGACAGCTTGCCGGTCGGATACAAGATAGAAATAGGGGGAGCGATCGAGGAGTCTGAAAAATCGAATCGGGCATTGGTCGCCATTTTGCCGGGAATGATTATCGTTATGCTTGCGTTCCTGATGATGCAGTTACAGAGTTTTTCCAGAATGATCATGGTCGTTATGACAGCGCCATTGGGGCTTATCGGCATCGTGCCGGCTTTGCTGACCTTCAATGCACCGTTCGGCTTTGTGGCCGTGCTGGGTGTTATTGCTTTAGCGGGTATGATCATGCGCAACTCGGTCATTCTGGTAGACCAAATCGAGAGTGACATCGATTCCGGTGTTCAAGCGTGGCAAGCCATCGTGGACGCTACGGTGCGCCGTGCCCGACCTGTCGTGCTTACTGCGGCAGCAGCTGTTCTCGCAATGATACCGCTGACACGCAGTGTATTCTGGGGACCGATGGCAATCTCGATTATGGGAGGGCTTATCGTAGCCACAGTACTCACACTTGGCTTTGTTCCTGCGCTCTATGCGGCTTGGTTCAAAGTACATCGGTCTTAACCACACTGAGCTGCAAAATTCTTGCCTGGATATTTTCCAATCAATATATTGAGTTCATATCAAGAAAAGATCGGTTCAGTACAAAAAACCTTTGAGGAAAACAACGGATCCAATCATGCGTTACAACGCATAGATAAAGTCATTTTTAAACAGTGTCAGCGTGGAACGTGAACGGAACGCAGAAAGCTTAGAATAGCGTAACATATTGTATAAAAATGATTTTTATGATTATTTTGTAACAAGTTCAAGTCCTCTCCTCGGCACCAGGTACATATAGCCGCCAGGTCTAAATTTAGACCTGGCGGCTTTTTTCTTCCTAAGCATGCAAATATCACCGTTCTCCTCAAACCCCGAAAAAAAGCCGTTTGTCCGACTGCTATAATTAAAGAATAAGTCCGATCTCAGTCAGGAGTAATATTGTGGATATTTCCGGAGTCAGTTCGCTTGCCGTCAGTACCCTGGTGAATACGGCAACCCCGACTGAAGCCACCAGTGTCGCCGCACTGGAGAAAGCGTTGGAGATTCAGCAGCAGATGGCGGCTCAGCTCATCGCGTCGCTGGAGCAGAGCATACCGAAACCCGACGGCAGCGGCTCTTTGGGCAGTGTAATCGACGTCTACGCCTGACTACCGCACAAAGAAACCGCACTACACTGGAAAACGGTGTGTAAACACGTTTTTCAAAAGAGAAGATCATCAGTCAGGGGTTTCATCCTACCTACCTGCGCCTTCCGTTCCGTACCCCGCGTTCGACATTAAATTCAACTGTTTAGACTCTAAAAAAGTTCTCGCCATATTCCCCTTGATCCTCACGGAAATTTACTGCTTAATTGATCTCACAGAGAGCATTAATCCCGCCTTAGATCCGGTAAGCGGATCATCCCGTAAAAACAAGGACGGACGAACATGATAATAAGCAAAATACTTCGTCTCATCGTTGCACTCGCTGTTTTGGCTTTGCTGGTTGCAGGCGGCGCGCACTGGTACCTGCAGCAAAAAGTTGAAAGCGCACTGGAAGATTTCATCAAGGAACTGTACCCGGTTGCGGTAATCAGTTACCAAAACACCTCCAGTTCTCTTCTGGACAGCAGCATCGGAGTGGAGAGTCTGACCATAAACCCGCGGGCGGTAAGAGATGAGATCAAAATCGAGCGCATTGTCTTTCATGCCCCCAATATCAAGTTCCTGATTGATGCCGAGGAAGTACTTAAGAACGGTGATATTCCGGAAAAAATGCGCGTTTCCATTACCGGATTAACCATAAGTACTGACGGCGGAATAGCAAGGGCTATTGACAAGGAGGCCTCCGCACCCACCCTTGGCGCCCGTGACAACGCCTATGGCTGCGCCGATGTAAAACAGTTCGGGTTTTCGGAACTGGCGGAAATGGGTTACGAACAGGTTAGCGTCGATCTTGACCTGAGCTATGAATACAACCCGGCAGTCGGCGAACTCAGGATGTCGTCATTGTGGTCAAACCGCCAGATGTTTGAACTGGAGATCGCCGGTATCTTTGAGGTGGAAAATTCCGGATTCAAACTGGACCAGATAGACCGGCTTTTTGACCTGATGTCCAGTATGCAAATAACCTACAGGGACTTGGGCTTTAACCAGAGCACTATCGATTATTGCAACAGAAACAGGGGAGACAAGGAATACGTCTCCGCGCATATCGAGGCCTTTAAACAGGACTTGCAGGACAAACTGGGTATTATTCCGAGCAAACCCCTGGTAGACGCCTATCGTACCTTCATGCAGGAATCCGGTATCATCAATATCACCAGCAATCTTCGGCAACCAATGAACCCCGAGTATTTTTCCCTGTATAAGCCGAGAGACGTAATCTTATTGCTGCGGCCTGATATCACCGTTAACGGACAGGCTGTCGATATCCCGTACGCCGATCTTCTCAAGGCCTCCGCCGAAAAACCCGATAAGGAGAAACCGGCAGAAAATACCGTCGCCGAGCAGGAAACGATTTCAGATCCTCAGCCGCGGAAAAGCGCGGAATTTGCAGCGGTAGAGATTCCGCAACTGGCGGAGCATATTGGGGATATGGTACGGGTAACAACCAAGCAGGGAACTACACGTACGGGGATTCTGATTGATACCAGCAGATCCAGAATCAAGGTTGAGGTGAACCACCGCGGGGGATCGGTAACCTACCCCATCTATGTAAGCACCATTGCCAAAACCGAAGTAAAGGAATTACCCCCGACCGGGGCTCAATAACAAACATAATACGATGATTTTCTTCCCTTACAGAGCTGATCACGAGATCAGATATATACCTTTGATCACCATATTGATCTGCATACTCTGTATCGGCATATACATTCAGCAGGAGAAAAATGTAAAGGCATTAACCTTCTCCATCGATGGATTCTGCGGAGCGCAACAGTCACAGACATACCGATTGGCATTATCATCCCTTTACGGCAGCTCCACGCCACGGGACTGTGTGGATTTTATCCTCGGGATGCATACCGCAAAAAACCAGGATAAGTTTCTTAACGATACTATAAAGAAAGGCCATGCTCTTGCGGGATTAAGCCGCGCCGACAGCGATCAATATCTTGCCAAGATCCTAAGGGAGAATTACACCGAATTCGAAATGGCCGCACCCAAATATCTGTCCAATACGCTCTCCTACAAGCCGGAGAGCTGGAATCCGATCAACATGATCACGGCGGCTTTTGCACACGGCAGTTGGGATCATGTCATTGGAAACCTGATATTTCTATTCGCCTTTGCCGCCACAGTGGAGGCAATCCTCGGATATTTCTATTTCCCCATTACCATTGCGGCCATCGCCGTGCTAAGCCACCTCTTTTATTCGGTATCCATGCTGGGCGTTACCGACCCCCCTCCCACTATCGGATTATCGGGTGTTGTTTCCGGCATTATGGCCATGTTCGTGTTCTTTCTTCCTCAGGCCAAGATTCGCTGTTTTTTCTGGTTTTTCGTTATCGTGAGAAGATTCAGCATATCCGCGTGGCTTTTCGTGGCCTTTTTCGTCGGCTGGGATATCTTTTACCTGTTTAACGACGAAGGCGCCTCCAATATCAATTTTGCCGCCCATGTCGGCGGCGCCATGGCGGGCTATTTGCTGGGTCTGATACTGTTTCGCAGGCAGAAGCGGGAATTGCAGTTTGCGTGATTTCTTCTTTCCGAAAGCGTATTGCCGCATTCACCGATACCTGTTCCCGAATGCCGGCGCAATAAAGATATCCTGAGGTATCTCCTCCCCTATCCCAAATAGGAAGCAGATTCGTCAGTCTGAACAGGTTGCTCGCCCCCTAAACCACCAAACATTCTCTTTTGACCACCTGTTCCGCTTTAACCACCTGATACCCTTCGCCTTTCAAAGCTCTCCAGGTAACCTCGGTATTTGTCGATCCCTGAACTTGAGGTAGTATATCAACATTAAAACCGTGGAATTACATAACGATAGCTACACGAGGGGAAAGATGTCTCAGCAGTCTCCGCAAGAATTTGAAGTTGCCCAACTGATCGTCGATTCGCTTAACCTGGAAGATGTCACCGCTGACAAGATTGCGCCCGATGCACGCCTGTTCGGGGACGGTCTGGGTCTGGATTCCATTGATATCCTGGAACTTTCCCTGGCCATCAAACGGCAATACGGTATCCAGCTGCAGTCCAATGACGAGCGAAACCAACAGATCTTCAGCTCCCTCACGGCCCTCACCGAGTTTATCCAGACCAACCGGACAAATGCATAAGGCACTTCTCAGTATCGGCCTGCTGCTGATCTACTCCCTCTGCATCCACTTCGGTGCCCTCTCCGGCCACCAGCTGCCGGCCCTTGTCGTACTGGGAACGCTGATCAGTCTACTGCTGCTTAATCGCCGCCGCTGGTGGATGTTGCCACTGGTGCCTCTCGTCCTGTACCTTATCTGGTCCACGGACATCGCCGGTGCTCTGTTGCTGCTGCCGCCGGTAATGATCAACCTGTTACTGGCCCTGATCTTCGGCAGCACCCTGCTCCCGGGTGCCACACCGCTGATAACCCAGTTTTCCAAAATCATGAAGGGTGACCTGACCCCCAAGGCAGTGATCTATACCCGCCGTGTTACCGTAGCCTGGGTGATATTCTTCGTTGCCATAGCGCTGGAATCGGTACTGCTGGCGCTCTATGCATCACCCTTTATGTGGTCCCTGTTCACCAATTTCCTTAACTATGTCCTGCTGCTGTTGTTCTTCCTGGCGGAGTACCTGCTGCGCGTTCACCTGTTTCCGGAACAGGAGCACCCGGGCTTCATCCCCTTTTTACGCAGCCTGGCGAAGGTCGATCCACGATGCATCAAGACCTTTTGAAATCACAACCGCAACCGACAGAGTGTCCGCATTTCGCCGCGGACTGGTGTATCGACGCTGGAGGTGAACCCATCAGCATCGACCAATACCGGCACGACCTGAGTGATTTTTTGCGCCAGCTGCCTGACGACGGCCGCTACGCCCTTAACCTTTGCCGAGACCGCTACCGCTTCCTCGTGGCCTTCCACGCCGTCGCTCTCAAAGGACAAACCAACCTGTTGCCGCCAAATCAGGCACCTGCCACCCGGCGTCTGCTGCTGCAGCAGTATGAGGACAGTTATCTGATAAGTGACCAGCCTTTGCACGACGCAAGCGGCGCGCCCGTGGTGCAGATCCAGACCGCCGGTGAGCATGGATTGAATGGTATCACCCGGGAGTTCGATGTCTCGTCGCACAAGCCGGCCGCCATTCTTTTCACCTCCGGCAGCACGGGGCGCCCCAGTGCCGTGGAAAAAACCTGGGCGGAGCTGCAGACGGGGGTACGGACCGCGGCGGAAAGCCTTGATCTGACGGGTGACCATCTCCACCGTATCATCGCCACCGTGCCGCCCCAGCACATGTTCGGGCTGGAGTTCTCCGCCATGCTCCCGCTCAGCATTGGAATCGGTTTTCACAGCGGTCAGCCTTTTTTTCCCGAGGATGTACGCCAGGCGCTGCAGCAGTGTGCCGGTCGGGGTGTTCTGGTCACCACCCCGGTCCAGTTGCGCGCCTGCCTGGAAAGCGGCATCGACTGGGGCCTCTGCGGCTGCCGGTTGATCCTCAGCGCCACCGCCCCGCTCTCCCGGGAGTTAGCGCAATCCGCGGAGGCACAGTTATGCGCTCCGCTGAAGGAGATCTACGGCAGCACCGAGACCGGCGCCATCGCCTGGCGACGCACCGCGGAGGAGGAGGATTGGCGCCTTTTCCCCAGTCTGAGAATGAGCTCCCAGGAGGAGTACTGCTTCGTCTCCGGTGGTCACTTTTCCGTTCCCAGCCCGGTGGGTGACCGCATTCGGCTCCGGGATCCCGGACGTTTCCAACTGCTGGGACGCCACGCCGATCTGATAAAGATCGCCGGCAAGCGCGCCTCTCTCAACGAACTCAACCAGGTCCTGCAAGGTATCGACGGGGTACTGGACGGCAGCTTCATCGACACGGCCGAGCCCGGTCAGGAGAGCCGCCGCCTCGCCGCCGTGGTGGTGGCCCCGGGGATGGAACGCCGTCAGTTGCTGGATGCCCTGGCACAGTGGATCGATCCGGTCTTCCTGCCTCGCCCGCTGCTGTTCGTCGATGCCCTGCCGCGCAACGAGGTTGGCAAGCTGCCTAAGCAGGCGCTACGCGCCTTGCTGGAGTCATGAGCCACAGGATCGACGCCACCCATCCCTGCCTCCCCGGTCATTTTCCCGGCGCGCCCCTGGTGCCAGCTGTTGTAATCCTGGAGCTCGTTATGGAACAGGTGTTGGCCGAATATCCCGGTTACAGGGTAAACGGCCTGCCTCAGGTCAAGTTCCTCGCTCCCCTGGCTCCGGAGCAGGATTTCGACATCCATTACAGCAGCGGCAACGGGGATCGGATCAACTTCCACTGCGAAAGCGCCGGGGAGCGGCTTGTGGAGGGGTGCCTGCAGCTGCAGAGTCTGTAAGTCAGAACCGTTATAGTGCACCAGCCGAACGACACCTGCGGCTTAACCAATCGAGGTTACACCTGAAATCATGCTTCCACGGATTGATATAAAAGGGACGGCTTGTACCCGGCGCCGTTCAATCCCTGTTCCGCCGACTTTCGGAATGCCGGTGCCATACGCGGGTTAGATCTCTATGAGCCAGCAATGGATTCAGCAGCGTGAACGGGGCAGCCCCTGGCTGGTGCGACTTATCCGCTGGATCGCGTTGCATATGGGGCGTCTCCCGGCACGTCTGCTGCTCTACCCCATCACCCTCTACTTCTTTTTCCGGGCGTCTCCGCAACGCCGCGCCTCCCGCAACTATCTGCGCCGTGTCCTGGGCCGCGAACCTCACGCCGGCCAGATACTGCGCCATATCCACTGCTTCGCCGCCACCATTCTCGATCGTGTCTATCTGCTGGGTGGACGCCACGAAAACTACCGCATCGAGATCGACGGGCTGGAGCATCTGCGGACCACAGTGGACGAAGACCGCGGCTGTCTGCTGCTCGGGGCCCACGTAGGCAGCTTTGAGGTTCTGCGCGCTCTGGCGCTGGAGGAGCGCCTCTTCGATCTGAAGATCCTGATGTACCCGGAACACAACGAACTCCTCACCCGGCTGTTCAACGAGCTCAACCCGGAGCTGGCCGAAACCACCATCCCTCTGGGCCAGGTGGACACCATGATGCGGGTCCATGAGGCGCTGCAACAGGGTGCGGTGGTCGGGCTGCTGGGAGACCGCACCGCGGGCGATGACAAGACGGTAAACTGCGAGCTGCTCGGTGCTGCCGCCAGGTTTCCCACCGGACCCGCGCTGCTCGCCGCAGGCATGCGGGTTCCGGTAGTGCTGTTCCTCGGCCTCTACCTGGGAAACCGCCACTACCGGATCCGCTTCGAGCGCCTTCCGGAACTCGATCTTCGGGACCGTAGCCGCCGTTCCGAGCTGATACAGGAGTGGATGCAGGGTTACGCCGATCGACTGGGCGCACAGCTGCAACGCTTGCCTTACAACTGGTTCAACTTCTACGGTTTTTGGGATGAGGCCTGAGCTGCGACTGCTGTTTCTTTTCCTGTTCGCGTTGCCGCTGTTCGCGGCGGAGCCGCCCCTCACCCTGGAACAACTCCTGGTTCCCAACGATCGCCCCCAGGTCCTGCGCTTCCGTGAGGAGAAACAGCTGCAGATCCTGGAACATACCCTGATCACCACCGGTCGCCTGAGGTTCCTGCCGCCGGACACCCTGATCCGGGAGGAGGACGGCGAGCGCCGGATGAGCTACCGCATTCAGGGAGATCGGATCTCCATCCATCAGGGGGAACAACAGCTGCGCCAACTGGACCTCGGCAGCACCCCGGAGCTGGCCGCATTCGCCACCAGCCTGCGCGCCCTGCTTGCCGGCGACAGCAAGGCCCTGCGGCAGCAGTTCGAAGCGCGACTGAGCGGCGGGCGGGACGCCTGGCGCCTGCAACTCACCCCCAGATCGGAACGCCTGGGGCGGATCCTGGAGCAGCTGGTGCTCCAGGGCGACCGTAGCGGGATCCGCACTATCGAAACCCGGGAGCATGGCGGCAACCGCTCTCTGATGGAGTTACAGACGGATGACTAGGCTGCTGATCTGGACGCTTATCCTGGCCGTCCTTCTCGGCTGGCTGTTCACCGGGGAAAACGATCGTCTGCGCTCCGATCTCAGCCTGTTCCTGCCGGCCAGCCACAACACGGAGCAGCGGCTGTTGATGGATCAGTTGCGCAAGGGACCTGCGAGCCGGCTTATTCTGCTCGGGATAGAAGGGGGTGACAGCGCCGGACGCGGCCGTGTCAGCCGGGAACTGGCGAAACGGCTGAGCGCCAGCGGTCTCTTGGAGCAAATCAGCAACGGTGACCAGTCCCTGGAGCCCGACCGCTGGCGAACCCTGTTTGTCTACCGTTACCTGTTGAGTCCCCGGATAAACGCGGAGCGTTTCACCGCCGACGGTCTGCACGCGCACCTGACGGAGAGGCTGCAGGAGCTCGCCTCTCCCCTTTCGGCCCTCTACAGTCGCCTGCTGCCTGCGGATCCCACCGGGGAGCTGATGGCGTTGGAACGGATGCTGCATCCGCAGCACCCGCCGACCAACAGTGACGGTATCTGGACCTCCAGGGACGGCACCCGGGCCCTGCTGGTAGCGGAGACCCACACCTCGAGTTTTGATCTGGATGCACAGCAACGGGTGGTGACCGCAATCACGGAGGCCTTTTCCGCCGCCGCCCCCGATCCGGAGTATCACCTGCTGCTGAGCGGCCCCGGGGTCTATGGCGTAATCTCCCGCCAGGTGATCCGTGATGAGAGCACCCTGCTCAGTCTGCTTGCCGGGCTGTTTGTCGCGGTTATCGTCTTTGTCGGCTACCGCTCTCTGCCGTTGGTGCTCTATAGCGCCCTGCCGGTTATCAGCGGCCTGGTAGCCGGCAGCTGCGCGGTGATCCTCTGGTTCGGGGCCATCCACGGTATCACCCTGGCCTTCGGCATCACCCTGCTGGGCATGACCATCGACTACCCCATTCATCTGTTCAGCCATGTGGCCCGCGACGAGCCGGCGGACGCGGGACTTGCGCGAATCTGGCCTACCCTGCGCCTCAGCGCCCTGACCTCGGGAGCCGCTTTTGCGGTAATGATGACCACCGATTTCGACGGACTGGCACAGCTGGGACTGTTTGCCGCCACCGGCCTAGCGGCGGCACTGTTGGCGACGCGCTGGGTATTACCGGCATTGCCTTCCCTGAACAGGAAAGTGGAAACCGCCGGCCGTTGCCCCAACCCCGGGGGAAATCTGTCGGTCTTCTTTCAGCGGTATAAGCGAACCGGCGGTATCGCCCTTGCTCTCCTCTCTATCCTCGCCCTGCTCTGGATCTGGCAGCAGCGGCAGGTTCTCTGGGAGGACGATCTGGCCGCTCTCAGTCCCATCCCTTCCAACCTCATTGAACAGGACCGTATTCTGCGCCGCCAGCTCGGTGCCCCGGACGTGAGCAGACTGCTGGTACTCCAGGACTCTACCCTGGAAGGGCTCCTGCAGCGGACAGAGGCACTGCAACCGGAACTTGAGGAACTGACAGCCCAGGGCATAATCGCCGACGCCGAACTGGTAACCCGCTATCTCCCCAGCGCCCGGACTCAACAGCAACGTCAGGCGATGTTGCCGGATACCCCGGAGCTGCGTGCAAACCTCAGGCAGGCGATGCGGGACCTGCCCTTCCGCCCGGGGACCTTTGAACCCTTCGTCACGGATCTGGAGGCGGCGCGTACCCTGGCGCCCCTGACCCTGCAGATGTTGGAGGGTACGCCTCTCTACAGCCGGGTAACCAGCCTGCTGCGCCGGACGGGTGAGGGTTGGTTACTGTTGGTCCCCCTCGCCGGCGTGCAGGGTGACCGCATAGATGTCGATGGGGCGCGCTATTTTGACCTCCGGGCAAAGACACGCGGTTTCGTCGCCGGATTCCGCGGTGAAGCCCTCAACCGCCTGAGTTGGGGCCTGTTGGCCCTTATCGCCCTGCTTCTCATCACCCTGCGTTCCCCCCGGCGGGTGATGCGGGTGCTGCTTCCGGTGGCCCTGGCGCTGGTGATCGATGTCGCCTTGCTGTTGGCGTTGGGCTACCGACTCTCTATTTTTCACCTGATCGCCCTGCTACTGGTGGCCGGCATCAGCATGGACTACAGCCTGTTCGTCAACCGTCTGGATAATAACCGGGAGGAGTTCGGTCGCACCCGCCACGCTCTGCGCATCTGTCTCTTCTCCACCGCCGCGGTGTTCGGCCTGCTGGCCCTCTCCGAGCTGCCGGTGTTGAAGGCCATCGGTATGACGGTGGTCATGGGCGTCTGCAGTGGTTATATTTCGGCGTTCGCATTATCCGGCCGGGGGGAAAACCGGTGAAGGTCCTCTTTATCTATTCCAACCAGGTGCGTGATCTGCTGCCGGCACCGCCGGTCGGACTCAGTTATGTCGCCTCAGCCACCGCCAATGCCGGCCACCAGGTGGAGTTCGTCGACCTGTTGTTAAACGAAAAGGGACTGCATCATCTGCAGCAGCGGTTGCGCGAATTCGCTCCCGAGGTAGTGGCCATCTCGGTGCGCAACATCGACAACGTCATCCATCAGCGGCTGATCACCCACCTCGATGAGCTGGCGCGCCAGACCCGTCTGATACGCCGCCACAGTCAGGCACATATCGTGATCGGAGGCCCGGCCATCTCGGTTCTGGGATGTCGTGCCCTGCAGCATATCGACGCCGATTTTGCGGTACTGGGCGAAGGCGAAGAGAGTTTTCCCGCCCTGCTCGAACAGATATCCGGGGAACAGGCCTATTGGAAGGTGCCAGGGGTCTGCGTCCGCGGGCCGGTGGAAATGAACCAGACAGTGGCACCCAGACGTTCAGAAGCCTTCGGTAACTCCGGAATGCAGCGCTGGCTGCAGAATTGGCGCGCCTACGAGCGCCAGGGGGCCACCTGGCCGATACAGAGTAAACGGGGCTGCCCCCTGCACTGTACCTATTGCACCTATCCTGGCATCGAAGGCCGAAACCTGCGTCACCGCCCGCCGGAAGAGATCGTGGCGGAAATCCGACAGGTGCAACAGGAGGTCAATCCGCGCTGCTTCGAATTCATCGACTCGGTATTCAACATGCCGGAGAACTATGCCATCGAGCTGTGCGAGGCGATCATTCGTTCCGGTCTCAAGGTGACCCTCACCACCATGGGGGTCAATCCCCGTTTTCTTTCCGCCGGGCTGCTGGAGACCATGCAACGGGCCGGTTTCAACTCCCTGATGATCACCCCCGAGAGCGCCAGCGATCCGGTGCTGGAGACCATGAAAAAGGGATTTACCCGCGCGGACACGGTGCGCGCCGCAGAGTTGGTGCGCCGATCCGGGATCCGCAGTATGTGGTTTTTCATGCTCGGCGCCCCTGGGGAAACCCGCGAGACCGCCGAGGAAACGGTCTCTTTCGTCGAACGTTACCTCAACTCCCGCGACACCCTCTCCATGTTCACCACCGGTATTCGCATCCTTCCCGGTACCGAACTGGCGCAGCAAGCGGTCGCCGAGGGCTATCTGCCGGCGGACCAGAACTTTGGCGAGTCGGTTTTCTATTTCTCGCCTCAAGTAACCGAACAATGGCTCCTGGAGCGGGTGGATCAGGCGATCCGCCGCTGCCCCACCGTGGTACACGCGGCGGAAGATCCCTCCGGAACCTGGCGCGGCAAGCTGCTTCACAGGATGATGCACCTGGCGGGTCTCGCCCCCCCGTACTGGCGCTATCTACCGCCCTTTTTATCCTTGCCCCTTGTGCATAAGGCGCGAGTTCGGCAACCTTATACCCGCCAAATACTTAAAAACAGTGATCCCTAAACATGGATGGCAAAATTCTATTCATTTTCCCCAAATGGCCTGAACTGACCCTTTGGGGACACTTCAAGTACAAGTTCCCGCCCCTGGGGCTGCTCACGGTCGCCGGTCTCACCCCGGAAAACTTCGCCGTAGAATTTATTGACGAGAACGTCTCCGAAATCGACTTCGACAGCGATGCCGATCTGGTGGCGCTGAGCGTCATGACCCCCCTCGCCCACCGCGCCTACAGCATTGCCGACCGCTTCCGCGCCAACGGCAAGAAGGTGGTAATGGGCGGTATTCATGTCAGTATTCATCCGGAAGAAGCGGCGGCTCACGCGGACTGCGTGGTCTCCGGGGAAGCGGAGGATATCTGGCCGCTGGTGCTGGCCGACTACCGCCGGGGCCAACTCAAGGCGCGCTACGGCCAGGAGACCCTGATCAGTATGGAGCGGGAATTTCCGCTACCCCGCCGGGATCTGCTGCAACAGGGGTGCTACATCACCCGCAGTACCATTCAGATGATGCGCGGCTGCCCGTTCGATTGTGAATTCTGCTCCGTCACCGCGTTCTCCGGCCGGGAGTTCCGGGCCCGCCCCGTGGATGCCTTCGTTCGAGAGTTCCGGGAGCTGCCGGACCGATTCGTGTTCGTGGTGGACGACAACATCCTCTCCAATAAAAAGGTTGCGGAACAGCTGTTCCACAAGATGCAAAACAGCGGCAAGTGGTGGGGCAGCCAGGTCACCATATCCGTCGCCGACGACGACGCCCTGTTGCGGAAAATGGCGCGTGCCGGCTGCAAATCCCTGTTCATCGGTTTTGAATCACTGGATCAGAACAACCTGATCAACATCGGCAAGAAATTCGTGCGCGCCAACAAGAACGAGGACCGTATCAAGCGCATCCAGGATCACGGTATAGGTATCCTCGGCAGCTTCATTGTCGGCCTGGACGGAGACGACGAATCGGTGTTCGAACAACAGTACGAGTTCATCACCCGTACCCGCCTGGAGGCGTTCCTGATCTCGGTGCTCACCCCTTTCCCCGGCACCCACCTGACCCGGCGTATGGAAGCGGAGGGACGTGTCCTGAGCAGAGACTGGAGCCAGTACGATATGAGCACGGTGGTCTTCCAACCGAAGAATTTCACCCCGGAGCGGCTGCAGGAACGCTATAACGAACTCAATCGCAGCCTTTATCGTATAAGCAACATAGCCCGCCGTACCCTGAAACCGCGCAAAAATATGTTACTCTTCGTTCCGCAGAATTTCGGCTTCCGCAACGCCTGGCGCGGCCTGGAAAGGGCCCGCCTCGCTGCGGTGTAGTATGAACAGACCCTAAATGCCCGTAACTCCGATCCCCGTCACCGCCTACACCCTGAGCAACGCCCTTGGTCGCGGGAAGGACGCGGTGCTGACGCGCCTGCAAAGCAGCGACAGCGGCCTGCGTCCCTGTGACTTCGAAGACGTCGGCTTCAGCTGCTGGATCGGCCGCCTACCCGGCATCGAAGATGCGCCGGTGCGCGCGGACCTGACCGAGTTTGATTGCCGCAACAACCGTCTGGCCCAGATCGGCCTGGAACAGGACGGATTCACGCAGGCGGTGGAACAGGCCCGACAACGCTATGGAAAGGAACGCATCGGTCTCTTCCTCGGTACCAGCACCTCCGGTATCCGGGAAGCGGAGATCGCCTATGGCCACCGCGATTCAGCGAACGATTCCCTGCCGTCAGGCTTCCGCTATCAAACCACCCAGAACTGCTACTCCCTCACCGACTTCTGCCGCCGCTATCTCCATATCGCCGGACCGGCCTTCAGTATATCCACCGCCTGTTCCTCCAGTAGCAAGGTCTTCGCCGCCGCCCAACGCCATATGGATGCCGGGCTCTGCGACGCCGCGGTGGTGGGCGGAGTGGACAGCCTCTGCCTTACCACCCTTTACGGCTTCCACTCCCTGGGCCTGATCGCGGAGCAGGCCTGCGCCCCCTGGGGTCTGGAGCGGGCAGGCATCAGTATCGGTGAAGCGTGCGGTTTCGCCCTGCTGGAACGGGATGCGAAGGATGCCCCATTGGTCCTGCTCGGGTACGGAGAGTCCAGCGATGCGCACCATATGTCCACCCCCCATCCGGAGGGTACGGGCGCCGCCCTGGCTATGGAGCAGGCCCTGCGAAACGCCGGTATCCGGGCCAGCGAGCTGGACTATATCAACCTGCACGGCACCGGCACACGCCTGAACGACGCCTCCGAGGACCGTGCGCTGCAGCATTTCCAGCACGCCGCGGCCTGCAGTTCCACCAAGGGCTGGACCGGCCATACCCTGGGTGCCGCCGGTATCACCGAGGCGGCCATAACCCTGCTCGCCATCGAAGCCGGCTTCATACCCGGCAACCTGGGTCGGGGGACGGCCGATCCCGCACTGGCGACCCCGGTACGCACTCTCCCTTCCGAACAGCCGGTGGCCTACGCCATGAGCAACTCCTTCGGCTTCGGCGGCAGCAACTGCAGCCTGGTTTTCGGGAGATGCCGATGATCCCCGTCCGGCTCCTCGGCATCGGCCTGATCGGCCCCGGACTTGACGGTTGGTCCGACAGCGCCCGGGTCCTGCGCAATGGCGCCGCCGCCTATGCCCACAGGGAAACAGAGATCCCCGCGCCCGGTCTGCTGCCGGCCAATGAGCGCCGACGCACCACCGCCTGTATCAAACTGGCCCTCGCCGCCGCCGAGCAGGCGGTCAGAGCAGCGGATCTGAACCCTGCGGAACTGGCCAGCGTATTCAGTTCCAGCCATGGCGACATGCGGGTTTCCGACAACCTCTGCCGCGCCCTGGCGAGCGATGACAGACCGGTGTCTCCCACCCAGTTCCACAACTCGGTACACAACGCCCCCGCCGGCTACTGGTCCATCGCCACCGGTTCGCGCCAACCCTCCACCAGCCTGGCGGTGGCCGATTCCAGCTTCAGTGCCGGATTGCTGGAGGCGACTCTGCAATCCCTGGCCAGCGGCCGCCCGGTACTGCTTACCGCTTATGACCACCCCGCACCGGCACCGTTGCATGAGGCGGCTCCCCTGACAGACCCCTTTGCGGTAGCTGTAGTGGTACAAGCTGAACACAGGCAACCACAACTGCGACTCTCTCTGGAAACCGGCGAAGAGAACCGCCTGACCCATTCGGAACTGGAGCGGTTACGCCTGGGCAACCCCGCCGCACGCGCCCTGCCCCTGCTTGCGGCTCTGGCCGATAATCTGCCCACGACCGTCCGTCTGCCCCACCAGGAGAGGCAGATGCGCATCGACCTGGAGCCGGTATGAACCTGCAACATGAGCAGCTCTGCGCCCTGATTCCCCACGCCGGCGGCATGTGTCTGCTGCAGCGTGTGGAACAGTGGGACGAAACCCGGATCCTCTGCAGCAGTGACTCCCACCTCAGTCCGGATAATCCCCTGCGCAAAGACCAACGGCTGGCGGCTATCCACGCCCTGGAGTACGGGGCCCAGGCGATGGCGGTACACGGCGGTCTGGTGGCTCAGCAGCAGCGGCGCATCCGTAACGGTTTCCTGGTGGCGATACGGGATGCCAGGCTCTACCGGGAGCGTCTGGACGATCTGCCGGGTCCGTTACAGGTGCAGGCGACACAACTTTTAGACTCGGATGCCAACCAGATCTATCAGGTGCAAATCAGCTGCGGCGATCACTCTGTCGCCGAAGGGCGGCTGTTGGTGATGAACAACCTGGAGGCCAATCCATGAAACGCGCTCTGATCACCGGCGGCAGCGGGGCCATAGGCGGCGCCATCTGCCGCCAACTCGCCGTCGACGGCATGCAGGTGCTGGTACATGCCAACAATAACCTTGATCGGGCGGAATGGCTGGCACGGGAAATACGCGACGTCGGGGGCTCCGCAAGGGCCGTCTGCTTCGATGTCGCCAATCCCGATGCCTGCGCCCGGGCGCTGGAACAACTGCTGCAGGACGGTCCCATCCAGGTGCTGGTGAATAACGCCGGCATCCACGACGACGCCCCCCTGGTGGGGATGGAACGCGAACAGTGGCAGCGGGTGATCGACGTCTCTCTCAACGGCTTCTATAACGTCACCCAACCCCTGCTGTTGCCGATGATGGGTACCCGTTGGGGGCGGGTGATCTCCCTCTCTTCCGTCAGCGGAGTGATGGGAAACCGCGGCCAGGCCAACTACGCCGCCGCCAAGGCGGGGCTGCACGGCGCCAGTA
This sequence comes from Sedimenticolaceae bacterium, assembly GCA_050291465.1. GTDB lineage: Bacteria > Pseudomonadota > Gammaproteobacteria > Chromatiales > Chromatiaceae > CBFDBF01. Next base: position 14,446 of record JBNKJV010000023.1, on the reverse strand, counting down.
AATCTCTGGCGAAAGAGCTTGCCTCCCGTGGCGTGACGGTGAACGTGGTGGCACCGGGTATCATTGAGTCACCCATGATCGAAGGGAGTGTTCCGCCGGATCTGATCAAACAGCTGGTGCCCATGAAACGGGCGGGCACACCCCAGGAGGTAGCGGACCTGGTGAGCTTTCTTGCCTCTGAGCGGTCAGCCTATATTTCCGGGCAGGTAATTTCCATAAACGGGGCCATGGTATGAAGGTAGTGGCCGTTATCCCGGCCTACAACGAAGCCGCGACAATACGAGCCCTGGCGGAGGCGGTTCTCGCCCAGGGGCTGGAGTTGATCGTGGTGGATGACGGATCCAGGGACGACACCGCGGAGCAGCTTAGCGATCTGCCCTTGCAGCTGATCCGGCACCCCGACAATCAGGGCAAGGCGGCCAGCCTGCGTCGGGGTATGGATAGCGCCCTGGCCGCCGGTGCCGACGGTGTACTGACCCTGGACGGCGACGGGCAACACCGGCCCGGCGAAATTCCCGGCATGCTGGAGCTGTTCGCCCGCAACCCGGAATGCCTGATCATCGGCGCCCGCCTGCTGAACCGTGAACAGGCCCCCCGGGCGAGACGGTTCGCCAACAGTTTTGCCGATTTCTGGATCTCCTGGGCGGCGGGGCGGCGTTTCCAGGACAGCCAGTCCGGTTTCCGACTCTACCCGGCACACATATTGCGGCAGGTGCACATCGACCATGACAAACGCCACGGCTTCGTGTTCGAGAGCGAGTTCCTTATCGAGGCGGCGCGCCGGGGCTGCGAGTTCAAGACCCTCGCCATCGCCTCCCATTATCCCGAACAGGCCCGTGCCAGCCACTTCCGGCCGGTGGCCGATATCAGCCTTATTGTGGTGATGGTGGCGGGCAAGTTGTTTCGAAGAGGCATGTACCCCCAGGGTCTGGTGCGCATTTTACGTAAGACGACGTAAAAAACAGGAGAGAGACTTAGCCCAGTGTGAACAACATCGCAGGACGCTTTTTGCGGTATCGGACCAATCCCCGATTTTCCTGAGGATACTTTGCAAAATACCGGCGCTGGCCCTATGATTTATCGACCGGATTTCGCCGGCGGAAAGCCGCGTCATCATCCAGTGCACATTGCAAGCAATCGCAAAACAGGAGAGAAAAAAAATGTATCGGAAACTCGCCACCACCCTCGCCATCGCCATCATCACCCTCACCCTTGCCGGATGTCCGCACCAGGCACCGGTTTATAACGTGAACAACGCCACCGTGGTGGCCAACGTAAGCAACCTGTCCAGTGAACAAGTGCGCATGGCGATCATCCGCGCAGGCGGCGGACTCGGCTGGGTAATCAAGGAAATCAGACCCGGCGAGTTGCAAGGCACCCTGAATCTGCGCAAACACGTCGCCAAGGTAAGTATCCCCTACAACACCAAGAGCTACAGCATCATCTATCAGGACAGCGTCAATCTGAACTATGACGGCACCAACATCCACAGCAATTATAACGGCTGGATCCAGAACCTGCATAAAGCCATTCAGGTTCAGTTAACCCAGATCTAAAGCTGGTCGCGGGCGTCGCCCAGGCGGCGCCCGTTTTTTTATGCCTTTCCAACCGGCGCATCCTGCATACTTCCCCGCCCGGCATCCTTGAATCAGCCACTCCTTTTCCTGCACATGACATCCACCGTCCATCTGACGTATTGCCTTATCCTGATCGCGCTCTTCTCTACGCCTCTTTCGGCCGCAGAAGATCTGTTCTCCCGCGATGACTGCAGCGGACCGGACGAGATACGCTATTCCGTCGAATCGATGCGAAAAAAGGTCGCGGAGTTTCAGGCCCTCTCCGAAGAGGCCCTCACCCTGCGCGCGGAGTCCATCACCTACCTGATCCATCTGAAAGAGAAGCAGGCGTTGCAGGAGCCGCTGCTCGGTTCCGAAATCACCCTGCTCAGTGCCGGCGCCGCGGAACTGATCAATGAACGCAGAAGATTGTGGCAGGTGGCCACCGCTCATGAATGCTGGCTCGGCAAGCCGATTCCCGACGACCCTCGGCAGGCGCGGGTACAGGCAACCGGGATCACCATGTCACTTGCGGCCGCGCTGACTTTATATGACAACTATCTGACTGCGGTGGCGCTTTATCGTGACGACCCCTTTCTACGCCAGCACATCAACGAAGGTGATCCCGGTTATCTCGTACCCGAGGGGGAGCTGCGCCGTATCGCAGTATCGTTCGCTTCGGCACGTAATCGCGCCCGCGTCCGACGCGGCCTCATCTGGTACGAAAACCATGGCTCATATCTGGCCGGCTCGAAAGACGACCAGGAGCGCTATCTGGCGGAACTGGTGGAACAGAGCCCCTCTTACGCCATGGTGCGCCGGGTTCATCCGATCAGCTATGCCGGCAATGTGGTAGATCTGATTGGTACCGTCTCTATCGACACCCTGGAAAATCTCAGGAAAGAAGGGGTGAACTTCTCGAGTATGATGTTCGGCAACATGGTGGGTCTGGTGGAGTCGCGGCGCGGCAAGCTCGACAACCGACCGGAAGTATTCCAGCGCGTCGGCGGCGGATTGCAGGCCGGTGACGTTCTGCTGGAGAAGACACCCTTCCGTCTCACCGACGCCTTCATCCCGGGTCACTGGGGCCATGCCGCCATTTGGATCGGGACCGAAGAGGAGTTGCGTGAACTGGGGTTGTGGGAGCATCCGGTCGTCGTCGCCCACCGTTCGGAAATACGCAACGGACGGAGTGTGGTCGAGGCCCTGCGTTCCGGTGTGGAAATGAACACCCTCAAACACTTCCTGAATGTGGATGATCTAGCGGTTCTGCGCCATAAAGACCTCGACCGCAAGGCCCGGCGACAGGTGATCCTGCAGGCCCTGCGGCAGGTGGGTAAGGAGTATGATTTCAACTTTGACACCCAGAGCGCCGACCGCATCGTCTGCTCGGAACTGGTCTACCATGCCTATGGCGACATTAAATGGCCCACCGACCGCAAGCTGGGCCGGGTGGTGGTCAGTCCCGACAATATCGCCCAGGAAGCCACCGGCAGCGGGGCTTTTGCCGTAACCCTGCTCTATCACGACGGGATAGAGATCCGGGACGCGCTACAGGCCAGACTCGCCACTTTTATCGAACCCCGTGTGGTTACCCTCGCCCACCGCGATCTGGACTATATCAGCCCCTGATTGTCGCTCCGATACAGCGATACTCTCCTGATCCGCATTCAGAACTCCTTATAGGTTTCTATCTGCGGATAGATTGCGGAATGTTCCAGACCCGGATGCCGATGCCCATAGCGCTCCGGAACATCATGGGTCCAGTCGCCCGGAATGATGGTGGGTAAAATCAGTAGCAGAGCGAAAACGGTTCGTCTGCCCCAAAGGCCGGTAGCGGCGACCGCTGAATCCCGCACCGACGAAGACGCCGACTCCTGCCGTGCACCTTGTCTTTTTCCAACCCGATAAAACCAGACAAGCAGTCCCAGACCGGCAAAGGTCATAAACAGGTTGAATTCCTGACCCGGTGGAAAGCCGTACAGGTCTGTCCGGTATTCCCGATAGAAATCGACGAATATGCGTAGGAACCCGTACCACAGGATAAAATGCGCCATAACCACACCGCGCGGCGGTTTGGTTTTCCGGATCAGGAGCAGAAGCGGGATCAAAAGGAGATTCTTTATTCCGTCATACAAAACCACGGGATGACGGTACCCCTCCACATCGGGGAACTTAACGCCCCACCAGCCGTCCGTAAGACTCCCCACGATTTGTCCGTCGATAAAATTGCCGATACGTCCAACCCCCATGATATACGCCCCGGCAATGGCCAGGACATCAGCGAGTTCGAGAAAGCTCCTGTTCTGCTGTCTGGAATAGAGCAACAATCCAAGGATAGAACCGGCAAGAATCCCGTGCGTCGACATCCCTCCCAGCCAAACGGCCGGAATGTGCCATAGGTGTTCCCGGTAGTAGGGCCACTCATAAAAAAACACCTCAACCAGACGCCCACCCAGCAGCACCCCACATGCCATGATGATGGTCAAGGTATATACATCCTTCATTTCCATCTTCAGGTTGGCGCGGTTCCGGCGTAACCAGGAAAAAATACCGAGAAACCCGGCGGTGAAACTCAGGCCATACCACCAGACATAAAATCCACCGGCCTTTGCAACCACCGGATCTATGTTATGAACAAAGGGTCCGATCATTTTGTGCCATCCTCCTCAGGCGTACTGTCGTCGCGCTTCGCGCAGTTGCTGGAAGAAATGCGACTTCCTTCGATGCGTTTCCTCGTCGCTGTAAAGCTCGCTCACCAACCATGTGAAACTGCTCTCCAGTTCCGCCACGCTCATTTGCTCCGGAATGAAGTTCACGTCAAACAGGGTACATAGCTCCCAGGCGTGTTCATGCAGCAGCCGGCCGCTGTCCCGTAAACGCCGATACAACGGAGTATTTGGAAACGCGGTCTGAATCGTCACCTGTACTTCATGCAGACCACTCTGACGTACGAAGTCGCGCACCTCGGAAAAACTTTCCTTACCGCTACCATCCAACCCCAGAACAAAACAGCCGTTGACGCTTATGCCGTGACCCTGGATGCGGCGGATGGCATCCAGATAGCGATCATATTGCCCCGCCTTCCAATCGCTGTTCCGCTCCATGCCCTGCAGAACCAAGCGCGACGGACTTTCCAGGCCGATCAATACCTGCGCACACCCGCTGTCACGCATCAGTGCCAGTAATTCATCATCATCCGCGATTGAGATGTCGCTTTCTGTAAACCAGCGTACATCCTCTTTCGCCAATTCCCGCAACAGTGCCTTTGAGTGCCGCTTATTCACAAAACTGTTGTCATCGGCGAACTCAATGAAGGGCTTTGCCCAGATCGACTTGATATGCCTTATTTCTTCAATCACCTTGGAGACCGGTTTGATACGGTACTTCGGAGACAAACGGACGGATGCGGCGCAGAATTCACAATCGTACGGACAGCCGCGAGCGGTTTGAACCGTAATACGGTTATAACGCTCGGGATCGAGTAGCCCGAAGCGCGGCATCGGCGCTTGCGACAGATCGAAGGCCTTGGCACCGGCGTCGTATCGAGCGCTCAGTTTTCCCTGCTGCAGATCATGCATTACCTGAGGCCATACCGGTTCCCCCTCTCCGATCACCACACAGTCCGCGTGCTGCAGGGCTTCCTGCGGACATGCCGATACGTGCAATCCCCCGAGGATTACCTTAACCCCGAGATCACGATAGCGATCCGCCAGCTGATAGGCCTCTTTGATCTGGGCGCTGAACGAGGAGATCGCTACTGCATCGAATTCACCGGGGACCCCCGTTTGTTCCTGGATGTCCTCCACCTCGACATACTCGGTTTCGATCGCTCGCGGCGTCATTCCCGCCAAAATCAACAGGCCGAGACTTGGAAGCGAGGCTATCTTCTTGTTGCGTTCCACGAACCCGGGCAGGGTCAAACCGAGACGGGTCAGCTCTTCATTGTGCGCGCGCACACCACTCATAGCGATCAGTCCGAGCTTCATAGTATTACCCTCCGAAAACTATCGGCAGAATACCTGCCAGCACCGCCAGTACCGGAATGGGAAACAGATGACGGAAGGGAGTGCGCCAGGCGGTTAGAAAACAGCACAGCGGCATGGCTACCGCCGCCACTCCGAATCCGGTTGAAGCAATCAGAAGACCGGGGTCCGAGAGCTCCATACCTTTAACCGTAAGCCCAAACAGCAGGTTCAGCATTCCGATACCGAAAAACGCGATATGCCCCAATCGCAACATGCGCCGACGAAATGAGCCATAGCCTCCGGCCCATCCCTCCCGATGGAACTGCAGACCCATCACCGCTCCGGCCACCACCCCAAGCAACATGGCACCCCAACCGATAGCGAAATGCAGTTGTGCGATATCCATGTGCCACCTCCGCGTCTGTCCGACCTTCCCGGCCAATGACCGGTTTAGGTAAAGCGTGGCCAAAGGTCCAATGTAATGCAACGTTAATGAAAATAGTGGTAAATTATGCTACATACAGTATCGCATATTGATACTTATGGGAGACGCCCTATGAGTCAGACGGCTGCCCTTCTGGACACCCTCAAACGGCTGCTACGCATGCGTGGGATCACCTATCGCTCCATTGCCACGGAGTTAGAGATGAGCGAGGCAAGCATCAAGCGACTGTTCTCCAGCCGTCGCATCAGCCTCGACCGGCTGGAGAAGATCTGCGAACTGGCAAGTATCAGTCTCGCCGACCTGGCCAAGCAGATGGATCTGGAGATGCGCAGTGTCGACGAATTGAGCGAAGAGCAGGAACGGAAAATCACCGCCGATCCTGAGCTGCTGTTGGTGACCTTCCTGGTCGTCAGCGGTTGGCGCTTCGACGAAATCCTCCGCTACTACACCTTCTCTTCCAACCAACTGGTCCGGCACCTGGCGACACTGGATCGAATCAAACTCATCGAGCTGCTGCCAAATAATCGTTTCTATCTGCGGATTTCACCCCACTTCGGCTGGCGCAAGAACGGGCCGATACAGACCTTTTTCAGCAAACATCTGCAGCGCGACTTTTTTGAAAGTCGATTTACCGGTGATGATGAAGCGCTGCTGTTCCTGACCGCCATGCTCACCCGGGGATCGAGAAGCATCCTGAAGAAGCGGCTGGAGGATCTGGCCCGGGAGTTCAATGAACTTAATCTGAAAGATCAGAAACTGCCTCTTGAACAACGCCAGCTGACCAGCCTCATTCTCGCATTGAGACCCTGGAAGGTGCCGATGTTCGAGAAATTTGTTCAACCCGTATTGCGTGAAGAGTAACCCTGTTTGAATAATTCAAAACCAAAAAAAAGCCAGATTCCGTGAAGAATCTGGCGACTTCCCTTCCCGCCTTGCATATATTTTAAATCAGCCGATCTTTGCGCAGCTATGCCGTTCCTGTTCCTGTTCCAACAACGCGGTCAACCTGGGGGCCGGCAACGGCTTACTGAAAAGAAACCCCTGAACCTGGGAACAATCCAGACCACGCAGATATTGCAACTGCACTTCCCTCTCAACCCCTTCTGCGATTATATCCAGCCCCAGCCCCTTGCCGAGGGCCACAATAGCGTTGACGATTGAGTACTGCTCGTCCAGTGAGTCGATGTTCTTCACAAAGGAGTGATCCACCTTGAGGGTGGTCAGGGGAAGTGTCTGGAGATAACTCAGGGAAGAATAACCCGTACCGAAGTCATCCACGGCGATACGAACATTATGGGCCGTAAGTTGCAGCAGCTTCTGAACTACTCGTTCCATATCCTTCATTAGGAGATTTTCAGTGATCTCCAATTCAAGGTACTCTCCGGGCATATTGTTGCGTTGCAGGACATCCAGCACCATATCCACGAAATCCTCCCGATAGAGCTGGGCAGCGGAGAGATTAACAGCAACCCTTACCGGAACCAGTCCCAAATTCCGTAAACGATCAAACTCTTCGCATGCGGCGTTCAGAACCCACTCGCCAATTTCAGAAATCAAGCCGACCTCTTCCGCTAACGGAATGAAATCGCAGGGCATAATCATTCCCTTTTCCGGATGCTGCCAACGGATAAGCGCTTCCACTCCTACGATTCGCCCGCTTTCCATCTCCTGCTGAGGCTGGTAATGAAGGACGAATTGTTCGTTTTCCAAAGCGCCGCGTAACCCGCGTTCCAGGGGCAACGTGGAAGAGGAACTGCATGACACCTGATCGGAAAAAAACTGATAACCGTTCTTACCGCGTCCCTTGATGTAGTACATGGCCAGATCAGCGCTTTTTAACAGCGATTCTATGCTTCGACCATCGTGCGGAAACTGTGATATGCCGATACTGACGCTGATGTAGAGTTCCTGCATACCGATGAGGAACGGCTCTTTTAGCGCCTCGATAATATTGTTGGCGATGTCGGTAATCTCTGTCCTGCGCCGCACCTGCGGCAACAGGATATTAAACTCATCGCCCCCTACCCGGGCCAGGGTGTCGCTCTCCCGCAGACAGTTCCTGAGCCGCAAAGCCACTGCCTGCAACAGCTCGTCGCCCAACAGGTGCCCCAAAGAGTCGTTAACGATCTTGAAACCATCGAGATCTAGAAACAGAATTGCCAGCTTCTCTTTGTTGCGCCTGGCGTGGGACAGGGCCATTTCAAGTCGATCACGAAACAGCGCCCTGTTCGGCAAAGTCGTCAACAAGTCATGGTAGAGCTGGTACTGAATGGTCTCCTCGGCCTTTTTACGCTCGGAGATGTCCCGCATGACACCATAGGTCCCGGTAAATCGCTCGCCAACCCCTATGTCCGGTTCCTCATAGAGGCCGATAGCACACTGTTCGACAACTATTTTGGTTTCACCCTTTCCGACGCAATCCTTGCACTTTATTCGGAATTCAATATTGCGGGCACCACGCCTCCCTGCGCTCTGCTCCTCGAAGGCGAGTCTGGCGACTTTTATATCATCCGGATGCACGATCTCGGAATAGTGCATTCCTATCAACTCATCAACCGAATATCCGAGCAGCATGGATGCCCGCTCGTTGACGAAGTGAAACCGCCCTTCCTTGTCCAACATGTAGATAATGTCCGGTGAATTGTTCACCACGAAACGGTGGCAATGCTCCGAATGGGCCAGCTGTTTCTGCATATGCCTATTCACACACTCCAGGTGACGCTTCTTGACCGCATTACCGACCGAATGCAGCAACTCATCCATCACATAGGGTTTACGCAGAAAGTCATGCGCACCGTGATGCAAAGCCCAGGTAGCCTCCTCAAAAGTAGTTTCACCACTGACCACGATTACATCGGTATGGGGGCAGTTAGTTCTCGCATAATCCATTACCTGATGCCCATCCACACCCGGCATTTTGAGATCAAGGAGCATCAGGTCGAATGACGATTCACCCAGCATCTCGATGGCACTTTCACCGCTGTAGGCGACAGTGCAACGAAATCCGTTGACGTTGAGCAGAGTTTTCAGGCTATCGCATAGTCGCGGCTCATCATCCACGATCAGGATGGTTGTATTGCGTTGCTGCCTGCGACCGGCAGCCTCTATCTGGCGCTTCTCTGCCTCGCTGTAAGTTACTTCCTGAAACAGGGTCAATATATTCATAGCTGATTTCTCTCTGTGGAACCTTTTCAGTTCACGGGAAGTAGAATTCGGAATTCCGTTCCGCGTTCACCGCTGCTGCTGCAACTGATCGTTCCAGACAGCTCGGTTACCAGATTCTTTACTATTGTCAGCCCGAGCCCAGAATGCTCCTTACCCTTGCCGCTCCGCACCGGGCTAAAAAGATTCTGCATAATGCTTCCAGGTATCCCCGGACCGTTGTCGCTGACGGTCAGTTCCACGAATGGCTTTCCATCAACATTGACCTGTCCCTTGGTTCCTATAGATATCCCTCCTCCTTCCGGCATTGCTTCGGCAGCGTTTTTCAGCAGATTCGTCAATATCTGCTTTAGCTTGTTGCGCCTGATCGAGAGGGGTTGCAGTGCTGTATCCAGATCCAGTTCCGCCGTTATGCCATGGGTCCTGAATATCGACGTCTGGAACAGGGAAACCAAATCCCGGATGGTGGCATTGAGGTCCACCCTCCCCCCTTGCGCTGCCGTGTCGTCACGCTCCTGCTTCCCGACCCTGAGCAGGATCTTACCGACACGTTCGATCTCTTCCTTGAGAACTGTTATCTGCTCCTGGGCGGCATGCTCTTCCTTGAGCTGCATCGATAGGACCTCAAGATAGTTATTGATAATCCCGAGAGGGTTATTGGCCTCATGCAGCAACATCCGGGTCCGTTTTATCGTCTCGGCACACTCGGTACCGAACATCTCCCTCTGTTCGTCGATCACGCTCTGTATGCGCAATATCCCCCGCGCCGCCTCAGCGCAGAAATAGCCGAGAAGATCCCCTTGCTCATCCAGGATTTCCTGCTTACCCCGTTCCAGCCCCACAACCAGAACCCCCGCCCTTTCACCCTCGGCGATCAAAGGCAGACAAATCATCCCTTCATCACCCAACACCCGGATCATCTGCCGATCAACCACTGTCAGTGATTCGGCCACCTCCGGATCGAAGGAAGAGCGTCGCTCCCCCCGCAACAGGCTGTCGGCGACCAGACTCCGCTCCGCCTCCAACGGTATCTGGAACTCACACCCCCTCTCCTTATGGGTCGCACACCAGGCCGTTGAACTGAGTCGGTTATCACTCTCGGAATAAAGAAATGCGATACCGTAAGGCAGCGAAAACAGGAGCCGGAGATTCTGCATAACGGTTTGCAGAACGGCGTCCATATCCTTTCCGTCCAGCAACTGCTGGCGGGTACCGTCAAGCAGAACGACATCGTGCACCCGCCGTGTGAGAGCCGCCTCTACCTGCAGACTACCGGATTGGATATGCTCTCCGTCCTTCCCAACCATGGGCTTAAGAGGTATCTCCAGGGCCCTGGCCGTCTGTGTGACCCGCTCCTCTACTTCCGACAACATATCCTCCAACATCGCCTGGCCGAGACCGAAGAGAAGATCGGCTTCACGCCCGATACTGCCGTCGTACCATCCCCGTTCTCCGAGTTTATGTGAAAGATTGATCAGTTTTACCAGCGGCGAAGCATCGTGCACCGCCTCGGCCGGCTCATATTGATAAAGCAGAGCGTCCCCGACAAAGGAGTCCAGCCCCCAGTTGCCCACCAGCATCGCCCCGACCTCCGGGGAGGTGGTTCCGAACCGTTCCCGTTCCGCTTGCGCAAGGGTCTGTTCCGAGGTGGCACCCATCAGAACGCCGGTATAGCTGACGGCCGCGTAATTCAACAGCGCCAGTTGCCCGACTTTGTGGATCAGTCCAGTCAGAAACGCCTCGTCTTCCGAGGGATATCCGGTCAGGCGCGCCAGGGCCTTCGCCGTATGCGCACATGTAAGGGAGCTGCGCCAGAAGCTGTTCAGGCAATTGTCCAGATCCTCATCGATCTGGGAAAAAAACCGATGCACCGCCGCGGTAACGGCGATATTGCGAACGGTGTTTATGCCGAGGGCTATCAGCAGCCGATTGAAATCCTTGACCCCGTTCCACTGGGCATAGAGGGGTGAGTTGCCCACGGCGACGATGCGCGTACTCAGGGCCGTATCCATCTTCAGAATATCGGCAATCTCCCCAAAACTGACATCGGCCTTGTAGCACGCCTGCATCAGCTTAAGCAGGACATGGGGCAAAGATGGCAGTCGGCCGATATCGAGGACCCTGGCATTATTTATGGAAGGGATGGCCATACTTCATACAATATAGGAGAATTATCTCCTAAGTCAATGAATTCCCCGGACAATTTTGTGAGATTCAGGGGAAAAACCGTGACCCTGTTGGAAAAATCCGCGGGCCGACGGAGGGGCTTTTCTCACTACATGCTTTTCACTCTGGAATAAAACGCAAAGGACCCTAAAGACTGTCGACCCCGGGGAGAAGCATTGAACACGCCCGGCTTTCCGCCCACGGGAGTGGGCCGCTAGCCCCTGTGTTCCTCTGTGCGCTCTGTGGTAATGATCTACATCTATGTCCCGCTGGCATGCGGTTGTTCCTGACAACCCTTTCTGCGCCTCCTCTGTCCCTGGCGGTCAAGCGGGACCTACAGCGTCATTCCGGACGGAGCGCGGCGGAGATCCGGAATCCAGCGGCTGTTATTTCCGGCCGGGATAGTGAAACAGGGATGGCGGGCGGGCGCAGCCCGCCCTACAGGGAGCCGGAATAAAACGCAAAGTGCGCAAAGGCCCGCAGGCGCAAAATTGATGAAATCAACGCGCAGCTGTGTGACAGACTTAGATCAATTCGGTATGGAGCGATAACGGAAAATATTGTCAGGTCGTGCTAATGCACACCCTGACCTACACCAGTTCTTGGGAGACTCACCGCCGGAGACAACGGTTAAGCAAGCGTTCTTTGCGTTCCTATTCGGTCCCTTCGCAAGAGTCGTCCTCGAACTTGCGCAGCCGATAGACCTGTTCCGCCATACGGCTCAAACCACGATCCTGATAGCGATCGGTGTCCTGCAGAAGATCCAGTGAATCCAGCAACGTGATATGGAAAGCGGATCCGAAGAGTTCCCGGACCTCCGCTTCCGTCACACTGAAGGGCGGACCTTGCATCTCCTGTTGCGGATAGTCCATCGCCACCAGGAGTACTTCGCAACCGGGGGGCAAAAGCCACCCCAGAAATCGCGCATATTCTTTTCGCTGATTGCAATCGAGAGCAACCAGCGACGCCCGATCATATACCGCGTCAACGGCCTGGAGGTCACCCCTCTCCAGGCCAAACAGGTCTCCACATAGGATTTCGTACCGGCCCGCCTGCCAGCGGGTAAATCGTTCCTGTTCCGTCACGCGGGGTTCCAGCCCCAGCTCGGCGAAGAATGAGGAGACGGCTATCGGGCTCAGTTCCACACCGAGAAGCCGGTATTCGTGCTCCGCCAGCCAGACCATATCCCTGCTTTTGCCGCAGAGGGGAACCAGTACCCGGGAACCGGGGGGAACGTTCAGGAGATGCCAAAAACCGAGAAGATGGGGATTGTACTCATGATGATGCCATCCGATGGTATTCTCCTCCCAGCGCCGGAGCCAGAAAGCCTTGAGTGTCTCGCTGGTTCCTTCCGCTGTCTTCGACATGGGACCGGCCTCGGGAGTCGCATTGGGCAGGCAGCCCCCGCCCAATGCCGAAATAGTTGAGTTATCCGTCGTTAAAGGGGTGTCGCAGGACGATGGTCTCCTCACGATCCGGGCCGGTGGAGATCACATCGATAGGGGTGTCACAGAGTTCCTCAATGCGGTTCAGGTAATCCCGCGCCTGCGAAGGAAGATCACCGATACTCCGCGCCCCCAGGGTGGACTCCTGCCAACCCGGCATCTCTATATAGACGGGCTCGCATCTCTCAAAGCGGTCCGCGCCCACCGGTGGGACATCCACTTCCTTTCCGTCCAGCTTGTAGGCTACACAGATCTTCAATTTTTCCAGCCCATCCAGAACGTCCAGCTTGGTGATACAGATGCCGGTGACACTGTTAATCGCCAGGGATCGGCGCAAGGTTACGCTATCAAGCCAGCCGCAACGGCGCTGCCGTCCCGTGGTGGCGCCGAATTCGTGCCCTTTCACACCCAGATGTTCCCCATTCGCATCGAACAACTCCGTCGGAAAGGGTCCCGACCCGACCCGTGTGGTGTAGGCCTTGACGATGCCGAGGATATAGTCCAGTTCCCGCGGACCCATACCGGTGCCGCTCGCCGCTCCACCACAGGTGGTGTTCGACGAAGTGACATAAGGATAGGTCCCGTGATCGATATCGAGCAGCGTCCCCTGGGCGCCCTCAAACATGATGTTCCGCCCTTCCCCCCGCATCCGGTGCAGGGTACCGGTGACATCCTCCACCATGGGGGCTATGCGCTCACCCTGTGCCAGGGCCTGTTCCAGAACCTGGCCATAATCGACGGTGGCTGCCTTGTAGTAGTGTTGCAGCGCAAAATTGTGATACTCCATTACCTCGCGCAGGCGCTCCTGGAAGTGTTCCGGATCCAGCAGTTCTCCAAGCCGGATACCGCGGCGAGACACCTTATCCTCATAGGCCGGACCGATACCGCGCCCCGTTGTGCCGATAGCCTTGTTGCCACGGGCCGCTTCCCGGGCCTGATCCAGGGCGATGTGATAAGGCAGAATCAACGGACAGGACTCGCTGATGCCGAGCCGGGAGGTGGCCGGTATCCCGCCCTGTTCCAGCATATCCAGCTCTTGCAGCAGGGCATCCGGGGAAAGGACCACACCGTTCCCGATCAGGCAGCGGACGTTTTCCCGCAGGATGCCGGAAGGAATCAGGTGCAGGATGGTCTTCTTACCGTCTATTACCAGCGTATGGCCGGCATTGTGACCGCCCTGAAAACGCACTACCGCTTGCGCGCGGTCGGTCAACAGATCAACCACTTTCCCCTTGCCCTCATCACCCCACTGGGTGCCGAGCACTACGACATTTTTTCCCATGTTAAATCTCAGTTGCTTGATGTTCTTTTCGGAGGCGAAGGTGTCGTCTGTTACAACGGCATTACGACCCATTCATCTTCTGTCTTTTCCAGCTTCTCGCTACAACCCATCTCCCTGGCGTCACCCTGCTGGCCGGGCAGCCCGCAGACCACACGCCGTCCTTTCCCACGTAGCGCATCCACACACTCACGCAGCCGCGGATCCTCGGACCAGGGCGCAAATATACCACCTTCCTCCCCTCGACCCACGCCTTTTCCGAGCTTTAACAGGGTCCTGAGATCGGCGCTGAAACCGCATGCCGGTCTGGCACGTCCGAACACCCGACCGATATCGTCATAGCGCCCGCCACGGGCGATCTCCTGGCCCAGGGCCGGAACAAAGGCGGCAAATACCACGCCGGTATGGTAGTGATATCCACGCAG
>JBNKJV010000022.1:0-45225 GCA_050291465.1 Sedimenticolaceae bacterium | reverse complement strand
AACGGGAATCCCTGGCTCTTCGCGGGTTCCGCGAACAGGGTTTGCAGATACTGCAGGGTGGCGTTCACAAGATGTTGCGGATCGGGATAGAGATTGGCGATCCAGGGGTGATTCTGCGCGGGATTGCCATGCAGGTATTTGTCCCTCGGCCACTCCTCGGTTATGCAGCGGAATACGGTGCTGAGATTGTCTATCAGTCCGGATTGTCGGTAAGGTTCACCCCATATCCAGCGTTCCCGCGACAGTATCCGCTGCAGCAGGGTGGAGCCCGAGCGGTGTCCCGCGGCCAGTAGGAACAGCGGTTCCTCGCTTGCATCGCTGTTGAGATCCGGCCAGCGTTCACGGATGGTAGTCAACGCGCTGGTGAAGGCCGGGTGGGACGAGGGGGCTCCGGGTTGCCAGCGGCCGGGCTCGGTATCGACGTGGTAATGCAGCAGGCGGCTGATCTCCACATTGGCGATGGTGGAGCGTTCCAGGGGAATGTGAAAATCCCGGCTTCCCTGATTCAGGGCCGACGTCACGACCTCCCTGGAGTGGTTGTAAAGCTGCTGCCTGTGCAACAGGTCCATGGGCCTGTCCTGAAGAAACTCCAGATCAAGCTTGGCCCTTCCATACAAGCGGTTGATATGCCAGTTGGCATTCCGGTCTTTGATTTCCTGATGTTCGATTCTGGCGTCCTGATCGTGTTCTACTCCCGTTACCAGGCCGTCCCCGATAATGTGGTGTTTTATCCCTTTACGTTTTAGTCGCAGGACGAGATCGTAGTCTTCCCGGCCCCAGCCCTGGAAAACCTCGTCAAAACCGCCGATC
This sequence comes from Sedimenticolaceae bacterium, assembly GCA_050291465.1. Classification (GTDB taxonomy): domain Bacteria; phylum Pseudomonadota; class Gammaproteobacteria; order Chromatiales; family Chromatiaceae; genus CBFDBF01. The sequence goes on along the minus strand of JBNKJV010000022.1, from coordinate 44,415 downwards.
TCTTCGAATACGGAACGAGCGACAATGCAGTTCCCGACGGCCGCCTGCGGTTGGTGACCGGGGACCGCCAGGGTATAGAAGTTGTCGGTGGAAAGGTTTGCTCCGGCGGAACTCAGAAAACCTGAATCGATGACCACATCCGCGTCGAGAAAAAAGAGCCAGGGGGAATCGCCGGCAAGGGCCCCGGCATTACGCGCAACACAGCGATTAAAGTACTTCTGTCCTTCTATCCTTACAACCTGCGCCTCCGGCGCATTGTCTTTCACCCAATCCCCGCAGCGGTCCGGACAGGAGTAATCTACGACGATGCAGTGTGCGTTCTCCTGCGCGAGTGCGCTGGGGAGAGACTGCTGCAAATGCCGCAACCTGCCCATGCAGGTAATGATGATATCTATGTCGATACTTTGTGACTGCAAGGTACTAAATTTTTAACCGTGGGTATTTGCCATGAACAACCAGGTGTCTACTACAGTGTCGGGATTGAGAGAGACGCTGCTGATTCCCTGTTCCAGCAGCCATTTTGCCAGATCCGGATGGTCAGAGGGACCCTGTCCGCAGATTCCGACATATTTTCCCCTGGCCCTGCAGGCCTGGATGGCCATGGCCAGTATCTTCTTCACCGCCGGGTTGCGTTCATCGAAGCTTCCGGCGATGAGGGCGGAGTCGCGATCCAGGCCGAGGGTGAGTTGGGTCATGTCGTTGGATCCGATTGAGAAGCCATCGAACAGCTCCAGGAACTCATCGGCGAGCAGGGCGTTGGAGGGGATCTCGCACATCATGATAAGGCGCAGGCCATTTTCCCCCCGCTTCAGACCGTTTTCCGCCAAGGCGTCCACCACCGCCCGCGCTTCTTCCACGGTGCGGACGAAGGGGATCATGATCTCCACATTGGTGAGGCCCATCACTTCCCGCACCCGTTTCAGCGCCTTGCACTCCAGTTCCCAACAGGCTTTGAAGCTGTCGGCTACATAGCGGGAGGCGCCGCGGAAGCCGATCATAGGATTCTCCTCCTCAGGTTCGTAGCGTTTCCCTCCCAACAGGTTGGCGTATTCGTTGGACTTGAAGTCGGACATGCGCACGATCACCGGATTGGGTGAGAAAGCCGCCGCCAGGGTGGAGACCCCCTCGGCGATTTTGCTGACGTAGAACTCCACCGGACCCGGATAGGCGGCGATGCGCGGAGCGATCTCGTCCTTCAGCTCCGGCGGCAGATCATCGAACTCCAACAAAGCCCGGGGATGGATGCCGATCATGTTATTGATAACGAACTCCAGGCGTGCCAGCCCCACCCCCTGATTGGGAATATTGGCGAAGCTGAAGGCGTGGTCCGGATTGCCCACGTTCATCATGATCTTGGTGGGGATCTCCGGCATGGCGTCCAGCTGTATGGTCTTGTGTTCGAACTCCAGCACGCCGTCGTAGATCAGTCCCGTATCCCCCTCGGCACAGGAGACCGTAACCCCCCGACCGCTCTTGATGGTGCCGGTGGCGTCGCCGGTACCCACCACCGCCGGCACCCCCAGCTCCCGGGCGATGATGGCCGCGTGACAGGTGCGGCCGCCCCGGTTGGTGACGATGGCGGCGGCCCGCTTCATGATCGGTTCCCAGTCCGGATCGGTCATGTCGGTGATCAGCACGTCCCCCGGCTGTACCTGATCCATATCCGTCAGGCTGAGGATAACCTTGGCGGTTCCCGCGCCTATACGGTGACCGATGGAACGGCCTTTGGTGAGTATCTCCCCGGAACCTTTCAGTGTGTAGCGTTCGATCACCTGTCCGCTGCGGCTCTGGACCGTCTCCGGGCGGGCTTGCACGATGTAGATCCTGCCGTCGAGACCGTCCCGCGCCCATTCGATATCCATGGGCCGCCGGTAGTGATTCTCGATTGTGACCGCGTAGCGGGCCAGCTCTTCCGCTTCCGCGTCACTGAGGGAGAAGAGCCGGCGCTGTTCTTCCGCTACGTCGATAACCTGCACCGGGCTCTCCGCACCCGTTTCACTGTAGGTCATCTGGATCGCCTTCTGCCCGAGGTTGCGGCGCAGGATGGCGGGCCGGCCCGCTGCAAGAGTCGGCTTGTGGACATAGAACTCGTCCGGGTTGACCGCCCCCTGTACCACCATTTCACCCAAGCCGTAGGCGGCGGTGATGAATACCACATCGCGGAAGCCGGACTCGGTATCCAGGGTGAAGACCACTCCGCTGGCGCCGATGTCGCTGCGCACCATCTTCTGGATGCCGGCGGAGAGGGCCACCAGCCGGTGTTCGAACCCCTGATGCACCCGGTAGGCGATGGCGCGGTCGTTGAACAGAGAGGCAAACACCTCACGGATCGCCTGTTTGATCCGATCCAGTCCGCTGACATTGAGGAAGGTTTCCTGCTGGCCGGCAAAGGAGGCGTCCGGCAGGTCCTCCGCGGTGGCCGAGGAGCGTACCGCCCAGGTGGTTTCCGTCCCGTACTCCTGTTCCAGTTCGGCGTAGGCCTGATCGATCTCCAGTTCCAGTTCCCGCTGCAGCGGCTGCTGCAGAATCCAGCCGCGAATCCGGGCGCCGGTCTCCGCCAGCTGGTTGACGTCGTCCACATTAAGGGTGTCCAGCTCCAACTGGATGCGATCCCCCAGTCCGCCCTGGGCGAGAAAGGTGCGGTAGGCCTGTGCCGTGGTGGCGAATCCCCCCGGGACCCGCACCCCCTGGCCGGAGATGTTCTGGATCATCTCCCCCAGGGAGGCGTTTTTTCCGCCCACCTTGTCGACGTCGTTGATGCTTAATTGGTTTAGCCAGATGACATTGCTGTCCATATAGGCAACCCCGGAATAATGGTGATAGCGGTTCTTAGCTAATTGTAGAACCTGTACCGGGTGGCAGGTGAGTTATTCGGACCCGCGGTATCACGGCGCATGGCGCGCTCATGCCGTGGGTTGCGACAGGTTCTTCTTGCCGCTCAGGTCTCCATGAGCGGCCGCTCCTGATGGACGGTCCTTTCATCCAGTTTCTGCAGAATCATGATCTTTTGCCAGATCTTGCGGCTCAGTCCCGTGGTCAGACCCTCCAGATCGTTGACTGCCGAGAGTACCACCGAATCCTCGAAGTTCTGGGCGTAGAGTGCGCCTACCTTGCCGGTAAGCGAGAGCATTTCGCTGCAGTAATCCAGATAACGGGTAAGTTGGTAGGCTGACATCTCGGACGGCGGCGACGAGGGGGTAAGTATCATATCCTTACTCAGGCGTCCCGGGTCCTTGGTCAGCTGATGCATATCGATAACGTGGGCGATAGAGCGCAACTCGTGCAGCGCCTTCATTGCTCGAGCGCGTTTAACGCGTGTCTCCACTGTTACCAGGAACAGAATTGCGGCGCCGATCAGGACGATGTCGTTTATGCCGGCTTCGCTGGCCTGTACCAGTTCTCCGATACTGAAGGCGTGAGAGGTTATCTCCAGCAGCGAGATGCTGTAGTAAAGTCCAAGCAGGCTGAGCGCCACCACCAGGGCCACCGACAGCCGCAGCCAGTGGTTCGGCCTGGCAATCTGGAGTGCGCGGGCCTTGCTCTCTTCCGCCACCCTGTGTAGTTCTTTGCAGACCCGGCTTAAACTGGATTCAGGAAAACGCTCGCCAATTCGACTGTTGAGTTTGGCAACAGTGGCAATTGTTTTGTCCGCGTCGAGATGACGATACATGGTGGTCTTATCCGCACATATCCAGAAGATCGGTATACAGTAGCGAATTGGGTGTGTCTGTCAATTCGGATACGGTGACAGAGTGGATACACGTTTCTGCCGGTAATGGGATTTAGACGGTATTATGGGATAGGTGCCGTTCTTTGCCGGTGGCGTCGTTCCGCCCGGTAGCGAAACAGTAGTTGTTTCTTCCACGGCGGGGATCCGATAAAGGTCTGTTTATTATGCTTCACCGAATAACTTCACTGTTTCCACTTTGGGCGGTCCTGCTGTCGGTTAGCGCTATTTTGTGGCCGGATTTTTTCATCCGCATGAAGCCGGCCATTGTTCCCCTGTTGGGGGTGGTGATGTTTGGAATGGGCATGACCCTGACCTGGGGTAATTTTGCCGAGGTATTGCGGCGCCCGAAGGTCATCGCAACAGGCGTACTGTTGCAGTATCTGTTGATGCCGCTGGCCGCCTGGGTGATCGGTTCGTTAATAGGGCTGCCTCAACCGTTGCTGGTGGGTTTGGTGCTGGTGGGGGCCTGCCCCGGTGGTACCGCTTCCAACGTGATCTGCTATCTGGCCCGCGGTGACGTGGCCCTCTCCATTACCCTGACCACCTGCGCAACCCTGCTGGCGGTATTGGCCACACCGCTTCTGACCTGGCTCTATGTGGGACAACAGGTGCCGGTACCGGTATGGAAGATGTTGGAATCGGTGGCGAGGATCGTGCTGTTGCCCGTGTCCCTGGGGGTGGTGGTCAATAGCCTGGCCGGATCCTATCTGCGGCGGGTCAAGCCGCTGTTTCCCCTGCTTTCCGTTGTTGCCATCGTGGTGATCATCGCCATCGTGGTGGCGTTAAACCGGGACAACCTGGCGGAAATGGGTATCGGTGTGGCAATAGCCGTGATAGTGCACAATGCAACCGGTCTGGCGGGAGGCTATTGGGTTGCGCGCCTGCTGGGATGGGAAGAGCGGACCTGCCGCACTATCGCTATCGAGGTCGGAATGCAGAATTCCGGTCTGGGTGTCGCCCTGGCGGTGAAATATTTTTCCGCCGCGGCAGCCGTACCCGGGGCGCTGTTCTCCATCTGGCACAACCTGTCGGGTTCGCTGCTGGCGAGTTACTGGTCGCGCAGGGTGACCCCGGAAAAAGGGCAGCAGGGTAGCACCGATCCCGGCGGGATCAGGTGATTACGCTTGGTTGATCACGCCCGGTGCGCTCGGCGATTTGTGCGATCTCCTGGGCAATCGCCTCCAGCGGGGCCATGACCTCTGCCGTCTCCTGTTGCTGCTTTTCCGGATCCGGTTCGTAGCGTTCCAGATAGAGGCGGATGGTGGCTCCCTCGGTGCCGGTGCCGGACAGACGGAACACGATCCGGGAGCCGTCGGTGAAGCCGATGCGGATACCCTGGTTCTCTGAAATGCTGTTGTCGATCGGGTCGGTGTAGGCAAAGCTGTCGGCATACTCGATGCTGAAATCGCCGAAGCTTCGGCCGGGCAGTGTACTTAGGTTATCCAGGAGATGCTGGATCAGGCCGTTCGCCGCTTCCGCATCCACCCCTTCGTAATCGTGGCGGGTGTAGTAGTTGCGGCCGAATTTCCGCCAGTGTTCCCGGACGATCTGGGCCACCGACATCTGTTTGATCGCCAACAGGTTGAGCCAGAAGAGCACTGCCCAGAGCCCGTCCTTTTCCCGCACATGGTCGGAACCGGTGCCGAAACTCTCCTCACCGCAGATGGTGATCTTGCGGGCGTCCAGCAGGTTGCCGAAGAACTTCCAGCCGGTGGGGGTCTCATAACACTCGATTCCCAAAGAGTCGGCCACCCGGTCCGCCGCCTGGCTGGTGGGCATGGAGCGGGCGATGCCGGAAATCCCTCTGCGGTAGCCCGGAATCAAATGGGCGTTGGCAGCCATCACCGCCAGGCTGTCACTGGGGGTTACGAAAAAGTCTTTCCCCAGGATCATGTTGCGGTCGCCGTCACCGTCAGAGGCGGCGGCAAAATCTACCGGGTCGAATCCGTGGGTCAGCTCCACCACCTCATGGGCATGGACCAGGTTGGGGTCGGGGTGTCCGCCGCCGAAATCCTCCAGGGGGGTGCCGTTCAGCACCGTGCCGGGTTCCGCGCCCAACATCTGTTCCAGGATTCGCTCGGCGTAGGGGCCGGTGACCGCGTGCATGGCGTCGTAACGCATCACGAACAGGCCTGATTCGAAGAGGTACTGGATGGCATTGAAGTCGAAGAGTTTGCGCATCAGGATCGCGTAATCCTCCACCGAATCCACGATCTCAACCGACATGCCGACCAGAGTCGAGCTGCCGATGGTATCCAGGTCGATATCCGGGGCCTCGCAGGTGCGGTAGCGGTCTATTTCCCGGGTGCGCTGATAGATGGCTTCCGTGACGCCCTCCGGGGCCGGGCCGCCGTTCGGGACATTGAACTTTATGCCGAAATCCGCTTCCGGTCCCCCGGGGTTGTGGCTGGCGGAGAGGATAATGCCGCCCTGAGCCTCGTATTTACGGATAATGTGGGATGCCGCGGGGGTGGAAAGCACACCTCCCTGGCCCACTATGGCTCGTGCAATGCCGTTTGCCGCCGCCATGCGCAGGATGCTCTGGATGGCGGAGCGGTTGTAGTAGCGCCCGTCACCCCCCAGTACCAGCAGACCGCCGTTCAGATCCGTTTGGGTATCGAATATGGACTGGACGAAATTCTCCAGATAATTAGGCGCCTGGAATACCTTTACCTTCTTGCGCAATCCGGACGTGCCCGGCCGTTGATCCGGGAATGGCGTAGTAGCGATCTGTTTGTTGGTCATGGATTCCATATCCAGAAATAGTTCAGGAACCTCTGATAGAGGTTCCTTTATTCAATCATAGGCGATGTCGGGATTCGATACAGGTCTTGAAATTTTTTTTTCAGGACGCATGTAAGGGGCCGATTTCCACCCAATTTGAGTGGAGTTGGTTGCATAATATCCCGGTTTTCCACCCCTTTTAAACATACTGGAGGCGAAACAGACATGACGGTTGAGGCGCATAAGGAAACATTGGAATTTCAGGCGGAGGTGAGTCAGGTACTCAATCTGGTGATCCGCTCTCTCTATAGCAATAAAGAGATCTTCCTGCGCGAATTGATATCCAATGCTTCAGATGCGGCGGAGAAGCTCCGCTTTGAGGCGCTCGCCGATGACGCCCTCTATGAGGATGATCCTAACCTCAAGATCCGGATATCCGTGAACAAGGAGCGGCGCACGCTCACCGTTTCCGACAACGGTATCGGGATGAGTCGCCAGGAGGTAGCGGACATCATCGGAACCATCGCCAGTTCGGGAACGCGCAAGTTTCTGGAGTCGATGACCGGAGAGCAGAGCCAGGACAGTCAGTTGATCGGTCAGTTCGGCGTCGGTTTCTACTCCGCTTTCATCGTGGCCGACAAGGTGACACTGGTGACCCGAAGGGCCGGTCTGGGTTCTGAGCATGGGGTTCGTTGGGAGTCCGCGGGCGAGGGAAGCTATACCGTAGAGACGGTGGAGAAAGCGTTCCGCGGTACCGACATCACTCTGCACCTGCGGGAAGGGGATGAGGAGTTCCTTGAGCCGTTCCGTATCCGTTCCATAATCGGTAAGTTCTCGGATCATATCGCCATCCCCATCGAGATGCTGGAAGAACTGTACGGTGAGGACGCGGAGAAGAAAGAGCCGGAATGGGAGCAGGTTAATAAGGGTACGGCCCTCTGGATGCGCAACAAGTCGGATATCACGGACGAGGAGTACAACGAGTTCTATAAACATATCGGTCACGATTTCGAGGATCCGCTCGCCCATGTGCACAACCGGGTTGAGGGGACCAACGAGTACACATCATTGCTGTTTATTCCGGGGCGGGCGCCCTTTGACCTTTGGGACCGGGATCAGAAGCATGGTGTAAAGCTCTATGTGCGGCGGGTCTTTATCATGGATGAAGCGGACAAGCTGATGCCGCATTATCTGCGCTTCGTAAAGGGTGTGGTGGATTCGGATGATCTGCCGCTCAATGTTTCCCGTGAGATCCTGCAGCACGACAGGAAAATCGATACCATCCGCAACGCCAACGTAAAGCGGATACTCGGGCTGCTGGAGAAAATGGCGAAGGATGATACGGAGAAGTACCAGACCTTCTGGGATCAGTTCGGCAAGGTGCTGAAAGAGGGGCCGGCGGAGGACTACGCCAACCGTGAGAATATCGCCGGACTGATGCGTTTTGCCACCACTCGCTCGGAGGGGGATAAGCAGACCGTTTCCCTGGATGAGTACATAGAACGCATGCAGGAGAAGCAGGAGAAGATCTACTACATTACGGCGGATACCCATGCCGCCGCGCTTAATAGTCCACACCTGGAAGTCTTCAAGGGCAAAGATGTGGAAGTGTTGCTACTCACCGACCGTGTAGATGAGTGGCTGGTTTCCCATCTCACCGAATACAAAGGCAAGCACATCCAGTCGGTGGCCAAGGGAGAACTGGATCTCGGCGACCTGGAGGACAAGGAGTCAAAGGAGGCCAAGGAAAAAATCGCCGAAGAGTACGAGGGACTGGTGGAGCGCCTGAAGACGGCCCTGGGAGAGTCGGTTCAGGAGGTTCGCATCAGTAGCCGGCTCACCGAATCACCGGCCTGTCTCGTGGTTGGTGATTACGATATGAGCGCCAATCTGCAGCGGCTCATGAAGCAGTTGGGTCAGGATGCCCCCGCCATGAAGCCCATCCTGGAGGTTAATCCCGGGCACCCTCTGGTGGAGCGGATGGACAAGGAGGCGGATGAGGATATCTTCCTCGATCTGGCGAAGATCCTGCTGGATCAGGCGACCCTGGCCGAAGGGGGGCAGCTGGAGGATCCGGCGGCGTTTGTTCAGCGGCTGAATAAGTTGATGTTGATGAGGTAGTTGTCAGTTAACAGTTAACAGTTGTCAGTGAACGATGATTAGTTTTCGGTCGATGGTTGCCGGTCTGGGTGGTAATTATCCGAACCTGACATACACTTTTCTGACAACTGACAACTGACAACTGACAACTGACAACTGACAACTGACAACTGACAACTGACAACTGACAACTGACAACTGACAACTGACAACTGACAACTGACAACTGACAACTGACAACTGACAACTCTCAAATGGTTTCTTCCACCACCAAGCTGCCTCCGGGTGACCGGCCTGACCGGTCCGCGGTATCGGCATGGCTTGATGAGGTGGGTCGGCGTCGCAGTTCGGAAGAGATCCAACTGCTACGCGACGCCTTCGGTGTGGCGCGGCAGGCCAATGACGATGATCAGCAGGAAGCCGTGCGCCAGGCCCTGGAGATAGGCAGTATCCTGCACGAGCTGGAGTTGGATACCCACACCCTGGCGGCGGCGGTTCTGCATCGGATTCTCCCGCGGAATGAAGTCCAAGGGATTAAACTGCGTCATCGTTTCGGCAAGGACATCGCCACCATGGTGGAAGACCTAGCCCGGATCGGCGAGCTGACACCCGCCACTACGGTGACGGAGGATTTCGACGAGGAGGAGACCCACCGGGAGAACCTGCGGCGCATGTTGTTGAGCATCGCCGATGATGTCAGGGAAATCCTCATTATCCTTGCGGGACGTTTGTCCGAGATGCGCAATCTCAAACATCGGCCGGAAATGGAACGCAGAACGGCGGCGCAGGAGACTCAGGATATCTATGCTCCCCTGGCCAACCGGTTGGGCATCTGGCAGATCAAGTGGGAACTGGAGGATCTCAGTTTCCGCTACATGGAGCCGTCAAGCTATAAGACCATCGCCGGCATGCTCGACGGCAAGCGGACCGATCGCGAAACCTATATCCAGGAGGTCATACACCTGTTGCGGGAGAAGTTTGCTGAGGCCGGGATAAAGGCGGAGATCACCGGTCGTCCAAAGCACATCTACAGCATCTGGAAAAAGATGCAACGTAAAGGCGTGGATATCAATCAGATATTTGATCTGCGTGCGGTGCGGGTGCTGGTGGACTCAGTGTCTGATTGTTACGGTGTGCTGGGGATTGTGCACGGATTATGGAGACACATCCCCGGCGAGTTCGATGACTATATCGCCACGCCCAAGCCCAACATGTACCGCTCCATTCATACCGCGGTAATCGGGCTGGAGGATAAACCGCTGGAAGTACAGATCCGGACCCGCGAGATGCACGAACATGCGGAACTGGGTGTGGCGGCGCACTGGAGCTACAAGGAGAGCCGGAGACAGGATGTGGAGTTCGAACGCCGCATCGTTCTGATGCGCAACTGGCTGGAAATGAAGGACGAGGAGGGCGCCGAGGGAACGGCGGATGAGCTCAGGAGCGAGTTTGAGGCGGATCGGGTCTATGTGCTGACCCCGGAAGGCAAGGTTATCGAGCTGCCGAAGGGTGCGACGCCCCTCGATTTTGCCTACCGGATCCATTCTGAGGTGGGTCACCGTTGCCGGGGCGCGCGGGTAAACGGTCGTATCACCCAGTTGACACAGCCTCTGGAGAGCGGCCAGATGGTGGAGATAATCACCATCCGCGAGGGTGGACCCAGCCGGGACTGGTTGAGCCCTCATCTGGGGTATCTGCAGACTTCGAGGGCCCGCGGCAAGGTCCGTCAGTGGTTCAAGCAGCAGGACTATGAGGAGCATGTCGGGATCGGCCGTGCGGCTCTCGACAAGGAACTCGCACGGTTGGGTGCGGCCAAACCGAATCTGGAGACGGCGGCACGGCGTTTCAATCTCAAACGACCGGATGACCTGTTGGCGGCCATCGGCCGGGGAGATATTTCCCCGGTGCAGATTGCGGAGACGGACGGGCAGTCCCGGATCGAGAGGATACCGGTCGTCGCACGACAGGGTGCCGAACGGCGTGGCCCACAGAAGAAGGGCGGCAGAAAACAGGCGCAGGTGGTGGTCGAGGGGGTGGAAGAGCTGATGACCAATATGGCGCGCTGTTGTAAGCCGGTTCCCTATGATTCCATTGTGGGATTCATCACCCGCGGCCGCGGGGTTACGGTGCATCGCGGCGACTGCGCCTGGGTTGAGAAACTGGATGCGGCACACCGCGAGCGTTTGGTAAACGTTCACTGGAGCGAACAGTCCGAAAGCGACACCTACCCGGTGGATATCCGGGTGATCGCCAGCGACCGCAAGGGCCTGTTGCGGGATATCTCTACTGTCATGGCCAACGAAGAGGTGGCTGTAATCGGGGTGAACACCCGTTCCGATCCGCGCACCGACCGGGCCAGCATGCGCTTCACTGCAGAGGTGACCAGTATGGGCCAACTAAGCCGCATCCTGGAGAAGATCGCCCAGTTACCTGATGTGCTCGAGGTCAGTCGCCAGCTGTAACGGACAGCGGCAGGCCGAAATCACCGCCACGGCCCGCTTCCATGCCCCGCTGAAACAGGGCATCCGAAGCCGTTCCCTCAATTGCTTATATCCCTCCCCGCAAGGTAAACTTAACCTCTGGATTTGTAAGTAGAAAAAAGCGGTCGCCGCCGCTCTATCGCCAGGGTTCGGTGACTGCCGTCGCCACCCTTATTTTTTTATATTTTTCAGGATATTGCGTTCACATTGGCTACAGGGCGAAAAATCAACCTGCTGGATTTCGACCGAACCGCCATGGAAGCTTTTTTTCAGGAGATCGGGCACAAGGCTTTCCATGCCCGCCAGGTTCTCAAGTGGATCCACAAGCACGGCGTGACTGAATTTGCCGAGATGACCGATCTCAGCAAGGGGTTACGGGCGCAGCTGACTGAGATCGCCGAGGTGCGGGTCCCGGAGATCGTCCTGGAACAACCCTCCGGCGACGGCACCCGGAAATGGTTACTGGAACTGGAATGCAATAACCGTATTGAAACGGTATTCATCCCTGATGGCGAACGCGGTACCCTGTGCGTCTCCTCGCAGGTCGGCTGTGCACTGGAGTGCAGTTTTTGCTCCACCGCCAGGCAGGGTTTTAACCGCAATCTTTCCGTGGCGGAGATTATCGGTCAGGTCTGGGTGGCCTCACGGGAGCTGGACCAGCCTCTGACCAACGTGGTGCTGATGGGGATGGGTGAGCCGTTGGCCAATCTGGAAGCGGTGGTGGCGGCTACCAATATTGCCCAGGATGATCTCGCCTACGGGCTCTCAAAATACCGGGTAACGGTCAGTACCGCGGGGATTGTGCCGGCGCTCCGGGAGTTGCGTGAGGTAAGTGACGTAAGCCTGGCCGTTTCTCTGCACGCACCGAACAACGAACTGCGCGATGAGCTGGTTCCCCTGAACAGAAAGTATCCCCTGGAAGAGTTGATCCCGGCTTGTCGTGAGTACATCCGGGGCGACAAGCGGCGTAAGATAACCTGGGAATACGTAATGCTGGACGGTGTCAACGATACCCCCGCGCATGCCAGGCAATTGATCCGTTTGTTGGAGGGGACTCCTTCAAAGATGAATCTGATACCTTTTAATCCGTTTCCCGGCTCGGGGTACAAGGCGTCGCCTCCGGAGCGGATAGAGGCTTTTCGTCAGAGGTTGATGAAGTCCGGGCTCATCTCAATTACCCGCAAGACGCGTGGCGATGATATCGATGCCGCCTGCGGACAGCTCGTTGGACGCGTGCAGGACAGGCGCCGCCGAGAGTTACAGTCAAAGGATACGGCAGCAGGAGGAGTATTACTGTGAGATTAGGAGCGATTCGATATCTGTTTTTGTTGCTTATACTGGTGACGGCAGCCGGTTGCCAGCGGGGCGCCGTTCGGGATGACTTCGGTGAACGACCGGGCGATTTCGACGAGCAGAGCGAAGAGAGACGGAGCGATATCTATGTCAAGCTGGCCGTCGCTTATATGCAGGAAGGCCAGCTGGGTATGGCGTTGAAAAAGATCAAGCGCGGGATCGAGATCGAACCCGATAACGGAGAGGCGCACAACGTGCTCGCTATCCTGTATCAGCGTCTGGGGGAGAATGATCTGGCGGAACAGCATTTTAAGCGAGCAACTCGGCTGCAACCCCGTAATCCCTATATCCGTAATGCTTACGGCTCGTTCCTTTGCCAGGAACAGCGATTTGGTGATGCCGACCAGGAGTTCCAGACGGCATTGGAGAATCCCCTCTACAAGACGCCGGAAGTGGCATTAACCAATGCCGGTATCTGCGCCAAAAAGGATGGAAACCAGGAGAAGGCGGAAGACTATTTTCGCAGGGCATTGCAATACCGCGGTAATTATCCCCCGGTTCTGATACAGATGGCCCAGCTCAGTTACGATCTCGGCGATCCTCTTTCCGCCCGCGGTTATTTGCAGCGGTATCAAGCGGTTGCAAAACACACGGCGGCATCTTTATGGCTGGCGATCCAGACCGAACGGGCCCTCGGATCCAGGGACGCGGAAGCGAGTTATGAGATGCAGTTGCGCGGAAACTTCCCGGATTCCAAAGAGTTTCAGCTGTTGCGGGAGTCCAAGCGGTAATGGACGTCACTGAGACCGTCGCCGTGGAAGAAGAAGGACCCCGGGTGGAGGGTCCCGGAAGAGAGCTGCGTGAGGCCCGGGAGGGACTGCAGCTCGATCTCATCACGGTCGCGTCTCAGCTGCACCTGTCGGTATCGAAACTCAAGGCGTTGGAAGAAGACGATTACGAGCATTTACCTGGGCCGGTTTATGTTCAGGGTTATCTGCGTAACTATGCCTCCCTGCTCGGACTTCCGGTGGAGCGGATACTGGAGGCCTACCGGGCGCAGGTCCCGGCGGAGCAGAAGACCCCGATTTTTACCGGCAAGGGCGTTCGCCGGGAGGTGTCCAGTAATCACAGTGTGATTCGTCTTGTCACCGTTGGTATCGTGCTGGTCCTGATACTGCTGCCATTACTCTGGTGGCGGGGTTATCTGCACAAATCGGAGCAGAGAGTCGTTACCGGGGCGGAGTCGCTGCTGACGGAGATTACCGAAGGCGGGGGCGGCGAGGAGGGAAGTCTGCGGTCACAGGCGGTAGCCATTCCCGAAGCGGCGCCGGCAGCACCGTCCTGGGAGCCGCAAGGAGCTGAAGCGCGGGAAGAACCGCCCGGCATTCCCACCCCGGAACCGGATGTCGCGGCAGCGCGGCTGGCGGACGGAACTTTGATGGCCGCTGATCCGTCGCCTCAGCAGCAGTCGTCGATGTCACGGATGGTGATTGAAATGCAGGGTACTTCCTGGGTGGAGGTGAGGGATGCCTCGGGGAGTGCGAGGATCAAGGGCCTTTTGCACGCGGGCACAATACGTAGGTTAGTAGGAAATCCACCGTTTGAGGTGGTGGTGGGAAACACTCCTGCTGTAACATTGACGGTCAACGGCGAGCCCTTTGACCTGGAACGTTACTCACGACAGAACGTTGCCAAATTCACCCTCGATCCGGACGCAATAGATGCTCTCCGATAGCAGCCGTACCCCAAGTTGTAGAAACCAGTTGAAGTAATACCTTATGGCAAAAAATATCCAGGCCATCCGTGGGATGCGTGACATTCTGCCCGACCAGACACCCTTATGGCAGTATCTGGAGGGTCGGGTGCGCGAGGTGCTGCAAAGTTACGGTTATAGCGAAATCAGAATGCCGTCTCTGGAGATGACGGAACTCTTCAGTCGTTCCATCGGCGAGGCCACCGATATCGTTGAGAAGGAGATGTACACCTTCGCGGACAGGAACGGTGACAGCCTGACGTTAAGACCGGAGGGTACGGCGGGTTGTGTCCGGGCGGGGATCGAGAACGGGCTGTTTCATAACCAGGTGCAGCGGCTCTGGTACCAGGGGCCCATGTTTCGTCATGAGCGCCCGCAGAAGGGGCGATTCCGTCAGTTTCATCAGATCGGGGTCGAGACCTACGGTATGCCCGGACCGGATATCGATATCGAGGTTATCCTCATCTCAAGCCGTATCTGGCAGGTACTTGGTCTGCAGGGATTGGAACTGCAGATCAACACCCTCGGTACCCCTGAAGAGCGTACGGTTTACCGGCAACAACTGGTAGAATACCTTTCGGCGCGCAAAGGCGAGCTGGATGAAGACAGCCTGCGCCGTCTTGATTCCAACCCGTTGCGGATCCTGGATTCGAAAAATCCTGATATGCAGGAGTTGATAGCCGGAGCTCCCGCCCTGATCGAGTATCTGGGAGCGGGGTCGAAAGGCCATTTCCAGGCGCTCTGCGACGGGCTGGATGCGGCGGGGGTGTCCTATGTGGTCAATCCACGGCTGGTCAGGGGGTTGGATTACTATGCGCTCACGGTTTTTGAGTGGGTAACCGATCGCCTGGGCGCCCAGGGCACGATCTGTGCCGGAGGGCGTTACGACGGTCTGGTGGAGCAGTTGGGCGGGCGAGATACACCGGCCATGGGATTCGCCATGGGTGTGGAGCGTTTGGTATCTCTGCTGGAGGAGACTGCCGATGCGGTGAACAACCGACTGCTTCATGCCTACATGGTCCTGGTGGGCGAAGAACCTCAGCAGCAGGGGCTGGCCATTGCCGAAAAGCTGCGGGATACGGTTCCCGGACTGCGCCTTCTTACCCATTGCGGAGGAGGGAGCTTTAAGAGTCAGTTCAAGAAGGCGGATCGCAGTGAAGCCCTGGTGGCCGTGGTTATCGGCGAAGACGAGTTGGCACGGGGCGTGGCGGGTGTTAAATACCTGCGACAGGAGAGGGAGCAACAGGAGATCGCCCTGGATATGCTGGGTGAGTTTCTGCGACAGGAAGTAGTGTCTCCGGCGGCGTAGCGGTGCGATGTGCCGGAGATTGGTCAGCGTCCGCGCGGACTGATATGAGATTAATGATTTCCAACAGGTTGGTTTAAGAGGTAACAGGCGTGAGCGTACACCTTTCAGAAGAGGAACAGGTTGAGGCGTTAAAGAAGTGGTGGAAAGAAAACGGCCGCTCAATCATCGCCGGCGCAGTGCTTGGCCTGGGGGGTATATTCGGTTGGCAGGCCTGGGGCCAGCATCGAAATGAACTTGCGGAGCAGGCTTCCGGCCGCTACGAGCAGATGCAGTTTGCAGCGAGGTTGGGAAACCGTGAATCCGTCATGAAACAGGCGGAGATCCTGATGTCGGAACATCAGGATAGTAGCTACGCGGTATTTGCCGCCCTGTTGGCGGCAAGGGTGAGTCAGGAGGGCGGCGATCTGGATACCGCGCGCACCCGGCTCGAATGGGTCATCGCGAACAGTGATGAATCCTCATTTCAGCAGATTGCCCGACTGCGGTTGGCTCGTCTGCTGCTGGGACAGAATGATCTCGACGGGGCCGGGGCTGTGATTACCCAGGCCCCCGCCGACAACTTTGCGGGGGAATTCGCCGAGTTGCGGGGGGATATCGCGCGGGCCCGCGAGGATTATGCAGGTGCGCGTCAGGCTTACCAGGAGGCGCTGGAAAAAGGTGTGGGCGATGCGGCACTGGTTACGATGAAACTCGATGATCTGGCGATCGCGGGTGCAAATCCATGAGGTTGAATATGCGAAGACTGTTTATAGCCCTGCTGCCTTTGGTATTGGTCGGCTGCGGCTCCATGAATCCGATGAACTTATGGTCGGACGATTCCAACGAAATACCGGCCGCGGAACTACCTGATATCCAGGAGCGGGTTACGCTCCACAAGAAGTGGAGCGCATCCACCGGCGGTGGAACCGACGACGACCGGGTCAAGCTGGTCCCCTATGTCCACGAAGGAACCGTCTTTGTTGCCGAGCGTGAAGGTGAAGTAAAGGCGCTGAGTGCGGATAACGGCCGCACCCTCTGGAGTAGCGATACGGAGCTGAACATATCCGGCGGGCCCGGCGCCGGGGCGGGGCTGGTATTGATCGGCACCAGCGATGGCGAGGTTGCGGCTCTGGATGCCGCCACCGGTGAGAAGCGGTGGCAGGCTCGGGTCAGCAGTGAGGTCCTTTCCGTACCGAAGGCCGCGCAGGGTGTGGTGGTCGTGCATACCATCGACGGCAAGCTGTTCGCCTTCCGGGCGGACAATGGGAAAAAACTTTGGGTTTATGACCGCTCCATACCGGTGCTGACGTTGCACGGCAGCAGCTCGCCGGTGATTAGCGGCCCGGCGGTGTTCTGCGGTTTCTCCAACGGTCGCCTGGTTGCGTTTGACCTGCAGGACGGCAGGCTCCTGTGGGAAGCGACGGTATCGGTTCCCAGCGGCCGGTCGGAGCTGGAACGTATGGTTGATATCGACGGAGATCCTCTGGCGTTAGGCGGTCTGATTTTTGTGGCCACATTCCAGGGTGATCTTGCGGCCATTGTTGAGAAGACCGGAGAGGTGATCTGGCGCCGGTCGCTTTCGTCCTATGCCGGCCTCGGTGGTGATTTCCAGCAGCTCTATGTAACGGATGACGAGGACCATATCTGGGCCGTCGATCCCCGTAACGGCGCCGCTTTATGGAAGCAGGAGAAGATGTACGGCCGTAGACTGACGGCCCCGGTGCCCATGGGCCGTTATGTCCTGGTTGGGGATTACGAAGGATATGTCCACGTTCTTTCTCCCGAAGACGGTGCCTTGATCGGCCGCATTCGGGTCGGCGACGACCCGATCTCCACGCCTCCGGTGGTGGTGGGCGATGTTGCCTATGTTCTTGGTGATGGGGGTGACCTGGCTGCCATATCCGTATCGGCTCTTCCCTAGCCTCTGATAGGAAACCCGTGCCGTGCTCCCCGTCATCGTCCTGGTCGGGCGTCCTAATGTTGGGAAATCCACCCTCTTCAATCAGCTGACGCGCAGCCGTGACGCGCTGGTCGCGGACCAGCCGGGCCTGACCCGTGACCGGAAATACGGTATCGGTAAACTGGGCAGCCGGCCTTACCTGGTGGTGGACACGGGCGGTCTCAGCGGTGAAGCCGAGGGGGTGGATGCGCTCATGGCACAGCAGGTCGCCGCGGCCATCGAGGAGGCGGACCATATCCTGTTCCTGCTTGATGCCAAGACCGGATGTGGCGGTGCGGATGAAGAGATCGCCGAGTGGTTGCGCCGTACCGGTAAACCCGTCACTCCGGTGGTGAACAAGAGCGAGAATCTGGAACGGGAAATTGCGGGTGCGGAGTTTTATAGCCTGGGTCTGGGTGATCCGATCGCCATTGCGGCGGTTCACGGCAGAGGGGTGAAGACCCTGATCAACGGTGTCCTCGCCACCTTTCCGGAAGCGGAACAGGAGCAGAGCGAATCCGACTCCGAGAGAGGGGTTCAAATCGCAGTAGTGGGGCGCCCCAACGTAGGCAAGTCCACGCTGGTCAATCGCCTCTTGGGTGAAGAACGGGTGGTGGCATTCGATAAGCCGGGAACAACCCGCGACAGTATCTTTATCTCTTTTACCCGTGATGATCGGCCCTACACCCTGATTGATACCGCCGGCGTGCGGCGCCGGGCACGGGTCCGGGAGGCGATAGAGAAATTCAGCGTCATCAAGACCTTGCAGGCGATAGATCAGGCAAACGTGGTATTGCTGGTGCTGGATGCTCAGCAGGAGATCAGCGAGCAGGACGCCGGCCTGGCCGGCCATATCCTGGAGAGCGGCCGGGCGCTGGTGGTAGTGATAAACAAATGGGATGGGTTAGATCCCGATCAAAGGGAGTGGATCAAGTCGGAACTGGATCGTCGGCTCCCGTTCCTGGATTTTGCGGAGAAGCGGTTCATTTCTGCGCTCCACGGCTCCGGGGTGGGAGACCTCTTCTGTGCCGTCGACACCGCTTACGCCAACGCCACCCGTAAGCTGGCCACCCCGGAACTTACACGTATCCTGGAGAGGGCGGTGCAGGAGCATCAGCCGCCTCTGGTCCGCGGACGCCGGATCAAGCTGCGTTATGCCCATCAGGGGGGGCAGAATCCGCCGATTATCGTAATCCATGGTAACCAGACCGATGCGGTACCCGACTCCTATAAACGCTACCTCTCCAACCGCTATCGTAAAACCCTGAACCTCGCGGGCACCCCCGTTCGTCTCGAATTCCGCTCTGGTGAAAATCCCTATCAGGGACGGAAAAACAGGCTGAGCGAGCGGCAGATCCGCAAGCGCCAGCGGCTGAAGAAGTTCGTAAAACGCAGGAAATAGGGATAGATCAGGGGGGTGGGCCGGGCCTCCGGCTGGAAATTGTGAACTGGTTCCCGAAATGTGACCTATTCCCGCATTTTTTCTGGTATATTTACCCTCCCGTAGTCCCCCTCAAGGATTGAACCACGTCACATTCTCAAAGGGAGTTGAGACGCCGTCCACAATAGTGGTGCGAACGGATTGGGAACTCCGGAAATCTCTCAAGTAACCCTGGCAGTATTGGTCCAGACTGAAGTTGAAAGCAGTAGGACTATATGGAAGGTGGTGAAATGAAACGAGACGACAAAACCAGAAACCGCCACTATCAGTTGCTCATAACTGCACTGCTGGTGTGCTGGTTGCTTCCCGGTGCCGCTAATGTCAACACGGATCAGCACCTTGCTACCCTCCAGGCCGATACACACACCGCCATTGATGGCGATGTGGATGTGGATCGTACAAAACTGAACAAACACAAAAGCTGCGTTGCCGGAGGTCCCTGTGATCGCAGCCGTCCGCTGAAGAAGGCCTCCAGGAGCAACAAGCGCGATATGTTAATGTTGGCTCTCGCCTTAGGAATCGGTGCGAAGCGGTAAACTCGAACAACTGAATTTCTTCAAACCAGGTGGCTGCGGAAGGGTACTTCCGCAGCCATTTGTCGTTTTATCAGTTCGTAGGGCGGGCAGTGTCCGCCGCGGGGTTGATTATTCAATAGGTTGTACCAGCACCCAGGGCGCCACTACCACTGCCCAGAACATGGGCTGTGCCTCCTCCCAGCACCGTGCATCATCCATGGTCGCTTTGGAAATATCCGCTGCATGGCTCAATGACTCGATGGCGGTGATATCGTCTTGAACTATCTTTGTCGCAACCTCGATCAGGTCCAGTCCCGGGTTCACCTTAATGACGACACCTCGGGCGAAATGCCGTTGTATCTCCGGCCATGAAACCTTTCCGGTCTGTACATTCAGGAGTTGGCGAACGTCAATATCCGAATCGATCATGATGTCGCCTATAAGACCTGCATTGGTCAGAAAACACCGATATCCAGGTAGGAACGTGCGAGTTTGGATAGGGCGATGACATAAGCGGCGGTGCGGTAATCCTCGATCTCTTCGTTCCGGTTCCGGGTGTCGATGATCTCCTGCAGCGCCACTCGCATGCTGTCATCCAGACCGGAGCGAACCAGGTCGGATTCATCGGCACCGCGTGCCAGCTTGGCCTGGAGGGTGTCGGTAACCCTGTTCCCCGTCATGGACTCGAGAGCGTCGATGATATCCAGTCCCCGCATTTCGTCAAAACGGCGTTCGATGCGGCCGAAGCGGATATGGGTCAGATTCCTGATCCATTCGAAATAGGAGACGATAACGCCGCCGGCGTTCATGTAGGCATCCGGCAGGATGGTGATTCCGCGGCTGCGCAGAATACGATCCGCCTCGAAAGTAACGGGGCCGTTAGCCGCTTCGGCTATCATCTTGGCCTTTATCTCACCGGCATTTCCTTCATGGATAACCCCCTCCAGGGCGGCCGGGATCAGGATGTCGCACTCCATCTCCAGACCTTTTGCGCCGTCCTCGAAGTAGTCGGCACCGGCAAATCCCTGCACCCCGTCGTGATCGCAGATATGGTAATGCAGTTCCTCGATCTTCAGGCCCTCTTCATTCACCACCATACCGTCCTTTTCGATGACGGCAATGATCTTGGCGCCGTCTTCTTCGGAAAGGAACTTGGCGGCGTGATATCCTACGTTGCCCAGTCCCTGGACGATGATTCGCTTGTCCTCGAGGCTTCCCTCCATGCCGGCCGCGCGCACCTCTTCCGTATGCCGGAAGAACTCCTGCAGGGCGTATTGAACGCCCCGACCCGTGGCTTCGACGCGACCGCGAATACCGCCATGGGCCAGGGGTTTGCCGGTAACACAGGCCACGTGGTTGATATCTTCCGGATAGAGATGTTTATAGGTATCGGCGATCCAGGCCATTTCCCTCTGGCCGGTACCGACGTCCGGTGCCGGCACGTTGGTTGACGGACTGAGGAAGCCCTTTTTCGCCAGTTCCCGGGCAAAGCGCCGGGTGATCACTTGCAATTCATCACGGGTGTATTGGGTGGGATCTATACAGAGACCGCCTTTGGATCCTCCAAAGGGCACGTCCACAATGGCGCACTTGTAGGTCATCAGCGCGGCCAGCGCTTCCACTTCCATCTGGTCTACAACCGGAGCATAGCGGATACCCCCCTTGGCCGGGAGACGATGGATGCTGTGTACCGCCCGCCAGCCGGTGAAGATCTCGACCTGACCCCGAATCTGTACCGGAAACGTCACCTGCAGCACCGAGGTGCAGGCCTTGATGGCCGTGGCTATCCCGTCTTCCAGCCCCATACAGGCAAGTGCCCGGTCCACCATATGATCGACACTCTGACGAAACTGGAGCCCTGCGGGTTGTACTGCTTTGACCACCGTTTTTCTCCTTGTTTTAGATGTATCCGACCTCAAGTCATCTGGCCGCAGATAGGCGCAAAAAACCGCAAATAATCATAAAATTCTATAACATTATTGGCGAGTTTTTGCGGTGATTCGCGTTGATTTGCGGCTCCGTATTTCCTCTATACAGATGCCTTAACCGACAGGGAGGTTATTCCTCTTCCTGAATGTCCTCTACGCTGCTTATGATCCGCGCCCGTGCAAGACGGGTTTCTAGGCGGTCACCCGGCCGGACCTGGCCCGCATCCCGGACCACCGAACCTTCAGGGAGCTTCAGAGTCAGGGTATAACCCCGTTCCAGGGTGGAGAGCGGACTGAGGGCGTGTAGGCTGCGGGCCGCGGAGGAGAGCTGCAGGCGGTGCCGCTGCAGGTGGTTGTCCAGATAGAACCGCAGGCGGCGGCTGAGTTCCCCGGTCTGATCCCTGAGGAGGGGCAGCCGCCGGGACGGGGCGAAGGTCTCCAGTCGTGATCTGAACACCTCCAGCACACCGCGTCTGCTCTGCAGCAGATTTCCACCGCTGCGGCGGAGCCGTTGGTCGAACTCGTCCAGCCGCTGGGCCCGCTGAGCCAGTTGCAGACCGGGATGAAGGCGTGTGAGGCGCTGCCGAACGCCGGTAAAACGGGTGGCCGAAAGCCGCTGCGCCTGCCGGGTGGAACCCCGCAAACGCTGTTGCAGTCCGCCTACGCGGACGAGCAGATCCTCCCGCTCCGGGGTGGCGAGTTCCGCAGCCGCGGAGGGTGTGGGTGCGCGGCGGTCGGCGACGAAATCGGTGATGGTGAAGTCGATCTCATGACCCACCGCGGAAATGATCGGGATGGCGACGGCGTGGACCGCGCGCGCCACGCCTTCGTCGTTGAAGGCCATCAGGTCCTCGAGGGAACCTCCGCCGCGGGTGAGGATCAGGAGATCGCACTCCTGTCGCCGGTCCGCCAGTCCGAGCATTTCGATGATCTCGGCCGCCGCCCCGTCACCCTGGACCTGGGTGGGGTAAAGGATCAGAGGTATGCCGGGGAACCGCCGCTTTAAAACCGTGAGCACGTCCCGTACCGCGGCGCCGCTGGGGGAGGTGATGATACCGATCCGCCGTGGGAAGGCCGGCAGTTCCCGCTTATGCGCCGGATCGAACAGTCCTTCCCGCTCCAGGCGCTGTTTCAGTTCCTCAAAGGCCTGCCGTAACGCCCCTTCGCCGCCCGGTTCCATGTGTTCGATAATGAGCTGAAACTCCCCTCGGGCCTCGTACAGACTGATGCGGGCACGCACCAGGACCTGCATCCCGTCCTGCGGCTGGAACCGCAGGCGCTGGCGTTTCATGCGGAACATGGCACAGCGGACCTGGGAGTGGGGGTCTTTCAGGGAGAAGTAGATATGGCCGGACGCGGGGCGGGCCAGGTTGGATATTTCGCCCTCCACCCAGAGCAGGGGGAAGCTTCCCTCCAGTACCGCCCGCACCTCCCGGCTGAGGCGGGAGACGCTGTAGACGTCTCGTTGCGGCAGATCATTGCTCCGGATATTGCTCATAAGGACCACCAAACCGGCTGCGCGGCATCCGGTAAAGTTTCGCATCTCCTTCCCGCACCAGTTTACCCCGTTAGGCGCAAATTCTATAATGCGCGATCTTATTTAATACCTGCTGACGGAAATTCGGATTATGCGTCTTACCCAGGAAGCCCTGACCTTCGATGATGTCCTACTGGTCCCAGCACATTCCAGGGTTCTGCCCAAGGATGTGGATCTGCGGACGCAATTGACCCGGGAGATCGCCCTCAGTATCCCCCTGGTCTCAGCGGCCATGGATACGGTGACAGAGTCACGCCTGGCCATCGCCATGGCGCTGGAGGGGGGTATCGGCATCATCCATAAGAACATGGACGCCGAACAGCAGGCGCAGAATGTCCTCAATGTGAAGAAGTATGAGACCGGGGTGATCCGCCAACCCATCACGGTTTCCCCGGATACCAGCATCTATGAGGTCATGGAACTGACCCGGGCCAATAATATCTCCGGGGTTCCGGTCACGGACGGGAAGGATCTGGTGGGGATCGTTACCGGTCGGGATCTGCGCTTCGAGACCCGTATGAGCGATCCGGTCTCTTCCATCATGACCCCCAAGGAAAAACTGGTAACGGTGAAAGAGGGGGCGAGTCGAGAAGAGGTGATCGCCCTGTTGCACACGCACAGGATCGAGAAGGTGCTGGTGGTCAATAACGATTTCGAATTGACCGGCCTGATCACGGTAAAGGATATCCAGAAGGCGAAAGAGAACCCCAACGCCTCCCGCGACGATCAGGAGCGGTTGCGGGTGGGTGCGGCGGTCGGCACCGGGGAGGGCACCGAGGAGCGGGTGGCCGCGCTGGTCGGCGCCGGCGTCGATGTGATCGTGGTGGATACGGCACACGGTCATTCCCAGGGCGTGCTGGATCGGGTCTCCTGGGTCAAAAAGAACTACCCGGAGGTGCAGGTGATCGGGGGCAATATCGCCACTGCCGCCGCCGCCAGGGCGCTGGCGGACGCGGGTGCCGACGGGGTAAAGGTCGGGATCGGTCCCGGTTCCATCTGCACCACCCGGATCGTGGCCGGGGTGGGTGTGCCGCAGGTGACGGCGGTGGCCAATGTGGCAAAGGAGCTCGAGGGTACCGGGATTCCGCTCATTGCCGACGGCGGTCTGCGCTATTCCGGTGATATCGCCAAGGTTATCGCCGCCGGCGCCTATTCGGTCATGATCGGCGGTCTGTTCGCCGGAACCGACGAATCCCCCGGTGAAGTGGAGATCTATCAGGGTCGATCTTATAAGTCCTATCGCGGCATGGGTTCTATCGGCGCCATGACCGGCAAGGAGGGATCCAAGGACCGCTACTTCCAGGAAGAGACCTCGGATGCGGAGAAACTGGTGCCGGAAGGGATCGAAGGGCGTGTTCCTTACAAGGGAACGGTGCTGAATATTATCTACCAGTTGCTGGGAGGTATCCGCTCCAGCATGGGTTACACCGGTTGTGCCGATATCAGTGAAATGCGCACCAAGCCGGAGTTTGTGCGGGTTACCGGTGCCGGTATGCGGGAATCCCACGTGCACGATGTCACCATCACCAAGGAAGCGCCCAACTACCGCCGCGACTGAGTTTTTTCAGAATTGCATTGGCCGCTAATGGACACAAAGAACCGCAAACAATCGCAAATTTCGTTAATGATATTTGCGGACCTTCGCGGTGATTCGCGTTTCTTTGCGGCTGGGTATTTTTTTTAACAGGCGCTACGCCGAAATTCATTGAAGACCGCCTTCCATGACCGCCAACCACAAAGACATCCATGCCCATCGCATACTGATTATCGATTTCGGTTCCCAGTACACGCAACTCATTGCCCGCCGTGTACGGGAGGCTGGTGTCTACTGCGAGATCTGGCCCTACGATAACTGTGAGGAAGCGATCGCCGCCCACAAACCGGCCGGTATCATTCTCTCCGGGGGGCCGGAGACGGTGACCGCCGAGCACACGCCGCGGGCACCGCAGACGGTGTTCGAACTGGGCGTGCCGGTGCTGGGGATCTGCTACGGCATGCAGACCATGGCGGCACAGCTGGGCGGCAAGGTTGAATCCTCGGATAAGCACGAGTACGGCTACGCTCAAGTACGCGCCCGTCACCATTCCAAACTGCTGCAGAATATCGAGGACCACACCAGTAGCGACGGCTACGGTCTGCTGGATGTATGGATGAGTCACGGAGACCGGGTGACGGAACTGCCCTCCGGTTTCCAGGTCATCTGTGAAACCGATAACGCCCCCCTTGCCGGCATGGCCGACGAGGAGCGGAATTTCTTCGGTCTGCAGTTCCACCCTGAGGTTACTCATACCCGCCAGGGTGGCCGTATCATCGGCCATTTCCTGTTCGAGATCTGCGGCTGCGAAGCGTTGTGGAATCCTGCAGGTATCATTGAAGACAGTATTCGTCAGATGCAGGAACAGGTGGGGGACGGCGAGGTGGTGCTGGGTCTCTCCGGGGGTGTGGACTCCTCGGTGGTGGCGGCACTGCTGCACCAGGCGATCGGAGACCGCCTCACCTGCATTTTCGTGGATAACGGCCTGCTGCGGCTGCATGAGGGCGACCAGGTGATGGCCACCTTCGCCGAGCACATGGGGGTCAAGGTGATCCGGGTGGATGCGGAGGAGCGGTTTCTGAGCGCCCTCAAGGGAGAGGCCGACCCGGAGAAGAAGCGTAAGATCATCGGCAATCTTTTTATCGATATCTTCGAGGAAGAGGCCGGCAAGCTGAAGGGTGCCGAGTTCCTGGCGCAGGGAACCATCTACCCGGATGTCATCGAGTCCGCCGGCGCCAAGTCGGGCAAGGCCCATGTGATCAAATCCCACCACAATGTGGGGGGGCTGCCGGACTATATGAAACTGCAACTGGTGGAGCCTCTGCGGGAGCTGTTCAAGGACGAGGTACGTAAGATCGGCATGGAGCTGGGGCTGCCGTACGAGATGGTCTACCGCCATCCCTTCCCGGGTCCCGGGCTGGGGGTACGTATCCTGGGTGAAGTGAAGAAGGAGTACGCCGATCTGCTGCGGCTGGCGGACGACATATTCATCACCGAACTGCGCAATCACGACCTCTATGACAAGGTGAGTCAGGCCTTCGCCGTGTTCCTGCCGGTTAAATCCGTGGGCGTGGTAGGTGATGCCCGTCGCTACGAATATGTGGTCACCCTGCGTGCCGTGGAGACGGTGGATTTCATGACCGCCCGTTTCGCCCAACTGCCGTTCGACTTCCTGGAGCTGGTCTCACGGCGTATCATCAATGAGGTGACCGGAATTTCCCGGGTGGCCTACGATATCTCGGGGAAGCCGCCGGCTACCATCGAGTGGGAGTGACCGACACTCAGACTGGAGCTGCAGGATTGCCTGATAAAGCCGATTGGTAAATCGTGGGGATCCTGATTTTTAGCCGGTGGAGGGGGGTGCCCAAGGGCTCGGCATGGCCAATCCCCGGCCTCCACTCCGTGGTCTGCTGGACTCGGCGGCAATCAGATAATACCCTTAGATCCTGTGCGGATTTGGCGGTCACGCCATGGCCGTCGGGTTGAGCCTGTAGCAGAACGATTACGCAGTCGTCCGGAAAGGATTTGGCGTGAACAACAACAATAACACGGACAGCACGGAGCTTGCCGTTAACTGGCGAAACCGCATTTCACTGCGGATCGGTTTCGGCGTGCTCGTCGTGACCACGGTTGCGCTTGCGGTAACCGGTTGGTTGTTCAACGCCCACGAGGAAACGCTGTTCCGCAAGCAGCACACGGTCAACGCACACGCCATCGCCACCATCATCGTCGAGAAGCTCGCCGATCGCATGATGGCCGGCGGCGGTGCGACAACCTGGGCCACGGTTGCGCAGGACGCGGAACGCCTGCGCGAAACCGCGGGTGTCACGCGCATCGTGCTGGTGAGCAACGCGGGGCTGGTGAAGATGAGCACCGACCCGGCCTATACCGGCACGCATCTCGAATTGCGTGACGGCATGACGGACGCGGCCGTGAGCACGGTCCTGGATTCCGCGGGCGGGCCTGAGTTGCGTGTTATCAGCGCAATCCATGCCCGCCCCGGCTGTCTTGCCTGCCACACTGATCGCGACGCCGACGGCAAGCCACCCCCGCGCGGTTTCCTTACTGTTGACTTTTCTCTCACGCCGCTGGAAGTGACCGCGCGACACCGGCGTAATGATATTCTCACGATCGGTATTGTCAGCGGTGTGGTGCTGCTGGGCCTGATCTTCTGGTTGTTCGGGCACTACGTCATGCGCGGCATCAAAACCATCAGCTCCGCTGCCGGTCGGCTCGCGGGGGGCGACCTTGGTGCGCGCGCGGTTGTCGCCGGTAACGATGAGCTGAGTCAGCTCGGGGGGCGCTTCAACCTAATGGCGCAGCGCATCGAGCAGCAGGTCATACGTCTTGAAGCCTCCAATCTCGAATCGTCGTTGCTTTACGAGCTCGTGGTCGAAGTTGCGCGCAATATCGAGGTGAACGAAGTGGTTGCTACCATCACCAAAGTGCTGGCGCGCAAGCTCCAGCCCGGGCGCATGGCCTTTCTTGTCAAGTCCGCAGATGGACAATGGATTTGCGCCGTTAAATCGGATGAGAAGCTGATCTATGCCGATGGTGAACTTGTCGATGCGCCCGAGGCCTGGCCGGAACCGCTACGCGAAGCGTTGACGGGCCTCGATATTGCGCTGGTGGTCAACGCCGCGCGCGAGGCGAAAACGCAGTATAGCGACGCCGATACAGCATTCGAATTCGCCATGCCGCTCGTGTCCGATGGAATGCTCGTCGGCTTGCTTGCCTGTCGCCCAGGGGAGCAGCGCGTGCCGATCCAGCGCGACTTGATCGAGAACCTCGCAGCGCACCTCACGCTCGCCGTGGAAAACGCGCTGAACTACACCGGTGCCGTAACCGACAACCTCACACAGTTGCGCAACAAGGGCTATGGTCTGGCGCGGCTTGACGAGGCGGTGTACGCCGCGCAGCGTCAGGGTGGCGGCTTGGCGCTCGCGATGCTCGATATCGATTTTTTCAAACGAGTCAACGACAACTACGGCCATCCGATCGGCGACGAGGTATTGAAGTCGATAGCCCGGCGTATCGCCCGCGGTGTTCGCAAGGCTGACGTGGCCGTGCGTTACGGCGGCGAGGAGTTCATGGTGATTCTGCCGCAGACAAAGTCGGAGAAGGTCGCGGAAATCGGCGAGCGACTGCGTGCCGCTGTCGCGGCGCGCCCGGTGCGCGTGGCCGACGACCAGATTTCACTGGACGTCACGACAAGCGTTGGTGTAGCTCTGTTCCAGCCAGGTAGCGACGACGCCGCGAGCTTGATCGAGCGCGCCGACAAGGCGCTGTACCGGGCTAAAGAAGCAGGGCGTAATCGCGTGGAAATCGACGCCGGCGAATAAGGAAGGGAAGGGGTCGGACGGCCTTGAAGCGGGTAATCAGGTCCGCTGCCCGCGGATTTTAATATTAGTTGCCGCCATCCACGCATTCAGCGCCAAATTGATCATAAAAGTCCTGTATCTGCTGGACGTATTTATTGATTTTCTCAAGCTTTGTATCGGCCGTCGTCTTCAGGGCATCCAGGTTCTGCTGGTATTTTTGCCGCTGATCCGCATCAATCCCTGAGGTTTTGCATTTATTTCTGACTTCCGTTTCTATTTTGTCGGCCTGCGCCTTAAAATCAAAAATCTGGTAAAGTTTTTTTCCGGTTTCGTTTTTTAGATTTTCGGATTCAGAAACAAAAGCGTTGCATCGCGACTGTTGGTCTTTGGGAAGAACGATCACGCCGTCAATATCGACTTCGAAAGAAAATTCACCGATGGGTGAGAAACCGTCATCCATCGGCTGCGGACAGCCGGGTGGGAGGATATTTGTCAGCACGGATTGGTGATGAATCAAATCCACAACACTCTTTGCCCGTACCCGTGCCTGTTTTGATTCATTTAAATATTTTTGGATTAGGCTCTTTCGAGCGTCGTACACATTGAAAGCGTTGGGCTTTTTTAGTTGTAATTTGGCCTTTGGCGGAGGGGAGGGCGTCAATTTTCTTCCATCCAATGTTTGTCCATAGCTATGAGGGATGAAAATGAGTAATAAACTCCATATAAATAGGAAGTAAACCGCATACTTTATTATTAACGAATCGGATTTCACCTCATTTCCCCTTAATTACTAAAAAGAAACCGCTTTTTCTCCCGGCGAAACCGTTGCCACTATCAATCCCTTTGAAGGTACCGTTGTTTTCCCGGTTCAAGTCACCAACAACTACTGGCTAATAATTGGAACTCTGATAAGAACCAACCCACGCAATAAAATCCTCTAATGGTAAGGGTCTGGAGTAATAGAATCCCTGGATAGTATGGCAACCCAGTTTTGTTAAAACTTGTTTAGTGTGTTTGGATTCAACACCCTCGGCAACAATATTGAGATTAAGTGCGTTAGCCATATCGATTATGGTGTTAACGATATGAAGATCGAGCTCACTTTCTAAAATGTTTGTTATGAAGGAACGGTCTATCTTTAACTCATTCACGGGAAGTTGCCGGAAATAAGACAGGGATGAGTAGCCTGTTCCGAAATCGTCAATAGAGACCTTGACGCCTCTGGTTCGTATTATATCGAGTATGCGCGCACTTAATTCTAGATCCTTCATAACGGAGCTTTCGGTGATTTCCAAGGTCAGCAGGTGAGGTTCGATGTTCCATATGCCTATGGCGTCGGCAACTGCCTTGGTAAAATCCTTATCGGTCAGATCGGCAGCGGATATGTTTATTGCTACGGTCAGCTCCCCACTCTTGCAATTTATCGATTGCAGTTCTCTCAATGCTGTATTCAGGCACCACCAGGTCAGTTTCGGCATTATGCCGATCTGTTCCGCAATAGGGATAAATTTGCCGGGTTGTACCATTCCGTGTACGGGGTGGTTCCAGCGCATTAGCGCTTCAGCACCTTTCAGCTCACCTGTCTCGGCAGCTATTTGCGGCTGATAGAAGAGAGTAAGTTCATCATTGATTACGGCCTTTTCAAGTTCACCCTCTATATCCCAGTCGCTTACAACATCTGCAATATCGACCGGTGAATAGAGTTGATACTGGATGTTGGTGCGTTGTGCGGCAACCGCTGCAAGCTCGGCAAATCTAAACAGCTCTTCCGGGTCTTTAGTATTATTTGGAGTTAATGCGGCGCCGATAGAAAAAGGGTGTTTTCGAGGTTGATTGTTGATTAATGCTGGCTGATCAAGTATTCGCGCGATCTTGTTTGCCGCCAATATGGCGTGTCCCTGGTTCAGTATGTCCTTGAGTAGTATTATGAATTCAAATCGTCCCGTTCTTAATACATCATCATCCTGATGAACTGCATCTCTAAATTGGACGTATATATCTGAGATTATATTTTCCGACTCTCGTACGCCGATAATTCTTCCGATTCTCTCGAGGCCATGTAGTTTGATAAGTAGCAAGCCGCCGTTGGACTGTTTTTGCTCCGTTAGTCCATCCAGTTTTTCAAGGATATCTGAAGGTGTAAGGATATTGTTGGGCACAGAATAATCGTTTTAGAAATAGTATTTAGTGTGGTCAAGGCCGTATGCGCCGGGAGGCAGGCCTCTCCGGATCGTAATATATTCGGTATCCTCTTTGTCTGTACCTTCTTCATCGGGCCCATTTTTAAGATCAACTATATAAAACTCTTCCAAGAGCCTTTTCTCTTCATCGAGCAGAACCATAATCTGAGGTCTGAGGCGGTAGTATTCGCTTTGGGCGATAACAACTCCTACGGTGTTGTTGCTCAGCTCCACCAGACTCCCAACGGGATAGATACCTACCACCTGTATAAACTGCTCGATCAATTCTGTTTGAAATGCAACTCCACGCAATTCATACAAGGACGCGATTGCTTCATAAGCCGGGACGGGGTTACAGAATGGGCGAGGGGAGGTTATAGCGTCATAGACATCTACAAGTCCCGCTATGCGCCCGAATAGGGGGATGCGATCATCTTTTAACTGCTGTGGGTAACCGCTACCGTCATGGCGTTCATGATGTGTTTTGATTATGTCGATTATATCTTTATCCACCCTCTTGTGCTTTTTGATTATTTCCAGTCCGTAGGGTACGTGTTGTTTTATGGTTTCAAATTCCTGAGGGGTGACTTGTTTGTCACTATTTAATAATGACTTCGGTAGTTTGCCTTTACCGATATCGAATAGAAAGCAACCGATAGCGAGAGAATTCAACATATGTGCCGGGAGTCCCAGGTGTCTTCCAAAGGCTACGGCCCATACGGAGCAGCTTATAGCGTGATGATAGGTGTAGCTGTTTATACTCTTCAGGTAGGTAAGCCAGATATAGGCATCCGGATTCCTTACTATGCTTCTTACCATAGGTTCGATAGCCTTTTTTACTACCGGCAAATCAAACTGAGTGTCTTTTTCAACATCTTTCAAAAGACCCTGGTAAGTATCTTCAACAAGCTGGAAGTTCTCTTTGGCATGCTTTAGTTCCTCTTCCCTGCTTGTTGTTTTTTGATACAGGATGCGGTCAAGATGGGTTAGCTTATAGATTTGCAGCGAATCTCTGTTGGCGTCAGGATTATTGCTTAGATCCAGAATATGTTTTGGTATGGATCTAATATTGCTTTTTTCCACGTCTATGTAGACATATTCGCAATATTTGGCTAGGCGCTCTTTATCCAGATCGGACTTTACGGTGAACCCCTGAATTGGAAAAGGAGTTTCCAGCCATGGGCGGTCCAGGGAGGATACAAACATGCCATATTTAAGATCATGGACAAGGATTTCGAATACGGATATTGGCATGTGGGGTATTTTGGTTTGAATCCTAGCGCGGAACTATTCCCTGATATCGGTTGTGTCGGCAGAAAGCCTAAGGCCTTTAACACATATATAGAATAGAGTAGTTGAAATCAGGTGTGGAATAAGGTCGTAATACGGAGGGTGAATTTCATTTGCCGTTGCATCAGTTGATAGCTGGTAACCGCTGTTTGCCCTCCGGGGGCTGAACTGAATCAAGGCTGAGTATAAACTGGGGACAATCACCTGTTCAATCTCGTTTCCCGAAGGGCTGTCACTTGTGTCCGCAAGTTGCTGCAGGCCGATTTCTGCCGGCAGCCGGATTGGATTTACGCGGACGGGTGGCGCAGATCCCTTATCCGATTATCAGTAGGTCGAAACAGAAGATTCCCCTCCGCTCCCCTTTGTATAGGCCGGTTTCGGCGGCGGTTTTTCAACGTTGCAGCAACAAATGGGTATTATTATGTTATTCGCTGTTGCCGGTATAGGGTATGGCTAACTAATTGTATTGACAATATATTTCAGGCTTCTTATCAGTCGACCACGGATAGTACAACCACCAGGTGCCTTGATCCAGGGAGCACGGGAAAAATGCGGACGCATTGAACCTCCCCCATTTATTTTTTCGGACGCAAAGCAGATCGTTGTGCTAAGGAAGGCAAGAATATTGACGCTAAAATGTCCGCGCCATCAGCAGGGTGAGGTTCGAATCCTGCGCTGTTTTACCTTATCATTACGAGTTTAATCATCTGTGCATCAGAGGAGAGTAGTAAATTGCAGGACATCCGGGATACTCAGGATAGAGTCTGGAAAGAACGCGAAATCTTCATTGTTGCGACCTTGATCGGCCTGCTGGCAGGCATCGCGGCATGGGCTTTCCGCCTCCTGATCGGACTTATTCACAACCTCGCGTTCTACGGGGTTTTCTCGGCCAATTACGATGCCAATCTTCATGCGGAACCTTCCACCTGGGGTTGGTTCGTCATTCTCGTGCCGGTGATCGGCGGGATCGGTGTTATCTGGCTGATCAAGAACTACGCGCCCGAGGCGAAAGGCCATGGCGTTCCTGAGGTAATGGACGCAGTCTATCATCGGCGGGGCCGTATGCGCGGCATCGTCAGTGTTATAAAGGCGTTTGCCTCGGCGATAACCATCGGTACCGGCGGCTCTCTGGGTCGCGAAGGACCGATCGTTATGATCTGTTCGGCCTTCAGTTCAATGATTGGCCAGTGGCTGAAGATGCCGATGAGTCAGCGTAACCTCATGATCGCCTGCGGTGCCGCCGGTGGTATCGCCGCGACGTTCAATGCGCCGCTGGGTGGTATTTTGTTCGCCATCGAATTGCTACTGCTGGCGGTGAATCGGTCCACCGTCGTGCCGGTGATTATTTCATCCGTGGTCGCGGCGAATATCGGACGTTGGCTGATCGGCCCGGCACCCGCGTTCAGTATTCCGACAGAGAGTCTGGTGGTGGGCGCCGACAACCCCCTGGTCCTGGCTATCTATTTCCCGTTCGCGGTCCTGATCGGGTTGGTGGCGTTGGTGTTCATCCGGGGGATCTATTGGAGTGAGGAGTGGTTTGAGCGCCTGCCGTTGGGACCGTATCAGCGACACATGTTGGGAATGTTGGTTCTGGGTCTATTGTTCCAGGCTATGTACCTGTACTCCGGACACTACTATGTACAAGGTGTGGGTTACGCGACCATCCAGGACCTGGTAACGAGGACTTTAACCTCACCGGGGTTAATCCTGCTCATACTCGGGGCCAAGATGCTGGCGACGATGCTGACCATCGGTTCCGGCGGCTCCGGCGGGGTGTTTTCGCCTTCGTTGTTTCTCGGGGCGACGGTCGGCGGGGCCTTCGGTTACGGATTGGTGGCCTTGTTTCCGGGTATCGGGGTAGATCCCGCCGCCTTCGCGCTGGTAGGGATGGCATCCATGGTGGCGGCAACCACCAGCGCCCCGATGACGGCCGCCATCATGACCTATGAGATGACGTTGGATTATGGCGTGGTCCTGCCTGTGATGGTCGGAGTCGCGGTGGCCTATGCGGTACGTCATCATTTCTCGGAAGGTGATATCTACACGATCAAATTGATGCGCCGCGGACGCAATGTACCGCAGGGACGATACTCAGATCTGAGCTCCCATGTCATGATTAACGAGATCATGGACAAAACGGTCGAGTTCGCGCAGGCGGATGATGTCATTACCGGAAGCGATCAAACCTGCTGTGTGGTCGATGGCGAGGGTAAAGTGATTGGTGTCGTTTACCCGATCAGCTATCGTAAGGGGATTGAATTCCGCGCACGGGACGCCATGGTGACGGATTTCATCGCCATCCGATCCGGTCTGACACTGCGCCAGGTGTTCCAGAAGATCAGTAAGCACGAGCAGTCCGTCGCTCTGGTGACAACTGATGGATCGATCGATGCCGAAAAAGTCGTTGGTGTGGTAAGCCCGTTCAACCTCACGCTGGCGATGGCGAATTCGTCGCAACTGCATGTGTAGTAGACAGGGGCTGAGACCAATAAAGGGGCAGCCTAGGGAGCGATATCCCGGAGTATGAATATTCCCATCTCCGTATTCCGTATTATCCAGGCTGTCGCACTGGTCATTCTGGTCGCCTTTGTCGATGCCGAGGCCGCCGACAACAGTAACGGCATACTCAGCATCCAGTTGGAAAACGACCTCTTCGGCGACGGCTATGACCGGCACTACACCCATGGCACCCGGATCACCTGGTATTCGCCGGAGAACCGGGTGCCCGGTCTGGTGGACGACATCAGCGAACATGTGCCCGGTTTCTGGGCAGATTGTGTCTGTAAACACCGCGCCGGCATGGTTCTCGGGCAGAGCATCTTTACCCCGGAAGACATTACCGTCAGTCAACTGCAGCCTGATGAGCGTCCCTACGCCGGCTGGCTGTATCTGGGATTCGGTATGGTGCGGGACGGTCGCGACGGGTCCCCGCATAAGGGATATTTTGATCGCCGGCGCATGGACGCCCTGGAGCTGGATATTGGCATGGTGGGGCCGGCCTCCCTGGCCGAGGACGTACAGACCACCTGGCACGAGTTTATCGATACCACCCGTCCCCGCGGCTGGGATAACCAATTGGAAAACGAACTGGGCCTGAATCTGTATTACACCCGCCAGTGGCAATTCCTGCTCACACCCCCGGACAGATTCGCGCGGGTCGACCTCATACCCAGCGCCGGATACGCGCTGGGCAACGTGCATACCTACGGTGCCGCCGGAGTGACCCTGCGTCTTGGCAACGATCTACAGCGGGACTATGGTCCGCCGCGTATCCAGCCCAGTCTGCCGGGCTCCGGTTTCTATAAACCACAGCAGAAAGATCACTTGGGCTGGTACCTGTTTGCCGGAGTGGAAGGCCGCGGGGTATTGCGCAACATCTTTCTCGACGGCAATACCTTCAGTGACAGCCACAGCGTGGACAAGAAAACCTGGGTGGGGGACGTCCAGGCGGGTCTGGTGCTGACCTACGGCCCCCTGCGGCTGGCTTTCACCAACATCTGGCGCAGCCGTGAATTTGAAGGCCAGAGCAGCCCGGACGAGTTCGGTGCCATAAACTTATCGATCCGTTTATGACGCCGAACAGCCAGGTATCAAGCCTGCTGGAACTTTCAAATGAAACCGCCCCTGATTTATTTAGTATAGTTCCGGATGTTGTCGCGGTTTTACTGCAATATTGCCACGTTGATCTCGTCCCCGGTCCATTTATTACTTTGCGTGGAGTCTAAACGGACTTTTATATAGTAGTTGTAGGGGTAGTAATCGGAAGGGATCGTCCATGAATAACAACCCTTGGCCGGTTGGTTCTCAAAAATCTTGGTAAATCCACCGCCGCCTTCAGAGCATTTTTGCAACGCGGGTAAGGCCGAAAGCCCGGGCCCCTCTCCGCCGCAGATGGTTTGAGCGCTCGCCCTGTACTCCTCCGTCGCCACACTGGAGTGGTTCCAGCAAATGTTATAAGTCCCGCCTATTTTCAGTGTTTGGCCGTTACCGGGGGAGGTTATTCTGACTTTAATGGGCTGGATTGAAACTGCACCTGGATCAACGACGCTTTTGCGTTGTACCGAGGGTGTCTGATTGGCCTGCTCAAACTTCGTGGCAGGTCTCGGTGTTGCCTCGATGGGTTTATTGAGGGTTGTCTTCGAAGACGGTGTTGCTTCTTCAGCCTCTGTCTGAGTGTATCCCAGGAAAACAAATAACACCGATAAAACAAACACTGATTTATCTACCACCTTCATAACCCCTCCGAACGTCATCCTCAGGTATAATTTTTCATGATTATACGTGATTTATCTGACGATCAATGAGTGGAATATTGCACAGCTCTTCGAATCCGGCTTCCGATGACCGTCAATGGATGGAGCATGCGCTGGAGTTGGCGCGCAAGGCGGAGGCGGAGGGCGAGGTCCCCGTGGGTGCCGTCCTGGTGCGGGACGGTGAGATCATCGGCGAGGGATGGAACCGCCCCATTGCGTCCAACGATGCTACCGCTCATGCCGAGATCCAGGCGCTGCGGGACGCGGGTGGGCGTATGGGTAACTACCGTCTCCCCGGCGCTACGCTCTACGTGACCCTCGAACCCTGTCCTATGTGCGCCGGCGCCCTGATACATGCCCGCGTGGCGCGGGTGGTGTTCGGTGCCTATGACCCCAAAGGGGGCGCGGCCGGCAGCGTCTTTGAACTGTTGCCTTCAGACGAGCGTTTTAATCACCGTATCGAGTGCAATGGTGGTGTGTTGCAGGAGGCCTGCGGAGCGCTGCTGCGGGATTTCTTTCAGCGGCGTAGATGAGTCTGTCTAGAGCAACGAGGAAGAGGAGAGATCAGGTGGACCCTCCTGGGTTTCCTCGGTTTCCTGATTTACCAGCCAGGTAAGGATTTTGTAATAGCTGCGGATATTGTCCACGTAGCCTACCGGCTCGCGGCCGCGGGCATATCCGTGTTTTAAGTCTTTATAGTACTCCGGCTTACTCAACAGCGGCAGATAGCGCTTCAGGTCCACCCATTTGTCCGGATTTCCCCCCGCACTCTGGGTTAGGATGCGGGCGTCTTCCAGATGACCGATCCCGACATTGTAAGCGGCCAGAGTCAGCCACAGACGGTCCGGGTTGTCGATACGTTCCGGTATCTGTTTTTCGATAAGTTCTATATAGCGGGCCCCCCCCAGGATGCTCTGTTCGGGTTCGGTCCGGTCCTTGATTCCGAGCTGGTTCGCCGCGACCTCGGTGAGCATCATGATGCCACGCACGCCGGTGGGGGAAACCGCATCGCGATCCCAGTGCGACTCCTGATAACCGACCGCGGCCAGCAGTTTCCAGTCGATGCCGGTGATCTCCTCCGCCTTCTTGAAATAGGCGAGATAAAGAGGAAGCCGGCGCAGCACATGGCTCTTGAAGGTACTGGTGTCTACGAATCCCAGGCGCCCGACAGAGCCGTAATAGCGCTCGATGAGCTCATCCAGCTTGCCCTGCTTCCGCATCCGGCGCATGAAGTTGCTGGCGGCGTCGTACAGGCTGGTGTCCTCGCTGCGAGGGAATGCCCAGGCCAGCTCTTCCGGTTTGGTAATGTTGAAGGCGATCAGCAGCTCCGGGGAATAGCGGCGGCTGAGGGCGGCCTCATTGGAGTCGGCAACGGTGTAATCGATGACCTGTTCCCGCACCAGGTAGAGGAGTTCCTCGCTCTCCAGGCCGCGGCGGGCTACCCATTGCAGTTCCGGGTATTTTTCCCTCTGACGCTCCAGCTCCTCCTCATGGCTGCTGCCGGCGATGATCTCGAAGATACCGGCGGCCGTTTCCCCCAGGGTCTTGGGTCTGGGGCTGCCGTTGCGGAAGATCAGTTGCTGCGTGATCCGCTGATAGGCGGGGGTGAATTTGACCAGTGTTTTCCGTTTTTCCGTTACCGTCAGTCCGGCGGCAGCAAAATGGGCCTTCTGTTGGTTTACCATAGGCAGGATTTCATCAAAGCTGTCGGGGATGATGAAATGGACCTTGACCCCCAGTTCATTAGCGAACATCCGCACCAGCTCATATTCGATACCCGCCGGTCCGTCACGGCCCTCGTAATAGGTGGTGGCGCTGTTCCTGGTAACCACCACCAGTTCTCCTTTCTCCTTTACCTGCTCTAAAAGAGTGGCCTGCTTACCGCAACTCGTCAGCAGTAGGAGAAATAGAAGGATCCGGGAATAACGCATATTCGGTTTTTACGGTACATAAACCTCAAAAGGGGTAGTTCAATACTACCATTGGTGTAGAATTGTTGCCGAATTTGCAGAGGTGCCGGAGCTGGCCGAACGGGCTTGACTCGATCAAATGGGCAGGAGGCCCATTTCACAATGCCGTAAGGCATTGCCCGCAGGGCGAGGCACAGGGAAGTGCCGAGTGAAATCAAGTGATCCACAGCGCGGTAGCGCTGTTGTTGCTGGTAAAGATTTTGGAGAGGTGCCGGAGCTGGCCGAACGGGCTTGACTCGAAATCAAGTGATCCCTTATGGGATCCGTGGGTTCGAATCCCACCCTCTCCGCCAATAAAGCAAAAGGCCCCAGTAGGGGCCTTTTGCTTTATCAGGTGCGGGGTGGACCCGGTTCGAACCCAATGGTTCGATAAAAACGGCAGGATGCCGTTTTGACCGCGAAGCGGCCCCGAAGGGGCGAGGCACAGGAAGAACTTCGCGTATCTCCGCCTTCGCGATCTCCGCGTCAACTAATTGATAAATTTACCTCTGGAGACGAGTTGGCGGGTCAGAATCTCTTACGATGACTTCAAACGCCAGTGTGCCACCAGGGTTACTACTGCCGCAAAGGTCAACAAACCGACCCCGGTCCATAGGTTGTTGAGCAGATCCGGCTTCAACAACAGTACCGCTCCCAGACCGAACATCATCATTCCGGAAAGAAGTTTCAACAGTCGCCCTTCATTCAGGGTCAGCTTGCGTTTGCCGAGGGTTACGACGAAGGCCACCACGATCAGCAGCAGTGGAATGATATAGATGAGGTTGTAGAGCAGCAGGTAAAGATAATATTCAACATTTCCAAGCTGATGCAGGGTCAACACCCGGGTATAGACCATGGGGAATCCGGCGGTGCAGAGCAGTTCATAACTGTTTGCGACCATGGCCAGAAGTACCGTCCCTGCCAGGAGCAGCGGCATATGGTCGGTAGCGACCAGATTGCGCATACGGTCATAGAGCTTCAGTTTGGCGCTTGCGGATATCGACAGGGTCGGCCCGTTCAGGGTAAACCAAAAGTCCTTGATGCCGAACAGGCCGATAATGAGGGCCAGCACTCCGGCGGCGAGATTGATCCAGCCCAGGGTTCCCACCAGCAGGAACAGGTTCAGCCAGGCGGCCATGAAGATGAAATAGACCACCCCGGAGACCAGTACGAAGGTGCCGCCCACCAGCAGCATGCGCCGCCGTGAACGGGCGTTCACCAGCAGACTGAGAAGGAACAAAAGGATGAAAAAGGCGCAGGGATTGAAGGCATCCAGCCCGGCGATGACCAGGGTGAACAGGGGCAGGGAATAGTCATAGGCGTTAATACCTCCCGGCAGCGAGAGCTCCGTTTCCGGCATACCGGACAACCCTTTGTCACGGCAGGTTGCGGCGGTCTGCAACAGGGTTTGGTCCATTCCCCCGCTATCATCCCAGCCCACAAACATCTGGCCGCAGAGGAAAAAGCCCGGTACCGATCGCGCCTGTTGCCCGAGGGCCGCGGCCATCTCCTGATAGAGGCGGACCTGATCCCGGTCGCTAATCACATTGCCGGAATGCAGCACCAGCCAGGGATTGTCCCGCGCCATGGCCTCGATCACGGGTCGCGCCTTCTGGCAATGGGGGCAGGTGGGGGACCAGAAGAAATAGAGATGGACCCGGGATGTACCGTCTTCCCCGGGCGTCAGCCATACCGGTTCCTGCGCGTGCAACGGCGCGGCGAGACAAAGAAACAGCCCGCAGAGCAAACTGCGTACCCACGATTCGTAACTTATGTTGAGGCGTATCATCGGTTCGGGATGCCTTATTGTTGTATTTTGTCCCATAGAGGGGATTTATCCCGATCTCCTGTTTTCACTGAACCGGGCGGGGTATTTTCATCCGAGTGGGATGGTATGATTCCCCTATTGTATAGCGAGGCGGCGTCGGATGGCATTGTCGGAACTGGTAAATACGCTGGGCCAGGATCTCCTGCGGAGGTACGGGGAGCGGGTCCATAAGGTCGCAATCAATGCCGGCATGACCTGTCCCAATCGGGATGGCAGTAAGGGGCGGGGAGGCTGCACTTTCTGCAATAACGTCTCTTTCAGCCCCAATGCCCGACAGGAGCCGGCAGTGGTTTCCCAGATCGAGGCGGGCAGGCGTGTGATTGCCAGGCGCACCCGTGCCGCCCGGTTTCTGGCCTATTTTCAGGCCTACACCAATACCTATGCCGACGTGGAGTATCTTTCCGGCCTCTACGATCAGGCACTGGCCGAGCCGGATGTGATCGGACTCTCCATAGGCACCCGGCCGGATTGCGTCCCTGCGGAGGTGCTGGATCTGCTGGCGGGATACCAGGCCCGCGGTTATGAGGTATGGCTGGAGCTGGGTCTGCAGTCGGCATTCGACGAAACCCTGGAGAGGATCAACCGCGGGCATGGTTTTACGGAGTATCGAGACGCCGTCAGGGCGGCCCGGCTGAGGGGGCTGAAGGTCTGTACCCATCTGATCGTGGGTCTCCCGGGGGAGGGGCCGACGCACCCCCGGATGAGCCTGGAACGGGTGCTGGATCTGGGTGTCGAGGGCCTGAAATTGCACCCCTTGCATGTGGTGAAGGGAACCGTTTTGGCCAACGCCTGGCGACGGGGGGAATATCGCCCCCTGCGGTTTGACGAGTATCTGACCACTGCCGCCGATTTGATTGAACGTACCCCGCGAGAGGTGATTTATCATCGCGTGACGGGAACCGCCGCTCGCGATATCCTTCTGGCCCCCGAGTGGTGTTCGTGGAAGTGGGCTGTCCTCAACGGTATCGAGGCGGAATTGAGGCGCCGCGGCAGTTCTCAGGGGGCGGTGGTGGGTGTCCCCTGGAATACGGGGCTGCCCGGCCGGTACTCCGGAATCGGGGAACGCCGGGCGGTTCGCTCATGAGATTTTGTAACCTCGGTATATAGAGCAGGATTATCTGTAAACACTATGGAACTCGTCTGTCCCGCGGGCAACCTGCCCTCCCTCAAGGCCGCCGTGGATAACGGCGCCGACGCGGTCTATCTTGGTTTCAAGGACGATACCAACGCCCGCCATTTTGCCGGCCTCAATTTCGGCCCGGACAAGGTGGCGCAGGGTATCGAGTACGCCCGCAAGAAGGGCGTAAAGATCTTTCTGGCCCTCAACACCTATCCCCAACCCAAGGGTTGGGAACGCTGGCAACAGGCGGTGGATCATGCGGCGGAAATGAAAGTGGATGCGATGATCGCCGCGGATATCGGGGTACTGGATTATGCCGCCGAGCGCTATCCCGATCTGAACCTGCACCTCTCGGTGCAGGGCTCCGCCACCAACTATGAGGCCCTGAGCTTCTATAAGGACCATTTCAACGTACGCCGGGCGGTATTGCCGCGGGTGCTCTCCATCGGTCAGGTGCAGCACGTGGTGGAACACAGCCCGGTGGAGATCGAGGTGTTCGGTTTCGGCAGCCTCTGCGTCATGGTGGAGGGGCGTTGTATTCTCTCCTCCTATGCCACGGGCCGTTCTCCCAACACCTACGGCGCCTGTTCCCCTGCCAGCCACGTGGAGTGGCGGGAGACCCCGGACGGTCTCGAGACCCGCCTCGGGGGCGTATTGATCGAGAGGGTGGGTAAGGGTGAGAACGCCGGTTATCCCACCCTTTGCAAAGGACGCTTTGACGTGGGGGGGAACACCTACCATGCCATCGAGGAGCCTACCAGTCTGAATACCCTGGAGGTGCTGCCGGATCTGAAGAAGGCGGGTGTCATGGCCATCAAGATCGAAGGGCGTCAGCGCAGTCCGGTGTATGTGGCCCAGGTCACCCGGGTATGGCGTGCCGCCATCGATGCCTGTGAACGGGATCCGGAGCACTACAGGCCGCAGGCGGACTGGATAGCCGAGTTGGGTAAGGTCTCCGAAGGGACACAGACGACCCTGGGTGCGTACCATAGGCCTTGGCAGTAGAGAACTGATCTTTTTCTTTGATGCTGCGTTATCGCCTTTCTCAAACGCGTTCGAAATAACCCGGATTTGTGTGTATGAGCAGTAAACCGAAACTTTCCCTGGGTCCCATCCTCTACTACTGGTCCCGGGACGATGTACTGGATTTTTATCGCCAGGCCGCGCAGTGGCCGGTGGATATCGTCTATCTGGGAGAGACCGTCTGCTCCAAGCGCAATCTGATCAGCATGGACGACTGGTTCGACATCGCGGAACAGCTGGAAAAGGCGGGCAAAGAGGTGGTGCTTTCCACCCTGGCCCTGTTGGAGGCGGAGTCGGAGATCAAGCGCTTGCGGCGTATATGCGACAACGACCGCTACCTGGTGGAGGCCAACGACATGGGTGCCGTCCATCTGCGGGAGGGCAGGCCCTTCGTCACCGGCCATAGCGTCAATGTCTACAACAGCCGCACCCTGGGATTGCTGGCCAAAGGGGGTCTGAAACGCTGGGTGCTGCCGGTGGAGCTCTCCTGGATGACCCTGGCGGATATGCAAAAGGAACTGCCCGCGGGGGTGGAGACGGAGGTCTTCGCCTTCGGCCGCCTGCCCCTGGCCTACTCGGCCCGCTGTTTTACCGCCCGTGCCCATAACCTGCCGAAAGACGACTGCCAGTATCGCTGTCTGGACTATCCGGACGGATTGGTCCTGAAGGCTCAGGACGACACCCGTTTTCTGGCCCTCAACGGCATTCAGACGCAGTCGGCCCAGACCTTCAACCTGTTGCCGGAGATCGGCCGTATGCGGGAACTGGGGGTGGATGTGATCCGTATCAGTCCCCACTCCCGGATTACGGAAAAGGTGGTGCAGGCCTTTCACCGCTGCCTGAACGGCGAGGAAAGTCTGGAGGAGGCCGCGGCCCGTCTGGAGCCCATCGTTCCCACCGGGTCTTGTGACGGCTATTGGCACGGGGAGGCGGGTATGTCCGCAGGAGGCGAGGAACAGGGGCCCCACGTCCCATGAGGGCCTAGGAATCAGGGCCTAGGAATCAGGGCCGGGGGCCGAGGGTGAAGCAGTGGTAGGAGCACCTTTCAGGCGTGAAACCTGCTCTGTCATTTCGAGCGGAGCGAGAAATCTTTTTCGGCTAATCGTCGGCTTCTCCGGTACGGCATTCTTTGAGTACGGTAACTAGTTTCGTGACCCGCCTGCAGTGGATTTACTAGTCCGGTAATCAGTTTCGCAGCCTATAGACTCCGATTTTCTTTTTTTAGCTTTTCTGTAAGGGCTGCAAGTAACTTTCTTTTGCTTGTCCAAAAGAAAGTTACCAAAGAAAAAGACATGTACGGTTTATAAACATGGGTAACACCTCAGTCCAGGTACATAGGTAACACTTTTTCTATGTTGAAGGCACCGAAGCAGAGGAGGTGCCGATCATGCCCTGGCAAGAGGTGAGACCTATGG
Source organism: Sedimenticolaceae bacterium (assembly GCA_050291465.1). Taxonomy (GTDB): domain Bacteria; phylum Pseudomonadota; class Gammaproteobacteria; order Chromatiales; family Chromatiaceae; genus CBFDBF01. The sequence goes on along the minus strand of JBNKJV010000022.1, from coordinate 1,274 downwards.
ATCAAAAACTACTCTTTATCGCCGATTACTTGCGCGGTCCCTACAGCCATACAGAACTGTGTAAGCGCTACGGAATCAGCCGTAAAACCGGTTATAAGTGGCTGGATCGCTACCATCAGTGTCAATTGGGCGGTTTGGAAGAACGTAGCCGCCGTCCTCACCAGAGCCCCATGGCTACCCCTTACCCGATTCGCAAAGCCATCATCGAGTTACGCCAGAAGGGTCGGCAGCCGCCCGGAGCAAAGAAAATCCATTCGCTCCTGGCCCAACGATTTCCCAACCAACCCCTCCCTTGCCGGAGCACCATTTACAACATCCTCAATGCCGAGGGTCTTGTCCAGCGGAGAAAGAAGCGTTCCCACATCAGTCCCTATCCGCAACCGTTCGCACCGGTTAATGGGCCCAATGAGGTATGGAGCACCGACTATAAAGGGCAGTTTCGACTGGGTAATGGCCGCTGGTGTTTCCCACTGACGATTATGGACCACCATAGCCGGTATCTGTTGGGTTGCCGCGGCCTCACCGGCATTACGACCCGGGCCACCCAGGCCTATTTCATCCGCCTGTTCCGGGAATACGGTCTGCCACAGCGTATTCGTAGCGACAATGGTGTCCCCTTTGCCAGCCGTGCTGCTGGGGGACTCTCCAGGCTCTCCATTTGGTGGATACGTCTGGGTATAGTACCTGAACGCATTGAGCCTGGGCGGCCGCAGCAGAATGGACGGCACGAGCGGATGCACCGCACCCTAAAACAGGCCACGGCTCAACCGCCAGCGGCCACAGCCCCGGCCCAGCAGCGCCGCTTTGCAGGGTTCCAAGCAGAATACAACCAGGATCGGCCACACGAGGCCTTGAACCAGACTCCCCCAGCAAGTCATTACTGTGCTTCTCCCCGTAACTATCCGGAAAAGCTGCCTGATCTGGACTATCCCTCGTACTACGTGGTTAAGCCGGTCTCTCCCAGTGGAGTGGTCTACACCCACAATGGTCAGATCTATGTCTCTCACCTGCTGGGGGGTGAACGGGTAGGTATGGAAGAGGTGGATGACGGTGTCTGGGACATCCATTATGGCCCAGTCTGCCTTGGCAGCACTGACTTGAGAGAGAAAAAGGGAGGAAAAACGCCCTACTGGACAATGACGAAAGTGTAACCCATGTACTTGGACTCTTTTGTTACCTATGTCCTTGATCTGTACAACACCCGAAGACTTGCCCCTACGGGGTACCCTGCGCGCCTCGGTCTTTCCGGGGCTCCAGCGACGGGCGGTCCCTCG
>JBNKJV010000021.1:0-45851 GCA_050291465.1 Sedimenticolaceae bacterium | reverse complement strand
AGCGCGAGGTCCGAAGATCCCCCGCTTTCCCCCGTAGGGCGTATGCGGTATTAGCTCGAGTTTCCCCGAGTTGTCCCCCACTACTAGGCAGATTCCTACGCGTTACTCACCCGTCCGCCACTCGTCAGCCGGAGAGCAAGCTCTCCGCTGTTACCGTTCGACTTGCATGTGTTAAGCATGCCGCCAGCGTTCAATCTGAGCCAGGATCAAACTCTTCAGTTTAAGTTTGTCTGTCACTAAGGGTGACAAATCCTTGCTCAACTCAGAATCTTAGGTATCTAAGATGCCTCGTCGATATTTTTGGCCATATCCGGCCACCGACGGAGCACCCACACAAATTACCTGACCAAATTGTAAAAGAGCGCGTTCGGCACCCGCCGAACTGAGACGGACAAGCATAGCTATTCCATCTCTTGCCGTCAATACCGAGAAGGGTATTTTCGGCGCACCGAGGGCCTGGTGGAGACCACCATCCCCGGCGCGAAGGGGCGTATTCTACGCATCCCCTGAAGCAGGTCAAGCACTAAATTCGCCTGGCCCTACGGCCGTCCCGCGGCCGCTTTTCCGGTGGTCGTCAGGGCCTTGTTACAGCACCGCGACAGCCACAAGAGGCGCGCATTATACGTGGTCGGCAAACCGTTGCAAGAGAATTATTTCGAAACCCGATAGAAAGACATCCGGCGGGCCTCCCCGAGGTTCGGGAAGGCATTTGAAAAGCGCCAAAAGGGCCCGCATTTCCAACGCGGAGAACACAGAGGTTCGCAGAGAAAAGGCTTGCCCCGTTTCCACGTCTCCTCCGTGCCCTCCGTGGTAAAAAAAGGTGAAAAAATCACCGCGGCCTTTCCGGCGGGCACAGCCCGCCCCACTGACACCTGATACCTGACTACTGAATAACGGTCACCCGGGCGAAGCGACGCTTGCCCACCTGGAACACGGCGGTGGTTTTCGGGGCGATCTTCAGACCTTTGTCCTCCACCCGCTCACCGTCGATCTTCACCGCCCCCTGCTTGATCATACGGAACGCATCGGTGGTGCTGGTCACCAGCCCCGCATCCTTGAGCAGGTTGGCGATAGGCAGACCCTCGGCCCCGGCCTCCAGGCTGATCTCCGGCATCTCGTCCGGTATGGCCCCTTTCTGGAAACGGGCGATAAAGTTCTCCCGCGCCCGGGTTGCGCTGGCGCTGTCGTGGAAGCGTGTTATCAACTCTTCGGCCAACAGGAATTTGATATCCCGCGGGTTGTGCCCCTCATCCGCCTGCCGGCGGAAGGCGTTGATTTCGTCCATCGGCCGAAAACTGAGCAGTTCGAAATAGCGCCACATCAATTCATCGGAGATGGACATGAGCTTGCCGAACATCTCATCCGGCGCATCGGCGATGCCGACATAATTATTAAGGGACTTGGACATCTTCTGCACCCCGTCCAGCCCCTCCAGGATCGGCATGGTAAGACAGACCTGCGGCTCCTGGCCATAGACCTCCTGCAACTGCCGCCCCACCAGGAGATTGAACTTCTGATCGGTGCCGCCCAGTTCCACGTCCGCCTTGATCTCCACCGAGTCATAGCCCTGGACCAGGGGGTAGAGAAACTCATGCACGGCGATGGACTGGCCGTTCTTGTAGCGTTTGCTGAAATCGTCCCGCTCCAGCATGCGCGCCACCGTATGTTTGGCCGCAAGCTGGATCATATCCGCCGCACTCATGGCCCCCATCCAGGAGGAGTTGAACAGCACCGTGGTCTTTTCCGGATCAAGGATCTTGAAGATCTGGTGCTCATAAGTCTTGGCGTTCTCCAGTACCTCCTCGCGAGTGAGGGGCGGCCGGGTGGCGCTTTTACCGGTGGGATCGCCGATCATCGCGGTGAAATCACCTATAAGGAACAGGATCTCGTGTCCCAGGTCCTGAAACTGCCGCAGTTTGTTGATCAGTACCGTGTGGCCCAGGTGCAGATCCGGAGCCGTGGGATCGAAACCGGCCTTGATACGCAACGGCTTCCCCCGCTCCAGCTTTTTCTGCAGGCCTTCTTCCAGCAGAATCTCATCGGCCCCCCGCCGGATGATCTCCATCGCTTCTGCCGTTGACGCCATGACCTGTTCCTCAAATTTCAATCGAACTAACCGGGCGCCCAATGTACTAAAACCTACCCCGCAATTCCACACGGACGACGGTTGCGGGGATTTACGGCAGGGCTCATCAGCTCCAGGAACTTCCTCCCCGTACAGGCTTACGGAAAAACTAGCTGTAGGAGCGGGCCACTTTTTAAGTCATAATATAAGTAATATGTCCAAGCATGTGATGTTGAAAGACTTTAAGTCCCTCGGAAGCATCGGGGATGCGGTCGGAAAAAGGCGGCGCCGGGTCAGGTTGATACTGGCACCGGTCCTGGTACTTTCCACGGCCGTGGTGTTCGCTTCCCTCGGGATATTCGACTCACAACCGGAATCCGCCGCTACTCCCGTCCCGGAAGTCACCCCGGCGGAACCTCGCGACAGCCTGCCCTCGACCCAGGTGACAATGCCCCTGGCACTCCCGGGGCATGAGGCCGACAGTGTTTCCGAGCCCGCGCCGGAGCCCGCGGACATTGCGCTCCCGGAAACCGGCACGGCCCTCGACCTCGCGCCCGACCCCGGTGTCACACCCAGCCCCACCCCCAGTATCGGTTCCAGCCTCGACCTGGAGACCCCGACCTCCGGAAAATGGCTTGAGGAAGAGGTGGGCAACGGCGATTCCCTGGCCCGGATATTCTCCCGCCTGGGGCTGTCGCCCACCCTGCTGCACAACATCACCCACAGCGGCGACGAGGCGAAAGAGCTGGCCCGGATAAATCCCGGTGAAAGCCTGCGTGTTCACCTGGATGACGAGGGCAACTTCCTGCAACTGATTCATCAGCGCAGCCCCATCAACTCGCTGAAGATCACCCCGGACGGCGAGAGCTTCCGGGCCGAGATCGTCACCCAGGATCTTGAGACACGGGTTGCCCATCTCTCCGGCACCATCACCAACTCTCTCTACCTGAGCGCCCAGGAGGCCGGCCTCTCGGATGATCTGATTATGGATCTGGCCTACATCTTCGGTTGGGATATCGACTTCGCCCTGGAGATCCGCAGCGGTGACCAGTTCACCGTGATTTACCAGGAGGAGTATCTGCAGGGTGAGAAATACCGCAACGGCCCCATCCTGGCGGCGGAGTTCGTCAACCGCGGCAAGGTGTTCCGCGCCATTCGCTATGTGGACGATAAGGGTCGCAGTGACTACTTCTCCCCCGACGGCAAGAACATGCGCAAGGCGTTTCTGCGCGCGCCGGTGGATTTTCGCCGCATTTCCTCGCGCTTCTCCCAATCCCGCTGGCACCCGGTGCTGGGGGTAAAACGCCCTCACCGCGGCGTGGACTATGCCGCCCCTATCGGCACCCCGATTAAGGCCTCCGGTGACGGCAAGGTGATTCATGTGGGCTGGAAAGGGGGTTACGGCAAGGCCGTCATCATTCAACACAGCAACCGTTACACCACCCTTTACGGTCATCTCAACGGCTATAAAAGGGGCATAAAAAAGGGCGTACGGGTCAAGCAGGGACAGACCATCGGCTTCCTCGGGAAAACCGGGCTCGCCACGGGACCCCACTTGCACTATGAATTCCGCGTCAACGGCGTCCACCGCAATCCCCTGACCGTGAAGCTGCCGGAAGCCACCCCCATCGCGGACAAATACCGGGAAGATTTCACCAGAAAAAGCGCTCCGCTGTTGTCTCAGCTCGCGCTCCTCTCCAATTCCGTTATTGCACAGGCCGAAACATCCGGCGGCAAATAACTCCAGCCAGCCGTGAGCGAGAACCTCTACCTCGGCCTGATCTCCGGTACCAGCATGGACGGTATCGACGCTGCGCTCATGCATCTGGGGGATGGGAAACGGGAACTGCTGGCGGCACGTCACCACCCTCTGCCTGACGATCTGCAACAGGAACTGCGTCTTATCGCCGCTCCCGGAGACAATGAGATCGAGCGCCTGGGGGGTCTGGATACGTTGCTGGCGGATCATTTTGCCGAGGCGGCCCTGCAGCTGCTGCGGGAAGCGCAGGTCGGGGCGCATCGGGTCAGCGCCATCGGGAGCCACGGCCAGACCATTCGCCACCGGCCGGACGTGGCCCGGCCCTTCACCCTCCAGATCGGGGATCCAAACCGTATCGCCGAGATAACCGGCATAACCACGGTCGCCGATTTCCGCCGGCGGGATATGGCAGCCGGGGGACAGGGGGCACCCCTGGTACCGGCCTTCCACGAAGCGCTGTTTCGTTCCCCGGAAGAGTCGCGTGTAATACTCAACATCGGCGGCATAGCCAATATCACCATTCTGCCGTCGAATCCCGACGGCCATGTCTCGGGATTCGATACCGGCCCCGGCAACACCCTTCTGGACGCCTGGGCACGGGAACACCTGAACCAACCCTATGACCGCTCCGGCGCCTGGGCCGCCGGCGGCCGGATAGACGACACCTGGCTGCAGCGACTCGGCGATGACGCCTATTTCCACAAGACGCCGCCGAAAAGCACCGGCCCCGAATACTTCAACCTGCAGTGGGTGCGTTCCGCTTGCTCGGACCTCTCCCTCCCGGACCCGCAGGACCTGCAGGCGACCCTGACCGCCCTCACCTCCACAACCATTTGCCGGGCGATCACGGATCACGCCCCGCAATGCCTGCGAGTGATCGCCTGCGGCGGAGGGGTGCATAACAGTGAACTGATGGAGCGGTTACAAGAGGATCTGAAGGGAGTCACCGTTGAGGACACCTCCGCGCACGGCATCGATCCCGATTATGTGGAAGCGGCGGCTTTCGCCTGGCTGGCGCAACAGACCCTGGAGCGGCGGCCCATTCACCTGCCGCCGATCACCGGCGCCTCTCATCCCGTGATCCTGGGGGGGATCTATCCCGGGGAATAACCCGGCAACCCCCTCCAACTCCCCCTGAAAGGGGGAGAGTTATCCCCTCCGAAGTCAGGAGAGTATTCCGTCCCCCCCTTCCAGGGGGGACAACAGGGGGGGTATGCGTCCTTGGGAAATAATAAAAAAGGGACCTCACGGTCCCTTTTTCCGGCAACTCTAAACCGGCAGTTTAAACCGAAAACGACGACCCGCACCCGCAGGTGGTGGTGGCATTGGGATTACGGATCACGAACTGTGATCCCTGCAGCCCCTCCACAAAGTCAATTTCGGCACCCATCATGTACTGGATACTCATGGGGTCGACCAGCAGCGTCACCCCGTCGGTAACAACCTTGGTATCGCCCTCGTTCACCTTGTCGTCGAAGGCGAATCCGTACTGAAATCCGGAACAGCCCCCGCCCTGAATATGCACCCGCAACATCAGGTTGGGATTTCCTTCTTCTTCAATCAACGCCGCCACCTTGGCCGCCGCCGCCGGGGTAAAAATCAGCGGACTCTCTGTTTCTGCACTACTCATAACATCAACTCCTCGGAAACGGGAAACGACCCCGTAGCGCAGAGAGTCCGGATATCCTCATCGCCCCGGCACTCTGTTCAACAACCCGCTACCGCCCGCTCTCTGTCGGTTCTTCGGCCTTTCCTTTATCACTCTTACCTGTGGCGACACCGTTGTCGCCGTTCGCACCGTCGTAACTGAGTCGGCGCGGCGCCTCTTCCTTGGTATGAACCAGTCGGCCATTAACCTCGGCACCCATCGCCATTTCCAGAAGACGGTAATAAACGGTCCCGGTAACCTTCGCGTTGGGCGCCAGCTCAACACGCTGGGTTCCGTACACATCACCAACAACGGTCCCGTTTATCACAATATTGGGGACGTGCACCTCTCCTTCAATAGTCCCTTCCTCACTCAGAGTCAGGGCGCAGGATTCATCACCCTCCGTACGCACGTCTCCGACTATTGATCCGTCCACGTGCAATCCGCCGGTAAATACCACATCACCCGCTATCTGGGTCCCCGCACCAACAACAGTGACAATTCTAGGCGCTTTCGTTCTTTTGTATCGTGCCATTTAAGCCCTCTTTACCCACTAATTCGCCAATTGAAACGCTGCGTAACCGGTTTCTGCCTGCTACTGGACGGCCTGACCTCGATAGATACAGCGCTCGGCTGGAAGCCTTGCGGTAACTGAATCTGTCCATCCACGTTCTGGAAATACCGGAACCGCATTTTTAAGCTCTCCACCTTCTCCAGGGTCACGGCCTGCAGCGGCAGAGTGCTTACCTTTCCATCCTGATTGCCCTCGAGTGTAACCCATATCCGCCCCTGGGTAACGCCCGAACCTTTCTGAACATTGCTTACGGTAAAGCGGAACCGAAACAGGCCTTCCGTAGCGGTTTCGTCCAACCGCAGATCATGAATACGCAGTCCCTGCTCACCCTCTCCGGTGGACATAATGCCCCGCAGGAAGGCCACCTCTTCTTCCAGATCCAGGCGTTCCGTCTGGAAACTCTTCAGCTCCTCCCGCGCGCGGCTTACCGCCTCCTCGTCGATCTGATTGCGTCGTTCCAGTTCCGCGATGCGCTGATGCAGATCCGACCGCTCATCCAGTAGCTCGGCGATCTGCCTCTCCTGGATCTCTATCTGCTGATGCAACAGGGAAAGTTCATCCCCCGTTTCTGTGGGAAACAGTTTCCAGAGCAGGATCGCCACTATGCCCACTATCCCAAGTATCCCCAGGGATAGAACCAGTCCCTTCACGGGAACAATTTTCGGCGCGGAGACCTTCTTTTTAAAAAACGAGTCAAAAAACATCTATATGGGACAATTTCCGAAAGGTTTTGTTACGGCAGCAGCGCGACACCATCCAGGCCGAGGTTCTCCTGGAACCCGACCATAAGGTTCATGTTCTGAACCGCCTGTCCGGCAGCGCCCTTCACCAGATTATCGATAACCGACAGGATCACCGCCGTCTTTCCACCCTGTGGCTGATGAACCGCTATCCTGCAGACATTGACTCCGCGCACGCTCCGGGTCTCCGGATGGCTGCCGACCGGCAGTACATCGACAAACGGCTCGGCGGCATAGCGCTGCTCAAACAGGGCCTGCAGGTCGGCGTCCCGCTGCAGTCTGCCATAAAGGGTGGCATGTATCCCGCGGACCATGGGCAACAGATGGGGCACGAAGATAAGGCCGACGGCCGCGCCCGCCACCTGGACCAGATTCTGCGTTATCTCCGGCAAATGACGATGGCCGGGAACCGCGTAAGCCTTGAAGCTTTCACCACACTCACCCATGAGCATCCCCACGGCGGCCTTTCTGCCGGCACCGCTGACACCGGACTTGGCGTCCGCCACCAGACTGTCGGGATCCAGCAGACCGGATTCGATCAAGGGTAGAAAACCGAGGGTGACGGCGGTGGGGTAGCATCCGGGATTGGCCACCAGTCTCGCCGATTTGATCGCATCCCGGTTCATCTCCGGCAGACCGTACACCGCCTCCGCCAGCAGTTCGGGGCAGGCGTGAGGCATACCGTACCACTCTTCCCAGACGGCCGCGTCCTTAAGACGGAAGTCCGCCGCCAGGTCGATAACCCGGGTGCCGGCCTGCAGCAGCTCCGGCACCAGTTGCATGGCGGTACCGTTGGGGGTGGCGAAAAATACCAGGTCGCAGTCATTTAGCCGCCCCAGGTCCGGCTCGGTAAAGGCGAGGTCCAGATGTCCCCGCAGATTCGGGAAAAGGTCGGCCACCCCTACGCCCGCCTCCAAGCGCGAGGTTATGACCGCCACCTCCACCTCAGGATGGAGGGCCAGCACACGCAGCAATTCCACTCCGGTATAACCGGTGCCACCGACGATTCCGACTCTGATCATGATTTTTCGTCCAACAAAGAAAAAAGCGGCTAAGAAGCCGCTCAAGTTTACAGTGACATTTTTTTTCTGGCTATTCCCGGTGCTGAGCAAGGGGCGTCACAAAAAGCACAGAATAGGAGAGGGAATATATTCCTCTATAGGCCGGGTGTCAAATATCCCATACGAATTTAAAGGATATTTTCTGACCATTTTGCTCAGTGAAAACCCGATCAAAATCTCCGCATCCCGGCCTGCGCCTGGATGAAATAAGCAGGATGTAGGGCGGGATCCCGCCTCTTTCCAGGGGAACAACAGAGGTATTTCTTCACCCCCTCCAGCTCCCCCTGAAAGGGGGAGGGTTACTCTTCCATATCCCGAGACAATCCTCGTCCCCCCTTCCAGGGGGGACAACAGGGGGGTCTTGTGGCCGGCGACGGAGTATGAAACTCTGGATTATCATTAATCCTCAGTATAAATAAGTGAACTCCGGGCCTTTTCGGCGCTCGAATACATGAGATCAAACATCGGGGATCTGAAACCATGGAAAACATGGAAACCATTCAAGCCATCGCTTTGACCCTAGGGGTCGCCTGGGCTTCCGGTATCAACCTCTATGCGGCCGTGCTGGTGTTGGGCTTTCTGGGGTCCACCGGACAGGTGACCCTGCCGCCTGACCTCCAGATTCTTTCCGACCCGCTGGTCATGGCGGCCGCCGGTTTTATGTACTGCGTGGAATTCTTCGCCGACAAGACGCCGGGGGTGGACACCGGCTGGGACGCGATTCACACCTTCATACGCATACCCGCCGGTGCGGTTCTGGCGGCCAGCATGGCCGAAGGACTGCAGGTGAACGAGGCGGTCCAGTTCGCCGCACTGCTTATCGGCGGCGGTCTCGCCGCGACCTCGCACATGACCAAGGCGGGAACCCGCGTCATTATCAACACCTCGCCGGAGCCGTTCAGTAACTGGGCCGTCTCCATAACCGAAGACATCATGGTGGTCGGCGCTCTCTGGGCCGCGCTGCAGCACCCCTGGCTGTTCCTGACGGCGCTGATTCTCTTTATCCTGCTGGTGGCCTGGCTGCTGCCCAAAATCTGGCGGGCGGTGAAGCGGATCTTCCGGGCCATCGGGGAGTTCTTCAGCGGTCGCAAAAAGAAAGATCGGACAGAAGCGGACGGGGCGGGTTCCACCCGCGAGGATATCCTGCACTCCCTGTACCACGACGCGGGCAACACTCCGAAATAGAACCGGGAGAATAAAGCCGTTACATCTCCCGGCGTTGCCAGAGGGGATGCTCCCGCGACGAGGAGCGGATCACCCGATAGACGATCTGCCGCTCATCATCGGGTCCCCAGAAGATCTGGCCGAAGACATCGTCCTCACCGTCGAGAAACTCTTCCCGTAACGCCTGGTGCTGGAAGTGGCAGAGATAGGGACGGTATTGCTCCACCCAGGCCTTGCCGCATCGCCGGTAATGGGTCAGGGAATCCTGGAAGTTGACGCATTGAACGAAAAAGTCTCCGCGGGTGTCTTCCGCCGTCTCACCCTCCATGGCGATGGGCCCGACAAAGGCGTACGGCTGAGCCCGCGGCTCGAACCACTCCCCGCTCTCCAGAAATATACGACGGGAGGTGAACTGCATGCTGAACCGTTCGGGATTGTTGGGGTCATCCATGCCGCCGCCGGCGTATACCGAGTCGCTGCTGCTCTCCCCCCAATAGATCTCCATCTCCGCCGGCCGGTCGTGGCAACGGGTATCCACCGTGCGGCTATAGGCGGAGCGCCAGGCCGATCCCCGCACGAAGGCCAGAACCTTACCCCGCAGTTGGCCGCCGAAACGTGCCGCCAGTGCGGCCTCCTCCGGAAACGCCCGGCTCTTGGGAACCTCAACAAAGGTGGCCCAACCCCACTCCGCCAGCTCCGGATTATGTCGATCAAACGACGCCCGGACAGTGAGGTGGTAAAAGGGCTTGTCGCTGCAACTGCCGGCGAGGGGAAACAGCGACCACGCAGACAACCAACAGAACGTTGCAAATGTTACCCAACCCTTTTGCCGCATTGACGACCCCCTTTGTTATTCCCCATCGCCGCCCCGCCCGAACAGGCGTTCACACTCCGTAGCCGAACGGGTGAGGGCATCCTCGATGGAGACCCCGAGAAACCAGTTGCCGGTTACCGCCAGGGAACCGGAATCCAGAACGCGGTCCAGCTCCGCCACCCGCTCCTTATGCCCGAGGCGCAGGGCCGGGAGACGGTTCTGTCTGAACGTCTCGGCGATCACGTCTTCGCGGTCGATCCCAAGAACCTGGCAGATCCTGGCTAGACGCCGGGGGCCGTCAAGACGCCCCGGTCGGAAGTGAAAGGTAAAGGCGCGATAGGTTTCATCCGGCACCGGATCCCGGGAAACCACCGAGTAGAAGTCGTCCGCCGCCGCGATGATCCCCGCCAGGGGTTCCAGATCGAGGCGCTCTGACCGGACCAGCACCGCATGGGATTCGATATCCGCCATCTCCAGGGGTTCCAGCAACTCTGCAATCCGGGGCATGGCGGCCCCCAGCAGACGGGCCGCCACATCCGGCGCCACCGCAAGAGCCAGAGACCGGCAGGTTATTTCATCGCTGTCCGCGGTTTGCAGTCGATAGTTCTCCCCTTCCCGTTCCACCCGGGTTACCGCCGTGTTGGTGCGGATCTCCAGAGCCTCCTGCGCCGCCATGGCATCGCTGAATCCCTGGGTGCCTCCGGGGGCGGTGAAGCGACGCAGTACCTCCTTGCGCCGCGGCTTTTTGCGAAACATGGCGTTGGCCGGGACCTCCGCCGCCGGCTGGCAGACCACCGCGTCCAGCGCCGGACCCAGTACCTTCTGGAAGTTCCCCGGCCCCACGATGCGGCCGTAATAATCCGCAACGCTGAGCTGCTCCTTGTTCAGGCGAAACAGGTTGGGCAAAGAGACCAGGAGCTCCGGAAAGCTGAGCTGCGACGGTATGCTCCGCAACCCCTCGTTGGTCAGCAATCGGAACGGCAGTCGCTGTTTCGCCTGCAGCTGTTCCAGCCGGCCCAGGTCTTCCAGGATTCCCAGCAGATTGCCGTAGCTGTTGTAACAGGTATGCCCCCCCAGCTCCGCCCAGAACGTCCCTTCCGCAACGGCGAAGCGGTGGCTGTGCAGACACCCCCCCACCCGGTCGGCGGCCTCCAGCACCAGGGGTTTAACTCCTCTGCGGTGGGCGAGGTGGGCAAATCCGAGGCCGCTGACGCCGGCACCGATCACCACCAGATCGTATATCTCACTGCTCATGGGGTTTATTCTACCGGCTCAGTGGCAAAAATTCGCTCACTTCGCCACCCCCTTGCGCCCCCTTTGGAAGGTGGGGCGGAAGCGATTCTCCTCCTTAGGAGCCAGTTAGAGGGGATGGCCCCCGACTTCTGGAGAGCGGGGTGTTCGACTGGGTCCCACTCTGCAAAGGGTTGGACATACACCGCTCCTGCACTTCCCTGTGCCCGCGGCGTACCGTAATCCTGTACATAAAAAAACCGCGGAGGGCGAAGATGCCGTCCGCGGTTTTTCGGGGGAACGGGGCTATGTATCAGGAACAGCCGCCGCCGGAGCTGGAGCCGGAGCCGCAGGTACCGCAGCCGCTAGCGCCCGGAATGGGCTGGAGGTTGTTGAAGACGAAGGTGGCCTGACCCATCTCCTGCTCAACGTAATCGATCTCCACGCCCTTCAGGTACTGCATAGTTGCTTCATCAACAATTATCTTAAAGCCGTCGCACTGCAGCACGCCGTCGTTATCGTTGATCTGATCGGTAAAGGTCATGCCGAAGCTTATGCCACTGCACCCGCCCGGAGCCGCATAAACTCTGACCCCGTGGATCTCCTCTTCCACCTGACCGACGAGCTCAGCCATCTTGGTCTGGGCCGGGGTGGTCAGAGAAAGGTCATTCTCAAGGTTGGTTGCAGATATTTCAGACATGCCAAATAACTCCATTAATTAATAGTTTGATGGGTCATTCTAACAGGGGACCGGCAAGAATACCACAGGTATTTACTAAGGTATTCCCCCAAAAGACATGGAATTAGGAACGATACCGGTTACCGAAGCCGGTTACGGGCGCCCAATTCGTAGAGGTGACGCGAAGCGTCCACCAGGTGCTGTCCCCAGTGGAAACGATACCCGTTACGCCAGTTATCACGGGCCAGGGAGGGCTCCTTATCCAACAGGGAGAGCCCGGTTTTCAGCTCGCAATAGATATCGGTCAGGTCGTCGGCGAGGCTACCGGTCATGAACTGCCCGTCCTGGGCCACGTCGAACTCCATCCAGTAGCTGTCATTCGGACCCAGCAATTGCCGCAATCCGGAGAATATCTCAAACCTGGCATCCAGGTCCGTGCTGTCCGAGACATAAGTCCGGTTATCCACCCCATCCAGGGATTCCACCGCCACGTGGAGACGGGGCAGAAGCGTAGCCATAGTGTCGAGCCAGTTCGGCTCAAAGGTATCTGTCTCTTCGATCAGCTCGCAGAAAAGGCGCGCCAGATCGGCCATTTCGTTAATGTGGGAGCCCATGATCCTCGTGTACCTAATACCTGCAGGTCAGTAAATTCAGTTTAGTCGAGATTCGCCATATGCAAAGGGAGACTCCGGATACCGGCTGTTTTCGGGAGAGAAGGACAGTATTATTGGGGTCGTGAGGAAAGGATCCGGCCCCTCATAATCTGAATTCCGCGGTGCTGAGCGATTTTATAAATCGGCGTTTTTTAGATTAATTAACCACATTATTTATTAAATATACGTAAATTAATATCTTATATTCCACATATATCGCATTATGTATTTAATATTGGTATTTATAAGGACGACATAGGATTAATGGAAAATAATCACTTACATAATCATAAGATTCCCACAATTCTCTCGATTTCAGGCCACGATCCCGTAGGTGGAGCGGGCATTCAGGCAGATATTGAGGCGATTGTGGGAAATAGATGCCATGCGGCAACGGTTATCACTTGTCTGACGGTCCAGAACACCACCGACGTGCAACGCCTGCAACCGGTGGACCCGGAGCTGGTGGAACAACAGGCCCGGGCGGTACTGGATGACCTGCCGGTGGCGGCCATCAAGATCGGGTTGATCGGCTCCGCGGAGATCGCCGCCAGGCTCGGCGGACTGCTGGAGGGGTTCTCCGGGATCCCGGTGGTCCTGGATCCGGTCCTGGCCGCCGGGGGCGGCACCGAACTGGCGGGCGGAGATCTGGAGGAGACCCTGTGCCGACGGCTGCTGCCCAGCGTAGAGTTGATCACTCCCAACTCCCTGGAGGCCCGTAGACTTACGGGCGAAGAGGATCTGTACGCCTGCGGCCACAAACTGCTGGCCCTGGGCTGTACCAACGCGCTGATCACCGGTGCCCACGAGGCGGGAACGGAGGTGGAAAATCGCCTTTTCTGCGGCGACGGCTCCGTGCACGTCTGGCACTGGCCTCGGCTGACGGGGAGCTATCACGGCTCCGGCTGCACCCTGGCCTCCGCCACCGCCGCCCTGCTCGCCCGCAAGCTTCCCCTGGTGGAGGCGGTAAAACTGGCCCAGGCCTACACCTGGGAGAGCCTCTCCCACGCCAGACGGCCGGGGCGAGGGCAGGCGCTGCCGGATCGTCTTCATGTCTTACGGAACAGCCCTTCCCAGGAAGATTGAGGCCTGGAAAGGAATACCATGAGAGTAAGTGGTTACTTACATCTAAACCCGCCGACATGAGCAGAAGACCTTTTAAAGGCCTCTACGCCATAACTGACCGCGAGCTGGCCTCCGGCGAGGGGATCATCCGCCAGGTGGAGCAGGCCCTGGCCGGGGGCGTCCGGGCCGTTCAGTACCGCGACAAGGGGACGGACAGGGAGCGCCGCCGGCAGGAGGCCCGTGCCCTGCTGGAACTCTGCCGTTCCCGGTGCGTCCCCCTCATCATCAACGACGACCCGGAGCTGGCCGCAGCCATCGGTGCCGACGGCGTACATCTGGGCAAGGGCGATGCCGGAATACTCCAGGCCAGGGAGATCCTGGGGCCGCAGGCCCTGATCGGCGTCTCCTGCTATAACCACCTGGACCTGGCGCTGGCGGCAGAGGCGCAGGGGGCCGATTATGTGGCCTTCGGACGTTTCTTCAGCTCCAGCACCAAACCGGATGCGGTCCAGGCGGATCTCGCCCTGCTGCGGGAGGCCCGCCCCCTGCTGCATATCCCGATAGTTGCCATAGGTGGGATAACCCCGGAGAATGGCGGCCCACTGGTGGCCGCCGGGGCCGATATGCTGGCCGTGATCCACGGTCTGTTCGGCCAGCCGGACATCCGCGCCGCCTGCGAACGTTTCAACACACTTTTCGAACAGGAAGGAGATGGATTATGACCGGCTCCCACGAGCTCTTCGCCCAGGCCCAGCAGCACATCCCCGGCGGAGTGAACTCCCCGGTGCGCGCCTTCAAGGGAGTCGGCGGCGATCCCGTCTTCATCGACCGGGCCGAAGGGGCCTACACCTACGACCCGCAGGGCAAGCGCTATATCGACTACGTGGGATCCTGGGGACCGATGATCCTGGGCCACGCCCACCCGGAGGTGATTGCGGCGGTGGCCGAGGTGATCAAAAAGGGGCTGTCGTTCGGCGCCCCCACGGAGCTGGAGACGCGCATGGCCGACAAGGTGTGCGAGCTGGTGCCCTCCATGGAGCTGGTGCGTATGGTCAGCTCCGGCACCGAGGCCACCATGAGCGCCATCCGTCTGGCCCGGGGCTACACCGGCCGGGACAAGATCGTCAAATTCGAGGGATGCTACCACGGCCATTCCGATTCGCTGCTGGTGAAGGCGGGCTCCGGGGCGCTGACCCTGGGAGAGCCCAGCTCTCCCGGCGTCCCGGCGGCCTTGGCGGAACACACCATCACCCTCGACTATAACGACCTGGATCAGGTCAAACAGACCTTCACCGAAGTGGGAGAACAGATCGCCTGCATCATCGTGGAACCGGTGGCCGGCAACATGAACTGCATCCCGCCCCTGCCCGGCTTCCTGCAAGGGCTGCGGGAGGTATGCGACCAATACGGTACGGTCCTGATCTTCGACGAGGTGATGACCGGATTCCGTGTGGCCCTCGGGGGTGTGCAGGGGCTGCATAACATCCGCCCCGACCTCTCCACCCTGGGTAAGGTCATCGGCGGCGGCATGCCGGTAGGCGCCTTCGGAGGCAAGCGAGAGATCATGGAGAAGATCGCCCCCCTGGGCCCCGTCTATCAGGCCGGCACCCTCTCCGGCAATCCGGTGGCCATGACCGCCGGCCTCAAGACCCTGGAGCTAATCTCCGCCCCCGGCTTCTTCGAGGCGCTGACGGAAAAGACCAAAACTCTGGTGAACGGCCTGATGCAACAGGCCCGAAACGCCGGCGTCCCCCTCGCCGGCAACCAGGTGGGCGGCATGTTCGGCATCTTCTTCACCGACGCAGAACAGGTGACCAATTTCGC
The DNA here is from genome assembly GCA_050291465.1 of Sedimenticolaceae bacterium. Classification (GTDB taxonomy): domain Bacteria; phylum Pseudomonadota; class Gammaproteobacteria; order Chromatiales; family Chromatiaceae; genus CBFDBF01. The sequence goes on along the minus strand of JBNKJV010000021.1, from coordinate 30,575 downwards.
CCAGTCCACCGCATGCGACCAGGAACAGTTCAAGGCCTTCTTCCACGCCATGCTGGATAAAGGGGTCTACCTGGCCCCCTCCGCGTTTGAAGCGGGATTCGTCTCCGCCGCCCACAGCGACGACGACATCGCCGTCACCATCGCCGCGGCGGGTGAGGCCTTTACCGCCATTGCACGCTGAAAACAGTCTGTCCGGTGGGACCCTGCCCACCGGACAACGATCTTCAAAAAAACCGCATTTGAACCACAGAGGATACAGAGACTCACAGAGAAATCCCCGGCTGTAATCTCAGACGGCTCCGTGTTCCTCTGTGCCCTCCGTGGTAAAAAATCCTTATCCACATCCGGTGAAGCAAAATTTGTAGGGCGGGCTGTGCCCGCCGTTCCGATTGTTGCCATCCCGGCCAATACCGGGACTCAGAAAAGGTGGGCACCGGATTCCGGATTTTCGCTACGCTCCGTCCGGAATGACAACAAAGGTGCGGGGGAGATGAGGGGGTATCTGACTAGCGGTCGGCGGCGGAAAGCTTGGCCGCCATATCCCGCAGCAGCTTCTCCGTGGTATCCCAGTCGATACAGCCGTCCGTCACCGAGACGCCGTACTCGAGCTTGCTGACATCCGCCGGTATGGGCTGATTGCCGGCGCTCAGATTACTCTCCAGCATAATCCCGATAATGGACTTGTTGCCTTCCAGGATCTGATTGGTCACGTTCTCCGCCACCAGCGGTTGCAGCTCCGGCTTCTTGCTGGAGTTGCCATGGCTGCAGTCGATCATGATGTTCTCCGGCAGTCCCGCCTTGCGCAGCGTCTCCTCGCAGAGAGCCACATGCACCGAATCGTAATTGGGCTGATTGCCGCCGCGCAGGATCACATGGCCGCAGACGTTGCCGGTGGTCTTTATCACCGTCACCTGCCCCTGCTGATTGATACCCAGGAAGCTGTGGGGCTGGGAGACCGACTGCAACGCATTTATCGCCACCGTCAGACCGCCGTCGGTGCCGTTCTTGAACCCCACCGGCATGGAGAGGCCGCTAGCCATCTCCCGATGGGTCTGGGACTCGGTGGTGCGTGCCCCGATGGCCGCCCAGGCGAAGAGATCGGAAAGATACTGAGGACTGATGGGGTCCAGGGCCTCGGTGGCCGCCGGCAGGTCCATCTCCGCCAGCCATAACAGCAGTTGGCGGGCCTTATGCAGCCCTTCCTCGATACGGAAGGAGTCATCCATATAGGGGTCGTTGATCAACCCCTTCCAGCCCACGGTGGTGCGGGGCTTCTCGAAATAGATCCGCATGACGATGAAGAGGGTGTCGGACAGCTCGTCATGCAACACCTTCAACCTTTTCGCATACTCCTTGGCCGCATCCACGTCGTGGATGGAACAGGGGCCGGTAACCACCAGCAGGCGCTTATCCTCCCGCGTCAGTATCTTCTTGATGGTCTGCCTGGCATTCCATACCAGTTCCTCACCCTCCGGTGAATTGGGCAGATGGCGTTTCAGTTCCGCGGGAGAGATGAGAATCCGCTCGTCGGCGACGTTGGTGTTGAAAAGATTATGTTCAGTCATGGGATTGGGTGTTGGTTTCAGCTACGGAATATCTATTAGGACAATCTAATATCATACGAGGTTTACAATTCCAGACAAGTTCCAGCACCTATCTTCAGAATAAAATACGGGGATTTCGGCTGAACACTCCCTGCAAAACACCGGATCCCAGCGGCCTCTGTGGTAATATCCGTAGAAAATATGCTGTTTTATTGAAGGCATGCGAAATATTCCGTCGACAACACGAACAACATGCGGATAGTCTGCGGCTTTCTTTTTGAGTTGGAATGAAGAACCGCGGTCTGCCCCCGAATATTTCGTTTTACGAGTTATTTTCGATATAAGGTGACGACATGAACCTGAGAATTAGCTGCTTGTTATTATCCGTTCCCCTTCTTGCTTCCTGCAGTTCAGGACCCGACATACCTTTTTCAGAGCTGGAACCCTTTTGGTCCTCCTGGACGAAATACGACTTTGAAGGCGAGTCGGGCATGTTTTGCAAAAAACAGGGGGATATGGTTGCCCGCGGGCTGATCAGAGGAACCATGAATCAGATCGCTTTCGATGGACGCGGCATGCAGGTTCCACCGACAAAACCCGGATCTAAAATAATGTTCGAGACGGAAGGCTGCGAGCTCCATTGGGCGGGAGGCATCCGCATCGAGGCATCGGAAAGACTGGTATTCAACGTCACGGACCAGGGACTGTACTATGTCTCCGGGAAAGGAAAGGTTACGTTTAAAGACAATCACAGTATCGAATACTAACCATAAATCCCTTGGACATATTTTACGGGATCAGGATCTATTATATCGACGGTTCCGCCCGTCCCCCTTTTCCCGTTACCGCTGAATGAATCAGCGGTATCTTTAAAATAAAAACAAAAGAGAACTCATCTTGGAATCCGCACAAACAGAGAATTACGACCGCGGCATCGTACGCTGGTTTGTCATTATGGCCGTCGTCTATCTGGCCGCAAGCACCCTCCTGGGCGTCTATATATCAGCAGAGCTGGCCTGGCCCGGCATCGCTTTGAACAACCCCTATCTGACCTTCGCTCATCTGCGTCCGTTGCATGGCAACATGGTTATCTTCGCTTTCGGGGGGTGCGCGCTTATGGCGGCCGCCTACCACTCGGTACAGCACACCTGCGGCGTGCGCCTGTGGAATATCACGCTTGCATGGCTCACGTTTTTGGGCTGGAACCTGATCGTGGTTTATGTCGTGACCTCCCTGCATCTGGGCCCTCTGTACTCGGGAGTGGCGCATGCCACGCTGAGGGGGCTGATCGATATCGCCAGCGCCATTGTTTTGCTTACCTTCGCCCTGAACCTGATGATGACCGTCGTCACCCGCAAAAACCGGCAAATTCACATTTCCAACTGGTTTTTCTTAGGCATGACCGGCATGATCATCTTCCTGTATGCGGTCAACGGCGCCCCCGTTCCGGTAAGCATGGCCGACACCTACTCCCAGTCCGCCGGACTACAGGACGGCGCAAAAGACCTCTCAACCATCGCCTACTACCTGACCGCCGGCTTTCTGGGCATTTTCTACTATTTCCTTCCGCAGCAGACCAACCGCCCGCTGTTCTCCCGCCATTTGGCGGTGTTCCATTTCTGGACGCTGGTGATCGGCTGTGTATGGCTGGGCGTTCATTACCAGCAATACTTTCCCCTTCCCGGCTGGGTGGAGGGCCTGGGGGCCGTTCTGTCCCTGGCCATAATCCTCGCAACTCTGGGCGCCGCGGCTAACGGCATAAAGACCATTTCCGGCGCCCGGGAAGTACTGCGTAGGGACTACATTCTGCATTTTGTTATCGTATCTCTGGGGTTCTTCGTTATTTCAATCTCCCAGAACCCCGCCGTATCGTTCAATGCCGTTAATGAGCTTTCCAGTTATACCGACTGGACCTCGGATCCGAGCCACTCCGGCGCCCTGGGTTGGATTGTCATGTTGGGTTGCGGTGCGATCTACCACCTGGTCGAGAAACTGGGGAATACCCGCATGTACTCCGCCAGGCTGGTGAGCCTTCATTTTTGGATGTTCATCATCGGCATGATTGTCTACTTCGCCGCGATTAAAATAGCCGGCATGATGCAAGCCGTGATGTGGAGCTCTTACGACGAGTACGGCAACCTAGCCTACACCTTCGCCGAATCGGTAGAGGCCATGCACCCCTACTACGTCATGCGCGTCATCGGCGGCGCGATCTTTTCCACAGGCGTGGTCTTAATGCTGTTCAACACCCTGATGACTATCCGACAGACCGTTGGGCAACGCGGGGATGATACAGAGACCGCCCAGGCGGCTTGAAATACGCGAAACAGGGGGGGCGGTGGCGACTAAGAATCTATTTCATTTGCCGCCGACCCTTTTTTCCGCCCCGCCCTGCTCCAAAGCGTCCGGTCCCGAACCCTTTCATGTTATAATCCACAAAAATATTACAGTTTTTTGGCGGCAAACGGAATATCGCTACCGACATCGGGCGGAGCACCCGAATCTCTCCTCCTCCCTCCTTAGCCATATATTCCAGCTGTAGCGCCGGCCACCCAGTTCAATATTGGAACCAGCCGCAGAACTGCCGGCTCGGCAAGGTTGGTTTGCCGATAGATGCAAACACGCCGATGAGAGAGGGATAACCATGAAGAGAACACTAGTTACTGGATTTACCACCGGATTGCTTATTTTTGGATTTGCCGGCCATGGGGTTTGCGCACCGATCAATTACTCGGAAATCACAGACGGTGATCTTGGTTTGGACTGGTCGACTTTTAATTTTGATATCGGCACAAATACAATCCAGGGGAGTTTGTATTATGACGCCAGCTCCTCACCTGCAGAAGGGGACGTTGATGACTTCTATTTTAATATCGGCACAGGCATGGTGTTAAATTCGGTAAGTTATGAATTTTATGCCACCTATTACGACAACAATAATCAGAATTCTGATTATGGTTCCGACCATCCAGGCATATCTACTTCCGTTTTTCCCTGGCCGGAAGTAACTGATACTGAGACGATAAATGTCCTGACTGATGTATCCCCTGCTTTACTGTTTAGCGCTACGTTACCAATAGGCGAAGGTGACTATCGGTTTCATAGATGGCAAGCGATATATTCAGGGGATAGATTCGATTTAGATTACACACTTACTTTTGATGTCGACGCAGCACCCGCCCCGGAACCGGTCACCTTGCTGCTTTTGGGTGCAGGCTTAATCGGCTTGTCTGGATTAAGGTCAAGGGGAAAAAAGATATAACGAACATACGGGATGCATATATTATCTAAAGCGCCATGCGGATTGTCATACCGGCAAATACCGGAAGAATAATAAATGCATCCCCTTTTTTCGCGCCCCGTTTTCTGGGCGCCGGCTTCGCCGTCGCCAGTTAGCATTGGCGTCAGCCTATAGCCATGCAACGCTTCCCGGAAAATTTTAGCGGGACTAATAATGGAAGGAACCGCCGTGTTGGAATTTGGAAAAATAGCTCAATATCTTGGTAACGAATTAGTTCTTGCCGGTTTTGCCCTTTTTCTGGTAGTGGGACTGATGCGGTTAGCGCTGGGCCTGAAGATATTCAGGAAACTGACCACTGAATTAACCCACGCTCTTTTGATGCGTCTCTTAACCTACGGATTCATATTAGCGCTGTGCGGACTTGCAGGGGGCTTCGGACTTGCCGCCTATCGAGCATCGATCGAGAACAACCATAACAACGGCACGCACACGAGCACGAATCGAATCGAGCCGCTAGATAATCCAAGCCGCCTCGACACCCCTTCCCAGAATGTCGCAACTCCGCATGTCGTCCGCATCCTTGAGGGCAACTCCCCTTCCATGCAAAGACGTTTGTTCGACATAACAATAGAAAACCCCCTCAATCAGCAAATCATGTTTGATAACTGGGAGGTGGAATGGCGATACTTCGGAGGAAGCCTGGCCGCCATATCACATGCCGCCGTAATTCAGCCCGTTACCGAACACGCTATCAAGCTCACGATAGATCCGGAGAACTCGGAACTGAACAAACGATCGATACCCATCTCCCCGGACATCGTTCTGCCTGCGGCAAGTCGCGAATCACCTTCTATTCACAAATTTCGGCTTGAACTGATTTATGCGTTCACCTCGCCGGATATGCAGCACGCTGCAAGCGATTGGGACATCGTTTTTAGCGTCAGTATAAGGACTACGAATGGACATCTTATTCCACTCTTTATTGATCAAGGATGGCGCACCTAGTACCAGCCGCCGGACCAGAACAGCCGCGCTGACCGTTTGTGCCTTCATCTGCCTGTCAGCTCACGCTGCACCTCCCTCCGCCCCCCCGCCCATTGAGAGACAGGAAATAACATCGAATGTCCAGAATATAGAGGGCAGACCCATGATCCGCGGGCTACCGTTAGGCCCTCATGTACCGAATATGTCAGGAATACGCGTCGGCATTATAGATTCAGGGATCGACGCAAATCATCCTCAACTCAAAGGCCTAGTGATTGCTGAAGAAGATTTTACAGGTGAGGGCCCGGGCGACAGCCAAGTCCATGGGACCGTGGTCGCACTGAGGTTTGTGCAATCCTATTTCGAAGGCGGCAAACAGTTAGAAAAGGCCCCGGCGATCGGAGACTTCCAGATAAATAAAGAAACCTTCGCACTGCCTCCTCTCTTCAGTGCCAAAGTCATCGGCAAGCAACCGGCCACATATCAGGCGATTACGAACCGGACGGTGGAAGCGATCCGCTGGCTCGCAAAAATGCAAGTACAAACAATTAACATCAGTATGGCGTTACCCGATGGAGCAGCCGACTACAGCAAACTGTGCAATGAAATTGAGGTGCAGGACAAAATACTTTTTCAAGTTGCCGCAGGAAACAGAGGAGCTGACTCGGTGGTCTATCCGGCAGCCTGCAAGAGAGCGGGTAGGCGTCCAATCGTGATAGGATCCCTGGAAACAGATGGTACCATTTCCGATTACTCGGGCCCGGCGCCTATATATACATCTGGAAACCCCGACCTGACAACAGAAGCCCGTTACTTTCGACAAGAAGGTGACAGATTGGTCAGTGCCGACCGATTGGCAGAGGCTGAGAAAGCCTACACACGGAGTCTTGATGCCAATCCCACACCTGAAGACACGGCACTATGCAACAACGGTCTCGGTTATATTGCACTACAACGAGATCAGAAGGATGAAGCACTGCTGTTTTTCAAAAAAGCCACCGCCACATGGCCGCAATACCCCAAGCCATATATTAACATCAGCATAATATTGACCGAGAGGGAGCAATTCGAATCAGCTCGTCGTTGGCTCGCCCTGGGTCTCGAACAAGGTGCTGATAGTGCTTATCTGAGAGATCGCTATGCCCGTGTACTTCTCGATTTGGACCGACCTGTGGAAGCCTTGGATCACATCGAGACACTACTGCAGATGGAGCCATCATTTAAAGGCGCCGTTGAACTGCGTCATACTGCGCAAGACTGGTCGAATGTGGTTGGTAACCTTGAGAACGGCACTCCACCAGAAAAGCTTTTAAATGCGTTCTTAGATGCCGGCGACGATGCGGAGCTCGTCGGCTTCCTGGTTCGAAAGAGCGAGCTAAGCCCAAATGCACTAATCGGTGATAATGCATTACCAATCCTCGTAAGGGCGACGGCCAAGGGACGTTACCGGACCTGCATCATGCTGTTGCAATTGGGCGCTGATGTGGACGGTCGTGATGACAAATACAAAACCACTGCACTCATGATGGCTTCAATCACGGGGCAGAAAAAGCTTACTGAAATGCTTATACGTAAAGGAGCCAAGCTTAATACGCGGGATTATCTTGGATTTACGCCCCTAATGCTTGCCGCGGAGGCAGGGCATACAACAATCGCAAAGTATCTGGTTGAACAAGGAGCAGACCCATGGGTACAGTCCCACGAAAACAGAACGGCTCTTGATTACGCCAAGAAATTCGGGCATGAAGATATTGTGCGACTACTCGAAGGCACGGCCACCCCGGACAACAGTTAGAGTTAGCCCTTTTATTACCGGCGCAAGAGGCTGAGGGATTTTTTGTCTACACATCTTTATCCTGAATTATAGTTTTGTTGTCGAATGGCTGCTGCTGGGCAACGCGCAGATACGGGGCGCAGCAAAAAGTGAAAGATATAGGGAGCCAGGATCTTTTTTCTTACTTATTCCTGTTGCTGATGTTATAGCCCCCTCTGCCACTCCTGACGCAACGCTACCGATCCCGGTCTGGTAATTGCCTGGCGCAGGGTACTTAACAACCTTTCTTTATCTTTATTCAGAACACCCTTGAGGATCAGATAATTCGAGGCGTGGTCGCTGCGAAAAATGGTTTTTTCAAGCTCCAGCGCGGAAAGCAGAACCTCCATCTCCTGCATAAGTTGCAGCTGATTCAGCTGGCGGAACTCACCGCCATAGCCCTGCTGGAACCGCTCCGTTCCCTTATAAAAGGTTACCACCAGGGTTGCCAGATATTCGGGTTGAGACCGGTTCATCAGACTGGCGGAATTCAAGGCATGTTGCTCGCTGTACCTGGCTCCGCCCAGTCCGTTCAGAATCATCACCGAACGTTTGATACCGGCCTCACCCAGTTTCAGCAGCGCATCAAGGGAACTTTGCCAGGTTTCGCCTTTGCGCACCTTTTCCAGCACCAGATCATCACCGGTTTCACACCCCACGTACACCAGGCTCAGCCCCATCTCCCGCAGTTGTTTCAGTTCTTCAACGCTTTTGTTCCTTACATTGCGCGGCAGGCAGTAGGCGGAAACACGCTGGATATCCGGCAGGTATTCATTGACCGCCTGCATGATCTCCAGCAACCGCCGAAACGACAAAGCCATGGCATCGCCGTCGGCCAGAAACACTCTTCTTACGGGGATTCCCATGGCCGCAAACTGCCGCAACTCATCGCGCAGCTCTTCTATGGGTTTGGGTTTGAACCTCTTTTGCGGGTCGGTGTACATATCGCAGAAGGTACACTTGTTCCACGAGCAGCCGTTAGTGACCTGGAGGATCAATGACTCGGCTTCACTGGGGGGACGGTATACGGGTTCTATGTAGTCCAAGAACATTTTCAAATGATCTGTTGTTTTTGCCCTCCAGCCTTCCCCGCCCGCGGCGGAAGAGCCGAATGGGATTAAAACAGTATCAGCGATCAGTTAGTTCAACCAAACAATCCTCAGGCTTCATCCAAGCGCAAATAACCGGCAACCACCATCGGTGACACCTCTTCCAGGAAAGGCACAAACCCGAGACAGGGAGCGTCGATCCTTGCGTTGAGTGTTTCCAGGTTGGCTTCCATCTCAGCCATATCCGCATCCACCTGGTTGGCCACCCATCCCGCCAGCGGTGATCCGCTGGCACGGACGGCGTCCGCGGTCAGCAGGGCATGATTGAGGCAACCCAGTTTCATCCCCACCACCAGGATTACCGGCAGATCAAGATACGCCGCCAGGTGGGCCACGTCCCCGTCCGCACCCAGAGGGACCTTCCAACCGCCGACCCCTTCCACCAGAACATAGTCGGCCTGATCCGCCGACACTTGGTAGCTTTCACGCAGCTGTTGAAAACGAATGCTCTCCCCCGTCTGCTCCGCCGCGATGTGAGGTGCGACGGGGGGTTCGAAGGCGTAGGGGTTTATCTGTTCATAGGGGAACAGCAGTGATCCCTGCTCCCGGATACGCAGGGCGTCTCGGTTGCGCAGGCCGTCCGGGGTTGGTTCGGCCCCGGAGGCCACCGGTTTCATCCCCACCACCCGGTGTCCCCGGGACTGCAACAGCTGCATCAAGCCGAGGGTGATCTCACTCTTGCCGCAGCCGGTGTCGGTGCCGGTGATGAAATAGCCCTGGGCCATCAGATGATGCAGAGGGTCAGCTCGATATCCATATCCTCTTTGACCTGGGTGGGACGCTCGTCGAACTGGTCGTTGCGAAGCAGGCGCAAAGAGAAACGGTGACGGCCGCCGCTGATCTCCGGATAACAGCCGGTCTCGGCGGGGATGCCGATACGCACCATCTGGCACGGCCGGCCGGTGGGGATGTTGTGCTGATAAAACCCGCCGCTCACCCGTTCCAGGGTCGGGGTGTTGCTGTAGCGCACCAGCTGCAGGATGGCGGCCACCGCCCCCCGTACGTGTTCAAAACCGTTCATCCACTTTTTCAGATTGGCGCTGCGGGTTTCCAGCGGAAGCTGCAGCCAGTGATGATAAAGGGGCAAATCAAAATCACAGTTACCGCCGGGGATGGTACTGCGCTGGCGAATGGTGTTGAGGAACTCACTGTCACGCAGAACGATACCGAGCTGGGTGGTGCTGGACTGCAGTTCCCGCTTCCAGTGCGCCAACTCCTCCAGCAGTTCCAGCAGACGCTCCTGATCCACGTTCTGACGACTCTGCAGACGTTTCAGATTATCCGTGTGGCGGTCCAGCTCCTTGATCAGCTCACCCTTGAGATCGCTGCGGGCGATGAAGAGCTCCTGAATATCCAGCAGGGTGGAGACCACCGAGCGGCTGTCCCAACGGCTTTCCCCGCGCAGGAAATGTTGCGCCTGCTTAAACAGGAACTCCAGACGCAGCAGGGTCCGCATCCTTTCGTTTAGCGGCTGCTCGTAGATGACTTTCCCTTGCACGAACCCCACCCGAGTCAAAAAGTTAAAGAATCAGCATATCGAAAAGGTCGCGCCTATTCCAACGCCGCGGTTCGCAGTTTCGATTGTTGCGGCGGGGATTAGTTTCATCGCCGCGGTATATATCCCCCGATTTCATCGACGGGAACGGAAACCGCATCCCCTTGGGGGTTGGAGTCCGGCGCCCAGGCGTGGCCGTAGATCACTTCATAACTGGCCGGGAGTTTCCCGTCGCTGCGGAAGGATTCATAGGCCGCCTTCATGGCCGCCATCCGGCGTTTGCCGGTGAGTCCCCGGTGCCGGTCGGCGGTAACGTTATGGGCCCCCAGCACCTTCAGGTCCTGCATCAGCCCTTCCACCTCGTCGTAGGTGAGGGTCATGCGATCCACATCCATCACCGGGTCGGCGAAACGGCCGCGTACCAGGGCATCCCCCACGTCGTGCATATCGGGAAAACTGCTGACATGGACATCATCGTCCACCGCACTCCATGCCGCCCGCAGTTCCTGCAGGGTATCCGGACCGAAGGTGGAGAACATCAGCAAGCCGCCCGGCCGCAGCACCCGCAGGAATTCCCGGAAGGCATGATCCAGATCGTTGCACCACTGCAGCGCGGCGTTGGAAAAGAGCAGATCCACGCTGGCATCCCGCAGGGGCAGATGCTCCAGGTCGGCGCAGAGACAACGCACCCGGTCCCTGCCGGAGGCCCGCCCCCGCGCCAACTGCAACATGGGCAGTGCGAAATCAAGGGCGATCACCTGCGCCCCGGGGTAACGCCCGGCCAGCTCCGCGGCGGCGATCCCGGTTCCGGCACCCACGTCGATAACCAGCTCCGGCGCCAGTCTCACCAGCCCCAGGCGATCGAGCATGCGTCTGCCGATCTCCTGCTGCAGCACCGCCACCTCGTCATACCTGTCCGCCGCCCGGGAAAAGGCGGTGCGCGCCTGGCGTTTGTCCACCGGTGTGGGATTACCGCTCATGACACGCCTCCGAGAAAGCTCCCTATGATCTCCAGGCAGGATTCTGGATGGGAGAGAAAGGGGACGTGGGCGGACCGCTCCAACACCCTGATCTCCGACTGCGGCAGCAGTTCCGCCAGGGCGGGGGCCAGCGCCGCGGGAACCAGGGTATCCCGTTCCCCCAGGAGCCAGAACATGGGGCAGGGGATCACCCCGAGCTGGGACCGCAGATCGCTCCGCAACAGCAGATCGAGACCCGCCTCCAGGGCGGCGGGATGGGGTAGGGGCCGTTGGAAAAGCTCCTGACGCAGGGCGCGTAGCATCTCCCGCGCCGCGCCGTCCCCCCGCACCTGCAGGGAGAGAAAGCGCTCCAGGGTCAGGCGATGATTTTTCGACAGAACCGCTGCGAACTGCCGCAGGTTCTCCACGGTCATGGCGTAAGGCCAGTCCGAGTCCTGTACAAACCGCGGGGTACCGGCCAGGATCACCAGGGAGGCGATCCGCTCGCAACGGACCGCCGCCGCGCGCAGGGCCAAGGTGGCCCCGAGGGACCAGCCGATCCAGTGGGCCCGCTCCGGGGCCACCGTCAGCACCGCCTGCACCCAGTCATCCAGGGTGGAAGCGGAGAGATCGTAATCGCTCTCCCCATGACCCGGCAGTTCCACCCGGGTCACCCGGTAGCGCTCGGACAGCACCTCCGGCAGGGCGCCCCAGACGGCGTTGTTCATACCCCAGCCGTGGAGCAGCAGCAGGTCGGGACCGGCGCCGGTGGTGAGGGTATTCAGTTTCATATCTCTACCGGAATCTCCAGTCGTGCCAGCGCCTGCAGCAACCGGTCCAGGTGCCTGTCGGTGTGGGCGGCGGAAAAGGTGATGCGAAGCCTGGCGCTCCCCTCGGGTACGGTAGGGGGGCGGATGGCGGTCACCAGAATGCCCTGCTGTTCCAGCAGCCGGCTCCACTCCAGGGCCCGCTCCGAGGAGCCTGCCACGATGGGTTGTATGGGGGTCGCCGATGCCATCAGGGGCAGACCGAGCTGCTCGACCCCGGCGCGAAAACCTGCCACAAGCTCCCGCAGCCTTTTCCTGCGCCACTCCTCCTCCCGCGCCAGACGCAGAGCGGTGCGGGTGGCCTCGGCCACGGCGGAGGGGAGCGCCGTGGTATAGATATAGCTGCGCGCCTGCTGGATCAGGGTCTCGATCAGATCTTCCGACCCCGCCACGAAGGCGCCGAACCCGCCGAAGGCCTTGCCCAGGGTACCCATCAGGACGGGGACCTCCGCCAGGCCCAGCCCGTAATGATCCAGGGTGCCACGCCCTTCGCGGCCCAGCACCCCCAGGCCGTGGGCGTCATCCACCAGCAGCCAGGCATCCCGCTCGCGACAGAGGGCGCTCAATGCCGGCAGGGGCGCCAGATCTCCGTCCATACTGAACACCCCGTCGCTGGCCACCAGCACCTCGCCGTTCTCCCGTTGCTGCAGATCCCGGCCCAGGGTCTCCACGTCGGTATGGCCGAAGCGCTTGAAGCGGGCGCGGGAGAGAAGCCCGCCGTCGATCAGGGAGGCGTGATTGAGACGGTCTTCATAGACCCGGTCCCCCTGACCCACCAGGGTGGTGATCACCCCCTGATTGGCCATATAGCCGGTGGAGAAAAGCAACGCCCGCGGCCGGCCGGTGAAGTCGGCAAGCTCCTCTTCCAGGGCGTGATGGGCGGCGGTGTGTCCGGTCACCAGATGGGCCGCCCCGCTGCCGACACCCCACTGCTCCGCCGCCGACCGGAAGGCGGCCACCACCTCCCGGTGATTGGCCAGGCCCAGGTAGTCGTTGCTGCAGAACGAGAGCATGGTACGGCCGTCCACCACCACCTCCGGCCCCTGGGGTGACGCCAGCACCCGCCGGGTACGGTAAAGATGATCCCGTTTTCTTTGCTCCAGGTTGCTGCTTAATGATTTCATTTCTGTTTACTGTTTATCAGCCACAGAGACACGGAGGCCACAGAGCGACAATTTCCAAGTCGTATTAGGCCTATTTCTTTGCGGCAACGGAGATATATCCAATACACAAGACTCAGTAGCGCTACACAGTCTCTGTGTTCTCCGTGCCTCTGTGGCAATCAATCCGCCTGCTCGGCGAACTCCGCTTCCAGCCGCAGCTGGCGTTTGTTGTCGCACTCCTTCTCGGTGGCCTGCAGTTCCGTGGTCGCCTCGAACCGCATCCCGAGCCTTTGAAACAGTTCCCGGTCCCGGTCCGCCTCCGGGTTATCGGTGGTCAGCAGCCGTTCCCCGTAGAACACGGAGTTGGCCCCGGCGAAGAAACAGAGGGCTTGCATCTCGTCGCTCATGTCGCTGCGTCCGGCGGAAAGCCGTACGTGGGATGCGGGCATGAGGATGCGGGCCACGGCGATGGTACGGATAAACTCGAAGGGGTCCAGGGCCGCGGTGCCGTGCAGCGGTGTCCCCTCCACCTGTACCAGCATGTTGATGGGCACCGAGTCGGGATGCTTCGGCAGGTTGGCCAGTTCCCGCAGCATGGAGGCCCGGTCCCGGCGGGACTCGCCCATGCCGAGGATGCCGCCGCTGCAGATATTGATCCCCTGGTCCCGTACGTGAGCCAGGGTCTCCAGGCGATCCTCGAAGGTGCGGGTGGTGATGACGTTGCCGTAAAACTCCGGCGAGGTATCCAGATTATGATTGTAGTAGTCGAGGCCGGCGTCCTTGAGCTTTTGGGCCTGATCGCCGGTGAGCATACCGAGGGTGACACAGGTTTCCATACCCAGGTCGTGCACCGCCCGGATCATCTCGATCACCCGCGCCAGGTTGGCGTCGGTGGGATTGCGCCAGGCGGCACCCATGCAGAAACGGGTCGCCCCTTTCTCTTTGGCCGTCTCGGCCGCTTTTACCACCTCCTCCAGGGGCAGCAGCTTCTCCTGTTCCAGATCGGAGGCGTGTTTCGCGCTCTGGGAACAGTAGCCGCAGTCCTCGGAACAGGCGCCGGTCTTGATACTGAGCAGACTGCTTACCTGCACCCGATTGGGATCGAAGCGACGCCGATGCACCGACTGGGCACGAAAGATCAGGTCGTTGAACGGAAGATCCAGCAGAGACTCGATCTCCTCCTGTTTCCAGTCGTGGCGCGGTGTGATGTCATTCATAGCGCGACATTCCTCAAGTTCACAACATCTATCAGGCAATATGAAAATAAACGCAGAGCGCGCAGAGACGCAAAGATCGCAGAGAATCAGTCTGCCAAGCTAATAGCCCATGCAAACAAAACTTTACGTTCTCTGCGCCTTTGCGTCCTTTGCGTTAAAATTCAGGAAGCTGAATAGCCCGTCACGGATACGGGTTCAGACGCAAGCCGGCCAATCCGACTCCGAACACCCGCTATGGTAAGGAAAGGCGGCCCACTGTCAACCGAGATGGATCTCGATGGTTTACAACTGGCTATATTCTATACAACAGGTTGTCTACCCCTGCACCTGCCTGTTGTGCGGCGCATCCGCCGACACCGGCCTCGACCTGTGTGCCGGTTGCCGGGATGACCTGCCTTACCTCCATAACGCCTGCCCCCGTTGCGGACTCCCGTTGCCTGAGCAGGCGGATAACGGATCTCCCTGCGGGCAGTGTCAGCGGACCCCACCCCCTTTCGATCGTTGCCTGACCCCCTTTGCCTACCTGAGCCCCGTCGCCGACCTGGTGAACGGCCTGAAATTTCACAAGCGGCTGCAGTGCGGCCGGGTACTGTCCGAGCTGTTGCTGGAATTCCTGGAGCAGAAGCTTCACGAGCGGCCGCAACTGCTTATCCCGGTCCCCCTGCACCCCGCCCGCCAGCGGGAACGGGGCTATAACCAGGCCCTGGAACTGGCCCGCCCCCTGGGCCGCCGTTTCCGCATACCGGTGGATACCGGCCATTGCCGGCGAACGCACCCCACCCTTCCGCAATCCGCGCTGACACTGAAGGCGCGGAAGAAAAACATCAGAGGGGCGTTCACCCTGAAGGGCACCCTGAGGGCAAGCCATGTGGCCCTGATCGATGACGTGGTCACCACCGGCAACACCGTGGCGGAGCTTGCCCGGCTGCTGAAACGCAACGGAGTGGAACGGGTGGAGATCTGGGCCCCGGCGCGCACACCGGGCCCTTCCCCCTCCTAGCCCCCCTTTCAGGGGGGATAACATTGGCAAACCGGAAATAAAAACGGACAATAGTTTTTTTGGTCGATAACAATTAAAGGTTAAACCATGCCGCAGTTGAAACTGGGGGTCCCCAAGGGGAGCCTGGAATCCGCCACCATCTCCCTGTTCGCCCAGGCCGGGTGGAACATCAAGCCCCGTTCCCGCAATTACTTCCCGGATATCGATGATCCGGAGATCCAGTGCGCCCTGGTCCGCTCCCAGGAGATGGCGCCCTATGTGGAAAACGGCACCCTGGATCTGGGCCTCACCGGTCACGACTGGATCCTGGAGACCGATGCCGACGTGGAAGAGATCTGCGAACTGGTCTACTCCAAGAGCTCCGACCAGCCCTGCCGCTGGGTACTGGTGGTTCCCAAGGACTCCCCTATCCAGTCCGTCGAAGACCTGCAGGGGAAAAAGATCTCCACCGAACTGGTGGGCTTCACCAGGCGCTACCTGCAGGAGCGGAACATCGATGCGGAGGTGGAGTTCTCCTGGGGCGCCACCGAGGCCAAGGTGGTGGAGGGACTGGTGGACGCGGTGGTGGAGATCACCGAGACCGGCAGCACCATCAAGGCCCACGGCCTGCGCATCGTCTGCGACCTGCTGCACACCGAGACCCGGCTCATCGCCAACAAGGCGGCCCTGGCCGACCCCTGGAAGAGAGAGAAGATCGATCAGATCGCCCTCATGCTGCAGGCAGCTCTGAAGGCACGGCAGAAGGTGGCGCTGAAAATGAACGTCCCCGCCGACAGACTGGACGACGTGGTGGCCATGCTGCCCAGCCTGCACGCCCCGACGGTTAACCACCTTTCCGACCGTGAGTGGCTGGCGGTGGAAACGGTGGTGGACAGTAAGGCGGTGCGCAATCTCATCCCCCGTCTCAAGGCCGCCGGTGCGGAGGGGATCCTGGAGTACGAGTTGCGAAAGATGGCGTAAGAAACTCCGGAGGTTTCGAATCCGGTGTGACGGCCATCTTGGGAAAAACCGAACACACCTAACAGTTCCTTCAATTAAGAAATGACACCAGTGAAAATTTCCCTTTAACTTCTGACCCAGGTTCAGAATCGAATTTACACATAAGGAAAACCCGATGAAAAAAGCATATCTGACAATATCCCTCGCGGCATTCATAACTGTCGGCCTCAGCGGCTGTGGCGGCAGCAAACCGGAGTGGGAGACGGTTTATGAAGACTGCAAAGCCAAGATGACCGAAGCATCCGAACAGATGAAAAGTGAAGCCGCGGCGTCTGCAGAACAGGATCCCCAGGCCCAGGCGATGGCCGAGGCCATGGGCAACATGGTAATAACCATGGGTATGGCCGCCTGCGAATCCATCAAGCAGGTGTGCGTGGAAGATCCCAATGGCGAAACCTGTCAGGGTATCGTCCGGGAGTATAAGAAAGACTCCCAGTAATCCATGGGAAATCCTGCTTCACCTCGGGTCGGGACAGCCTGGCCACTGGTCCCGGCGCTCCTGACGGTATTGCTGCTCGGCGGCTGCGCCACCCAACCGCGCTGGGTCGACGCCTATGAGGACTGCCAGGAGCAGATCGCTCTGCTCGGCGACATCCTCGGCCCCGCGGAGGAAGGCGATGAAGTGGCCGAAACCGTTGACCTGATGGCGGTACAGGTGGGCATAGCGGTCTGTGAGGCGATCCGGGAGGTGTGCGAACCGGATCCGGACAACGAGGCGTGCAGGCTTAT
Source organism: Sedimenticolaceae bacterium (assembly GCA_050291465.1). Classification (GTDB taxonomy): domain Bacteria; phylum Pseudomonadota; class Gammaproteobacteria; order Chromatiales; family Chromatiaceae; genus CBFDBF01. The sequence goes on along the minus strand of JBNKJV010000021.1, from coordinate 13,555 downwards.
CGTGGAACAGTACGAGTACGACTTGCTGACTAAGTAGCGCCTGAAGCCACGAAATACAAGGGTGGGAGTGACCCTGTATGGGGGTTCCCCTTGCGCGGGTCGAACTAACCTGTCATCTCTCGCCACAGAGAACACAGGGGTTCACGGAGAAAAAGCTTACCGCGTTTCCAGGCTTCCTCCGTGTCCTCTGTGTCCTCCGTGGTAAAAATGAACGATGGAAAAGTGGCAGAGAATCACCGCCCTCCGGCGGGCACAGCCCGCCCTACTCGGTCGGGCATTGGGCGAAAATCGAGGCCGTCAGGCAATGCAGGGAGCCCCCCGCCTGAATACCGGGGGACGGCAGCCAGGTCGCCTGGAAACCCTTCCCGGCCAGGGACCGCGTTAATTCCTTCTTTTCCGGAGCGGACAGCTCCGGGACATCCGGTATCAGCAACCGGGTTCCCAGCTGAATCCAGTTAAGGGGGCTGGCGATGGTCTCCTCCCCGACGCCCACCGGTACCCACAGGACCGTCAGACCCGGCAGACGTTCACTCAGGAGATCGGCCAACCGGTTCATGTCTGCCTGGAATCGGGGCTGCTCCGGTACCCGGGCAAGAGCCACGCAGGCGGGGGAGAGAAACCGGACGTAACAGTCCGCATGGGCGATGCTGTCCATGGGCAGGGGTGGGAAAAACAGGATGGTGCGAACGTCCATCTGCCCCTTGAGGGCGTCCAGGTCCGCGGAGGGTTGCAGATCGTTATCCGAGAAAAACCGGGTGGTGCACAGCATCAACCCGTCGGGGCCGGCCACCACGTTACCGCGGGGCATACGGTAGGGAACCGGCTCCATAGGCCTGCGGGTGATGGTCTGAAACAGGGCGGAATCCCGCTCCCGGTCCGGGAGATGGGGCATCGGCTGGAGCCAGTGCAGGCTCTGGTCACGAACCACCGGAAACGGACTCAGATCCCGGATCCAGGGGGTGTCCGGAGAAGCCGCCACCACGGAGAGGTGCTCGGGAACCGGACAGCTTTTAGCGAATTCAGCACTGGCAACCGGATCATCCGATACCAGGATCACCCCGGTATGGGAACAGGCGGCACGGGCGATGGACTCCAGCACCGGCCGCACCGCCACATGGAGATGCGGAACCAGCAGGGCATCGATCGGAACATAATCCGGTATCAGCATGGCACATCAGCACCGGTCCCGGGCGAAAAGGTTGTCACACTGCCGGGCACGGCTATTTCATGATAAGGCCGGCATCCTTGTCCTGGATTTTTTTGTTCGCCTTGTCCAGTCTCCTCACCCCATCTGTCGGTTTACCCCTCGGATCGTCCCGTCTTCTGACCCCACCGGTCGGATTGTCCCGCCGAATCTTGTCGCCGATAGGGTTCCCTCTTCGGGGCATACCGCCGATGGGATTGTCTCTCTTGGTCTTACCGCCGAACGGATTGTCCCTTTTTGCCTTGGCTGAAGTATCCCGTCTTAGGGCGCGGATATCCTTTGACGTTTCAGGTTTTACTCTTTTGGTTGAATAATCCCTCGGATCATCCCGCTTATCCGACCGAACGCCGGTGGCCCGTTTGCCTGAACCGGACAGACGCCGTCCCACATCCACCGCCTGGCTGACCCCGGGCACGGAAACGAACAGGGCCGTGGCCAATCCCAACGCTGTTTTTATTTTTTCACTCTGCTTCATCTCGGACCTCCAACGTTCTGCCGACAAGTACCTTATCCCAGGAAACGGCGGGGCCAGCCCGCCCTGCATAAACCATAACCCCCTTATCCGAGGAGTGACCGGTTATTTCTTCGAGCCATCGAGCGGCGGGAAATCATTAAACCCGACGCCCGGATTTACCTCACGTTCCTCCGCGGGGATCTCTTCCGGGTCCGGCCAGCGGCCGGGAATCTGTTCCGCTCCGTCCAGCATGGCCGGCAAGGGTTCAGGATCGGCGAATACCGGGTCGGTCGCCAGATTCACACCCTTACGCGGACAGAGAAATTCAATGGGTATCTTGTTTGGATCATAGCTGTAGAGAGAGCGACAAAAACCGTGGTCCACGATATCAGCCGCCGGCATTCCGGCCGCCTCCAGGCGACTCATTATCTCCCACAGATGCTCCTCATCGGCGACCTGAATGGCCACATGATCAAAGGCCTGCTCGCCCGACTTGGGTTCCCCGTGACGGCGATAAGGGAGGCAACAGGCGTCAGGCCACTCGAAAAAGACGATATAGCTGTCCCCTCCCACGGAGAAAAAGACCTGGCGGCCGGCACCCTCATTCGAGGTATAAACCAGACGCATACCGAGCAGGTCGCGCCAGAAGCGAATGGTTCCTTCCAGGTCACAGGTACCGAAGGCCGGATGGTGAACTCCAACGTATTGAACCAAACCGATTTCCCTCACAAAAAATCGCTACACAGGCACATCCGGATTAACACTGTAGAGACCGGTAATGCTCGCCCGGCCCAGGACATGACCCTCGATCGCCGCCAGCACCTCGGGAGCGCCGAAACCGCCTTCCACCGGACAACGCTCCATATCCAGGGCATACAGGGTAAAGTGGTAGTGGTGGGGTATGGAGTCGTTCCAGGGGGGACAGGGGCCGTCATAACCAAAATAGCTCCCACCCATGTCCGCATCCCCCGCGAACCAGTCGGTGTAGCTGTTGATCCCCCGCCGTGATCCGTGGGGTCCGGGGGTCTGGCCCTTGCCGCCGGCGGTCACTTCGCCGGAATCGGTGCCGGCCTCGATGCCGGTTGCCTCGGCGGGGATATCCACCAGCACCCAGTGATAGAAATCGATTCGCGGCAGGTCGGCCGGTACGGTGCGCCCCTCCTGATTAACATCGTCGGGTCGGCTCGGCACATCGGGATCATGACAGATGAGGGCGAAGGAACGGGTGCCTTCCGGCGCCCCCTCCCAGGACAACTGCGGGTTGCGGTTCGCGCCCAGGGTTACATGGGTCACTGGGTCCGGGTTGCAGAAAGCAAACTCCTGGGAAATGGGCTGGCCGTCACTGATACTGGTGCTGGAAAGCTTCATTGCCTCCTCCTTGTCGTCAGATTTAGCTGGGAGATCCCTGAAGTTCATTTTCGTCATCCCGACCGCAGGAAGAGATCTGTTTTGCGCTATTTACCCGTTATTAAGACGCAAGTTTTCCTGCTTGGTTCGAAATGACACTCAATGAGAGACCCCTTAGGGCTATTTTCCCGGATCACCGTCAGCTTGCAACAAGGTAATCCAGCAACAACCCGAGAAAAACCGTCATTCCGAAGATGTTGTTGTTAAGGAAGGCGGTAAAACAGGCCGCGGGCTCCCGTTTCCGGATCAGGTACTGCTGGTATCCGGCGGAGAGGGCCGCCATCCCCAGACCAAGATAATAATAGAGACCGAGACCGGCCTTTCTCCCCACCAGCACCAGGGTTACCATCATGGCGGCCTGGAGCAGGCCTATCATTAAGCGATCATATTCGCCGAACAGGATGGCAGTGGACTTCACCCCGATCTTGAGATCGTCCTTCCGATCCACCATCGCGTATTCCGTATCGTAGACCAGGGCCCAGATGACCGTGGCCACAAACAACAGTCCGCCCACCGGCGAAACGCTCCCGGTGAGGGCGGTGAACGCCATGGGCACCGCCAGCCCGAACGCCAGCCCCAGCACCAGTTGCGGCAGGTTGGTATAGCGCTTCATGAAGGGATAGCTGGCCGCCAGAGCCAGCGCCACGAATGACAACAGGATAGTCTGCCAGTTGAGCAGCAACACCAGTAAGAAGGCGCACAGGCTGAGCACGGCAAACACCCCCAACGCTTCCCCCGGGCTGACCAGCCCTGTAGCCAGAGGCCGATTCACCGTGCGCTCCACACGGCCGTCGATAGCGCGATCGGCGAAATCGTTCACGGCACAGCCGGCTGAACGCATCAGAAACACACCCACGACGAAAATGACCACGATTTTCCAGTCGGGCCGTCCTTCGCCCGCTATCCACAGGGCCCAGAGCGCCGGCCACAGCAACAGCAGGGTTCCGATGGGACGATTCAGGCGAACCAGCAGGGCGTAACGGCGCAACCGCTCGGCCAACGGCACTTGACCTTGTGTCCCGGATTGACTGCCCTGTTGACCCATTTCTATAGCGGTATACCCGGAAGGAATATCTCGTTCACCAACAGCGGTGAACCGGAGAGATGGAACAGGGTGCGTCGCCCCCAGATCTCCCCCGGCTTCTGCTCCAGACTGGCGGCGGCGGCCTGAAACAGGGGATGCCGCGGCAGCAAGCGGGCGATCTCCCGCCGTCCCGGGCGCATATGGGGATCGTTAAACAGCACCTCACCCAGGGGCCGGGTTCCGAGCATGGTGAGACGCCGAGCCGGACCGCGCAGACTGCTGGCCGGAATCACCGTGCGGGCAAATACCCACGCCTTCTCCTCACAGTACAGCTCCACCTCTCTAACGATAGCGGTTTCCCCCCGTCGCATGCCCAGCAACCGCATCTCACTGTAGAGGGGTCGGCCCCAACCCTGCCGCAGCAGGCGCACGCGGAATCCGAGCGGACAGTATCTTTTCAGGCGGGCGGTCAGGGAAGTGGTGTCCCACAGCCAGTCGTCCATACCCGTTGGTACGGCCGAACGGCGCATCTGGTCCACCCCGGTCCAACCGGGCTCGATGGCGGCGGGTTTTAGTGCGGGACGATTCAAAGGATGACCTTGCGAAAAATTAAGAGCGCCATTATGCCATACGTGGATCATCGAGTTCCGGGGAAGATATCAATCGGTCAGGCATGTATATAGCGTTCCCGGCTTCCGACCCAGCGCCTCAGTAGCGGGTCCACATGGTCCGGATAATGCTCCAGCAGCAACTCCGCGGCCTGCTGTACCTGCGGCAGCAGAGGTTGATCCCGCAACAGGTCGGCGATACGGAACTGCATCTCGCCGGTCTGCCGGGTGCCCAGCACCTCACCCGGTCCCCGCAGCTCCAGATCCTTCTGGGCGATGACGAATCCATCGTTGCTCTGGCGCAGCACCGCCAGCCTCTCCTGGGCGTTGTTCGACAGGGGCTGGTGATACATTAGTACACAGTGACTTTCCACGGCGCCGCGCCCGATACGCCCCCGCAGCTGGTGCAGTTGAGCCAGCCCCAGCCGCTCCGGATTTTCTATGATCATCAGGCTCGCATTGGGGACATCCACCCCCACCTCCACTACCGTGGTGGCCACCAGCAGATCCAGATTCCCCGCCTTGAAAGCGCTCATCACCGACTCCTTCTCCGTCGGCCGAAGACGGCCGTGTACAAGGCCGATACGCAGTTCCGGCAGCAGTTCCCGCATGAGACCCGCGGTCTCCTCCGCCGCCTGGCATTGCAGCACCTCGGACTCCTCCACCAGAGTGCATACCCAGTAGGCCTGTCGCCCTTCCCGGCAGGCGGAACGCACCCGTTCCAGCACCTCGTCCCGGCGGCTGTCGGGGATGGCCACGGTGGTAACGGGCTGGCGGCCCGGGGGAAGCTCATCGATAACCGAGACATCCAGATCGGCATAGGCGGTCATGGCCAGGGTGCGGGGGATAGGCGTGGCGGTCATGATCAGCTGGTGCGGAGTCCTGCCGTTGCTGCGCCCCTTCTCCCGCAATGCCATGCGTTGATGCACACCGAAACGGTGCTGCTCGTCGATGATCACCAGCCCCAGCCCGTGGAACCGCACGTCTTCCTGAAACAGGGCGTGGGTACCCACCACCAGCTGCGCCTGTCCCGAGGCGATGCGTTCCAGGATGTCGCCCCGCGCCCTTCCCTTATGACGGCCGGTCAACCAGGCCACCTCCAGGCCCAGGGGCTGCAACCAGAGCAGAAAACTCTGCAGATGCTGTTCCGCCAACAGTTCCGTGGGCGCCATCAGGGCCACCTGATAGCCCGCCTCCACCGCCTGCAGGGCGGCCAGGGCGGCGACCACGGTCTTCCCGGAACCCACGTCACCCTGGACCAGCCGCATCATGGGCCGCTCCTGTTGCAGGTCATGACCCACCTCCCGCACCACCCGTTGCTGGGCGTCGGTCAGGCTGAAGGGGAGCTGCTCCAGCAGGCGCCGGCTGAGAACACCTTTATCGGAGAGCGGCGGTGCCGCCGCGCTCTGCCGGTGCTGCCGCAGCTTACGCAGACTCAGCTGGTGGGCGAGCAGTTCCTCAAAGGCCAGACGCCGTTGCGCCGGATGACGACCCTCCAGCAGTGAGACTTGATCCGCGTCCGGCGGGGGACGGTGCAGATAACTGACCGCCGCCGCAAGCCCGGGCAACTTGAATCCCTGCAGCAGTTCCGGGGGCAGCCACTCCGGCAGACCGTCCGAGCCCGCCTGCAACAGTTGCAGCGCCCGCTCCGTCATGCCGCGCCAGGTGAGCTGATGCATCCCTTCGGTGGTGGGGTAGATCGGGGTCAGGCTCTCCTCCATCCCCTCGCCACCGGCCTCATCCACCTGCCGGTATTCGGGATGGACCATCTCAAGAGTGGCGGGACCGTTGCGCACCTCCCCGTAACAGCGCAGGCGCACGCCCCGTGACAATGCGGCCTTCTGCGAAGCGTTGAAATGGAAAAAACGCAGGGTGACGGCGCCGGTGCCGTCTGCAATCCGCACCAGCAGGCTGCGGCGACGGCCGAAGCGGATATCCGCCAGCTCTACCACACCCTCCACCACCGCCTGGTCCCCGGGGCGCAGGCTGCCTATCGGCGTTATGCGGGTTCGGTCCTGATAGCGAAAGGGCAGGTGAAACAGTACATCCTGAACCGTTTCCACCCCGATCTTCTTCAACTTTTCCGCATTGCGCGAACCCACCCCCTTCAAACGGGTTACAGGGGCGGTATCCAGGGTTGCCGGTTTTTCTGCCTTATTTATGTCAGCCATGATCAATCCTTGTGGAACGGTACGAGACGTCCTTTTCTCGTTCAAGTACTATTGTGCCCTATCGAGCATAATCAAACAGGATGACATGTTATGTCCGTACTGCTGGAGTTCGCCATGTTCCCCACCGACAAGGGGGAGAGCGTAAGCGCCTACGTCAGCGAGGTCATCGCGATGATCCGTGACAGCGGCAATGCCTATCAACTCACTCCCATGGGCACCATCATCGAGACCGACTCCATGGACGATGCCCTGGCGGTAATCAAACAGGCCTACGAAATCCTGGATGGCGCGGGCTGCAACCGCATCTACTCCTCCCTCAAGTTCGACATCCGCAAAGGCAAATCGAACCGGCTGGAACAGAAATTGAACTCCGTCCGCGACAAGATCGGTGACGTTGCTACCTAAGACAGGTTGTTAGCCACAGAGACACAGAGCGCATTGGTTTTGGATAAGGACCGATTCCCGGTGACAAACCCTAGTACTCTTCATACACACGATGCTTTCTTACAACAAGCCCCTCTGTGGTCTCTGTGTCTCTGTGGCTAATTTGAGAATGAAAAACCACCAGGAACAGTTGCAGTTCAACACTCGCGGCCGCGGCATGACGGAGATCACCCGCGAGGTGGCGCAGGCCATCGGCCGCTCGGGGGTCACCACCGGCCTGTGCCATGTGTTTATCCGTCACACCAGCGCCTCCCTCACCCTGTGTGAAAACGCCGACCCCACGGTACGCCACGACCTGGAGCGTTTCCTGGCGCGCCTGGCGCCGGACGGAGACCCCCTGTTTCAGCACACCCAGGAGGGGGATGACGATATGCCGGCCCATATCCGCTCTATCCTCACCAAGATGGATCTCACCATCCCGGTCACGGACGGGCGCGGTGCCCTGGGCACCTGGCAGGGTATCTATCTCCTGGAACACCGCACCCGGCCCCACACCCGCAGGGTATCGGTAACGGTGCAGGGAATGTAACGGCCGGACTACTCGGAGAACCCCATGTCGCCCCCTTCGCTACGCTCCATGCTGCAGACCCTGATCGCCGCTCCCTCTGTGAGCAGTATCAATCCGCAGTGGAACCAGTCCAACGGCGGCGTCATAGAACCCCTGGAGAAGTGGCTGTCCGACCTGGGATTCCGCACCGAGGTCATGCCGATCCCCGACCACCCGGGAAAATTCAACCTGGTGGCGAGCGTCGGCTCGGGGCAGGAGGGGCTGATCCTCTCCGGCCACACCGATACCGTCCCCTGCGATGAGGCCCTCTGGAATCACGATCCTCTGAAATTGACCGAGGCGGACAACCGCTTCTACGGCCTGGGTACCGCCGACATGAAGAGCTTCTTCGCCCTGGCGCTGGAGGCGCTCCGGGATCTGGACCTGACCCGACTCCGACAACCGCTGACCGTCATCGCCACCGCCGACGAGGAGAGCACCATGAGCGGCGCCCTGGCACTGGTGGAGACCGGACGCCGCCTGGGTCGCCATGCCCTTATCGGAGAGCCCACCGGAATGCATCCGATCCGTATGCACAAGGGGATCACCATGGAGTCGGTACGGCTGGTGGGCCGCTCCGGCCACTCCAGCAATCCTGCCCTGGGAGTCAGTGCCCTGGAGGGCATGCACAAGGTCATGGGTGAGATCATGCAGTGGCGCAACGAGCTGCAGTCGCGTTTCCGCAACCCCCTGTTCGAGGTCGAGGTCCCCACCATCAACCTCGGATTCATACGCGGGGGTGATAACCCCAACCGCATCTGCGGCGCCTGTGAGCTGCAGTTCGATCTGCGGACATTACCGGGGATGGCGCTGGAGGCGCTGCGTGACGAACTGCAACAACGGTTGCGGAAACTGTTGCAGGGAAGCGGGCTGATGCTGGAGATGGAGACACCCTTTGCCTGCGTTCCGGCGATGGAAACACCGGCCACAGCGGCCATCATCCAGGCGGCTGAGCAGCTGACCGGATACCCCGCGGAGGCGGTCGCCTTCGGTACCGAAGGGCCTTATCTGAGGCAGCTGGGCGCGGACGTGGTCATCCTCGGAGCCGGCGACATCGATCAGGCCCACAAGCCGAATGAGTACCTCGCCCTGGATCAGGTGGAGCCGATGATCAACATTATCCGCTCGTTGGTAAGGCGGTTTTGTCTCTGAAGGACCTGTCCGGCTCCCGCTGACAAGAGGGGGGCCATCGTAAGCGTGAAGCTCTAAACCGGAATCCGCAAGGTTAACGCAGAGGACGCAAAGGCGCGGAGGGAGACGCAAAGCGCTACTGTGGGAGCCCAGTCCTCTGGGCGATGCGGAACCCAAGCAGATCGCCCTCAGGAGAGGGCTCCTACAGGATCCCGGCGTAATATAAACCACAGAGGTCACAGGGACTCACAGAGAAATCCCAAGCGGCAATCTCAGACCACCCTGTGTTCCTCTGTGTCCTCCGTGGTAACGACTCTCTAACCATGTCCCGCTGAAGCGGGACCTATGGCTAACACCAAGGACGCAAAAGCCCGGAGGGAGACGCAAAGTGCTACTGTGGGAGCCCGGTCCTCTGGGCGATACGGGATCGAAACAGATCGCCCTCAGCAGAGGGTCCTGCAGGATCCCGGCCTAATATGAACCACAGAGGGCACAGAGACTCACAGAGAAATCCCAAACCGTAATCTCAGACCGCCCTGTGTTTCTCTGTGTCCTCCGTGGTAACAAATCTCTATCCATATTCCCCTCACGCCCCCCTTCCGGCGAGGGACAACAGCGGATTCAGCCGGCAAGCTCCATCACCCCGTCCATTTCCACCCCCGCCCCCTTCGGCAGGGCCGCCACCCCGATAGCCGCACGGGCGGGATAGGGTTCGGAAAAATAGTCGGCCATGACTTCGTTAACCACCGGAAAGTCGGCCAGATCGGTAAGAAAGATATTGAGTTTAACCACGTCCTTGAGATCTCCGCCGGCGGCCCTGGCCACCGCCCGCAGGTTCTCGAACACACGACGGATCTGGATCGCAGCATCCCCCTCCACCAGAGTCATGGTCTCCGGTACCAGCGGGATCTGCCCCGAGAGGTAAACAGTTGATCCGACCTTGACCGCCTGGGAATAGGTACCGATGGCCTGGGGTGCCTGGTCGGTGCGTATGATTTCACGACTCATGATGATCTCTCCGGTTGTTCTTTTCGCAATCGCTGGATTGTCTTCGGAGAAAGACGAAACTCAACCGAGCAACCGGTTGAGCCGCATAACCTGCGGCAGTGCTCTGAGATTCCGCATGATTCGCGCCAGGTGTTTGCGGTTCTTCACGCTGACCACGAATATGAGTTTGGAGGTCATGCCGTCCCGCTCTTCTATGACGACGTTTTCGATATTGGATTCGGAATCGGCGATGGTCGCGGCAACCGTGGCGAGCACACCGCGCTTGCTGCCCACTTCCACCGACAGTTCGGCACTGAACTCCCCGGCCGGTTCATCCTCCCAGCGAATGTCGAGCCAGTTCTCACCCTGCTTGCGATATTCCCCCAGGTTCGGACACTCCTGTCGGTGCACCACGATACCTCTGCCGGGACTGAATACCGCGATAATGTCGTCCCAGGGAATCGGGCGGCAACATTTGGCAAACTTCACCACCATTCCCTCGGTCCCCTTGATAGCCAACGGGACAGCGGAAGAGCCGACCTGCTTTTCCTCTTCCTCGGTCAGATCCGTGCCGCAACCGGCGATGCGGCGAGCAACCAGCAACGGCATGCGATTTCCGAGACCGATCTCCACCATCAGATCGGCGACGCTTGCCAGCTTAAATTCCTCCAGCACCTGATCGAGCTTTTCCTTGTTGATGTGATCCAGGGAAAGATCCAGGGTATCAAGCTGCTTCTCCAGCAGGCGACGGCCCAACTCCTCCGCTTCCTGATGCTGCAGATTCTTGAGATAGTTGCGGATATTGGCGCGGGCCTTGCCGGTCACCACGAAGTTAAGCCAGGCCGGGTTGGGTCGCGACCCGGAAGAGGTGATCACCTCCACGGTCTGGCCGTTGCTGAGTTCGCTCCGCAGCGGCACCAGGCGCCGGTCGACGCGGGCCGCCACGCACTGGTTCCCCACATCGGTATGAACCGCGTAGGCAAAATCGATAACGGTCGCCCCTTTCGGCAGAACCATAATTTCCCCGATCGGGGTAAAGACGTACACCTCGTCGGGAAAGAGGTCGACCTTCACATGCTCCAGAAACTCCATGGAGTTGCCGGCGCCCTGCTGCAGTTCCAGCAGATTCTTCAGCCAGTCGCTGGCATTGGCCTGGATCGCTCCCCGCTGTTCGTCACCGGTCTTGTAAGACCAGTGAGCGGCGATACCGTCCTCCGCAACCCGGTGCATCTCCTCGGTACGGATCTGGATCTCGATAGGGATCCCGTGCGGACCGACCAACGCCGTATGCAGTGACTGATAACCGTTGGCCTTGGGAATGGCGATATAGTCCTTGAACTTACCCGGTACCGGCTTGTAAAGGTTATGCACCGCACCCAATACCCGGTAACAGGTATCCACGCTGTCCACAATAATACGGAAGCCGTAGACATCCACCACCTCGGAGAACGGCAGCTTCTTGTCCCGCATCTTTTTGTAAATACTGTACAGATGTTTTTCCCGGCCCTTTACTTCACCTGACAGACCCTCCTGCTTGAGTCGCTCCTGGAGCGCGGTCTCGATATTCCCCAACACCTCCTTGCGGTGACCGCGGGCGGTGGCGAGAGACTCTTTCAGCACCCGATAGCGGCCCGGCCAATAGGAGAGAAAACAGAGTTCCTCCAGCTCCAGACGTATGTGGTTGAGGCCGAGGCGGTTGGCGATGGGGGCGTAGATCTCCAGGGTCTCACCGGCTATCCGGCGCCTCTTGTCCGGCCGCATCACCCCGAGGGTACGCATGTTATGGAGACGGTCCGCGAGCTTTATGAGGATGACCCGGATATCCTTGGTCATGGCCAGCAACATCTTGCGGATATTGGCGGCCTGGGCTTCGGCATGGGTACGAAAATCGATCTGGGTCAACTTGCTGACCCCATCCACCAACTCCGCGATCTCCTCGTCGAACACCTTTGCCACCTGCTCCTTGGCGGTTTCGGTATCTTCGATTACGTCGTGCAGGATGGCCGCCATCAGGCACTTATAATCCATCTGCATCTCGGCCAGGATGGATGCCACCGCGAGGGGATGATAGATATAGGGTTCGCCGGATGCCCGCTGTTGACCTTCATGGGCCTCCGCCCCGAACAGGTAGGCGCGATAGACCTCCTGTATCTGGTCCGATTCCAGATAGGATTCCAGGTCGCGGCAGAAATCACCGATCAGAAGACGATTGTCTTCCGGCTCGGTGTCCGGCTTACGGGCCTTCTTTGCCTGCTGTTGCTTCATTCGCCCCTCTGGCTCGTGGCGTTGACCGACGCCACACAGTTATATTTTCGGCCAAGTCAGGTAAATAGTAACTCCTGATGGCCAAAAAGTTCACTACCCTCGGGCAGTTACCCCGCAAAGAGGGGAGTTGCGGGATCAGGATACGATGAGAGAAGGATATTCGAGGGAGTAAAAAGGACAACTACTCCCCTTCTGGGGCCGCCCCTTTTGCCGTCTGAGGCATAGCCTCACTGTCCAATTCTTCCGCCGCCAGTTCCGCGGCTATCTCCTCGGCGACATCGATCTCCGCCTTGGGCTCAACCATCTTATCGTCAACCAGCCCTTCCGCGATCTCACGCAGGGCCATAACCGTGGGTTTATCGTTCTCCCACTCCAGCAGCGGTTGCACACCGTTCACCAGCTGACGCGCCCGTTTCGTCGCCAGCAATACCAGGTCAAACCTGTTATCCACGTGTTCCAGACAATCTTCTACCGTTATTCGCGCCATTGCTCACACTCCAGAAATCTCTTGCCGCCCTGCCGCAGGACGGGAAACGACGGCCTTTCAGGCCACTTCGGCCGCACCGAAAAGTCGTGCACTATAAACCATTTCCCGCCCCTATACCAAGGCCCGGGCGGGCATTCAGCCCAGCATTTTCTCTATCAGTTCCCGATGCAGCTCCGTCTGATACTCCAGACGCAGGCGCCGGCTTATGACGATGGCCCGCAGTTCGTCCACCGCCCGGTCAAATACATCGTTTATTACCAGATAATCGAATTCGGGAAAGTGGGAGATCTCGTTTTGCGCATCCAGGTTGCGCTTCCTGATCACCTCAGCACTATCCTGACCCCGCTCGGTCAACCGCTGAAACAGGCTGTTGCTGCTCGGCGGCAGTATAAAAATCGAGACCGTATTCTGTACTCTTTCCCGTACCTGCTGCGCCCCCTGCCAGTCGATCTCCAGGATCACGTCCATGCCCTGATCCAGCTCTTTCCGCACCTCCTCTTCGGAGGTGCCGTAATAGTTGTCAAAAACTAATGCATGCTCCAGGAACTCACCCGCTTCCACCATTTCAAAGAAACGTTTCTCATCCACGAAGTGGTAGTCCACGCCATCCCACTCCCCCGGACGTTTCGGGCGGGTGGTATGGGAAACGGAAATACGAATGTGTTCGTCGTGCGCCACCAGGGCCCGCAGCAGACTGGTTTTTCCAGCTCCGGAGGGAGCGGAAACGATGAAGAGGGTGCCTTTGGACATTGTCAGTTGTCAGTTGTCAGTTGTCAGTTGTCAGTTGTCAGTTGTCAGTTGTCAGTTGTCAGTTGTCAGTTGTCAG
>JBNKJV010000020.1:0-47000 GCA_050291465.1 Sedimenticolaceae bacterium | reverse complement strand
CGAGAAGCGCAGGGTACCCGTAGGGCGGCACACCCGGTTGCCCTTTTCTTTCGCCTATTTCTTTTGGGCAAGCAAAAATCCGCCGGGAGCGGATTTTCACGTAAGCCCCGTAGGGGTGAGGCGCAGGGATGCGCCGAATAAAAGAAATAGGCTCGCAGCCGATCGAACAAAGCAAATTAAAGAGCTCAGAGGGCCATTGGCTGCGAAACTAATTACCTTTAGTAGAAAATCCGCTGCAGGCAGGTCACGAAACTGATTATCAATTTATGAATCACAGGTTCCGGCCCCTTCCTACAAAAAAGATTCCGTTCTACATCAACGCACCGGCGGAACCACATAGAAAAGAACCGAAAAGAAATGCAGCACACTGCCGGCAAGAACGAACAGATGCCAAACCGCGTGATGGTAGGCCAACCGCTTCCAGACATAGAAGATCACACCGAGGGAGTAACAGAGCCCTCCCGCCAGCAGCAGCAGAAGTCCGCCGGTCTCCACCGACGACAACATGGGTTTTATGGCCACCAACACCAGCCACCCCAGCCCCAGGTAGAGGCTCAAGGACAACCACCGGTAACGTTTTCTGCAGGCCAGCTCCAGCACCATACCGGCAAGGGCGATGCCCCACACCAGCCCGAACAGGGTCCAGCCCCAGGGACCGCGCAGATTAACCAGGGTGAAGGGGGTATAGGTCCCGGCGATCAGAAGAAAAATCGCGGCGTGGTCGAGCTTGCGCAAAACCCGCTTCGCCTTCTCATGGGTAATGCCGTGATACAGGGTGGAGGAGGAATAGAGCAGGATCAACGTCGCCCCGTAGATACTGCTGCTGGTGATGTGCCAGGCGTTGCCGTACAGGGTTGAAAACGCCACCAGAACCGCCAGACCGCCGATGCTCAGCAACACCCCTACACCGTGAGTCACCGCGTGGGCGATCTCTTCGCCCATACTGTAACGCTCCACCAATATCTCATTGCCCATGGACAACACCTCTGATTTAACGGGAATTGCGCTGCGACGTCCGTAATTATACTTTATCGACTGTTTGATTTCTGACCCGGGATTTAGTTCATGATTTCCGCTCTTGCCAAAGCGAAGAATAGTGAACTAATCGGCGGTTGTTGAAGACGCGCAGGCAAGCTCCGTATATAATGGCGCCCGCGTGTCCGGACACTACCGGATTTCCCTGACACAACCTTTTCTGCCTATTTACCGCCCATGCATCCCATGATCAATATCGCCGTACGCGCCGCCCGCGGTGCCGGCAACGTACTGCTTCGCTATTTTGAGCGGGTCGATACCCTGACGGTTACCACTAAGGGTAAGAACGAATTCGTGTCCGAGGTGGACCGGGCCGCGGAACAGGTGATTATCGAAACCCTGCGCAAGGCCTACCCGGACCATGCCATCCTGGCCGAGGAGAGCGGCCGTTCCGAGGGCAACGAATTCCAGTGGGTCATCGATCCCCTGGACGGCACCACCAATTATCTGCACGGTTTTCCTCAGTTCTCCGTTTCCATCGCCCTGAAACACAAAGGTGTGCTGGAACACGGGGTGGTCTACGATCCCCTGCGGGAGGAGATGTTCACCGCCAGTCGCGGCTCCGGGGCCCTGCTCAATGACCGGAGGATACGCGTGACCCAACGCAAAGGGCTGGACGGGGCCCTTATCGGCACCGGCTTCCCCTATCGCGAACACTCCCATCTGGAGGCCTACCTCGGTATGTTCCGGGAACTGATCCAGAAGACCGCCGGTATCCGGCGCCCCGGATCCGCCGCCCTGGACCTGGCCTACGTGGCCGCCGGCCGCCTGGACGGATTCTGGGAACTGGACCTGTCGGAGTGGGATATCGCAGCCGGCAGCCTGCTGATCCGGGAGGCCGGGGGTACGGTCACAGATATCCGCGGCGGTGACCGCTATCTGGAGAGCGGCAACCTGATCGCCGGAGGAATCAAGGTCCACGACGCGCTTCTGAAATCGATCCGACCCTTCCTCGCGGAAGAGACAACCTTCTGACCGGCCCGAGCGTGCATGACCCGTCACCCCGCCAGCGGGTGATCCGTCCCGGTCCTGATTACGGAGATGTTCTCATGACCCGAATTCACGGCTTAGTCTGTTCCCTGCTCCTGGCCTTGGCCCCTCTCCAGGCATCCGCGGCCGATTCCCCGTATGTGGTATATACCAGCAAAATCCCCTTCGAAACCGTAATGCAGGATCTGCAGATGGCGATCGAGGGCAAGGGCTTCCATATCAATAATGTTCTTCATCTGGACAGGATGTTTGAGCGCACCGGCAAGGACCTCGGTATGGAGAAACAGATCTTTCTGCGGGCTGAATCCATCGAATTCTGCAGCGCCGTCCTTTCCCGGCGCATGGCGGAGGAACTCCCCCAACGCATCGCCAACTGCCCGTTCACCATCGCCGTCTACGTCCTGCCGGAAGAACCGAACGTGACCTATATCGCCCACCGCAAAGTCAACCTGGGGGAAGACTCGGCGGTAATGGATGAAGCCGAGGCGATGTTCGAATCCCTGGGCAAAGTGGGGGTGGAAGGCCTGCTGCAAGGCGGCATGGATGATGACTTCTAGGGAGCCTCTTCGCAACGAACCGGAGGCTGTCTTAAAGTTTGCGCCCCACCCGCCGTTAACCCTTCTGAACCTGAAGTGAGAAACAACCCCATGGCAAAAAAGAATAAGATTCCCCCCGCTGCCGGCGCCAGGGCCCTTGAGATGGTCATGCGCGATGTACTCGACAGTATGGAGGAGATGTCACTGGAGGCCGGTTTCTCCCCCCTGGACGGCGAATTCGAGATCATTGATATCGCCCCCGAACGGCAGCCGATCCGCGCCCCGGAGACGGATATCGCGGTGGATACCGGTGAGGAAGCCGAGATTATCGAATTCCAGCCCCTGCGCAGGGCAGCCGGTTAATAACCCGCATCTGCTGCACGCTGCGGGCTAACCTTCACTGTCCACACCCCGCTCCAGTTCCCCCGCCCGGCGCAATTCGCGTTTGAGGATCTTGCCCGCCGCGTTCTTCGGTAGCGTCTCCCGGATCACCACCCGACGCGGAATCTCGTGCCGCCCCAGATGTTCCCGGCAAAAGGCCCGGATATCGGCGCTGGTCACCGACTCACCCTCCTTGGGCGCCACATAGGCGATCGGGATCTCGCCGTGCCGTTGGTCGGGTTCCCCTACCACCGCCGCCTCGAGCAACTGCGGATGACGGTACAGCACCTCTTCGATCATGCGTGGATAAACGTTCATGCCGTTTACGATGATCATGTCCTTCTTGCGATCCACGATGTAGAGATAACCCTCCTCATCCTTGTACCCCAGGTCCCCGGTGCGTACCCACTCCCCGAAAAAGGCCTCGGCGGTGGCCTCCGGCAGATTCCAGTAACCCTGCATGATGTTGGGGCCGCGGACACAGATCTCCCCGATCTCTCCCTGTGCCAGGTGCTGTCCAACATCGTCAAAGATTTCGATCTCCACGTCCGGTACCGGCAGACCGACAGACGCCGGTTTGCTCGGTCCGCCGATGGGGTTGACACAGGTAACCGGGGAACATTCGGTGGGGCCGTCACCCTCGTAGACGGGAATACCGAACCGCTCTTCGAACTGGCGCATCACCTCCACCGGCATGGCGGCCCCGCCGGAGACCGCATAGCGAATACTCTTCCAGTTCGCCAGTTGCCCTTCCGGGATACGCAGCAGGACGCTGTACATGCTGGGCACGCCGAGAAATACCGTGGCCTGTACGGCGGCGATGGTTTCCGACACCAGGCCGGGATCAAACTTGGGTAGCGGCGCAAAACTGAGTCCGTGCAACAGGGGGGTAAGCATACCGACGGTGGCGGCGAAGGAGTGAAACATGGGCAATACCACCAGCAGCCGATCCTCCCCCGGCCGCAGCTGCAGGCCGTTTACGACACTATAACTGTTGGAAAGCAGATTGCGGTGGCTGAGCATCGCCCCCTTCGGATGCCCGGTGGTGCCCGAGGTATAGAGTATGGCCGCCAGATCCTGCGCCGGATCGATATCCGGAGAGGGCGGTCGCGGCTCCACGGCGCAGAGGTCGGCAAAATAGAGGTCACCCCCGTCATCCGGTTCGCCGCCGATGGCAATCGCCAACTCCAGATCCGGGAGCTCTCCCCGGAAGGCCGCTACCGATGCCGCAAAGGCCTGATGATAGAACAGGGCGCGCGCGCCGGCATCCCGGAGGATGTAACTTATCTCTTTCGGATTCAGCAGCAGGTTCACCGGCACCACCACCGCGCCGGCCTTGACGATGCCGCAATAACAGATGGCGAAGGCATCGGAATTGATACAGTAGAGGGCGATCCGATCCCCTTTGCCGATGCCCCGTTCCGCGAGCGCCGTCGCCACCGCATCCGACGCCCGGTCTATTGCCGCGAAGGTGACCACACGATCGGAAAAACGGACGGCCGGCTGATCGGAAAAGGCCTCCGCCGTGGCGCGCAGCCTGTCCGGAATCGAGCCTGAGTATGTAGTGCCCATGACGTTTTATCTACCGTACGTGGGGTGGGGTCCTGGGAAAGCTAAATTACCCGGGAAAAATTCTTCTGCTCTTTTTTTGCCGCAAGATAACTGTCGAACGCCATACAGATATTGCGAATCAACAGACGCCCCCGGGGCAAAACCCTGATACCCGATTCGTCCAACGACAACAGGCCGTCGTCGGCCATGCCCGTCAGCTGCTTCAATTCGGAGTCAAAGTAATCGGTAAACGAGATGCCCCAGCGGGATTCCACCGATGCGTAATCGAGAACAAAGTGGCAAATCAGGCGCGTGATGACGTCGCGTCGGATCAGGTCGTCACGGTTCAGTTCGATTCCGCGGAAAATGGGCAGCTCACCGGCGTCGATGCGCTGATAGTACTCGTCCGGGGTGCGTACGTTCTGGCTGTAGGTGTCCCCCACCATACCGATCGAGGTGACGCCCATGGCCACCAGATCA
The DNA here is from genome assembly GCA_050291465.1 of Sedimenticolaceae bacterium. GTDB lineage: Bacteria > Pseudomonadota > Gammaproteobacteria > Chromatiales > Chromatiaceae > CBFDBF01. The sequence goes on along the minus strand of JBNKJV010000020.1, from coordinate 42,027 downwards.
CAGTCCGCATGAGTGGAGTAACCCTGAAAGTTGCGGTAAAGGGTACCGTCCCGTTGTGCCTTCGCCAACTCGTCATCCGGCCGGGCGAAATGGTCCATACCGATGAATACATATCCGGCGGCGGTCAGCCGCTCGATGGTCATCTTGAGGATATCGAGTTTCTCCTGCGGCGACGGCAGATCCTCCGCATTGATGCGCCGCTGCGGCATAAAGAGCTGCGGCAGATGAGCGTAATTAAAAACCGACAACCGGTCCGGTCCCACATCAATTATCCGATCGAGGGTCCGTGCGAAACTCTCCACCGTCTGGAACGACAGTCCGTAAATCAGATCGATGCTGATAGAGCGAAACCCTTCGTCCCGCGCCGCCTGCAGCACCGTCATGGTCTGGGCTTCGGATTGGACACGGTTTACCGCCTTCTGCACCTTTTCATCGAAGTCCTGAACACCCAGGCTGAGACGATTGAATCCGATCTCCCGCAGCAGGGCGATGGTGTCACGGGTCGCCTCCCGGGGATCCACTTCGATGGAATACTCACCGTTGTCGTCATCCGCCAGGGTGAAATGCTCGCCGGTGACGCGCATCAACTCCCGCATCTCGTCATGACTGATAAAGGTGGGCGTTCCACCGCCCCAATGCAGCTGTTCCACCCGCCGGTTGCGATCGAACAGCTCTCCCTGCATGGCGATCTCGCGATAGAGGCGCTCGAGGTAGGGTGCCGCCATATCCCGGTCCTTGGTCACCACCTTGTTACAGGCGCAATAAAAACAGACGGTATCGCAGAACGGAATATGGAAATAGAGCGAGAGGGGCCGGCGGCTGGCATTGGTCTCCCGAGCCACCGTCCGGTACCGCTGCTCATCGAAACCTTCGTGAAACTGAGGCGCGGTGGGATAGGAGGTATAACGCGGACCGGCGTAGTCATACTTCTCAATCAGCTCCTGATCGAATACCAGTGACTGGTCCATTGCAGATCCCATATTAATCCTCGCTCACGTCCAGACCGAATCGGTGGGTCTCGTTAATCTGTTTAAGCAGCACATAGAAAGGGATCTGCTCATAATGGCGATCCAGAATCTCTATAAAAGGGAGGTCTTCACGACCGAAGGTATACTCTCCCCTGCACATGGCCTGATAAATATCGTCGATGCTCTTCTCCAGAGACTCCAGAAAGACCGGGAAACGGCCGACCTCCGCCAGGTCTTCCATGTCGTACATGAGGCACTCCCGCAGGTCGGCCACTTCAAATTTCGCCTGTTTCACCCAGTCCGCATACTCTTCCGGGCTGCGGGCTCGTTGTATGGTCATCGATTATCGGTCCTCGTCAAATACGGCCTGATATTCGGCTATCTGCTCCGCAGTGAGGAGAAATACACCCTCCCCTCCGCGCGCAAACTCCAGCCATAGGAAGGGCACCTCCGGATAGCGGGCTTCCAGAGCCCGGGCGCTGTTCCCCACCTCAACCACCATGATACCACCAGGATGCAGATGGGCGGCTGCGTCGCACAGGATTCTGCAGACGATATCCAATCCCTGAGGCCCGGCCTCCAGTCCCAGTTCCGGTTCCTTCAGGTATTCGTCCGGCAACTGTTCCATCTCCGTCCGGCTCACGTAGGGGGGATTGCTGACAATTATGTCGTAACGCCTATCCTGCAACGATCGGAACAAATCGGACTCAATCGCTTCCACCCGCTGCTCCATTTTGTGGCGCTCAATATTGATACGGGCCACTTCCAGCGCGTCCGCGGAGATGTCCACGGCATCCACCCGGGCATCCGGAAAAGCGGAAGCGCAGGCGACGGCGATGCAACCGCTGCCGGTACAGAGATCAAGTATCGCCCCCACCCTCTCCGGATCGATCCAGGGTTCGAATCCCTGCTCTATCAGTTCGGCGATGGGTGACCGGGGGACCAGAACATGGCGGTTGACGAAAAAACGCAGACCCGCAAACCCGGCTTCGTGGGTAAGGTAGGCAGCCGGCAACCGCTCGTCGATACGGCGCTGCAGCAGGGAGATCACCGCCGAACGTTCTTCGGCCGTGAGCCGGCTATCCAGATAGTCGGGTGGAATATCGTGGGACAGGTGCAGCGCATGCAGCACCAGCGCCAACGCCTCATCCAAGGCATTGTCGGTGCCGTGACCGAAAAAGAGGCCGGCCTCATGGAAACGGCTGGCACCCCAGCGGATGAAATCACGCAGGGTCTGGAGAGATCCTGTATCTTCGTCGGCCATACACTTTCCACTCAGAAACGAGCGGGAAGCATAGGGAATTTATCACCCTTTTTCCAGCGCCCGGAAGCCTGGAGGGATTTCACCTTAACGGGACGCCTGAGGCGCCCCGCTAAAGCGAACGGTGAATGACCGGGGCAATCAGGCCGCTTGCGGTTTCTCTCCGCGGTAGGCGGCACAACCGCCCTCTTCCTTCTTGCAACCCCCGACCTCCAGCCCACCGCGGTGGACCAGTTCCTCCAGCGAGATGTCGCTGAGAAAGGTGTAGATCTCCCGGCTCAGCTCGTCCCACAGATTGTGAGTGAGGCAGATCTTGCCGTCCTGGCAATCCCGATTCCCGCTGCAACGGGTAAACTCAACCCACTCGTCCACCGCGCAGATAATGTCCGCAATGGAGATTTCATCTGCAGGCCGGCCGAGGTAATACCCGCCACCCGGCCCACGGACACCCTTTACCAGGCTCTTCGCCCGCAATCCGGCGAACAACTGTTCCAGGTACGAGAGTGAGATACCCTGAGTTTCCGAGATCTCGGCCAACGTGACCGCCCGTTCCCCTCCATGGAGAGTTAAATCCAACATTGCTGTTACCGCATATCGCCCTTTGGTTGAAAGTCTCATAATAATTACCTTCTTTTATGTAATAAACTAATTCCTACTTTTTTCCTTGGGTTAAAAAACTAGCATTTTCCTAGGGAAATTGTCAAGATAATTTAGACAGTTTCTAAGTATATTCAGGGAATCCCTCACCCCCCCTCGCCTGCCCGGCTTCGCTGGGCCCCTCCCATCCAGTCTGTTGCGGTAAAAAGATGCCCTTGCCGCACACAGTAAGAGAGCCATTTTGAAAGGAAAAGGTTCACTTTCCATTTCTGATTGAGGGTCGGATGTTCCACCCCCCTGTTCAGGGGCAGGGCCTTCTGCCTGAGTTCCAGGATCTCGGCCTGGGCGGAGTCGTGATAGACCCGCAGGGTGGCGTCCGGATCCGGCAACTGCCCGTCCTCATGGGCGAAAAAATAGGTCAGGTGGAGCAGGGTCGTATAGGGTGTCTGCTCCAGGATCTCCAGATAGAGGTCCATCGCCCCCTCCAGCCGGGAGAGGAATATCCCATCAAGTGTTCGCAGCTCCGGCGCCAACCGCAACAGATGGCGATAGTTCTCCTCACACAGGTCCATTAACCACCCCACGGATGGTCTGGCGGTCAGAAGCAATTTATCGGACCAGGGATATCGGACCATGCGCATTTTCTACCCCCCGAACACCGATTTTTCCGACCGAACCGTCATGGGGATAATCTTAAACCATCCGGGAACAGCCCTGAAAAAAACGCCCCATGAATAATGGGGCGTTCCATAGAACCTATCTCTCCGTGGTAACCGGCAGTCAGGCGCTGTTCTCTTCCGAAATCTGCTTGTGGACCTCGGCCATATCCAGCTCCGAAGCACGCTTTAACAGCTCCTTGAGTCCTGATTCGGGCAGGGCCCCCGCCTGGCTGAAAATGATCACCTTCTCTCTGAAAATCATCAGCGTCGGAATAGAGCGAATCTGAAAATGGGCCGCGATCTCCTGTTCCTCTTCCGTGTTGACCTTGGCGAAAACGATATCCGGAAACTCCTCGGACACCTTTTCATAGGTGGGTGCGAACGAACGGCAGGGACCGCACCAAGGAGCCCAGTAATCCACCACGATAAAATCATTATTGGTTACGGTTTCCTCGAAATTATCCTTGTTAAGCTCGACAACGGCCACGATCAGCCCCCTTCTGTTTAAGGTTATAAAGCTTAGAATTATATCAGAAATTCCTAATGTAACCAGTTCTGCAGCCCGGGAGGGCACAGCGGTTCACCGACCGGGATGGGTTTTCTATCCCAGGGCGCTGAATACGGCGTCGCGGATGTCGTCCACGCCGCCGACACCGGGGATCTTGTGGTATTCAGGGGCCCCCTCGCCGCCGCTCGCCGCCCATCCGGAGTAGAACTCCACCAGCGGTTCGGTCTGGTCATGATAGACCTTGAGGCGGGCCCGCACGGTCTCTTCCTTGTCATCATCCCGCTGAATGAGATCCTCGCCGGTGACGTCATCCTTACCCTCCACCTTGGGCGGGTTATAAACGACGTGGTAGGTTCGACCGGAAGCGAGATGAACCCGCCGCCCCGACATGCGTTTGATGATCTCCTGATCCGGGACATCGATCTCCACCACGGCATCGATCTCCACCCCGGCCGCCTTCAGCGCCTCGGCCTGAGGAATAGTGCGGGGAAACCCGTCGAACAGAAAACCGTTCCCGCAATCGTCCTCGCTGATCCGCTCTTTCACCATGCCCATGATGATATCGTCGGAGACCAGACCACCCTCATCCATGATCTTCTTTGCCGCCTTGCCGAGATCGGTTCCGGCCTTGACGTGGGCACGCAGCATATCGCCCGTGGAGATCTGAGGGATCTGGTATTTTTCTTTTATGTAGTTCGCCTGTGTACCTTTTCCGGCACCGGGCCCACCCAGCAAAATCACTCGCATGTCGGCAACTCCTTGTAATGAAAGGAAAGGGGGAGTCTGACACAAGAGCCCCGGAGAGGCCACAGAACCCTATCAATGGGTTGATACAACCATTCTATTGAATTTGGTGTTACGCTTCCGGGCATGAAATCCAAGCCGATCATGCTGGTTGTCGCGCTCCCTCCGGAGGCGAAACCCGTAAACCGCCGCTTTGGGATGCAACGGGATAACAGACATGACCGGTTCCCTCTTTACCTCGGGGAAGAACTGGCCCTGGTGGTCTCCGGCCCGGGAAAAGCGGCGGCCGGACAGGCCTCCCTGTGGCTGGATTCGATCCTCAATCCGGGACCTGATGCGGTCTGGATCAATCTGGGCATCGCCGGGCATGCGACCCGGCCCCTGGGGCAGGCCGTATACGCAAATACGGTTGAGGATGAAGAGAGTGGTGAGCGGTGGTCGGTGGCTCCTCTTCCCGGGCCGGAGTGGGAAAACGACCGCCTTATCACCCTCAGTGCACCTGATACGGAATACGCCCGGACCGGGCTGGTGGATATGGAAGGGGCCGGTTTTTTTCGGGCGGTCAGTGGATTTACCGAGCCGGAACGCATCCATTGTCTTAAGATCGTCTCCGACAACCGCACCAATCCGGCATCGATGATCAACGGTAAAATGGTTTCGCAACTGATCGAGGAACGGCTGGATATCCTGGACCGGCTGTTTGAACATGTGAGAGAGGCATTGTGACGCAATCTAAACGAACCGTCGTTGTTACCGGTGCCAGCCGGGGAATCGGAAAAGCCGTTACGGACAGACTGTTACTGGAGAACTGCCGCGTTATCGGCGTCGCACGGGACTTTACCCCCGAAGACCGGGATCGCAGGGATTTTATCCCGTTCCTCCTGGATCTCTCCCACGTCAGAGAACTACCGGCGCGGCTCCGGGAGCTGCGCAATAACCACCCGGAAATCGATGGCCTTATCTGCAACGCTGGTTATGGACGCTTCGGATCGCTGGAGGAGTTTTCGGCCCATCAGATACAGGAGCTGGTGGACACCAATCTGACCAGCCAGATCCTGATCGCCCGCGAGTTTCTTCCGCTTTTCAAAACCGCGGGACGGGGCGACCTGATTTTTATGGGTTCGGAAGCAGCTCTCAAAGGAGGAGGCCGTGGCGCGGTCTACTCCGCCACGAAATTCGCATTACGCGGACTGGCGCAATCCCTCCGGGAGGAGTGTGCCGGCAGTGGTGTACGTGTGGGTATCGTCAATCCGGGTATGGTCAGGACCGGGTTCTTCGATAAACTCGACTTCCAGCCGGGAGAGGCCAACGACAGCCATCTGCAAGCGAACGATGTGGCGGAAGCGGTCTGGCTGATGCTCTCCGCCCGGCCTGGAGCCGCCATCGACGAAATCAATCTGTCTCCCCAGAAAAAGGCCATTCATTTCAAAAAAGGAGAGTGATCCGTTTCCCCGGGAAACGGTCGTTGATTTGGATAGGATCATATATTTCAGTCTTGACAGAAACTTCTGTACTCCTATACTCAGCTTATGAAACTCTCGCCGACCACACAACGTTTCGTGCTGCACTGGGGCGAAATGGGAACCCGCTGGGGGGTAAACCGCACCGTTGCGCAGATACATGCCCTGCTCTACCTCGCGGAACGTCCCCTGACCGCGGACGAAATCACGGAAGCCCTAGGCGTCGCCCGTTCCAACGTCAGCAACAGCATTAAAGAACTGCTTTCATGGCGGCTGGTCAAGGTGGTTCATGTCCTGGGAGACCGCCGCGACCACTTCGAAACCTCCAAGGACGTCTGGGAACTGTTCAAACTTATCGTCGAAGGAAGAAAACAGCGCGAAATCGATCCCACCCTGGAGGAATTGGAAGCACTGTTAGCCAGTCCGGAGCTCAAGAAAGAGTCGAGCGAAACCCGCAAGCGTATCGAAGAGACGCAGCAATTCATCAGTATCCTTACGCACTGGTCGGACGAAATGCTCCGTCTGGAACCTGAAACCCTCATGAAGGTGCTTAAGCTCGGCGCTAAAATCCGCAACCTGATCCGACGTGACGGCAAAGGGTAAGGGGGCGTTTTTTTGGCTGCATATTTCTGTTTATACAGAATATTCAGATAATACGGAGGACTTTATGGACGACAATATCTACCCCCTTGAATTCCTTTATGACGGTGACTGCCCCATCTGTCGCGCCGATGTTGCCCGGTTGCATAACGCCGATGGTCACGATCGGCTCATCTTCATCGACGTCTCAGCTCCAAACTTCGATCCGGAAACCTACGGCAGGACCCGCGAGGCGTTACTTGCAAGAATACATGCCCGCCGTGCGGACGGCGTCATGGTTGAAGGGCCCGAGGTGTTCCGCCTGGCACTCACCGCCGTAGGCCTGGGACGGATCGCGGCCCTGACCCGCTTGCCTATCATCGACCGGGTCACCGATATCGCCTATGAGCTGTTCGCGCGGCATCGGGTTTCCCTGTCACGTCGTATTGGAGGCTTCTTTGCCCGGATCACCCCTGAGTGCGATCTATTTTGCCGGCCACCTATAGAAAAAGAAAAATCAAGCACTCGAAATTTTTAAAGAAAGCTTCATCAATACGACTATCGCTAATACGGCCATGAACCATAACGCGGCTCAATGCATGACTTCGGGGATCGTCACAGTTCTATGAAATTAAAATATAGATTCTACACCGGTTTTATATTTGCCTTCGCCGCCGCAATTGCAATGCCAATATTCTATTTGGTTATTTCTATTTTCGTGGAAGGAGGCGGTCCTCCTGCTAAAAAGATACTAGGTTCCGCTGTATTTGGCGCAATGTTTTCTATCGCTGCTTTCTTTTGGGGTGTCTTATTAACATCCCGCTTTCGAGTATCCGAAGATAAAAAACTACTTTCCACTTTCATCATCTTATTTTTATGGGGCTGTGTAATAACTGCCCTAACAATGTTTTCCACCGGTTTTTTTATAGGGATTTTTGAGTCCATCAAGCATATGGAATTGCCGATGAAGGCAATTGGAATTGGTCTATTTGTATGGGGAGCCGGCTCCATAATAACTTTCGGAACAGTATATGTCGTTGGTGGTATAGCAGGAATAATCACAGGTATTATTTATAATCGTATCCCACATAACGAGTGGCTTGTTCGGGCTCCGGATACTGCGTTGCATACCTCCCGATCTGCCGCCGCTGAAGAAAGACGTTCACTCTGATTTCGGAACCAAAGCGCCAGAACGTCCAAACTTTACGCTATCTGCGGCTGCTCCAATTCTTCAAGCAATTTGTTTACCGCTTTTCGCGCAATACTGCGGGGAGCAGCCAGTTTCAAACCGCCGGATTCAATACCCATTTCAGCAGGAATAAGAAACAGCCCCATCAAACGAATCAGAACATTCACTCTGACCCATGCGTCGATCACCGTTTCTTCATTATCGCTTCTGACTTTCAACATCATCGGCGCCACAAGGAACCCAATACCCTTCTGGTAGGTACGCTCGCCGGGGCCGGATTCCTTAAGCCGATATCCGTTCCGGCCGGCCCAGTCTTCGACTATCGGCCATATCTCTCCGTTGTAACGGAAGTGTATTGTTGTTCTTGTATTCATCCGAAGTTTCTTTCCGTCCTATAAATGTATTTTGTCGGCGCTAACGATAGCGTCGGAACGGCCACATCGCCGTCAAACCGGCCGTCAACATAATCAACGCCGTTGGTTCCGGCACCAGTTGTTCCGTTACAGCATCCGCAATCAAGCGGTGAGCCGCGGTGGTGGGATGAATCGGATCCCAAAACAGATAGGTATCGGGATCGGCCCCTCGGGTGAGAAAGGCCGGCGAGGTGACATCGGTAAATCCATAGGCGGCGGGATCCGCGATTACCTCTTCAGCCAGGGTATAGACATCCACTCCGATAATATCTGCGTCAAAGCCGGGACTGCCCTCCAGGGATGCAATCACCTCTGGCAATATGGCGTTGAAGCCGGTGGTCACTGCCGTAACATAGGGTTGCAGCTCTGCCGGCAGCATATAATCACCGCTCCAGATGGGGCTCTTGGCACTGTCGATCTGGTTCGGAACTACGATACGGGTGGCGCCAAGCGCTTCGAGATTCAGGAGATTGGCCTGGGTCAGAGCGTTCAAATGTGAAATGGCGTCTCTGACAGGTACATTGTCGAGCGCGTAATACATGATGTCATTGGCACCGCTCCAGTAAAGCACCAGATCACCTGCCGCAAAGCTCCCATGGTCCGCAACGAAGTTTCCAATCTGCGTTCCCACATTGTCCACCGGCTGACGCTGTTCCGGGATCAGCAGCGAGAGACGGTCGGTGGTCCAGGAGCCCGTGGTGGCACCCGCCCACGCGTAGTTGCTCCCACCGATGCGGCTGGCGGCTAACGGTTCGAGACCGAGGTCATCTGCGACATAGTCCGCCCAGTTCTTCCCATTCGACATTCGCCCTTGATAATAAGGCGGCACGATCGGATCAGGCTGCAGATCCGGATCCGATGTACTGGCGTCCCACACGTTTCCCGCATCACTCAGGCTGTCACCAAATACATATAGCGCGGCCTGGACCGGCGCAACACAACATATGGTCAGGACCAACACGGAACCTAACACCCTTCTGAATCTTTTCATTGTTCTCTCCCTGTGGACCTTGGACTTAGTTCCTGCGACCCCTGCCCTGCCCGGTGCCATACGCCGGCACAATCCCCTGATTCAGATATTTTGCTCCATCATGCTCCTGGCCACCGCCAGGCCGCGCCTTGCCTCTTCGCGATGGGGGCTGAACGACAGCACATGCTCAAACGTGTCAATCGCCTGTTGGTAATCCCCCTTTGCCGTGAGCACGAAACCAAGATTTGAGTGGGCCTGCTCGTACATTGGATTGATCCTTATGGCCTCGTGCAATATTGCTATTGCCTCGTCGAGGTCCCCGTTGTTAAACGGCTCAAGCGCACGGTCACCCACTTCCACCGCCTCCTGCTTAACAAGCAGGATCTCCAACATACCCTCATCCCCACTCGCTTCCTGGCCGCCGCAACTCGGGCAGGTAAACATACGCGCATCATATTGATCACTACATTGAATACATTTCTGTGTGACGCAGCCTGTTGCAGAAGAATTGTTTCCGTCGCTATCCATCGATCCGTTCCTCCGTGAGACAAAATGAAAGAGACCTTCCTGTACAACTAAAAAGTCCAACCTCCCGATACGTTCAAAGAACTAGATTTCAATCGCCCTGATTCTTCCAGCGTTCCAACCGCGGAATTCCACGAGTAAGCAGCCATCCAATAAGTTTCGGCGTACCGCGTTCCTTGAGTTTCTCGATACAGAACTCCTGCATTTGACTGGCCGTCATATCCGGTTGGAAGAAGGCGCCATTTTGGTAACAGTAACTACAATAGGTAAGATTCTTGCTGCCGTCAGCATTTGTACCCCCGCCGCCAGGGTCCTGCTTCAACGGCATCCCGCAGCTTTGACAAAATTTACTCATGCGCACTCCTTGCCGGTAAGTCGATAGCAAAACACTTCCAACGGGGTACTGCTTGGCAGACACTTTCGTCGTGCAGTGTCTCTAAACCAACTAATTAAACTCTATTACTTCGACCTGGAACGGTCTTTCGGCAGGAATAAGTGATTGTTATTCTTGCTTCCTGCAAATATCCAGCTTCCCTATTTTTCCGGAGTCTACCAAACATGTCTCTGGGTTTAAAACAGCCCGATGGCCAGGGGTCTGAATATATGGGATGAAAGTCCACTTTTTGCCTGAGCGAGGCCTTCCCGGGCGGCGTCCGAAACCTCGATGCGGTCTGGCGAAACACATCATATGGATCTATAGTTTTGTCAGAAACAAGCAGGACAGCGATTGCTGAACTTTTCTGGCCCTGGGGGAGCAATTACAAGTGAGTAGGGAAATATCTGGAATTGGCGCCACTCTGGCGGACGGCACGGAAATCCGTCTGGACTCCATGGGTGCCTGTGACAAGCAGTGCTTTGCCGATGCCTTTGACGGACTCTCTGATAGAACGCGTTACTCGCGGTACCACGCCCCCATCAAAAGGCTTCCGGATAGCTATCTTGAAAGTCTTGTTCAAGCCGATAACAGAAACAGTGTGGTTGTTGTCGCTCATATTGCGGATGGCGATTCCCAGGAAGGTGCGGGTATGGCGCGCTATGTTTGCCTTAAGGATGAACCAAACGTCGCGGAGTTCTCGCTGACCATCGCCGATAATTTTCAGGGCCGGGGGCTTGGTGGAATTTTGCTGAATCATCTGGTTCAGCATGCACGTTCCAATGACGTCTTCACTCTTAGGGGTTATGTCATCTCCGACAACAAGCCCATGCTTAAATTGCTGGAAAAATACAGCTGCTCCATCGAGAGAGAAAGTGACGGCACCTATTGTTATGAAATTGACACGACTGCCGCCCTGGCAGATCGATCCGAACCTGATGCCGTCTAAAGATCCGCAATTCAAAGATTACTTTTCCACCCTGGCAACCGGCTACAGCAGATATCGCCCCGATTATCCCATTGACCTGTTCAGGTACCTCGCTTCCCTGACACCGGGCAAGGAGCTGGCATGGGATTGCGCTACCGGCTCCGGACAGGCGGCTGTCGCCCTGGCTGATTTCTTTTGCGCGGTTATTGCCACTGACGCCAGTTCCAGACAGATCGAGCAGGCCCATACACATCCGTCGGTGGAATACAGGGTGGCGCCCGCGGAAGAGTCCGGACTGGAACCTGCATGCATAGATCTAATAACCGTCGCACAGGCACTGCACTGGTTCGACATCTCCAGGTTTATACAGGAAGCAAAGAGGGTATTGAAGCCGAACGGTATCATCGCGGTCTGGACCTATAACCTGTTTCGAATCACACCAGAGATCGATGCCGTTGTGGACGATCTCTATTGGAATATTCTTGATGGATGCTGGGCCGGGGAACGGAAGATGGTGGAGAGCGGCTACGCCGATCTTGATCTGCCTTTCAAGGAACTGTCACCGCCCGGATTTACAATGAACGCGCATTGGTCGTTGGACCGGGTTATCGGCTATCTCGGTACCTGGTCAGCGATCGCTAACTATCGGAAAACCTATGGAGACGATTTGATGGTTGATATATCCGCCAGGCTTAACAAGGCCTGGGGAGATACCGTTCTGGAGAAAGAGATTTGCTGGCCGCTAAATCTAAGAGTTGGTGTGAACGAATGAAACCTATGTACCACTCGTACATTACGGACTTAATCAGAAGTTCCTCAGACTAGACCACCGGGTCTCTGGTCCGTGAGCCAGAAAAAGCGACGCGGAGGCACAATCAACCGATCACCGAAGTGCTCGGGATATTCACCGGAATACAGATCTACCACCTGACCGTATTGGAATAAACCCCTATTTCCCAACTCGGAAAGATCCAGATATTGCTGATTGACATCGAAATTGGCCACCACCAATACCATTTCCCCCGTTTGCTCCGGATGCGTGCGCAGAAACACGAACAGGTGCGGATTCGCCACAGTCAGTAACTCGCGATTGTTGAAGTCGGCAAATGCAGGGGTAGCCTTGCGCACCGCAATCATCTTCTGCAGCCCTTCAAACAGACGTTGCTCTACACTGCCATGGTTGTTGCGCAGCTCCGCCTTGTCCCAGGCGATGCAGGGGCGGTGCAACCAGCGGCTATCGTTGGCCTTACTAAGATCTTTTAGATAGCTGACATCATTCAGAGTGCCGATCTCGTCTCCGTAGTAAAGCAACGGGATACCCCCATAAGATAGGATCATGCTGTGCAGCAGCAGGATCAGATCAACGGCCTGATCGATCTCGCCCGGGTCGTCGTTCTCCATCGCTGTTTCCAGACCGGCAAGGGATGCCAACGAACCGGAGATACGGGCGTCACCAGTCTTCTCATTGCGCCCGAACGGCGTACCGCGGGCGCTCGAGTCGGGAAACATACCGGTGTAATAGTCCAGCAGGAAACGACGATGAAGACGCGGATCAGAACCCGCCGCCTGCACGTCCACATCGTCGAATCCGAGGCCGATATCGTCGTGGCAGCGAAGGTAGTTGAGCCAGGTGGCCCGGTCCAACTTGTCCGGAAGCGAACGTACCCCCTGGTTCAGTAACCTGGCGTTTTTTGTAGCCGCAGCATCCCACAACAGGGCCATAAGGGTGGCGTTGTAGGCGATTTCGCACTCCTTGGCGATCACCGCATCCTCACCGAAATACTTGGCGATCTCCACCGGCGCCACGATCGCCTCGGCAATGAACAGCACCCCGGGGGCGGTAACTTGACAACAATCCTTCATCAACTGCAGGAGCAGGTGGGCCTCGCGCTCATTCTGACAGGTAGTGCCGATCTTCTTCCATAGAAAGGCCACCGCGTCCAGACGTACGATATCCGCCCCCTGGTTGGCCCAAAACAGGATATTGTCCATCATTTCAATCAACACATCCGGGTTGGAATAGTTGAGATCCCATTGGTAAGTGTTGAATACGGTCATCACCCACTTGCCCATGGCCTCATCCCAGGTGAAATTGCCGGGAGCCGTCTCCGGGAAAATCTCCGGCATGGTCTCCTCGAACATGTCCGGCACTTTGCGGTCAGGATAGATGTAATAGTAGTCCTGGTGCAGCTTGTCGCCTGCGCGTGCCGACTGCGCCCAGGGGTGTTCATCCGAGGTGTGGTTCAGCACCATATCCAGAGTCAGCAACATGCCGCGCCTGTGCATCCCCTCCGCCAGCTTACGCAACTGCTCCAGGGAGCCGTAGCGTTCATCGATATCGCGGAAGTCACTTACCGCATAACCGCCGTCGGAGGCCCCCTTGGGACATTTGAGCATAGGCATCAGGTGCAGCATATTGACGCCCAGCTCCTGCACATAGGAGAGACGCTCGTTCAGGCCTGCCAGGTTCCCTGCAAAACCGTCCGTATAGATGGCCATACCGACCCATTCCTGACTCAGGAACCAGTTGTGATCATGCTCCCGCTCCACATCAAGCTGTTTGAGATCCGCGGCACGCTTTACGTAGTTTCGGGCCAGCACCTCCACCAGCCGCAGCATCTTCACTTCGAAATCGTCTCGCTGCCCGTAAAGATAGTGAAACAACGAGTGGATGGCATAAAAGTTGGCGCCCAGCCGGGTATAGAAATGACGCAGATCGCACTTGCATATCTCTGGCTTGAGCTGGTCGAGGATGTCGTTCAGCAGGGAATGGGATACCTGTTCGTACATTGGTGCAATGTATTCCTGGTAGCTCCTTGTTGCAAAGGAAGGCGTCGCGATCCGTTCTATACAGAATAAGCGATCGGTCGGGATTACCGGGCCTGCGGCCCCCTCGCCGCTGACGCGGCTCGTTCTGCGCGCCTCCGGCGCTTGTCGAACCCAATCTTATTAGATTACCTCGGGTTCGAACCCCTCCCTTATTCAAACGAGTTAAATCAAAAAGGGTCCCGTTGGGACCCTTTTTGATTTAATTGGCGGAGAGGGAGGGATTCGAACCCTCGGTACGCTATTAACGTACACACACTTTCCAGGCGTGCTCCTTCAGCCGCTCGGACACCTCTCCAAAACTGATTAGCTACGGCTATTCCGTCGGCCGCCGGGATGCATTTTCGGTCTCAGGCACCTGATATGGAAATCAGGAGGCGGAAGATTAAACCAGATCAGCCCGTTGCGCAATCCAAAAGGTCGGAAATCCGGGCTTTTTCATGTCCCCGGCCATGCCGGAAGGGCAAATCCGGAACGGGCGATCAGTTCTTACCCCCGCCTTCGAACCCATCTATATTTTCCTAATTATTACAGTAGGGTTACACGGGACAGTTTGGTTTTTCCATTAAGCACGATTTTAAGTATAGTGCTACCTTCTTTTACATATTCTTGATTGGAAGTCGTCAGATGGCAGCTGGAAAACGCAAAGGCAAGAAAAAGAAGCGCACCATGGCGGAGCGGGCCGACCGCCACCACCTCTATGAGTTATCCGTCCAGCACGCCCCGTCCGAGATCGATTTCCTGGATAAGGCCTTCAAGAAGCTGCGCGGCCGCAAAGCGGTGCTTATGCGCGAGGATTTCTGCGGCACTGCCAACGTCTGTTGCGAATGGGTACGCCGTCGCAAAGACAATCGTGCGATCGGAGTGGATATAGACAATGAGGTCCTCGAATGGGGACGCACCAATAACCTGAACAAGCTTACAAAAGGCCAGTGTCGCCGGGTCGAGCTGTTGCAGGACAACGTCCTGGAGGCGAAAACCGAGGCACCGGACATTATCGCGGCTATGAATTTCAGCTACTGGCTGTTCCAGAAGCGCCGGAACCTGAAACACTATTTTCGCCGTGTCCATTCTGCGTTGGGGAAGGATGGTGTTTTTTTTATGGACGCCTACGGCGGCTATGATGCATTCCGGGAGCTTAATGAAGATCGGGAAATCGAGGAAGGCAACTTTACCTATATATGGGAGCAGGAAAAATTCGATCCGGTCACCCACCGACTGATATGCAATATTCACTTCGAATTCCCGGACGGCTCGCGCCTGGAAAACGCCTTTCGCTACGACTGGCGGCTCTGGACCCTTCCGGAAATACGGGATGTCCTGGAAGAAGCGGGGTTTCGCAGGGTTACCGTCTACTGGCAAGGCTGGGACAAGGATGGAGAGCCGGACGGCAAGTTCAAACCGGTGCAAGAAAGCGAGGCGGACGCCGGTTGGATCTGCTATATCTCCGCGGAAAAATAGCCGATTTATCTCACCCCCTGAGGGGAGGAACCGCAGCGGGACTTGCGGAGTTTTTCTTCCTGATCGAAGCTCTACAGACCGGGAATAAAAAAAGGCCAGCAGATGCTGGCCTTTTTTTTACTTCCGGGAATCGCCTGATGTTACTTGGCTTCGATCACAACACGGCGGTTCTTGGCGCGACCTGCGTCGGTAGCATTGGATGCAACCGGCTGGGTCTCACCCGCACCGCGGGTGCTGATTCCGGTAACGCCCTTGCTGCGCAGATAACGGGCAGCGGACTTGGCACGACGCTCGGAGAGATCCTGGTTATAGGCTTCCGAACCGATGCTGTCGGTGTGACCGGTAACGACGACAGTGGACAGGGAAGCACCCTTGATCTTGGAGGCGATACCGTCCAGCGCCTGTTTCATCTTAGGCTTCAGGTTGGCACTGTCGAAATCAAAATTATCGGTGGCATCGGAAAGGACGAATACCATGGCGCCTTCGCAGCCGGGAGCATGATCGGGATTCGGCCATATACCCTGCCAACATTCCCCGTAGTTATTTCGCACGACGGTACCCCAAGAGTCAGTCAGATATCCTGCATCTGCGTTCTGTTGTGGGCCCATCCACATGCCGGCAGTCAGTACAGCCGCACCGATGATGATTGCCTGCCTTTTCCAAATCGATTTCATGTCATCCCCCAAACACCAAAGTAGATTAAAAAACAGTGTAACCCGGTTTAGGCATCCGGTTTACCGCGAATCCTACGGCAGCCAATTTATTGTTGGTGCTGCCGGACTGTTCAAAAAGCCCCATACGTCCTTATCAGGCCAAAGCTTAGTATATATTAACCAAAAGGGGTGAAAAAGTGTAAACTTTTTCCCGAAATCATCGCGATTTCAGGAAAAACCGCTCATTCCGGATACCAAGACAGGGGATTAACCCGCTTTCCGGGCTCCATGTAGCGTTACCAGGAGTTCCGCCTCGCTCAGGCTAAGTCCAAACTCTTCAACCAGCCGCGCAGGATGCGCCCCGCGATGGACCAGCTGAATCGCCTCACCGTAGGGCTTGGCATCCCCCTGACCCTGCACCTCTATGCTCTCCTGGCGGTGCTCCAGGTCCCGCCCTCTTCGCTCCAGCCGAACCACTCTTTTGTCCACACCCACGGCACTTGAGCAGAGGGCGTTAAGGCTGGACACAAGATTATCTATCCGCTCTTCCATGCTATCGATACGGTCCTGCTGCCTGCGCACCGTTCTGGCGAGAACCAAGACCGCCATAAGGGCTATGGAGGTATAGGTTGCCACTGATATCCATATTAGATTCATAGTGTTACCTCTCAAGCATAATCATCGATATGAGGCCGTTCATCAGGCGACCCGTCCTCCCTTCCGGAGTCTTTATGCCCCTTTTCACCCTCCTTGCCCGGCCGCTGTTTCGGTTTCCTTTTCCCCGAATTACCCCTGGGCCTGGTGGGCCAGACAGGTTTGATCGGATAGGGCTCTTGAATATCGGGCATTGCTCGAATTCCCGTGCTCCCTATTCAGAGCCTTGCAACCTCGGCCCACTCGCTGTCGGACAGCAGTTTGTTGAGATCGACCACGATCAACAAGTCATCGTTGCGCGTGGCCACGCCCTGGATATAGCGGGAACTCTCCTCGTTCCCCACATTGGGTGCGGAATCGATCTGAGAGTTTCGTAGTTCCACAACCTCCGCCACGCTATCCACCAGAATGCCGACCACCTGTTGTTCGCTCTCGATAATAACGATACGGCTGGCGTCATCCACTTCGCCCGGGGACAGGCCGAACCGGGTGCGGGTATCGATTACCGTTACCACGTTTCCCCGAAGATTGATTATGCCCAGCACATAAGGGGGCGCGCCCGGTACCGGGGCGATCTCGGTGACGCGCAATACCTCCTGCACCTGCATCACGTTGATACCGTAGGTTTCATCCTCCAGCCGGAATGTCACCAATTGGTTCAAGGGATCGTTTGTCGATCCTTCATCAACACCTGTGGTCATATCTCATCCTCTGTAAACACTGCCATATCCGCCAATTTTCCGTCACATGGCATGAGAAACATCTATTGATATGCATCATTCATGCCCAATCATCCGCAAAAGGTAGTCCACATTCAGCAATATGCACAATTTTTCCACCACGGTTCCCGCCACCCAGGGCCGGCTGCCCCCCGCCACGGACCAACGAACATCCCCTTTTCTCAGGGTGATGGGTTTTGCCAGGCTGTCACAGGCCAGTCCTCTGGTCCCCCCCCCTATTACCAGGATATGACTGCCCCTCTCCCGCTTCTCATCAGCCCTGCCGAGCCGTTCGGGAATGAGCAGTTGCGCGGTATCCACCACCACCACCTGCTGATCACGGTGCAGCACGACTCCCATATGCCAGTCCGGCTGACCCGGTATGGGTGTTACCTCCTCCTCCCATTTCATGATGCTGTCCAGGGATAACAGGGGTACGGCCAGGGTCATTCCCCGCAGTGTGAACAGCAGGCACTGAAAAGGCTCTTCCGCCCACTCCGGAACGAGGGCGGCACCTTCCGCCACCGCCTCCTCCACCTCGCCGGGCACGGTAACGATCTCCTGCTCATCCTGCAACAGCGGCTCCGGCCTGATTTCCGCCACTTCCGTCGCCTGGGGTACTTCCGGCAGATCTTCGCGCTTCTCCCCCACTTCCCTGAGAAGCGAATCGAGGTAGTCATAAACCGCCTGATCCGGCTCCGCCAGGTGGACCGACCGATCCTCTTTCTTGGTGGTCACCCCGCCACCCCCCGGCTGGCCTCTTCCGCCTCGCTGTGTTGAAGAACGTTCAGCAACCGCGCGTAGGCCTCCACACCGCGCGCATCGTGGCAGAATACCGGTGGAGGGACTCCCGCCCGGCTGGATTCCCGAAACTTCGTATCCACCGGAATGACATCGTCCCAGAGCTCCGTAGCCGGATAGGTCTGCCGCAGCACCTGCAGGCTGTCGATGGAGGCACGGGTACGACGGTCGTAAAAGGTGGGAACGATGGTGTACGGAAGCGGCGCCGCCCGCGCCTTCAGAATCATCCGCAGCGTGTGCAGCATACGTTCCAGCCCTTTGAGAGCGAGAAATTCGGTCTGGACCGGGATTATCAGATGATCACATGCCGCCAGTGCATTCACCATAAGTACACCCAGCATGGGCGGACAGTCGATCAGAACGTAATCGAATTGGTTCGCCAGTGGATCCAGCGCCTGTTTCAGCACCAGCCCCATACCTTCGAGGCGACTCGCCTGGCGGTCCAGGGTGGCCAGTGCCACCGAAGCGGGTAATAGGGACAAACCCTCGGTTCCGGTTTCACACAACAGGGATTCCGGATCGATATGCCGACGTTCCACCTTCGCCTGAAAAATCGAATAGGTACTCAGTTCCAGCTGTTCCGGATCATAACGGAAGTAACCAGTCAAAGAACCCTGAGGATCTATATCCACCAACAGGGTTCTCATGCCCCACTCCGCCAGCAAACCTCCGAGAGCCACCGCCGTGGTGGTCTTGCCGACGCCGCCTTTCTGATTGGCGATGGCCCAGATCTTCATCGATCCGCTCCCCCGGGACCGCGGAATCCCTGTACCTTCCTATCCGGCTGAGCCGTCTCCACGATAAGCGCCACCCGACGGTTTTCCTGGCGGCCCTCTTCCGTCCCGTTATCCCCTACCGGCCGGAACTCTCCGTATCCGATAGCGGCCAGACGGGTGGAATCCACACCCTGCCGGGTAAACAGATGCACCACACTGGCCGCCCGCGCGGCCGAGAGTTCCCAGTTGGAAGGAAAAGCGACGGTCTGTATCGGTACATTATCCGTATGTCCCTCCACGCGTATCTGGTTCGGCAGCGGTTTCAGGATCTCCGCCACGTTGCGCAACACCTGCACCGCGGCTCTGGAGAGTCGGGCGCTACCGCTCTCGAAGAGCATCTTGCTCTTCATCTCCACCTCTATCCCTCTGTCGCTCTGGGTGATGTTGACCAGCTTCTGATCGATAAACGGGTTGAGGGTGGAACGTAGACTGGCGATGGTTTCTTTAGCATCAGGGACCTTCTGCTCTTCGCCGTCCCCTTGTTGCTGCTTCTCACCGGCCCCTTGTTGCTGCTCTTCGGAGATATCCTTCTGAGCCGCCTGTCTTCCCTCTTCAACGGGTTCAACCTTATCTTCGGACTTGGGCGCTTCCAGCTTCTCCCGTTCCGGCGTGGCGAACTCCCCGGCCTCCGGCTCCAGAGTTCGAACCCGTTCCCCTATCTGGATGGGATCGAGGCTCTGCGCCGAAGTCAGAAAGGCATCCGTCAGGGTGTCGGAAAGTACGCGGTATTTGCCGTCATTGACCGAGGAAATAGAGTACATTACGACGAAAAACGCGAACAACAGCGTTATGAAATCCGCATAGGAGACCAACCACCGTTCGTGGTTCTCGTGCTCTTCTTGTCGTCTCTTGCGAGCCATCTGTTTCGTGTTCCGGAATACTCTTCATATTCAGCTGGAGGACGCCTTCCGACTCACTTCAGGTATCCCTGCAGCTTGGACTCTATATAACGGGGGTTTTCTCCTTCTGCGATGGAAACCAAGCCTTCTATGATCATGTCCCGATAATGGGAGCGTCCCAGTGCCAGCGATTTCAGTTTGTTGCCGAACGGCAATAGAAAAAGATTGGCCAAGCCGACACCATAGATCGTTGCAACAAACGCCGTTGCTATACCGCTCCCGAGTTTGCTCGGATCCGCCAGATTCTGCATTACATGGATCAATCCCATAACCGCACCGATAATCCCGATGGTCGGCGAATACCCCCCCATGGACTCAAACACCTTCGCCGCCTGCAGGTCATGCTGTTCGCGGGTTTCAAGTTCCACTTCCATGATGGCCCGGATGACCTCCGGCTCGCTGCCGTCCACGAGAAGCTGCATGCCCTTGCGGATAAAGAGATCCGGTTCCTGCTCCGCGATGGTCTCCAATCCCAGCAAACCCTCTTTTCTCGCGATGGTGCTCCAGCCCACTATCTTCTGAATGGCCGGGGCCACCTCCACGTTTGGCGGTCGGAACACCGTGCCCGCAACCCGTATCGAATGCAGAAACACGCTCACGGGAGTCTGCAACAATATGGCTCCTACGGTTCCGCCGAAAACAATTACCAACGCCGGCCCGTTGACCAGGGAATCGATATGACCTCCCTCCAGTGCGTTGCCTCCCAGGATTGCGCCGAAGGCGAGGATGATGCCGATGACGCTGAGGGTATCCATATCAGATCACCTCACCCAGTAACGGACCCATCTGGTTCAGGGGCAGAACCCGATCGGAAAGTCCCGCCTTCTCCACCGCCTGAGGCATTCCGTATACCACGCAACTCTCCTTGTCCTGGGACCAGACGGTGGACCCACCCTCTTTCAGCAACCGTGCGCCCTGCATCCCGTCGGAACCCATTCCGGTGAGGACGATGGCGAGAACCGAGTCGGGAAAAATACGCGATGCAGAACCCAGGGTCACATCGACGCTGGGGCGATAGGTCTGGCCGGGAGCACTCTCCGTGATCCGTATAAAGGTATCGGCCCCACGCTTTTCCAGCAGCAGTTGCTTACCTCCGGGGGCGAGATATACCTGACCCGGAATCAGCCGGTCCCTGTCCACCGCCTCCTTGACCCGCACCCGGCACTGCGCGTCCAGACGCTCGGCATAGGCCGGTGTAAATGCGGCGGGCATATGCACGACTACCAGCACCGGTAAGGAGAAGTCCGCCGTCAATTCCGTTAGAAGGGTCTGGACAGCTACCGGACCACCGGTAGAGGCGCCTATTGCCAACAGGTCATACTGCCCTTTTCGCACCGGAGGCGCCGCAGGGGTGACCACCTGTGGTGCCGCCTCCACTCCGGGCGCCGCGGCTCCGATCAATCTGCTGCGCTGTTTCTGACCCAGAACCAACACCCGCCGAAGCAGCATGTTCTCTATGGACCCGTCGAAGGCGCCGTTGCCGTCGGGCCTCTTGGGAAGAAAATCAACAGCACCGGCCGACAACGCGTCCAACGTCGCCTTGGCGCCTTCCTGGGTAAAAGAGGAAAACATGAGAATAGGAGTAGGCACTTCGGCCATGATCCGTTTTACCGCCGTAATACCGTCCATGACCGGCATTTCCACATCCATGGTTATAACATCGGGTTTCAGACGGTGGGTTTCCTTAAGCGCCTGCAAACCGTCTGCGGCCGTACCGACCACCTCCACTCCCTGGTGATGGGATAACATGTTCGATATTCGGCGACGAAAGAAAGCCGAATCATCAACAACCAGTACTCGTATTTTGGAGCTCATGGGTCTGCGTTTTTCCGGTTACACCGTTTCCTTCAAATCGTCTTAACTCACCTGCTCAATACCGAGGGGTGTATGGGTTGCCGGAAACTGGCGTTACTCCCGGTCAAAACTTTCGCGCGTACTTCCGCAGCAGACCAGGTACATCCAGGATCAAAGCGATTTTACCGTCACCGGTGATTGTGGCGCCGGCCATACCGTCTACCCCCTGTAACAGGGCTCCCAAGGGCTTTATAACTACCTCCTCCTGACCGATTAGATAATCCACCACCAGGCCAACCTGAACCCCCCCTACGTTGACCACGACCACATGACCGATACTGTCGCTCTCCATCTCTCTTCCGTCCTGGATCAACCACTTGTGGAGATAAAAAAGAGGTAGCGCCCGTTCCCGTACAATAATGGTGAGCTGGCCATCCACCACGTTGGTACGTTCCAGATCCAGATTAAAGATTTCGACCACACTGGCCAGTGGTAACGCAAAGGGCTGGTTGCCGAGCATCACCATAAGAGTCGGCAGAATCGCCAGCGTGAGGGGCAGTTTGATGGTGATACGGCTGCCTTTTCCCAGCTCGGAGTCGATTTCCACGGAACCGTTCATCTGGGCGATACGGGTCTTGACCACGTCCATGCCCACACCACGCCCGGATACATCCGAGATCTCGGTCTTGGTAGAGAAACCGGGCTGAAAGATCAGGTTGTAGCACTCTTTGGCGTCCAGGCGCCCCGCCGCCTCTTCATCCATCATCCCTTTCTCCACCGCCTTCTGGCGCAGGATATCGGCATCCATGCCCTTACCGTCGTCTTCGATGGTGAGAAGAATATGATCACCTTCCTGGGCCGCCGACAGCACCACGACGCCTTTGCGCGGTTTACCCGACTTCTCCCGCTCCTCCGGTGTTTCAATTCCATGGTCCACGGCGTTGCGCACCAGATGCACCATCGGATCCGCAAGCGCCTCCACCAGGTTCTTATCGAGATCGGTCTCTTCTCCGTGCATTTCCAGTTCGATCTCTTTCTTCAGGCTGCGAGCGAGATCCCTGACCACTCGCGGAAAACGGCCGAAAACCTTTTTCACCGGCAACATGCGGGTCTTCATCACGGAATTCTGCAGATCCGATGTGACCACATCGAGATTAGCCACCGCTTGGGTGACCTTCTCGTCATTCATGGAGGCCCGGAGGGTGGCCAAGCGATTTCTGACCAGCACCAGTTCCCCGACCATATTCATGATATCGTCGAGACGCGCGGTATCTACCCGCACAGTGGTTTCCGCGGAAGCAGCGGGCTTCTTTGCCGCCGCCTTGGGTTTGTTCTCTTCCTCCTTGGCCTTGTCGGATGCCGCTTTTTTGGGTGCTGCCGCCTTTGCGGGTGCTGCGGACTTTACGCTCTTCTGCTCCGCGGGCTTCGCCGCCCCTTTGGGCACACCGCCGTGCTTACCCTTACCGTGCAGCTCATCCAGTAACTCTTCAAATTCGTTTTCGGTGATCTCATCGCCTGTCTTGCTGCCTCCGGCGGCCGGTTTTCCCTCCGCCTGCTTAGGCACACCGCCATGCTTGCCTTTGCCGTGCAGTTCATCCAGCAGTGATTCGAACTCATCCTCGGTGATTTCATCACCCCCCTGCTTCGCGGGGGCCGGAGCCGTCTGCTGCTGTGGCACACCGCCATGCTTTCCCTTGCCATGCAGTTCGTCCAACAGGGCTTCAAACTCCTCCTCGGTGATCTCTTCACCCTCGGCCGCCAGAGCTTCGTCGGTTTCCTCCGCCACTTCGGCTGCCGCCGGTTCCTCAACCGGAACCGCTTCAACGGCTTGCGGCTCAGGCTCGGTTGGGGTGGATTCATCCGCAGGTTCCGCCAATTGACGCAGGGCATCCAGAAGCGCGGAATCGGCGGGGCCCGGCTCCTCTCCGTCCTGCACCAGGGCAAACATCTCGTTCACCACATCCAACACCTGCAACACGGCATCCATGAGAACGGCATCGACGCTACGCTGCCCCTGGCGCAACACATTGAAAACGTCTTCCGCCCGATGACAGACCTCCACCAAGTTATCGATGCCGAGAAAGCCGGCGCCGCCTTTAATGGTGTGAAATCCCCGAAAAACAGCATTCAACAAATCGTAGTCGTCCGGCTGCTGCTCCAGATCGACCAGCTGCTCGTTGAGCTGTTCCAGGATCTCGCCGGCCTCTACCAGAAAGTCCTGCAGGATTTCGTCATCTGTATCGATGGCCATAATCGGTTAACCTCTAAAACCCCAGGCTCGACAACAATTCGTCCACGTCGTCCTGCCCCTGGACCACGTCACCCTGATCAACGCCGGGAACCACCGGGCCCTCCAGCTTATCCGCGCCGGCGGTGTGCTTGTAATCAGGAATCCTGGATCCTGATATACGAATAAGTTGCACTAGTTTCTCTTCAACATCGTGTACCAGATCTATAACCTGCTTGATGATCTGGCCGGTGATATCCTGAAAATCCTGCGCCACCAGCACGTCCGTCAATTTGCGATGGAGCTGGCTTGAATGATTGGTCACCAGCTCCAGAAAAGTGGTCAGATCAGCGCTCAAAATACGAAAATCGTCAACCGACAACTTGCGTCCTCGAAAACGCCCCCACTCATCCGCAAGAGCCGTCGCTCGGTCTCCCAACTCATCAATCAGCGGAATACTCTTCTCCACCGAATTCAGCGTAGTGTTCGCCGATCGTTCAGTCACCATGATGACATGCTTCAGCCGTTCGCTGGCATCCGGAATATCCTTCTCCGCCATCTCCGCGACCCTTTCATCCAGGAGAAATCCGTTAATCGCCTCATGCAGTTCACGAGTCAGCCGACCGACCTCCTGAAACAGTTCATCGTCACACCCGCCCTTCAGTTCAGACAGGATTTCATCGGCCTGCTGCTCATTTCCGGCCTCAAGATGGGCTACCAAAGCACGCGCCTTTTCCAGGCGCTCGCTGTCAATATTGACTTTTTCCATCCGCTTTCACTCCGCCTGACTGTGCTTACTTACTCGACCCGCTCAAAGATCTTATTGATCTTCTCTTCCAGAGTTGCGGCGGTAAAAGGCTTCACAACATAACCGTTCACCCCGGCCTGAGCAGCCTCCACAATCTGCTCTCTTTTTGACTCAGCGGTAACCATCAGCACCGGGAGTTTCACCAGGTTGGGATCAGCACGCACCGCCTTGAGAAGATCGATACCGGTCATACCGGGCATATTCCAGTCGGTAACCAGGAAATCGAAACCTCCGGACTGCAGCATGGGTAGCGCCGTAGTACCGTCGTCGGCCTCGTGCGTATTCGTGAACCCGAGATCCCGGAGCAGATTTTTTATAATCCGCCGCATTGTGGAGAAATCGTCCACAATGAGAATCTTCATGTTCTTATCCAAGGCAGCCTCCTGATGAATGCCGTTAATTTGTTACTCTTCGATCTCGTCCGAACCCGAAAGCCAGTCAGTAAGGCGTGACCGTAACCTGAACGTGGCTTGACTGTGAATCTGACAGGCCCGAGATTCGGTAACCCCCAGAACCTGTCCGATCTCACGCAAATTCATCTCCTCGTCATAATAGAGGGCGATAACAAGCCGTTCCCGTTCCGGCAGTCCGGCGATAGCCTCAGCCAACGCTTCTCTGAAGGCCTCGTTCTGGACCCCGTCATAAGGACCGGTTTCCGCACTGTTTGACCGATCCTGGGATATTTCGCCAACCGTCTGCAGATCTTCCACACTGAAAATACGACAGCCGGATGCATCAAGCAGAATCCGGTGATAATCCTCCAGCGAGAGCTGCAGCGCTTCCGCCACTTCTACATCCCTGGCATCACGACCCTGCTGGTTTTCGATCCGCCGCATGGCGTCGGCCACCATTCTGGCCTTGCGGTGAACCGAACGCGGTGTCCAGTCACTGCGTCTGATCTCATCCAGCATGGCGCCTCTGATCCGAATCCCGGCATAAGTCTCGAAACTCGCACCCTGACTCGGGTCGTAATTTCGGCTTGCCTCCAGAAGTCCGATCATCCCCGCCTGAATCAGGTCATCGACCTGTACATTCGGCGGCAACCGATTCATTAAATGATAGGCAATGCGCTTCACCAGCGGCGCATGCTGGGTTACCAGTGAATCCGCATTGAGCTCGTTGACCGAACCGTAGGCTGCAAGTCCTTTCACCGGCCTATCCCCTCGCTCTGACTCGCGTACTGCACAAGCCGCTCCACGAAAAATTGCAGATGTCCACTGGCACCAACCGGTACAGGCCAGTTATCGGCCTTCTTGGCCAAATTCTTAAATGCCTGTGCCACGCGGCTGCGCGGAAAGGCGTGAACCACCGGCTTTTGGCCGCGCACTGCTTTGCGCAGATAGTCATCGTACGGAATACTGCCCATGAAGCTGAGCATGACATCCAGGTAGCGATCGGTTACCCGGCACATCTTGTTGTAGAGGTCCCGCCCTTCCTGGGCGCTGCGGGTCATATTGGCGAGAATACGGAATCGGTCGATGCCGTATTCCCGATTCAGCAGTTTAATCAGGGCGTAAGCGTCGGTGATGGAGGCCGGCTCGTCACAAACGACCACCACTACCTCCTGCACCGCCCGGCTGAAACTGACTACCGTATGGGAAATACCTGCCGCGGTGTCCACTATCAGGATATCGATATCCGTGCTGAGATCGCTGAAGGCGCGTATCAAACCGGCATGCTCCGCTTCACTTAATTCAGCCATGCGCTGAATACCGGAGGCAGCCGGTATTACCTTTATACCGGAGGGGCCTTCGATCACCACCTCTTCCAGCTGCCGTTCTCCGCGCAGAACATGGGACAGATCGTACTGAGGATGCAATCCTAAAACGACATCGATATTGGCCAGTCCCAGATCCGCGTCCAGCACCATCACCCGTTTCCCGAGGTCCGCCAGCGCCACTGCCAGATTTACCGATACATTGGTCTTTCCGACCCCGCCCTTGCCACCGGTTACCGCGATCGCCCGAACCGGTTCCGCACTGATCATACGTCGCAGCCCAGCGGCCTGATCTCTCTGATTTTCAGCCATGAGCATCTGCTCTCACACCCCCCAGCGCCAGCGCCAGGTACTCCTCGCTGTATTCTTCTCCTTCCTGCTGCCCGAGATTGACCGCCCTGCTCACCAGGGTATGGGCGCGTGCCAGATGCAGGTCCTCCGGGACCCTCTGTCCGTCCGTGGTGTAGGCGAGAGGCATGGCGGTATCGATTATGGCGGAGAGCACTCCGCCCAGTGACGCGGCCTCATCCAGTTTGGTCAGGATGCAGGCTTCGGGTTTGGCCATGGCAAACGCCTGAATGGCCTGTTTCAAGGCCGCCTGTTGCGTCGTGGCGGAGAGTGCCAGCAACGTGCGTACCCTGCGATTTCCCGCCTGCAGCACCGCCAGCTTTTCACTCAGCTGCAGGTCCCGCTGCCCCATACCCGCGGTATCGATCAACACCAGGCGTTTGTCGGCGAGGGCATTGAGGGCGATATTCAGCTCTTCGACGTTGGCCACGGAGCGCATGGGCACATCCAGGATACGCGCGTAGGTCGCAAGCTGCTCCTGGGCACCGATGCGGTAGCTGTCCGCCGAGATCAATGCAATATGCCGGTGTCCGTGACGCAGACCGAAGCGGGCCGCGAGCTTGGCGATGGTGGTGGTCTTGCCCACACCGGTGGGACCCACTACCGCGACCACCCCTCCCTCCTCAAGCAGGCGGTCACCGATGACGTGCAGCTCGGTTGCCAGGTAGTAAAGCGCCTTGCGCCATCCCTGATCCATGGTCTCAAAGTCTCCGACCTGTTGGATGATCCGCTGACAAATGGTCGGATGCAGATCAAAACTCATCAGCCGGCGCAGCAGTTCCCGCACCTGCGGTTGATGCTCGCCCATTTCCCGCCAGGTAAAACCGGAAAGTTCGTTTTCAACTATACGGCGCAGGGTATGCACCTCCCGGCGCATGTCAATCAGTAACGGATCCTGACTCCATTCCACACGCGAGGTAGGTGACGCACCGGACTGGGCACGGGCACCGCGTCCGCCGCTTTTATCTTGGGTGGCCCCGTCGGCTCTTTCGGATCCCGGAAACGAGGTCACCACGCCGCTGCGTTGTCCCAGCTCCTCCATATCCAGCGCCTCGGAGATAACGGACTCGTCGAAATCGAGGGCCGCAACCAGTTCCACCCCGCCGTCAACCGACTTGTTGGACAGGATGACCGAATCCGGGCCCAATGTTTCCCGAACCTGCCGTATTGCGGTTCGCATATCCGCTGCAAAGAATCTCTTAATCTTCATAACCGACATTCCACAAAATCGAGGGTGAACGAAAACGACCTTATCCGGTCATCCGCCGATCACCTGTCCTGACCCATACCGCTACGCCGCCTCCGTGCTGGGTCCACCGACCGTCGCAACCACCTTGATCTGGCGGTTATCCGGGATCTCGTTATAGGAGAGCACCTGCATACCGGGGACGCTGTGACGGACAAAGCGGGCCATCCAGGTACGGATCGGAGCCGCCACCAGGAGGATGCTCTCCTCTCCGGTCATCTCCTGCTGGGCCGCTGTATCTGCCAGTGCTTTCTGCATCTGTTCCGCCAGACCGGGTTCGAATCCGGCCCCTCCCTCCTCACTGCTTTGCAACGTCTGTTGCAATATCTGTTCCAACGTCGGATCCAAGACGATTACAGGGATTTCCGCCTTAGGACCAACGAGTTGCTGCACGATAGAGCGGGATAGGGCCACCCGCACAGCGGCGGTCAAAACGCCGGTGTCTTGACTCTGAACCGCCCGATCCGCCAATGTTTCGGCGATCGTGCGGATATCGCGTACCGGGATGTTTTCCAGCAACAGGTTCTGCAGGATCCTGAGAACCTGGCCGAGGGACAGGATCTTGGGCACCAGATCCTCCACCAACTTGGGGGCGCTTCTGGCAAGGGCATCCAGCAACTGCTGAACCTCTTCATGCCCGAGAAGTTCGTGCGCGTGGCTCTGGATGACTTCACTCAGATGGGTCGCCACTACGGTACTGGAATCCACCACGGTGTAACCGAGGGTCTGGGCGTGATCCCGCTGTGCCGGATCGATCCAGACCGCATCCAGTCCGAATGCAGGATCTCTGGTCGCCTCCCCTTCCAGGGTCCCGAATACCCGTCCGGGATTGATGGCCAGATCCCGGTCGGTCTTGATCTCCGCCTCGCCGATCGGCACCCCGTGCAGGGTGATGCGATAGCTGTTCGGGGAGAGATCCAGGTTGTCCCGAATATGTACCGGTTGGATAAGAAAACCGAGTTCCTGGGAAAGCTTTTTGCGCACACCCTTGATACGGGTCATGAGCTGCCCGCCCTGATTGCGATCCACCAGCGGTATGAGTCGGTATCCGACTTCCAGTCCGATAATGTCTACCGGCTGAACATCGTCCCAGGTCAACTCCTTATGCTCCGGCGCCACCGCTTCCGGCACGGGTTGGGGCACAGGTTGCTGCAGCTCCTGTTCCTGCCGCCGTGCGATAAGCCATGCTCCTCCTCCCGCTGCAGCCGCCAGGGTGAGGAAAGCGAAGTTAGGCATACCCGGAATAATGCCCATTACCGTCAGCACACCAGCGGCCACCGCGAGAGCCCTGGGGCTGGAGAACAGCTGACTGATGACCTGCGAACCCACGTCCTGGGTACTGGCCACCCGTGTGACAATGATCGCCGCCGATGTGGAAAGCAGCAGTGAAGGGATCTGCGCCACCAGGCCGTCGCCGATGGTCAGCAGGGTGTAGTACCTGAGAGCGGTCTGGAAATCCAGGTCGTGCTGAATGATACCGATACCCAGACCACCAAGAATATTTATGAATAGGATAAGTATGCCCGCCACGGCGTCACCACGGACGAACTTACTGGCACCATCCATCGCACCATAGAAGTCCGCTTCCGTCGCAACTTCTTCGCGCCGGGCGCGCGCCTCATCCTGATCGATAAGCCCGGAGTTGAGATCGGCGTCGATCGCCATCTGCTTGCCCGGCATGGCATCCAGGGTAAAACGGGCGCTCACTTCGGAAACCCTTCCCGCTCCTTTGGTGACCACCACGAAATTGATAATAACCAGGATCAGGAAGACCACCAGCCCGACCGCGTAGTTACCCCCGACAACGAACGCCCCGAACGCCTCAATCACCTTGCCTGCCGCATCCCCTCCCTGATGTCCTTCCAACAGGACCACTCGGGTCGATGCCACATTCAGCGCCAGACGCAGCAGAGTCGCAACCAACAGCAGACTCGGGAACACACCGAAATCCAAGGGGCGCAAGGTATAGACAACCACCAGCAGGACCACCAGCGAAAGGGTGATATTGAAGGTGAAAAACATGTCCAGCGCGATCGGCGGCATGGGAACCACCACCATCGCCAGGATCATCAGCAGGATCAGCGGTACTCCAAGCCCCTTGGCTTTGATGCTATCGAATATGGCTATCGCATTCATCGCACTAAAATCTCCCGTCTGCCGCTACGGTATTTAACCTGCCGTTTCCTCACCGGGCGTGTACTGAAATTCCTCCGGAATAGGAAGTTCCGACGGCATCTCCGGCCTGTCGCCGCCGTCGGTTTTATAAACCCGCAGTTGAAACACGTAGGCCAGAATCTTGGCTACGGCGAGGTATAGACCAGCCGGGATGGTCTGCCCCAGTTCGGTACTGAAAAACAGCGCCCTGGCCAACGGAGGCGATTCCACCAGGGTGACGTTGTTCTCCTCTCCCACCTTGCGGATGTTGGCCGCTACCAGATCCGCGCCCTTGGCCACCACCTGGGGCGCCGCCATCCGGGACTGGTCATAGCGCAGTGCCACCGCAAAGTGAGTGGGGTTGGTGACAATGACATCCGCTTTCGGCACCTCCTCCATCATGCGCCGCTGGGCCAGTTCCCGCTGTAGTGCGCGAATCCTGCCTTTGACCTCGGGACGACCCTCGGTCTCTTTCATTTCGTCCCGGACCTCCTGACGCGTCATCTTCATCTGGCGCTTGTGTTCCCAGAGTTGAAACGGGACATCCACGGCGGCGACCAGGATCAGAGAAGAGGCGATCATTACGAACGACCAGCCGATCAGACTTCCCATCTGCACCATCGCCTGACCCAGTTCCATCCGGCTCAGTCCGAGAAAATCATCCAGGGTCAGCCACAGCACCAGACCCGTAGCGCTGCCGACCAGTAGGAACTTCGCCATGGCCTTGAGCACCTCCATCAGTCCCTTGAGGGAAAAGACCCGCTTAATCCCTTTGATGGGATCCAGTTTGCTGAAATTGAGCACCAGGGTTTCACCGCTGAAGGCGACACCGCCCAACGCCACGGAACTACCGATGGCCGCCACCACCACCACCAGAAAGAACGGCAGAAGCATCATCAGACCGTTCTGAATGGCAGCGGCAAGACGCCGCACCATTGCCGTCGAATCGTAGATGTCGGCGCGGGGAATAATGAAATTACCGGCCATGATCTCCCACAAACCGCTGCCCATATGAGCACTCATACTGACCAGGGCAATGCCACCGAGAAGGGTGATGGCCATGGTATTAAGTTCCCGGGAACGGGCGACCTGGCCCTTCTTCCTGGCGTCCCGAAGCCGTTTCGGTGTCGGTTGTTCTGTTTTTTCCTGGCCGTCTTGATTCTCTTCCGCCATGGGTCACCTCGTAATCAGGACCAGACGCTGAACAAGAATGAGAGCCTCCTCCAGAAGATCACTGAAGTTGCCCATGGCATTGGGCAATGTGAGCCAAAGCAGGAGGAAACCGATCAACATGGTCAGGGGAAAACCGATCGCGAAGATATTGAGCTGCGGCGCAGCGCGGGTAATGATGCCCATACCGAGATTTACCAACAGCAGCGCGGCAATGGCCGGCAGGGCGATCAGAAGTCCGGCGGCGAACATGCGGCTCGCCCAGCGGATGACCTGCTCCACCCCGCTCAGTCCGATGCCTTCGGTCCCCACCGGCAGGGTATGAAAACTCCGAGCCAGCGTATCTATCAACACCAGATGGCCGTTGAGGACCAGAAACAGCAGGGTTGCCGTGATGATATAAAACTGGGAAAGCACCGGTACCTGCACACCGTTCTGGGGATCCATCATGGAGGCGAAACCGAGACCCATACTGTAGGCCAGTGTCTGGCCACCAAAAACCAATGCACCGAACACCATCTGCAGCACGAAACCCATCGCCACCCCGATCAGGATCTGCTGCACTGCGATCAGAAAAGCCTGGGGACTGAATACCTCCACCACCGGAGGTTCCGGGATCAGGGGCACCAGGATCCAGGTCAGGAGCAGCGCCAATCCGATGCGCATGCGGACCGGCACCTGACGCGCACTAAAGATGGGGGCCGCCGAAACCATGGCACCGATGCGCATCAGCGGCCACATAAACGCGGCCAGCCAGCTGCTCAATTGTGCCTCGGTAAAATTCATATTGCCTGTCCATCATCCGGAGTGACTGAGCATCGATCCGCGCCCGCCTATCCAATCAACTCCGGAATGCTTTCAAACAGTTCCACAACGAAATCCATAATCAGCTGCAACATCCAGGGACCGGCCACCATCAACACGAGCGCCACCACCATCAGCTTCGGAATGAACGTGAGCGTCATTTCGTTGATCTGCGTAGCCGCCTGAAACATGGCGACCACCAATCCCACGATCAACGCCGGTATAAGGATCACGCCGGTCAACGCGGCGGTAATCTCCAACGCTCTCTGGCCGATATCAAGTACGGTATCCGGGGTCACGACCGATTCCTCACCAGCCCGCTACGTGAAGAAACTCGCGGCAAGGGTGCCGAACACCAGCGACCAGCCATCCACCAGTACGAACAGCATGATCTTGAACGGCAGTGAAATAATCAGCGGTGACAGCATCATCATGCCCATGGACATCAGGACACTGGCCACCACCAGATCGATAATGAGAAATGGAATAAACAGCAGGAAGCCGATCTGAAAACCGGTCTTCAATTCACTGGTAGCAAAAGCGGGAAGCAGCAGGGAAAACGGCGTGTCTTCCGGAGACTCGATCTCGCCATAGCCGCCGATATCCGCGAACAGTTTTAGGTCGGACTCTCGGGTCTGGGCAAGCATGAAATCGCGTATCGGGTTCTTCGCGTTATCCAGGGCCTGCACGACCGTGATCTTATCCTCCAAATATGGCTCCAGCGCCGTGTCATAAACCTGATCGAATACCGGCATCATGATGAATATGGTGAGGAACAGGGCGAGTCCCACCAGCAGCTGATTGGAGGGGGTATTCTGGGTGCCCAGGGCCTGCCGCAGAATAGCCAGTACGATGATGATCCTGGCAAAAGAGGTCATCATCAGCAGGGCGCCGGGCAACAGGGTCAGCGCCGTCATGAACAGCAGGACCTGGATGCTCAGAGAGTAGACCTGACCGCCACCCTCAGCGGGGGATACGGTAACCGCCTCCACACCGCCTGCTCCCAGTCCCACCGTCGGAAACAGAATCAGAAGGAGCAGAACAAACAGCCGCAGGCTCATTCTTCCCGCCCTCCCAGTTCTGTTTCGAGTCTTTCTTTAAACTCCTCGCCTGACTGCGGCGGACTCTCCTTTTCGTCATCCGCGCTATCCAGAACGCAGAGGGTCTGCACCCGTCCTGGTGCAACCCCGACCAGCAGCCGGGTATCTCCGGCCTGAATAATCACCGCGCGTTCGCGCGGCCCCAGGGAAACACCCCCGACAACACTGACCAGTCCCTTACCTCCGGCGGTCATCCCCCCCATACGACGCACTATCCATCCCAGACCGACTATCAACCCGACAATCAGTACCAGAAACAGTACGGTCTGCAGCAGAACACCGCCGCCCAGGGCTGAGGGCGCCAATTGGGTTGCCGCACCCGCTCCCGACTTCGGTTCCGCCGCCCACAGGGGTAGCGAAAACGCCGCCGCCAGAGAGGTGATCCAGACCCTCATTTCAGTCTCTTCACCCGATCGCTGGGACTTATGATATCGGTAAGACGAATACCGAACTTCTCATTGACCACCACCACTTCGCCTTGTGCGATAAGGGTCCCGTTGACCAGCACATCCATGGGTTCACCGGCAAGACGGTCAAGCTCCACCACCGAGCCCTGATTCAACTGCAGCAGGTTGCGGATGTTTATATTGGTCCGCCCGATCTCCATGGAGATGGTTACCGGCACATCAAGAATGGCGTCCAGATTGACCTCGGCGCCTCCACCCGGTGGAATCTCAGCCGTCAACTCCTGGAACTTGGCAGACTCGGTGGCGCTCCCCGCCACACCCACTTCGGCGCCCTCCTGCGACCCGCTTCCGGCATCCGCGGTTTCCTGTTCCGCCATCGCTTCCGCCCACTCATCAGGCATCGCTTCTTTCGATTCATTATCTGTTTCGCTCATGATTCAGCCCTGTCATTAATTCCGCCGGCGTCACTCCACCGGTTTGTGAATAAAATCCCGCAGGTTGTCCTGACCACCACGTGCGATCCGTTCCCGGATCTTAATGGCGTAGTTGCCCTCCGAAACCCCGACCTGCCCGCGAAATATAGGTACCTCCGCGGCGCACACCTCCACGACTTCCGGGATATCGAGAGGAATGATGTCCCCCGTCTTCAATGCAGCCAGCTCCTTCATGGAGATCTGGGTTTCCGCCAATATGCTGCTCAGTTCCACCTTGGCTCCCATGATCTCCTCGCGCAGGGATTTCTCCCAACGTTCGTCCCGGTCACCGCGATCACTTTGAACCCCGGCATCCAGAAGATCCCGTATCGGCTCCACCATGGAGTACGGCATGCAGATATGGAGATCACCGCCACCGGCTTCCAGATCGATATGGAAGGTGGTCACCACCACCACTTCGGAGGGACTTACGATGTTCGCGAACTGGGGATTCACTTCCGATCCCACATACTCGAAATCGACGTTCAGAACCGGTTTCCAGGCCTCACGCATATCCTTGAAGGCAAAATCCAGGAGCATTTTCACCACCCGCAGCTCCGTCGGGGTGAACTCCCGTCCCTCGATCTTGGTATGAAAGCGTCCACTACCGCCGAAGTAGTTATCCACCACGCTGAACACCAGCTTCGGGTCCAGTACGAACAGCCCCTTACCCCGCAGCGGGGCGACCCGGACCAGGTTGAGGCTGGTGGGTACAAACAGCGTATGGACAAATTCGGAGAATTTGAGCATCTGCACGCCGGAGACCGAGATATCAGCCGAGCGCCGTAACATATTGAAGAGGCTGGTTCGGTAATAACGGGCGAAACGCTCGTTAATCATCTCCAGTGTCGGCATCCGTCCACGGACAATCCGGTCTTGACTGGTGAAATCGTAGGAACGCGCCTCACCGTCAGCCGCCTGATCGGTTTCGGTGTCTACGGCACCGTTATCAACGCCATGCAGTAGCGCATCAATTTCGTCTTGTGAAAGTAAGTCGTTAGCAGCCATGATCTTCAGTTATTGCATTACAAAGCTGGTAAAAAATACGGCCTCGATCTTTCCCGGGCCCCCCTCTTTCTTCACAATCTTGCGCAGTTCCGTCAGTACGTCAGACTGCAGTTTCTCCTTGCCGGCACGCTTCCGCAGCCTGGCCGAGTCCTGACTACTGAACAGATTGAGAAGCTGGTGCCTTATCATGGGATCGTTGTGTTTGATGAACTCAACCAGTTCCGGATTACGCACCATCACGTCCACCCCGATCTGCAACATCTTGGCATCTCCACCGGGCGGCAGATTGACCACAAACACCGGGTCCAGCGAAATGTAGATGGCCGGAAGCTTTTCCTGCTGCGCCGCCTCCTCTGCCTGCGGCTGTTCCCCCTCCGCGCCTTCGTCGCCTTCATCCCCGGAGAAGAGAAACCCCACACCGATTCCGATCAACGCGAGTAGCAGCACCGCCCCCGCGATGATGATAATGAGCTTCTTTTTCGAACCCCCTTCCTGCTCGATCCCCAGATCAAGATCTTCATCCAGCTTCTCTTCGGCCATATCGATTTCTCTCCGGTCACGGGTTTTTTCTTACTGGAAGCAATTGACATGCCAGTTAATAACGAAACGATTAACTTTTTGTTATCAATAGGTTATAAGCGCTGCTTTGAGCAACGTCATAGTATTGACTCATCATCGAGTGGAGAGAGGCAGTTTTCTGTCGGGGAACGGGGTCGCAGCCGACGCAGTTCCGCCGGACCTCACGGGGAGAAACTCGGGGCTAGCCCTCCAATGCCCGGGCCTGCTCTCTTCCCTGTTTTTCGTCCACCAGAGCCAGAAGGACGGCGCCGGTGATGAACAGGATCGGAACGGACAGTATGGAGAGACGGGTGCTGCCGGAAGCCATGGCTACCCAGCCCATCAATAGCGGGCCGATTACGGCGGCAAACTTTCCCAGCATATTATAAAAACCGAAGAACTCCCCCGCCTTGTCACGGGGGATCAGTCGGGCGTAAAAGGAGCGGCTCAGGGATTGGATGCCTCCCTGCACCAGGCCGATGGTGACCGCCAGCCCATAGAACTCCCAGACCTGGTCCATGCGGTAGGCCCAGAGCACCACCAGCAGGTAGACGAAGATGGCCAGCATAATTCCCTGTCGTGGTCCCCTGCGTTCACCGATCTTCCCGAACAGAATGGCGGCCGGAAACCCGACGAACTGGGTAACCAGCAGCGCGGTGATAAGGTTTGTGGATTGAAATCCGAGGGATAACCCGTAGTCCACCGCCATCCTTACGATGGTGTCGACGCCGTCGATGTACAACCAGTAGGCAAGCAGAAAGAGGAAGGCCGAACGCAGTTGCCGAAAATGGGAAAAGGTCTCCACAAGCTGTCCGAACCCTCCCCGCACGCTGGAGATCAGATCGGCCTTTTGCGGCGGCCGCTGCTCTTTCACAAACAGCATAATGGGGATTGAAAACAACGCCCACCAGACGGCAACCGACAGAAACGCCGCGCGTACCGCCTGCGAGGCATCCTGGAAACCGAAAAACTCGGGATACAACGTCATTACCACATCGAACGCGAACAGAACGCCGCCGCCCAGATAACCCAGGCCATAGCCCAGTGCCGATACCAGATCGAAATCCCGTTCCTCCGCCACATCCACCAACAGGGCGTCATAGAAAACCATGCTGCCGGAATACCCGAGAATAGCGATCCCGTAAAGCAGCAAGGCCATCAACCAGGCGCCCTGCGCCACCAGGAACAGTGCGCCGGACATGACCACCCCCATCATCGCAAAGAAGATGAGGAAACGCTTTTTCGTCCCGCCACGGTCGGCGATTGCTCCGAGCATGGGCGCCAGAAACACCACGCAGACACTGGCAAGGGAATTTGCAGTTCCAAGGTAGAAGGTGCTGGTGGTGGGATCTATGTCGCCGGCCCAGTACTGTTTGAAAAACAGGGGGAAAAACCCCGCCATCACGGTGGTCGCAAAGCCGGAAT
Organism: Sedimenticolaceae bacterium; assembly: GCA_050291465.1. GTDB lineage: Bacteria > Pseudomonadota > Gammaproteobacteria > Chromatiales > Chromatiaceae > CBFDBF01. The sequence goes on along the minus strand of JBNKJV010000020.1, from coordinate 4,825 downwards.
TGGCCCAATCATAAAAGCCCCAGGCATAAATGCGTCCCCGATCGGGTTTGGATCCACCTAGACCGAAGATTTTCATCGCTGACTCATTGATCAAACAACCTCTTCACTATAGTCTTGAATCAGAGGTCCCTTAAACATCCCGCCGATTATCCGCAACCGCGTGACAACCTGCGAAACCGCCTTACCCTGAACCGGAGCCGTACGGTGATTACAAACAGCTCAACCAAACAGAAAGTTCTCACCACCTTCGGCTTTCTCCAGTCCTGTGAGGATAAACTCCTCGAACGATTTCTCCAAAGAGCCGCTGTGGCCAGACTGGAGCGTGGGCAGTTCGTCTGTCATGAAGGTCGTGAATGCTCCCATCTTGCTCTGGTACTGGAAGGTACCGCCCGCATCTATAAATTGGGAGAAAGCGGACGCGAGATCACCCTCTACCGGATCGGTCCCGGGGAAAGCTGCATCCTCACCGCATCGTGCATTCTCAGCCATCTGCCCTTTCCTGCATTCGCGGTTTGCGAGGAGGATGTGGAGGCAGTGGTGGTTCCGGCCCATGATATCCGCACATGGCTGGCCGAGTCACCGCAGTGGCGCGATTATGTCTTCAGCCTCGTCGCCCACCGGATGGGCGATATCATAACCCTGGTTGAAGAGGTGGTTTTTCGCCGGGTGGATCAACGCGTCGCACAGTATCTCCTGCAGCATGTGAATCCCCAGCAGAAGCGGATCGAGGTGACGCATCAGATTATCGCCTCCGACCTCGGCACCTCGCGCGAAGTCGTCAGTCGGATTCTCAAGGATTTCGAAAGTAAAGAACTGGTCAGGGTGTCCCGGGGATCGGTGGAACTGCTCGACGCCTCTCTTCTGGCGGAGCGGAGTGGGGAGACCTGACCCGTCCCGCCTGGAATCAGCCACCACCCGCAGAGCGGGTGGTTTGATAAAGGCCCATAAAAAGGGCCGATACACCCCAAGCACAGAGAACACGGAGGTTCACAAAGAAGTATCACGCGTAATTGTTAACCTCCCTGTGTTCCTCCGTGCCCCCTGTGGTGATTAATAATCCGATCTCCGGCTTGGTAGGGCGGGCGTGGCCCGCCGAAACAGCAGAGCCCTTTCGTGTCTCGCCGCCAAAAACAGTAGTTTACTTGGATTAAGTTTATTGGCTGAAGGGTCGAGATTGTGTGTGATATAGTCACAGACAGCGGTTGTCCCGATGTATAAGGTTGTAAATGTCCGAACTCCCGGCTGCGGGAGGTTCCTTTTATTCAATACTGTTTCGGGAGAATATGATGAAAAAGAATGTTGGAGGCATTGACCGCATACTGCGAATCGTTGTCGGCCTGGCTCTGATCGTATGGGGTGTCGTCGCCCAGAGTTGGTGGGGTGCCATCGGCATAATCCCCCTGTTCACCGGCATCATCAGCTGGTGTCCTGCTTACCTGCCGTTTGGAATAAGTTCCTGTAAAACCGAAGACTGAATGGTGCCGCCGGGACTGCCGGAGAAACTTGCCGGCAGTCTCCGCAACAGGAGGGATTCCACCCTCTCTATTTCTTATAAAACGATAGATGCTCCTGGTAGTGGCGGGCGAACAGTTCCTCCAACTCGTCGATCACCTCGGCCGCCTCCCGCCCTTTGATAACATGTGCCGTCATCAGGGAGGAGGTATCGTTCAGCAGCAGAGACCGATCCAGCATATGGTAGGTCTCGGAGAGGCGCTTGATCGCCGCCACCACGCTCTCCTTTTCCGGCCGGGCGATCGCTTTCGGTTCCGCCGGTGTATCGCTGCCGGAATCTGAAGTTCCCGACCCCTCACCGCGAACCGCCAGAAATTCCGCGAACGCCAGCAGACTCTCCCGGTCCTGTTCACCGAGTTTCCCGTACAGCTTAAGGAGTCGGCGCTGTTCGGCGGGAAGATTAGGAACCTGTGAGAACACTGTGAATTACTGGAAATCCCGGGCGTGTTCCTTGAGGTAACCACGGGCAAATTCGAGCAGCTCTTCCATGGCCCGAACCCGGAACTTCTGTTTCTGGTGAACAAAGGAGAACGGACGTTCCAACACCGGATCCAGGTTAATGGCGACCAGGGTACCCAATTTCAGCTCTTTCTGTATGGTGGCGCTGGAGACCACGGAGATCCCCATACCTGCCTCCACCGCCCCTTTAACAGCCTCCGGACTTCCCAATTCCATGGAAATATTGAGTTCCTCTTCGCTCTCGTTGTCGTTTCTCAACCACTCGTTGATCACTTCCCTGGTCCCGGACCCTTCCTCGCGACAGATAAAAGGATATTTCAGAAGATCGGCGTAGGTAAGATTCTGTCGCTTCTCCTCCGGGTGACCGGGCGGAACGATGGCCACCAGCCTATCCGGGCTACAGGTCTCCACAACAAGATTCTTATTCCCAACCGGCGCTTCCACCACTCCGAGATCAATGATGTTGTTCTCTACCATCGAGACGATGCCGTCGGTATTGGAAACCTTAAGATGGATATTAACTTCCGGGTACTTGGCCTTGAAATCACCGAGAAGAGACGGGAGCATATACTCGGCGATGGTGGTGCTGGCCCCGATGGTCAGCGCCCCGCTGATCTCTCCGGTCATCTCGCGGACCGAGTGTTCCATCTCGGTATAAAGCTCAAAGATGCGGTCAGCATACTTGTAGACCAGGTTTCCCGCATCCGTGAGACTGATCCTGTTGTGGGTACGGTCAAAGAGCCGCGTATTGAAATACTCTTCCAGTTGCCGAACCTGAAACGTCACCGCCGGTTGGGTCATGTGGAGCGTTTCAGCGGCCTTGGTGAAACTGAGCAGACGCGCAACCGTGTGAAACACCTGAAGCCTCCGATCAGCCATAACTTATTTCCCCGGTAAGTATTGTGATAAATATTATTTATACCATACCACCTCTTTGCAACGCTAATGTTTCCGCGCCCCTGAGTCCGCCGACCTTCGCTACGTCCTGAATGGGTTTTTTGACTATTTATATAACCCGCCCGGAATCAAACGCTGTTTAATCCAAGCATTACCGAATTATTTTTATCAGGTCCATAAGAATCGACGCGTAACCGATTGTACGCATGGATTTAATAAGTTATTCTCGGGACGCCAGTCGATACATGGAATGCACCCGGCAATAAAAATTTTTCTGATACAGCTTAAGGGGAGCCCAATGAACAAGCAGCAACGCCATTTCTTCCGCGCTTCTGCCGTGGCCTCAGGCATTCTGTTGGCAGGCCTGGCACAACAGGCAACGGCGGCCGGATTTCAACTAATCGAACAGAGCGTCTCCGGGATGGGAACCGCGTATGCCGGGGGCGCGGCCCAGGCCCAGGATGCCACCACAGTCTATTTCAACCCGGCGGGTATGACACGTCTCAAGGGAACCCAGGGTACCGCGGGACTCCAGGTGATTGTTCCCCAGGCGGAGTTCTCTGATGATGGATCCGTGCACGCGGTTCTAGGGCCGGGGGGCCTCGGATCCGAGGAGAGCGGGGATGCAGGTGTAATCGGTTTGGTCCCCAACCTCTATTTAACCAACCAGCTCACTGACAACCTCTTTCTTGGTCTTGGGATCAATGCACCTTTCGGGTTGGCCACCTCCTATGACGACGACTGGATCGGCCGTTACCATGCCATCGATTCCGAGATCGTGACCCTGAACATCAATCCCGCCATCGCCTACCGTTTTAACAAGACCTTCAGTGTCGGCGTGGGGGCCAACGCCCAGTATGTCAAGGCTGACCTCTCAAATGCCCTGGATTTCTTCCTCATGACCGGTGGCGGAGCAGCAGCGGACGGAAAAGCGGAACTGGTGGGTGATGACTGGGGCTTCGGCTGGAACCTGGGATTCCTGGCCGAACTCAACGAAGGGACCAGAATCGGTCTCCACTACCGCTCCAAGATCAAATACGAGGTCGAAGGCGAAGCGGACTTCAGCAATGTGCCTGCCGCCGTCCTGCTTCCCGCATTCGGGGGCGTCCCGGCCAACATGGCATTCACCGACACAGACGTCAGTTCGGATGTGGAGCTCCCAGCTACCCTCTCGGTCAGTCTTTATCATGAGTTTAATCCCGAGTGGGCGGTAATGTTCGACTACAGCCGCACCTACTGGCATGTATTGCAGGAACTGCGGTTTGACTTCGAGAATTTCCTCCCGGACGGGGTGACGACACTGAAATGGGAGGACAGCAACCGTTACTCCTTAGGAGTTCAGTACACTCCTTCCGCCGGCAACTGGACCTACCGCATCGGTACCGCGTTTGACGAAACCCCCATCCCCAATGAACACTACCGCACGCCGCGTGTTCCGGGTGAAGACCGGATCTGGCTCGCCGTCGGTCTGGGTTACAGGAGTTCCGACAACTTGAGTTTCGATTTCGGCTACGCCCACCTGTTCGTGGACGATCCGCAGGTCAACAAATCTCTCACCGATACGGAAAACGTGCCCCGCGGCAACCTCAACGGCAGCTATGAGGCCTGCGTGGATATCATCAGCGCTCAGATGAACTGGAAGTTCTAAGCGGACGCGGTTTCCGCCTTATAAACCCGAACCGGTAACCGGTTCGGGTTTTTTATTTCTCCGGAGAATAGCGGCGCCTGGCCCGTTTGCTGCGGATTTTTTATATCCGGTAACCAGTGTTGCAGCCTGCCTACGGTGGATTTACTAGTCCAATAATTTATTTCGCAGCCTATAGCCCATTTTTTCATTCAGGTAACCAGTTTCGTGGCCCGTTTGCTGGAGGTTTGTTCTGTATCTGGTAATAAATGTTGCAGCCTGTCGACTCCGAGTTTATTTTTTTGCCTCTCTGTAAGGGCTGCAAGTACCTTT
>JBNKJV010000019.1:0-48055 GCA_050291465.1 Sedimenticolaceae bacterium | reverse complement strand
CAGGGCGATAAGTCGGAGGAACGAACACGTCCCCCTCCCAGAGAGTGTAGGAGCCCTGTCCTCTGGGTGATAAATCGGAGGAACGAACACGTCCCCCTCCCAGAGAGTGTAGGAGCCCTGTCCTCAGGGCGATAAACAGGAGTAAGGGGTATCCCTCCCCCACCCTGCCGGGGGACGGAACACGTCCCCCCTTCCAGGGGGGACAACAGGGGGGTAAAGAAACAGAAACAACCACCAAATTCCAAACCCCCGCCTTCCGAAATCACTTATAGCTGGATATCTTAGTCGCCAGCTGTTTCGAGACCTCCACTATTAAGGTACCGGTACTCCCCCTGAATATTCCGCCGGACGATCTGGTATGCGCACCGGAACGAACCTCCGCAATAAGCTCTCCCGACTCCGCATCCATTATGCGCGCCAAGACCTTGAAGCGCGCATTTCCAGCCATCACACCGAACATGGCGCTTGACGCCCCGCTGACGTAATTCAGATCCTCAATAACCAGACTGACAACAACGGCCCCGCGTTCCGGCTTTCCCGTTATCCTGGGGCCGACATACCCGAACCTGTTCCTTTCGGTCATGTCTGCTATGAACGCCTTCTCAAAATCCGTTTTGCTTATATCAAATCCTTCGCGACTTTCAATTGACCCATCCTCCGCCTTTACTTCCACATACACACTGTCATAAGGAGCCAGGTTTGTATTGCCGGCGGTTGTAACATCCTGCACATACGCATGTCCTGAGCATCCGGCAATCAGCAGCGCGATTATAGCAATCAGTATTGTTCTCATTTTTTCTCCGTTAATCCTTTATTTTTGGCAGGAACAAATTCGCGAAAGACAAACAATGACTTTCCGGGCCAGCCTACTATGAAAACCGCGGCCTACTCCCCGTTGCCTTTGTTATATAACTTGCCCCCAAGATTTCATGATATTAAAACTGTTTATCACAGCTCGGGATGAATCCGGATTATTTAATAATCCCGGCAATACGTTTAAAAAATCATCATTCAACAGCAGATCCGCCTGCCGCGAAAAATATTGTTTCAACTCACCCGGACAATCCATGAGCTCGAAAATAAATCTTTCTCTATTTTCCAGTACAAAAACGATGTCTTCCAGATCATGACTAAAGTAATTTCCCTTCCCTCGTCCTATAAATGCTTCAAACTTTGTCGCCAGGAAATATACAGGGCTGACGACCCGAATAGTTATTCCACTGGGCAAGCTAACTTCGAATGCTTCCCTGATCGCCTCTTTATACCAACGATTGGAAAAACCGAGTATCTTTTCGCTAATCGGCATGACATCGAGCTTTACCCTTCCTGTTTCAGTACCGAAAAGCCAACGGCAAATCGGCCCATCCGCATCTTCACGAAATCCAAGATTACGCAGCCTTTCCGAGAACCTATAATATTCAACCTGAGTCGCCACATCGACAATGACGTCTACATCGTCCGTTTTGCGTACACCATGATGTGCCGCTTCGTCGACCAACAATACCGTTGTACTACCACCGACAAATGTCACATGCGGCAGCAAATCTCCCAACGCAGAGGCCACGGCCTCCAGTTGCAGTAAATTAATATCTTTGCTTTTCATCAATTCCCTTTGATCAGTTTCGCTAAAAGATCTCGTGCAATGGATAATTCTCTAGGTTTCCCACCCCGAATCGCCTCAAGCAGCGACATCGCACGATACAGGTCGTCATCGCGACCCGCCGCCAGGGGTACGGAATCGTGAATAGGCTTAATTAAGGCGCCCTCACTTTCACCACCTGAAACAGGCCAAACGATTGACGGAACCGGTGGGGTCATCTCGCTATCCAGCACAGGGCAGTTCCAGGAAGTTGCCATGCCTCTGCCATAGCCTACACTCTCCTGCGGATAGGCATAACGCACCCCATAACACAGCCACTCCAGTAATGCCCCGATCTCGGCGAAAACACCTGCGGATCGCTCCACCACTAGATGTGAAGCGATAAGCCGTTTGGCGCCTTTACTGACCTCGCTAGCGCTTATCCCGATTGCCTCCGAAATTCCGCGGACACTAGCTTCTCCGCCACTTCGTTTAAGTGACCAATATTTGAGTACCAATAAGGTATCTTGAGCTTTAAGTCCCATGGAATTTTCCTGTTTCGAAACCGGAAACACTTTAGAACGAAATCTTCACCTGTGTCAAGCGGCCAGAACCCACCCATCTCAAAACGCAAAATCTTTCTTTCAGGCGCGATCCTCCCCCTTCCAGGGAGTGTAGGAGCCCTGTCCTCAGGGCGATAAACAGGAGAAACGAACACGCCCCCCTCCCAGAGTGTAGGAGCCCTGTCCTCAGGGCGATAAACAAAAGGGACGAAACACGTCCCCCCTTCCAGAGAGTGTAGGAACCCTGTCCTCAGGGCGATAAATCGGAGGAGCGAACACGCCCCCCCTCCCAGAGAGTGTAGGAGCCCTGTCCTCAGGGCGATAAACAGGAGCAAGGGGTATCCCTCCCCCACTTGTGGGGGAGGCTAGGAGGGGGAAATCGTCATCCCGACGCAAACCGCGATCCAGCGTCTAATCAACCTCGCAAAGTCAGCTCACTAATCACCGCAAGCATCTTCTCCTTGGGGCTCGGCTTAAGCAAGAAATCATCCATCCCCGCCTCCAGACACAACTCCCGCATGCCCATATCCGTGGAATAACCCAGGATCGGGAAATACTCCACATCCCTCCTGATCACCCGAGTCGCCTCGATACCATCCATTATCGGCATGGAAACATCCATGATGCAGATATCGTACTGCCCCGGCTTTTCCTTGGCATACATCACCGCCTCAAGCCCGTTAAAAGCCATGTCAAAGCTGAAACCCCACTCCCTCATCGTCTGCTCAAGCACCATCTGAATGATGTGCTGGTCTTCGGCAATTAGGATCTTCATTCAACGCTCCGTGTTGATTGTTTATGCCTCGTCCGTGATAACAATAAGTAACGCTATAGGTAGCACATGAAAATGCTACTTATAGCATGTGGACTCGTAATGTCCGTTAAACATAATGGGCCTATGCATTCCACACAGTTGGTTTATTCATTCATCGCGCAAGATGATAACGCATGATTGTTTGCGTCTTGCTCCGATGCCGGAGCATCCGAGCAAAAAAACAAATAATGATTGCTCCGTATGCAGAGCATTTACGGTTCGATAATTTGGCAGAATCAGGGCTCAATTCAGGGAGCGAATATTTAATGAATAATATTGGGCCCCAAGTTAGATATCTGCGAGAGCAGAAGGATATGACCCAAGATCAGCTAGCCGCGCGTTGCAATATAGTGGGTTTGAATATAAGCAGGGGCACCCTCGCAAAGATCGAAGCAAAGGTCAGGCGGGTTACCGACTCAGAAGTCGTTCTGTTGGCTAAGGCGTTGAAAATTAGCGTCGGGGAATTGTATGAGAATCGATGAAAAGAATGCCGGCTCTTTAAATCCTCAATTGGATTTCAATCGAGTTCGACACTCTTTTAACCTATATTATCCGGGTTTCCTCGTCAATTGTTGTTTCAAAATCATTTGGAAGTTTTCTTAATGATAATCACATGTTCAGAACGCATACGTTTTGCTAGGCTCGATTTTTCCGAGTTTCTCAAAGGCATGTAACGACGATTCTCTGGGATATCTCGTACGGTTTTCTTACATATACGAAAACCGCTCCGTTTTGCAGCGATGGTTAACAAATCAGAATTTCTAATTTCATGCCCTTTAATACTCGAGTTTCCTATAACATAAGCGGCCTTCCTTCCTGGCTTTAGCACCCTGAATGCCTCATCAGTGATACGACATAAGTCCCAGTAATATCGCCTTAAAATACGCCTTTTCGTTTCATCCACATCCGAAGAAAGATCGGAAAGAAAGTCTCGAAGCTGCTTGTCTATCTTACGGTTATCTACGATTTCTGCCCCGACTGAACGAGCGCGAATTCTCCTGAGCTCGGAAACAGTATATCCAAACCACACTAACGAAAGCCTATGGCCGCGCATGTAATCAATAGCATTAAGATAAGGCGGAGAAGTAACAATACAGTCGACTGAGGAATCTCGGATGCGCCCCATACGCCGCGCATCTCCGCAATAATTCTTAACGTCAGCCAGTATTTCACTAGGCCGTAGCGCTGAAAGCACATGACCAACCGATACAGGAAGTGCCTCAATGAGATCGAAATCGTTCTCCGTAATAGTTCTATGCGGTCTGCTATGCGCGGTGTCCCTTGCCAGGGAAGCTTTCGGCTCCTTCGTAATAATTAATCGGGAGACAGCAGTTTTTAAAACATCCACAATTTTCTTGTTTGAAATAAAAGGTTGCGCTACTAACAGATAGCTCAAAGAACGAAGCTGTAACTGCTGCTTAGGCGCAAACCAATAATCAATATATTTCTGCGTTTCGTTATCTTCATCTATCCAAGGAAGGCTCACGGTATGCGCATTTAACTTTTGGCAACCAGATATTAGCTGCTCGCATGCATTCCATACCTTAACCTCTTTCACGTAAGTTCCGTTCGCTCTAGAGATCATACACGCAAGAGGGTCAAGATCATAGCCAATGGCCGACAATCCAAGCTTAGCCGCTGTTCCAAGCACCATTCCTGAACCTGACATGGGATCAAGTACCAAATAATCATTCGGAAGGTTTTTTAGCTCCTTTAGCGCAATTTCCGGCGCCATTCTAGCTGGAAACGGATGGACATGAATCATGAAAGAGTATCTCTAGATATTTCTACTCGAATTTTATCGAAAATTGAACGACGGCTTATCCGTTTCTCGAGTGTACCGTCTCTCCCCTTTACCTGGTACATCGTCTTTAATTTTCGTCGAACCGAAATGCTTTCCTGTTCCTCAAAATTACCATCAAGTATCTGCCTCAATTCCGCCATATTAAGCCCGATAATCCCATCGCGACCACATATCATGCAAGTAAAGCATTCCCCATACTTCAAGAAAAGCCCGTTCTGAGCTTCTTGATGGGAGCGAAAAAAGTTGAACGTCCAAGGCCCTTTCCGCTTTGACGAAAGCTTGAGATAGATAGGTATCCGACCTGCAATCAAGTAGTAACCTGCCCCCAGAGTTGATAATCGTTCTACGGCAACAGGCCCATCGAGAGCTTCGAAGAGCAAAATAAAAAAAGACCCATGATATCGCGCCGTATCAGAAATCATCGCCTATTCTGTATAAATTTGATTGCTCCACCATTAATCTTATAGAAGAGGCGCGCTTTCCCCATTCCATTGTGAAAAATCTTAATATGATGGCGAGCGCTGGGAAGTTCACTCCGCGCATATTCGGTTGTCGCAAAAATTCCTTTTGTACGCCGAATATTCTTTTTTTCATCTGCAGTATACTTGCTAGCAGCCGTACCGAAACCACTAGGATCATGAAATGATATTTGATGCGACCCCGGAGCAATCTCTTGCAGAAGATAATTATAGACATACTGCGGGAACTCTTCATATCCAAAGTTATCTCTTAGATTTGAAAGCATTTCTAAGTCGTCACGACCAGATCTAATAAACAATGGTTTAAATGCTTTCTCGTCATAGTCAAACAAGGCGAAGGACATCTCACCGCCCTCAAAATCCACACTTGACCGATCTATAGAAGCTGGTGATGTGGGAGTGGTTTTGTGGTCAGAAAGCCAAACAGGAGCACCGGCGCCGCTTCGTAAAGCCTCTAAAGCAAGCTTATGGAATGCGAAGCATTTACTCCAATTACCCATTAATAACTCAGGTATCCAAAGCTGAAAATATTCTTTATAGCCCTCTCGCGTACCGAACATACGCGCGCGCTGAATATAAGTGTCCTGAGAGAACTTGCCTTTCACGGTTCGAGTGAAGTACATAGACAATAAGTTATCAAAAGTGACGCCCCTAGAAATGATATTACCTCCAACTCCGAAGGAAAATAAACTTGTTGGGCTCGCAATTTCCGCAACTTTTCCTGGCTTAGGGTTTCTGGAATTAATTTCAACCAGAGTGTTACGCCTAATATTTTCTAACACAAAGATCCCGATAGATTCCGGATCATTGCCAGAATATTCTTCCGCAACTTTCCATAATTTTTTGCGAAGGCGTTCAAAACCCGTACTTTTTGCATTAGAGAGAGTGGCCAATGTTGACTGAACAAGTTCAACGTCCTCCGCATGCTCTACGCGCTTGCCGCTTGTATGGATAAGCATAGTAAAATTTTGCTTCTTACCGATATCATGAAGCTCTGCAACACCGCATAGAAAATGAAGAATTGCTTTTTCTATCGCGGATTTTTCATCACCTTCATCCACCTCAAACGTATGTAGCCGATATTCGCACTCCTCGCTATGCGGAAAGAAGAAATCCTGCCCAACATATTTCGGGTGTGGCTTAAAATCCACCCAACGCTCGCTTTCATTACTAAACGTGTTGTTCAAGTTTAGCCGCGCTGGCGTTGCGGTAACCCCGATATAAATCCCATCATCCCCTATCAAATTCGAAATAAGCTTATTAATTTTAGTCTTGTCGTGTTCAGGGCGATTCACATTCCCATCTGGCGAGGCATAATCCGCCTCATCGTCGATAACGATTAACCCAGATTCCAACCTAATAATTTCAATCAGCTTCTCCAGGTCACGAGCGTTCTTCTTACAAAAAACCACCCACTCTTGTCCTTTGAGGCGCCGAGGATCATGAGGGAGTTCACTGAATTGCTTTGGCGATGGATTTAACCCAGACTTACGAAAACGCTTCAAACTCTGATCAAGAAGGTCAACACTATCGGTCAAAAGGTTAATGATGATAGGGTACCCTTCATCGAGCAACTTCGCATTCAACGCTATCATCATCTCAGTCTTGCCGCTCTGAGGCTCGCCAAAAATGACAAAAGCCCGAGAATCATTGTGCTTCAAATTGCTTATGGTCTGTTCTACTGTCGCTTCAATTGAGGATGTATCTATCCCTTTGTGCCTAAGAACTTTGATGCGATCATCATACTGGTTATTACCTGTTTGTCCGACGATCTTAGACCAATCAATAATGGACATATGTAGTTCAACCTCAGGATATTTGCGTAGGATCTAATTCAGGGAAATAGAGGCTAAAATAGTGCTGATTTAGTGCCACGAGATCGAATATTGCGAGCCTATCCCCCCATCCCGTAATCGGGGACAGACCACGGTTTTTAAAAACCGTGTCGGATTCCATGACAAGAAACCATGGCCTGTCCCCGATTATTCAATATTTGACTATATAGCCGATTAATTTTTGCAGCCATTTTTGTCGCAGGTAATCCTCTCAGAGGTTGTAACCCAATGGCTAGGGTGGTCTTTTGTATCTGTCCCACACCCCGTTTTCCCGCCTTTGACTCCCTTGTGAACAACTCCCGTGGGTACATGTTTTACAGCCATATTGAATCCCTCCTTTAGGGCTTGTGGCTAAAACCACTTTACGTAACAGTGGATTATATGAAACGCGCGAATATTGAATTATGTTGTTCGCACATATAAAGAAATATATTGAAAGTTATCTGTAAATATTAACCCATGTGGATCGGTGACAAAGTAGGAATAATCTTACAAAGCGTCGAAATTTTCTGGTTTACAGATCGACTGCAAAGACCTGCATCATTTAGCAACAACAAATCACCAACCAGCAGGTAACCCCATGAACCATCGCTTCCCGATGACCGGCTGGTGGAGATCGGCCCCGGACAGGGAGCAATCACCAAGGATCTGCCGCGTGCGGCGGGACGCCTGGATTTGGTGGAGCTGGACCGTGACCTAGTGGGGTCGCTGAAAAAGTCATCTAAAGTATTTTTCTCAAGGGGCACCTAGGACGCTTGACCTAGAAGGCCAGACGGCATACACTTTCCATTAAATAGGACAGTTGTCCTAATAATTCTCAGGCTAGACCTGAAAACCCACCGGTTCAGGTGATTTCAGTTCGGAGGTCATTACTTGAGCAACAACACCACACGCGTTCGCATTGTTGAGGCAGCAGACCAGCTGTTCTATCAGCAAGGGTTTGAACACACCTCTTTTGCTCAAATCGGCGAAGCTATCGGGGTCTCACGGGGTAATTTCTATTATCACTTCAAATCCAAGGATGAAATTCTGGATGCGGTCATTGAGCTCCGCCTCAACAGAACCGGTTCGATGCTGGACAAATGGGAAATTGCAGGGGAAACGCCTGCCGATCGCATCCAAAGCTTTATTAATATTCTGCTTATGAACCGGGCAAAAATTAAGCGCTACGGCTGCCCGGTCGGAACCTTGTGCACCGAGCTTGCGAAGCTTAACCATTCATCCAAAGAAGAAGCCAATAAGCTGTTTACCCTATTCCGCACCTGGCTGCGGAGACAATTCGAGCAACTCGGTCGCATCGAGGATGCTGATGACATGGCCATGCACCTGCTTGCGCGCAGCCAGGGCATTGCGACCTTATCCAGCGCTTTCCAAAATGAGGAATTTATCAGGAAGGAAGTCGCTTACTTAACTGAGTGGCTGAATGCGTTGCCGATTTCGGACTGAACAATCAACCAAGACAAACAGAGGAATAATATGACTTCCAAATTTATCGGCCCGGATGGTAAAACGCGTTGCGCTTGGTGCGGGGCCGCACCCGAATTTCTCGACTATCACGATAAGGAATGGGGATTCCCGGTAGATGATGATATACGGCTGTTCGAGAAATTATGCCTTGAAAGCTTTCAGTCCGGATTAAGTTGGCGAACAATTCTTGCCAAGCGGGAAAACTTCCGCGCAGCTTTTCACCATTTTGATTTCCACAAAGTGGCTCGCTTTACCGAACGCGATATCAAGCGCTTACTCAAGGATGAGGGTATCGTGCGCCATCGCGGGAAAATAGAAGCGGTCATCAATAATGCCAAACGAGCGCAAGAACTGGTAAAACAGGAGGGATCCCTGGCCGCTTATTTCTGGCGTTTCGAACCAAAAGCGGAAGACCTGGCCAAGCCGCAAACCGTTTCCACATCAGAGGAGTCCGTGGCACTGTCGAAAGCGTTAAAAAAAATGGGCTGGAAATTCGTCGGCCCTACAACAGTATATGCCTTTCTTCAGGCAATGGGGCTTATCAACGATCATACCGAGGATTGCATTGTCAGAGATAAAGTCGAGCGTGCGAAAGCCAGGTTCAAACGGCCTCGATAGCTTTAAGCCATGAAAGCACCCATACAAATCTAACCTGGCAGTGTTATTGGGCTTTAGAATTTGAGGGACAGTACAAAACGGGACGGGGCGACCTTCCCCCCATTGACATCGGCATACCCTTCTTTTTTCTTTGTTTGCATCAACCGACCGCAGACATCGCTGGTTTTTTCAATGTCTCATAATCCGGCCTTAGATATCCTGTATCTACCAGGTTCTGAATCGCAAATAGGAACCCCTGGCGCACGTTTGTGACCCTTGCGGGAAGAAGGTCTGCGTGCTTTTCAGTAAGTTTCTCCAATGCCTTTGCGATTATTTCTCCGTCCTGAAAAACCGTTACTATACATAGGATTAATTCGGGGACCTGTTCAATGACGATGCGCTCATCTTGTGTACGGAGAATAATGGCTGATTTTTTCGGTTGAATAGCATCAACAGGGCGTCTGTTATCAAAAGCATCTACAATCTCTTTGAACGAATATCGAGATAATCTGGTTAGACATGTCACGACAAGACGATCATCCAGGGTAAGTAGCAATGAGTCGATGTGACTTTTTTCATACGCCATGCCCTTTAGAGATTCGAACTGCTCCTCCGTTATCGAATAGGCATCTAGCATCGATCTGTAATGATCAATATATTTCTGTTTGAAAACCTGCTGTTGAGGTAATGCAGCAGCAAAAGATAGAAAATCCTCAAGAAAATCATAGCTGCTATAGTAACGAATTCCCTGCCTGGCAGATGCTGTTTCCTTTTTATGTCCAAGAAATAGCTCGATGACAGAATACAGATCTCCGATTGCATGCACTGCCATTACCAGTAGCCAGCGAAGGTTGTATGCCGCATAGCGGAGAAAGCATGTGCATTCAAAAACAAATTCACGTTCAAGATATTTTAGAGGTAAGGCGTAATGTGCGGCGAATAACTCAGGTGCGGCGCGTACCATATCATCATAATATACAGAAACATTTGATAGCATATCTCCCTGATGAGCCATGGCCGATGTCAGCTCGTCGTAGTACAGTGTATCTTTGTACTCTTCATAGTATTGCGACCCGTTTACCGGCGAAAGCATGTCTATCTGGGGTGAGGAAAGTTTCCTGCACAACATCTCGCAGTAAAGATCCAGCGTTATCTTCATCTCTTTCTGTTGTTCTTCAGGGAAGCCGATCATAAAAGCAACCGTAGTGCGCACGCCATTTTTATGTAGGGAGTCTATTACCTGGCGAACCTTGTCGACTTTTAGACGCTTTTGTATAATTTGCTGCATTCTTTGTGATCCGGTCTCCACTCCTATAAAAACAGATTCACAGCCGCTATTGCTCAATTCTTCGGCTATTTCCGGAGATATACTGTCTGCACGAATACTACAATTCCAGGTAAGATGTTTTGAACGGGGATCATTTTTCCATTTCCTGCAAAACGCAAGCAATTTACTACGTGCATGAAAGAGGTTGTCGTGTAAAAGAGCGATTCTGCTGAATCCAAACTTCTTGTTCAGTACTGCTGCTTCGTCAATAATGGCATCGAAAGAGCGGAGTCGGTAATTTCTCCTAAAAAATTGCGATGTTGAACAGTATCGGCAATGGAAAGGACACCCTCGACCTGCCTCAACCATGAAGGAATCTACAGTGTATTCTTCGCACAAATCGTACGCCGGCAATGGCATATCTTTAAGATCGGGAGGTTGGCCGAGATTGTTATAATGTATTTTATCCAAGGAATCTCGCCAGTAGAGACCAGGCACCATGTTAGGAGCGGAATCATAGTATTTACTGAATGACTCCAGCGAATCCTCGACTTCACCAGCTAAAATGAAATCAACATATGGACACAATTCCATGGTCTTCTCGGCTGTCGCTGTTGCATGGGGTCCACCAAGCAAGACATGAATATCGGGGCGTTTAGTTTTTAGCTCTTTCGCAATAGCGAGAGTAATATAGTAGCTATTGCATATTGATGAAAAACCTACAATAGAGTCAACGTTCCTGGACACACGCTCGGCGAAATCCGCGCAAAACGCCTTAGCTTCTTTTCCAGAATTGAGGTGGCGTCGGTATTCGTTATCTGTATTGAAAAGGGTTACTGTTATGCCCAATCGTCTGAGCAGGGATGTAACCACAAGAATACTGAAGGGTGGAGCTTTCAGGTATTTTATGTGGTTGATCGTATCAATATTGTCGAAATCAGTTGTGGTGGGATACGATACCAACGTAATTTTTTTCATTTCTGCAAATGCGCCAAGAGCCAATTACACCCGCTATCTTACAACACCTGATATCTCATGTTGTAAGATAGCACCTAGAATGATTTGACGATTCGACGAAGCTGTAGCTGTAGCAGGGTTCGCCTATCGGGACATTATCTGCTTGTGCATAGCTATACAGCGCGGTTAGCGCAGACTTTTTATTTGGCTTTAAGCCACTCAATATCCATTTCAACCTTTCCTTTCATCCCTTTCGCGCCGACGCTTTTATCCATGAAGATATCCCGTATCCTGGAACCCTGTAATTCAGCGAGCACTTCCTTCTTCGCCTCTTCGTCAAGCTCTCCAATTTCAGACGGAATTTTTATCTCAATGGAAATTTTGTTCTCTTCAGACATATACACCCCCTGTTATTTCAGTTAACAGAAAACAAAAACGCAATCTCATCGTCCTCGTTTTTGCCCTAGTTCCATGGACGTCGGCGTTTTGTGCCTAGTTCATTATTAGGTGCGGCTTTATGATTATTCTTTGGCTGAATTTTAATACCCTTATAAATAATAGGCAATAGTCCAATTGTGAGTGAGGTCAGCCTTATTGCTGTTCCACTTACTACTGTATGGCAAATCAGATATTCGTTGTACTGGCTGGCTTTCCCGAGATCACCTCGATTTTAGGAATAAAATCAATGGTTGTGTGTGTCCCTTTGGGAATTCGAGGAGCAGCATACCTATTAGTGAAGTAGGGCACGCCGGAAATAGATATGCTGTCACCGGAATTCTGTCGGGAAAATAGAAGCGGTCATAAATAACGCCAAACGAGCGCAGGAACTGGTAAAACAGGAGGGGGCCCTGGCGGCCTATTTCTGGCGTTTTGAACCAAAAGCGGAAGACCTGGCCTAGCCGCAAACCGTTTCCACATCAGAAGAGTCCGTGGCACTGTCGAAAGCCTTGAAAAAAATGGGCTGGAAATTCATCGGCCCTACAACAGTGTATGCCTTTCTTCAGGCAATGGGGCTTGTCAACGATCATACCGAGGATTGCATTGCCAGAGATAAAGTCGAGCGGGCGAAAGCTAGGTTCAAACGACCGCGATAAATTTAACACCCGCAACCGTGAAAGTGCGCCGCCAGCACATAGGGCCAGGAAAACGATTAAAGAGAACGCATCTATTTATTGAGAGAGAAGGGATAGCTAAGCAGCGAAAAACAATTGTGAAGCCCCCCGGCTTTCATAGACACTCAGATAAGGGGCGTCCCCTTTTTCTCTTCTAGTATTCCCATGCTTTTTCTTTGAACAATTCGACTTCATCGGGAAGCACCACTTCGTTTTCTTCATCGATGGCCGCCACAACTAGTTTCGATACAGCCAGTGATTGCTTAAGCGCTTCGCTAGCGATCCACCCGTTTTCCCAAAGTTGAGCCTCTTCGCCATTTACAATCTTGCAGATCGGTTCGGAGCTTTCGAATTTGATCCCCACAGCCTTTGGCTGAGTTACGCGCTGTAACCAAATTTCCAAATAGCCATTGTAGGGCACACGCGCCATCTTTTGGCACACTGTCTCCCACAGTCGAACCTTTTCAGTGTTCTCCGCAAGGGATATTAAATGGCTCAAAATTCCAGCGACTGCTGGGAAAGTCGCGGGAGAGACAAATGCAATGTCGGTAGCTATTGCCACCTGAACCTCCAAATCATCGGGAGCTTCCGTTTGCCTAGAAACGCTAGTGTGAAAGTCGCTTATCAAGCGGCGGAGGGCGCCACTATTCGTATATTTCTGGCCAAACGAGTGCAGTCGAAGCAGCTGCTTCTGGATTGTCTTGGCATTGGAATTCCCAAGATCCTGGAGCTCTATCCCGGCCAATTTGTCTGGCTTGATGGAACCTTCAACAACATTCCGACAAGCAATAGTCTTTGCAACGCTGAGCTTCATTCCTACGTGCCGAAGATTGTCACTAACGACCTTGAGAACCTCCTCTGCACGCTCATCGCTATTCGCGAATATTCGGAAATCATCGCGGTAGCGAAGTATCCGGATGTCTGTGCACTCACCCAGCTCGGCGTTGATTTGTTCGTCGACATAGCCGAGAATCAACTCAGCAATGAAATCCATCAATACTGAGCCTTGCGCGATACCGTTCGTTTGCCCGTAGCGGCTGGCTTGGATATAGGAATCAACCTTGTTCCCGAGAAGCGAGTTGTTGCCCCTTTGCTTTTTTGCCTCCTCTAACCCATGAATGGCCCACGCAATGCTGTGCGTGTACAAGGAGCCGTAGCAGTCGGTCACGTCTGTATGCAGCAAGTGACTGAACTCGAGAGAGTACGCCAGCGAGCGCTGCTCTACACTTTGCCACCAGCTACGAACCTGAGTAGCGACATCGGACTGATGATCGACAGACATCACAGGCGCACTGCAACAGTCGATCACCCCATCTTCAAATTCCCCAAATCGTTTCTGAATCAGAGCCCAGTTCTCTTCCTCGCAGATTACATTGACGAGGGACACATAGATTGCTGGATGAAGTAATTCGTACGGCCGCCATGCAAACCTGCCATCCTTGTTGGCAATGAAATTGTAATTTACGTTTGGCAGTAATCCGGGCTTCGATTTCTGGAACTGCGAATAGCTTCCACCCTTCAAAACTGACGCAACGCCATTGAGGATTGGTTCGAAGCTTATGTAACGAGGCAAGTCGCCATTGAAGTAGCTGCTGCCCTTCATGAAATGCGCTTTAGCCTCGTCGTGTGTGAGGTCTATCAATCGCTTCATGTTTTTGCCTGCGTTTACCTTACGCCGAACGCCAAGTTAACCGGCGCGCGTCCTAGCGAGGAATAAGCGTTGTTGAGCTTTTCGTTAAGCACTTTCCGTATTTCAGATCGTTGCCGAAAATAATATGTCTTGGCCCGAATCGAGAGGAGTTTCCTTTCGAGCCCTTCTTCTCGCACCGTCTTGGTTACCAATATCTTTCCAATTTAAGCTAGGCAGCTCCTCGAAGATTGCAGGAAT
Source organism: Sedimenticolaceae bacterium (assembly GCA_050291465.1). Taxonomy (GTDB): domain Bacteria; phylum Pseudomonadota; class Gammaproteobacteria; order Chromatiales; family Chromatiaceae; genus CBFDBF01. Next base: position 33,693 of record JBNKJV010000019.1, on the reverse strand, counting down.
GGTATTGGGCTGAGAAATCCCACCAACTACTCTAAGGCTTTTGTTCCACTCTAGCGCCCAAAACCACTCACTGTTATCCCCTTCCCCCCTACGCATTATTGCTTTAAAAAAACCATTTGCGGTTTCAACATTTGCGTAGCACGGAATATCACTAGCTCTTTCGATGATTTTCAGTAATTGCGGGTTACCCCAGTCAGAATAAGGATATGAACTATAAAAATAAAAATATTTGTGGCTAAGCAAGCATGTCCCTTCGGCAGAAAGGGGATCGCGTGATGTTATCAGCGAAAATAATCCCTGCACATGTCTAAAAGCAAGGAATTCAATTCTCTGTTCATCGGCCTGAGGTGGACCAGACATATTGAAAGCAATACTTGCGAGACCAAATTTTGTAGCAATAGCAAAATTGTCACCAGAATCCTTAATCAAAACTCCCTGTTTAATTGGATGGTAGTCTTTTTCTGCTTTGCGCTGGGCAAGCGCATTATGCGCATGTGATTTCATCCTAGCAGGACTATTAAACAATGATATTGATGAAAGATGGCGTTCTACATCTGATTTCTCGTCATTGCACTCTTTACATGCTCGAAATATAAGATTGAATAGATCACCATTGCCAAACTCACCAGTTGGAACAAATTCCCTGCCAATAAGGTGCTCTTTGTTTGACTCTAAATCTGAATCAACACCGACAAAACGGCCACAGTACAGGCAATACTGGTTCGACTTTAATTTTGACCGATTGAACCAATTTACTGGCTGATTGTTCTTATAACGAAATATTCCGTTCAATGCCGATACTCTTTTTTGTGCTTAACAGCGGATTATATGAAACGCGCGAATATTGAATTATGTTGCTCGCACAAATATTGGGATATATTGCAAGTTATCCACAAATAGTAACCCATGTAGATGGTTGACAAAGTAGGAATAATCTTACAAAGATTCGAAATCTGCTGAGTCACAGAACAGCCGTAAAAACCTGTATTATTAGGCCTCTGACGAATCACCAACCAGAAGGCAACCCCCTTGAACCACCGCCCCCGCAAACGCTTCGGCCGGAACTTCCTTCAGGACGCGCGGATTATCCAGCGCATTATTGATTCGATTGATCTCTCCCCCGATGACCGGCTGGTGGAGATCGGCCCCGGGCAGGGGCGATTACCAGGGATCTGCCGCGGGCGGCGGGGAGCCTGGATGTAATTGAGCTGGACCGGGACCAATTCGTAAAGGAAAACGTTGTTGCCGCGGAAATCCTCGAAATCCGCCCAGGTCAGGCAGATGAGCGATCGAACTTTCTTTTGGGATAACGCAACAACACGAGCAGAGGAGTAACATGGCTTCCTAATTTATCGGCCCGGATGGTAAAACGCGTTGCGCTTGGTGCGGGGCCGCACCTGGATTTCTCGACTATCACGATAAGGAGTGGGGATTCCCGGTAGATGATGATATACGGCTGTTCGAGAAATTGTGCCTTGAAAGTTTTCAGTCCGGGTTAAGTTGGCGAACAATTCTTGCCAAACGGGAAAACTTCCGTGCAGCTTTTCACCATTTTGATTTCCACAAAGTGGCTCGCTTTACCGAACGCGATATCAAGCGCTTGCTCAAGGATGAGGGTATCGTGCGCCATCGGGGGAAAATAGAAGCGGTTATCAATAATGCCAAACGAGCACAGGAACTGGTAAAACAGGAGGGATCCCTGGCGGCTTATTTCTGGCGTTTTGAACCGAAAGCGAAAGACCTGGCCAAGCCGCAAACCGTTTCCACATCAGAGGAGTCCGTGGCACTGTCGAAAGCGTTGAAAAAAATGGGCTGGAGATTTGTCGGCCCGACAACAGTGTATGCTTTTCTTCAGGCAATGGGGCTTATCAACGATCATACCGAGGATTGCATTATCAGAGAAAAAGTCGAGCGTGCGAAGGCCCGGTTCAAACGGCCGCGATAGCTTTAACACCTGCAACTGTGAAAGTGCCCCGGCGGCACACAGGGCCAGGAAAAGGTTCGGCCATAGATTCCTTCAGGATAAGCGGATTATTCATTTGCGAAAAATAGTTGCGTCCCCTTTCTCCCCGTCCCCTTTCTCCCTAATTCCTATCCCTATTCGCTGAAAGCAAATTCCTATCCCTTTGATGAAATAGAGAGGGAGCCTGCCGGCACGGATAATGGATTGAAGCAGCTCGCGGCCCGTAAAACTAAAGGGGACGCATTTATTTTTTAAGGGAGAAGAGATGGTTAAGTAGCAAAAAATAATTGCGTCCCAGTTTTTTTGCTCCCTTACGAATTCACATCCTCGGCAGTACTGAGTTCGGTTCCCTCCGCCAGGATGTCAATGTAATCCTTGTAGGCAAATTTTCGGTTACGGCGCCCTTGACTAATCTGTTTAATGACTCTCAGTTCTTCAAAAATGGCGGTGAGTGCATTGGCCTTTCCATAACTAACACCCAGCTCCTGTTCTACATCCTTCACCAATACCACCGGCTGCTGCATCAAAAAGCGCAGGAGTCGTATGGCCTCTTGCCCCGCGTTGGCAGCAATAAGACGGTCGGTATCGTCGCGTTCGAGCTGCTGCAGTCGTTTAGTCGTGCTGACTACCTGCTCGGAGACGCTTATTATCCCCTCAAGAAAGAACCTGACCCATGCCTCGTAGTTACCGCTGTTGCGCACCTGCATCAGCCGATCATAATACTCCTGTTGATGAATCTTTAGGTAGGCACTGAGGTAGAGCATCGGCTCCTCCATCACCCCTCGCCACACCAGGAAGAAGGTGATCAGCAGGCGACCTAGTCGGCCATTGCCGTCATTAAAAGGGTGGATAGTCTCAAACTGGTAGTGAATGAGCGCGCACTGCACCAGTACCGGTAGATCATTGTCCTGGTAAAGATACTTTTCCAGGTTGTCGAGGGCGGCATGCATGCCATCGGGAGGCGGCGGGATAAAACGAGCCGTCTTCAGATTGACACCACCGATCCAGTTTTGCCCTGAGCGAAATTCACCCGGTGTAAGCGCGAGCCTGCCGCCACGCACTTGCTGCATCAATACGCCGTGGATCTCCCGCAACAGACGCAAACACATGGGAAAGCCGTCCTCTAGTAAGCGATGCAAACCATAGCGCATCGCCTTCACATAATTAACCACCTCAGCCACGTCAGCGGTAGGCACATGCGCCTCGTCCGCTCCCAAGACGTCGGTAAGCGAGGACTGGGTCCCCTCGATCTGGGAGGAAAGTAGCGCCTCCTTCTGGATGAACATGGCGACAAACAGATCAGGATTGGGCAGAACGCTGGCAATGGTGTTGATGGCACCCAGTGCCCGATCGGCGTCTGAGAGAAGCAGGGCCATCTCTCCATCCAGGCTTACCGTTGGCTCAGGCGGTAGTTCTGCTGGATAAAACGCCCTGTATCCTGAAGTAGTTTGTCTGTAGATGCCGCTACGATTCATGAATTAGCCCCAAATATGCCGCCACGACGGATTTCATATTTCATAATCTAGCAATATAAATACCAATTTTCCACTATATGTTAGAAAACAGAAATAAGCTCCGGTTTAGAGCCGCATATTTACTTATTTCCCTGACCGCATCTTCCGGAGATCCTTATATCAAGGTAAATGTGCTGTCAGCCGCTTTACCGGATTCGGCTTCTGAAGTGTATTTTGTTCTGCCTTTCCTACAGAGGCTTGATTCCCCCAAAATCCACGGCTATTCGCCAGGTAGCTGATATACTTCGCACCACGCTATAACTCGTTGAAAAATCGAAATAATGGAAGGGTGATCCCTTGAACCACCGCCCCCGCAAACGCTTCGGCCAGAATTTTTTACAGGATGCGCGGATTATCCAGCGCATCATTGATTCGATTGATCCCTCCCCCGATGATCGGCTGGTGGAGATCGGCCCCGGGCAGGGGGCGATCACCAAGGATCTGCTGCGGGCGGCTGGGAGCCTGGATGTGGTGGAGCTGGACCGAGATCTGGTGGGGCCGCTGGCGGAGATGTGCCGGGATCTGGGGCAGCTGACTATTCATAATACCGATGTCCTGAAGTTCAACATCTGTTCTCTGGCGGTTCCGGGGCAGCCGGTGCGTATCGTGGGTAACCTGCCCTACAACATATCCACTCCGATTCTGTTTCATCTGCTGGAGCAGCCCCCCTGTATCCGGGATATGCATTTCATGCTGCAGAAGGAGGTGGTGGATCGGATGGCGGCCGCGCCCGGGGGCAAGATCTACGGGCGTTTGTCGGTGATGTTGCAGGCGCGGTGTGAGGTGGAGCCTCTGTTCGATATCCCGCCGGGGGCGTTTTTTCCGCCGCCGAAGGTGGTTTCGAGTTTCGTGCGGTTGGTGCCCTATGCGGAGCCGCCGGTGGAGATTGATGATTACCGGATTTTTCAGCATGTGGTGACCCAGGCGTTTGCGCAGCGGCGGAAGACGTTGCGGAACAGTCTGCGGGATGTTTTGACGGCGCAGGCGATTGAGGAGTTGGGGATCGATCCGGGGTTGCGGGCGGAGCGGTTGAGTGTGGAGGAGTTCGCACGGTTGGCGAATGCGGCTTGTAAAATCGGGAGGTTGGCCTGATTTATGGGGGAAGAGATTTGGGGACCCCCTCTAACTCCCCCTGGAAGGGGGAGGACTTGGATCCTGGCATTTGTCGGAATAAAAGGAATGGCGGGCACAGCCCGCCCTACGGATTGTGCCGAGATGAAGGAAAGCAGTGAGAACAGAGAGACCCCCTCTAACTCCCCCTGAGAGGGGGAGAACTGTTTTGCTTCCCCTGAACGGGGGAGAACTTAAATAACAACAGACAACCAACCGATCATGAGCGATATAGAGAGCATTCAGGACGATTTCGAGGTCGTTGAGGAGCATCAGCTGGTCCGCGCCGGTGATGCGCTGCCGGGGATTATTCATCTGTTGCCGGTGGCGACGCGGCCATTTTTTCCGGGCCAGGTCATTCCTTTATTGATGGAGGCGAAGCACTGGACCTCCACCCTGGAGGCGGTGGGGGAGAGCCCGCACAAGGTGCTGGGTATCGTGCTGGTGGAGGCGGAGTCGGCGGAGGAGGCACGGCCGGGTCAGTTCAAACGCATCGGTACCGTGGCCCGGGTGCACCGGGTGCAGCAGATGGAGAAGCGGCTGCAGGTGCTGGTGGAGTGCGTTCAGCGCTTCCGCATCGACGGCTTCCTGTCCGAGGAGATCCCCTTCACCGCCCGGGTGCACTACTTCCCGGAGCCCACCGACACCCCGGACAAGGAGGTGAAGGCCTATGCCATGGCCATCATCAACACCATCAAGGAGCTGCTGCCCCTGAACCCCCTCTATTCCGAGGAGCTGCGGATATTCCTGGACCGCTTCGGGCCGGACGACCCCTCCCATCTGGCGGATTTCGCCGCCAGCCTCACCACCGCCAACACCGCCCAACTGCAGGAGGTGCTGGAAGCGGTAGAGCTGCTGCCGCGCATGGAGAAGGTGCTGTCCCTGCTCAGCGACGAGCTGGAGGTGGCCAAGGCCCAGCACAAGATCCGCAAGTCGGTGGAGGAGCGGATGGAGACGCAGCAGCGGGAGTTCCTGCTGCGGGAGCAGCTGAAGGCGATCCAGCAGGAGCTGGGGATCGCCAAGGACGACCGCACCGCGGAGCTGGACAAGTTCAGGGAGCGCATCGAGGAGTTGACGTTAACGGAAGAGGCGCAGAAACGGGTGCAGGAGGAGATGGACAAGATGGCCATCCTGGAGACCGGCTCCCCGGAGTACGCGGTCACCCGCAACTACCTGGACTGGATCACCCTGCTGCCCTGGGGCAGACACTCGAAGGACAACCTGGATCTGGACCACGCCCGCAAGGTGCTGGACCGGGATCACTACGGCCTGGAGGATGTGAAGAAGCGCATCCTGGAGTTCCTGGCGGTGGGCATTATGAAGAAACAGGTGGCCGGCTCCATCGTGCTGTTCGTGGGACCGCCGGGGGTGGGCAAGACCTCCATCGGCAAGTCGGTGGCGGACGCCCTGGGCCGGGAGTTCTACCGCTTCTCCGTTGGGGGCACCCGGGACGAGGCGGAGATCAAGGGCCACCGGCGCACCTACATCGGCGCCATGCCGGGCAAGTTCATCCAGTCCATGAAGGAGGTGGGCACCGAGAACCCGGTGATCATGCTGGACGAGATCGACAAGATCGGTGCCTCCTACCAGGGGGACCCGGCCTCGGCCCTGCTGGAGGTGCTGGATCCGGAACAGAACAGCGACTTCCTGGACCACTACCTGGATCTGCGCTTCGATCTCTCCAAGGTGCTGTTTCTCTGCACCGCCAATCAGCTGGACACCATCCCCCGGCCCCTGCTGGACCGGATGGAGATCATTCAGCTCTCCGGCTATATCGCCAATGAGAAGCTGCAGATCGGGCGCAGATATTTGTTGCCGCGACAACTATCCAGGGCGGGATTGAAGCGCAAGGACGTGAAGATCGATACCCCCACCATGCGCGCCATTATCGAGGGCTATGCCCGGGACGCCGGGGTGCGGCGGCTGGAGAAGCAGTTCGGCAAGATCGTGCGCAAGGCGGTGGTGAAGCTGCTGGACGGGGCCGAATCCCCCATCACGGTGACCGAGAAGGACCTGAAGGAGTACCTGGGCAACCCGGTGTTCCGGGACGAGCGCAGCCTGGCCGGGCCCGGGGTCATTACCGGCCTGGCCTGGACCGCCATGGGGGGCGCCACCCTGAACGTGGAGGCGGTGCGCACCCACGGCTTCAACCGCGGCTTCAAGCTCACCGGACAGCTGGGGGACGTGATGAAGGAGTCGGCGGAGATCGCCTACGGTTACATCGTCGGCCATGCGGAGCAGTTCGGGGCCGATCCCGGCTTCTTCGAGAACGGGTTTATTCACCTGCATGTGCCGGCGGGGGCCACCCCCAAGGACGGGCCCAGCGCCGGGGTGACCATGGCCAGCGCCCTGCTCTCACTGGCCCGGGGGGAACAGCCGGCCCGGCCCCTGGCCATGACCGGGGAGCTGACCCTCACCGGCCAAGTGTTTCCCGTCGGGGGTATCCGCGAGAAGGTGATCGCCGCCCGCCGTGCCGGCATCCGGGAGCTGATCCTGCCGGAGGAGAACCGGGGGGATTACGAGGATGTGCCGGAGCATATCCGCAAGGGTTTCAAGGTCCATTTCGCCGGCACCTTCGAGGATGTGGTGCCGTTGTTGTTCGGCAAGCGGCGGAAGGCGGCGAAGAAAAAAGTGTAGAGCGGGATCCTGCCCCTCGAGGATATTCCCAGCATCGAGTATCAAACGCAAAGGACGCGGAGGCGCAAAGGCGCAGAGATTTTATTTGCCTTGATCGCGGCGGGGACGCCGCTCCTACAGGTAGGAGACGAACCCCCTGTAGGAGCCCAGTCCTCTGGGCGATGCGGAACCCGAGGAGATCGCCCTCGGGAGAGGGCTCCTACAGGTGGAACCGTGAAAGGTCCGAGGATGCGGGCGTGTAGGAGCCCGCCCTACGGAATCTATCGAGTAATGAACGCAAAGCTTGCAGAGAACGCGGAGTTTTATTGAATAAACACTCTTTGCGCCTCCGCGCCTTTGCGTTCTCTGCGTTAAATATGCGGGCTTTATAGGGCCTGCGTCGTCCCCCCTTTCAGGGGGGACAACAGGAGGGTACTTCTTTATTAGAAAGGAATATCGTCGTCGAAGTCCTGGTCGGGACCGGGGGCCGGGCCGGAGGAGGACTGGGACGGCGCGGAGTCGTAAGAGGCGCTGCCGCCGCCGCGGCTGTCGAGCATCTGCATCTGGTCGGCGACGATCTCGGTGGTATAACGGTCGTTGCCGTTCTGGTCCTGCCACTTGCGGGTCTGCAGCCGCCCTTCCACATAGACCTTGGAACCCTTTTTCAGGTACTCACCGACGATCTCCGCCAGCCTGCGGAAAAACACCACCCGGTGCCATTCGGTGCGCTCCTGCATCTCCCCTGAATTCTTGTCCTTCCAGGACTCGCTGGTGGCGACACTGACGTTGGCCACCGCGTTGCCGTTGGGCATGTAACGGACCTCCGGATCCTGTCCCAGATTTCCGATCAGAATAACTTTGTTGACGCCTCTGCTGGCCATGACTTCTTTTCCTCCGATATTTATCTAACACTCCGTCCCTGGAGATCTGTTATCGAGCAGACAAGTCTACCCGTCACCTGCGGAAATTGCATCCAGCGCCGCCATGTCGATCTCTTTTTTATCGATTTTGAGATAGGCGACACCCTCCTCGCCGATCACGCTGGCGGCCCCGACGCCGGGGATCGCCAGCAGCCGCTCCCGCAGCGCTTCCGCCTCCGCCGGGTCCATCTCCCCCACCCGCAGCATATGCCCGCTGAGGTAGGAGGGCTGGGCCATGCGGGAGGCGACCAGGAACCAGACCAGGGCCGCCGCGGCCCCGAACAGGAACACCCCTTCCAGACCGTGCGCCTGCTGCACCCAGCCCCCGAGCAGGCCGCCGGCGAAGGCCCCCAGGAACTGGGAGGTGGAGTAGACCCCCATGGCCGTACCCTTGCTCTCCGCCGAGGCCACCTTGGAGACCAGGGAAGGGAGGGTCGCCTCCAGCAGGTTGAAGGCCAGGAAGAAAAACAGCAGCATCAGCGCCAGCCCGATCACGGTCTGATGGAACACATAAAGTCCCAACTGGGCCAGCAGCAGCAAAAGCACCGCGCCCAAAAGCACCTGCTTCATCTTGCGGCGGCGCTCGGCGATGACGATGAAGGGCACCATCAGCACCATGGAGAAGAGCAGCACCGGCAGGTAGATCATCCAGTGGTCACCGCTCTCCATCCCCAGGCGGTCGCGCAGGACCAGGGGCACGGCCAGAAACAGGGCGGTCATGGTCATGTGCAGCGCCATGATGCCGAAGTCGAGACGCAGCAGGTTGGGATTGGAGAGCACCTGCCGGAACTGGGCCGGCACCGGTTCGGTATCCCGATGGAAGTGGCTCTTCTCCGGGTTGGGTACCAGGAACAGGGTGATGGCGATGCCGCCCAGGGCCAGCAGCGCCGTCAGCCAGAAGATGCCGGGCACCCCGACCCAGTGGTCGAGGATGGGGCCGAGGATCAGGGAGACGGCGAAGGCCAGGCCGATGCTGATGCCGATGGCGGCCATGACCCGGGTGCGGGTCTCTTCGCGGCTGAGGTCCGCGGCCAGGGCCATGACGGCGGCGGCGATGGCGCCGCTGCCCTGCAGGGCCCGGCCCAGGATAACCCCCCAGATGGTGTCGGCGCTCGCCGCCACGGCGCTGCCCACGGCGAAGATCACCAGGCCGGCCACGATGACCGGTTTGCGGCCGATACGGTCGGAGAGCATGCCGAAGGGGATCTGCAACAGGGCCTGGGTGAGGCCGTAGGCGCCTATGGCCGCACCCACCAACAGCGGGGTGTGACCCTCCAGGTGCTTGGCATAAAGGGCGAACACCGGCAGGATCAGGAACAGCCCCAGCATGCGCAGGGAGAAGATGGCGGCGAGGGAAAAGGCCGCCCGCGATTCCCTGAAACTCATGCTTTCGTCCTGTTGCCGCTGCTCCGCCACTGGATCCGGTCTCCTGTAAACAAAACACTCATGTTAGCAGTTTTTACCCGCCTCCCGGTACGGCAATAACCGCGTATATATAAAGGTGGGGGCGGCGCACGCCCCCCTCCCAGGAACCGTGCTCCTGTAGGAGCCCAGTCCTCTGGGCGATGCAAAACCCGAGCAGATCGCCCTCAGGAGAGGGCTCCTACACCCCCCCGCAAGCGGGGGAGGAATTACGTCCCTCTCCCAGGAACCATGCTCCTGTAGGAGCCCAGTCCTCTGGGCGATGCAAAACCCGAGCAGATCGCCCTCAGGAGAGGGCTCCTACACCCCCCGCAGGCGAGGGAGGAATTACGTCCCTCTCCCAGGAACCATGCTCCTGTAGGAGCCCAGTCCTCTGGGCGATGCAAAACCCGAGTAGATCGCCCTCAGGAGAGGGCTCCTACATCCCCCGCAAGCGGGGGAAGAACACGTCCCCCCTTCCAGGGGGGACAACAGGGGGGCAACCGAAACGGAAATAACCGCAGATATTGCAGGTTAGAAAAGAGTCGGCATCCCTTTGGCCCGAAATCCCGAGAGGGCGTATAGTAGGGGGTTTGGTTTTTTGCCGGTTTTTAGTTAATGGACACCATACATATCCGCGGGGCGCGCACCCACAACCTCAAAGATATCGATCTCGATCTGCCACGGGACAAGCTGATCGTGATCACCGGTCTGTCCGGCTCTGGCAAGTCCTCCCTCGCCTTCGATACCATCTATGCCGAGGGTCAGCGGCGCTATGTGGAGTCCCTCTCCGCCTACGCCCGCCAGTTCCTCTCCATGATGGAGAAACCGGATGTGGACCACATCGAGGGGCTGTCGCCGGCCATCTCCATTGAACAGAAGAGCACCTCCCACAACCCCCGTTCCACGGTGGGTACCATTACCGAGATCTACGACTACCTGCGGCTGCTGTTCGCCCGCGCCGGCACCCCGCGCTGCCCCACCCACGGCGAAACCCTGGAGGCCCAGACCGTAAGTCAGATGGTGGACCAGGTGCTGGCCCTGCCGGCGGGGAGCAAGCTCCTGCTGCTGGCGCCGGTGGTGTCGGAGCGCAAGGGGGAGCACCACAAGTTGCTGAAGGAGCTCCTGGCCCAGGGGTTCCTGCGGGCCCGCATCGACGGAGAGGTGTGCGAGCTGGACGATCCCCCGGAGCTGGAGCTGCACAAGAAACACACCATCGAGGTGGTGGTGGACCGCTTCAAGGCGCGGGCCGGAGAAGAGGACGGCGGCGATCTGGCCCTGCGACTGGCGGAGTCCTTCGAGACCGCCCTGCGGCTCTCCGGCGGTCTGGCCCGGGTGGCCTGGATGGAGGATGAAGAACAGGAGGAGCTGATCTTCTCCGCCACCTTCGCCTGCCCCCGGTGCGGTTACAGCATCCCGGAGCTGGAGCCGCGGCTGTTCTCCTTCAACAACCCGGTGGGGGCCTGCCCCACCTGCGACGGCCTCGGGGTGGAGCAGTTCTTCGACCCGGAACGGGTGGTGGGACATCCCCATCTGAGCCTGGCCGCCGGGGCGGTGCGGGGCTGGGACCGGCGCAACGCCTACTATTTTCAGTTGATCAAATCCCTCGGCAACCACTACGGCTTCGATGTGGAGACCCCCTGGGAGCAGCTCCCGCAGGAGGTCACCCGGGTCATCCTCTACGGCAGCGGGGATCAGCCCATCAAGTTCAGCTATTACAACGAACGGGGGGGCAGTTTCACCAAGCATCACCCGTTCGAGGGCATCATCCGCAACATGGAGCGGCGCTACCGGGAGACCGAGTCCAACGCCGTGCGCGAGGAGCTGGCTCGCTACATCGCCCACCAGCCCTGCCCGGAGTGCCACGGCACCCGTCTCAACCAGGGGGCGAGAAACGTCTTCGTGGCGGAGCAGAACCTGCCCACCATCACCGCCATGCCGGTGGTGCGGGCCCTGGCGTTCTTCAGCGAACTGGAGCTGCCGGGGAAACGGGGTCAGATCGCGTCCAAGGTGGTGAAGGAGATCAACCAGCGGCTGCAGTTCCTGGTCAACGTGGGGCTGGACTACCTTACCCTGGACCGCAGCGCCGACACCCTCTCCGGCGGCGAGGCCCAGCGCATCCGCCTGGCCAGCCAGATCGGCGCCGGCCTGGTGGGGGTGATGTACATCCTGGACGAACCCTCCATCGGCCTGCACCAGCGGGACAACGACCGGCTGCTCAACACCCTCAGCTACCTGCGGGACCTGGGCAACACCGTCATCGTGGTGGAGCACGACGAGGAGGCGATCCGCAGCGCCGATCATGTGGTGGATATCGGCCCCGGCGCCGGTGTCCACGGCGGCACCATCGTCGCCCAGGGGAGCGCGGAGAAGATCGCCGCCACGGAGGCCTCTCTCACCGGTCAGTACCTCTCCGGCAGGCAGCGCATCGAGGTCCCGGATGAGCGCACGGCGGCCGATCCGGACTACCTGCTCAGGGTGCGCGGGGCCCGGGGCAACAACCTGAAGAACGTGGACCTGCGCATCCCGGTGGGACTGCTGACCTGTATCACCGGGGTCTCCGGCTCCGGCAAATCCACCCTGATCAACGATACCCTCTATCCCCTGGCCGCGTCGGAACTCAATATCGCCCACCGGGACTCGGAGCCCTGCGACGAAATCAGCGGCCTGGAGCATTTCGACAAGGTGGTGGATATCGACCAGAGCCCCATCGGCCGCACCCCCCGCTCCAACCCGGCCACCTATACCGGGCTGTTCACCCCCATCCGCGAGCTGTTCGCCGGCACCCAGGAGGCCCGCTCCCGGGGTTACACCCCGGGCCGCTTCAGCTTCAACGTCAAGGGCGGCCGCTGCGAGGCCTGTCGCGGCGACGGCGTCATCAAGGTGGAGATGCACTTCCTGCCGGACATCTATGTACAGTGCGATGTGTGCAAGGGCCAGCGCTACAACCGCGAGACCCTGCAGGTGCGGTACAAGGGCAAGAGCATCGACCAGGTGCTGGAGATGACGGTGGAGGACGCCCTGGTGTTCTTCGACGCCATCCCCGCCATCAGACGCAAACTGCAGACCCTGATGGACGTGGGCCTCTCCTATATCAAGCTGGGGCAGAACGCCACCACCCTCTCCGGGGGTGAGGCGCAGCGGGTGAAGCTGTCACGGGAGCTGTCGAAACGGGATACCGGGAACACCCTCTATATCCTGGACGAACCCACCACCGGGCTGCATTTTCATGACATCAAACAGCTGCTGGCGGTGCTGCACCGGCTGCGGGACCACGGCAACACCGTGGTGGTGATCGAACACAACCTGGACGTAATCAAGACCGCCGACTGGATTATCGATCTGGGACCGGAAGGGGGAGACCGCGGCGGCGAGATCATCGCCGAGGGCACCCCGGAAGAGGTGGCGGAGATGAAGCACTCCTTTACCGGGCGGTATCTGAAGCCGTTGCTTTGAAGTTTGAAGTTAGAAGTTGGAAGTTGGAAATTTCGTAGGGCGGGCTGTGCCCGCCAACCAGTTACGGTCTTTAATCAGACAACATCTGTCACGTAGCTGCGCGACCTGACCTACAGGTTCTCCGTGTCCTCTGTGGTGAAAAATCCATGTTCCCGCTAAAGCGGGACCTACATTGTCGTTGCAGACGAAGCGCTGTAGGAGCCCAGTCCTCTGGGCGATGCGGAACCCAAGCAGATCGCCCTCAGGAGAGGGCTCCTACAGGTGCATTGAAAAAGACCGCGACGTGAGGAACAGGAAGCAGATCGCCGTCCCCCCTTCCAGGGGGGACAACAGGGGGGTCGTTATTCCGGACGAAGCGCTGTAGGAGCCCAGTCCTCTGGGCGACGCGGAACCCAAGCAGATCGCCCTCAGGAGAGGGCTCCTACAGGTGCATTGAAAAGGCCGCGATGCGCTGAACAGCAAGGCAGGACTAGTAATCGGGAAACTGCAGCGTGGGCGCATCCGGCGGCAGCAGTTCCTGTTTCGGGTACTTGGCAATCAGGACCACCCGGTAGGGGTTGTCACCCACTTCCACCTCTTCCAGCTGCACCTTGTTGGCGTCACAGGCCGCATTCTCCGGAAGCAGGATCCCGAGGCGGCTGATACGCAGCACGTCCTCGCGCATGTGGATCAGTTTCTTTGGATTGCTTATGGCGGAGAGCAGTTTTTCCAGGCAGGTCTCCGGGTCCATATTCCGCATCTCGGTGACATATCCCGCCTGGTCCGGATGCATACATTTCAGCTCCGAGCGAATAGTCGCCACCACGCTTTCAAACAGTATGGACTTGAGGGAACTGCGCGCCTCCGCTTCGGTCAGGCTGGGGGCCACCACCTGGTGTCCGTAAAAGTCCACCGTGGTCTGCCTTACGTCGCGTAAAACCTTGCCCTCGTTCTGTGCCATTCCCAGCACGGTTCTTTCCCGTTTGCCCAGAAACAGCAGCAGGTACGCCTCGTCCACCCCTTCCAGGTCGTGGCGGGCGAAAAAATCCTGCAGGGCGCGGCAGCGGCTGAAGGTCTGTTGCATCTCCCCGGGATCCACGAACATGCTGTTGAGCATGGGGTCGTCGAGGAAGTTGCGCTGACTGACGGGGCGCGCCGGCGGCAACCTGTCCGCCAGTTCGCTGATGTGTTCCACCAGGCCGCGCACACCCGCCCGCAGCTGTTTCTTATAACTGCCGATGGCGCGGATACGGGCATCAGTGTGCTCCACCACCTCGTCCACGGCCAGGGAGATCTCCTGTTCCTCCGCCTTTTCCGCCGCACGCTGGTCCTCCCAGCGCTCAATCATATGCAGCAGGCGGGACCACTGTTCGTGGAACAGGTCTCTCAGGGGTAGGGCTTCGGGTGTACGGCGGTCAACGGGCATGGGCTGAAACCGGCGGCTCCTGGTTAAAAAAGCTTCACACACAATGAAGTATGGACGAAAAGCGGGGTCTTTCCATCGTCCGTGGAGACAACAGGGGGGTCGTCATTCCGGACGAAGCGCTGTAGGAGCCCAGTCCCCTGGGCGATGCGGAACCCAAGCAGATCGCCCTCAGGAGAGGGCTCCTACAGGTGCATTGAAAAAGACCGCGACGTGAGGAACAGGAAGCAGATCGCCGTCCCCCTTCCAGGGGGGACAACAGGGGGGTCGTCATTCCTGACGAAGCAGGGCAACCTCGCTCCCGATCTCCAGGCCCAGTTCCTTGTCCGCCCGGCCCTGGTTCACCGCGATCTCTACCAGGCCGTTGGAATTCTCGTACCAGAAGGGCGCGCCCACAGGCACTTCACAGAAGGTGCGGCCCCGGGGAATAGACCGCCCGTTCACCGTCAGCTCCCCCGCCCCGTCCACCGCCTGGGCGCGGATCCCGGTGAAGGCGTTCCCGTAATGGTCGATGAAGACCACCTGAAACAGGTCGTCAGGCCAGTCCGATCCCACCAGCTCCCGGGGATTCACCGGTGTTCCGGCCACCGGCTCCCCGTTGCAGATCATGGCCGCCACTGCTGCAAACAGGTCGCGCCCGTGAAAGCTGGCGCAGAGGCGGGCGGGACGCCAGTCCACGGTGCGGATGACCACATCTGCTTCCCGCCTGATCACCTGGGAAAGCAGGCCGTTGTCCGGCCCCACATACCAATTGGCGGCAGTCTGGACCAGCAGGGGGCGGCGTTCACCGCCCACCCCCGGATCCACCACCGCGACACACAGGTTGCCTTCCGACATGTGGGTCGCGAACGCCGCCAGCAGGTAGGCGCCGGCCCGGGGATCGAAGACCGGGGCCTGGGCGAACAGATCTACCACCGGCAGGGTCACACCGGCGGCGGCCAGAACCGCCCGCATCTGTCCCTGGTAGGGACCGGCCACACCGAAGTCGGTGAAAAAAGTTATAAACCGCGGACTATTTCCTGGAAAAATCATGGGTAATGTAATATCCAAAGTAAGGGCGACCGTCCAATCCGACATACCGCCCTGCCGGGGTTGTTTATTCGCATGGTAGCGACTGTAATTAAAGCATTTATCGCTGCCGGCCGATAATTATCCGGCGGGGGAAAACAAATAGTGGAACGGCGACAAAACGAACGGAATCCCATCAACCAGGCTGCGGTGGTGATCGTAGACGGGCGGCCGTTGCTGAATTGGCGTATCTCCAATTTCTCCCACGGCGGACTCTTCCTGGCTCCGATCCGCCGCGGCCCCCAGCAGGACTATAACGAACTGGTGGCGGAAATCACCCGCGAGCAGGTACGCATAGAACTGCCCCAACCCTATACCGGAAAAAAGGCCCCGGTAGCCGCCGAGGCACAGGTGCGTTACCGCTGCGCCGCGGGAATCGGTGTCTCCTTCGTCGACCCCAACAACGGTGTACTGCAGTTTCTTGCGGACAAGCTGAAACTGATGAAGCCGGCCTGGCACTCCTCGGCGGAAAACGGTTCGTCGCAGAGCGAGGCCCGGATCACTCCCAGCGAATGCAAAACCGTACTCAACCGTTTGGGACAGATGGGCGAACGCTATGTGCACAAATACTACGGCGAATTCGAACCACAGGTGCAGACCCGATTGTTGCAGGCCTCCGACGCGGCCAAGTCGGACGTGGAACAAAAGGACCTATTTTACGCCCTGACCACCCTGGGCAAGGAGGACGCGGTAATAAAGCGCAAGTTTTTTGCCGCTTTCAAGCAGGCCCAGAACGCCCTTTCAGCCCACGCCAACGGACCTGAGTCGAAAGACCAGCCGGAACCGCCGCTGGAAAAGCTGGGACTGGTGGCGAAGGAGGACTTTGACGAATGGGCGCTGGTTGTGGGCATTGCGCGCACCGCGGAAACCAACACCTTCAGCAGGCTGTTCACTCTGGAGAAGTGCCTCGCCTACATAACCAAGGCCTCCATCAACAGCGAAACCGATCCCTACTCTCCCCACTCGTTGTTGGATAACTACAGAACCGCCCTCAGTTCCTACGACCTGAGCATCAAGTCCAAAGAGATCATCTATACCGCCTTCAAGGATCTCGTGCTGTCACCGATCGGCGCCCTGTATGACGAACTGAACGCCTACCTGGAAGACCGGGGCATCGTTAAACAAACCCCGGTGTATGGTGTGAAACCCAAGCCAAGCAAACCCGCTTCCGCTTCTGCCGAGGAACCCGAGCAACCGCCGCCGGGCAGAAAAAGAAAAAAAAGGGGCGCGGTGGAGACCCTGGCCTCCCTGATGGGTGTTCGCAGGCCGGCCGTTCAGGCCACGGAAGAGGAACAGGAACCGATCCCCACCGCCTCCAACGAGGAGATCCTGGACACCCTGGCACAACTGCCCCCCAGCACCATCCGCTCCCTGGCCGATCGCGTTGAATCGGAGCTGCTGCGCAATGCCGCCCCGGGGCAGATCATTCAGCTTCCGGTACAGACCCGGGAATCCATCGCCGTAACCGAACGGCTGGTGGACACCCTGCAGCACAACGCCACCTTCAGCAGCGAGATGCGGCGTTTTATCGGCAACCTGCAGATCCCGTTGGTCAAAGAGGTCATCAATGACTCCGCCCTGATCACCGATCCGAACCATCCCGGACGGCGGCTGCTGGAGGCACTGGGCGCCCTGGCCCCATACCTCTCAGGGGTGGAAGAGAAGGAGCCGGGGAAAGACGTACTGTCGCAAATCATAGAGCACTTCGGAGAGCAGGATTTTCTCAGCGGGAATGTGGACCTCGACGAGGTTACCGACAAGCTCGAGGAACTGATCAATCAGCACAAGTCCGACTACGACGACAACCTGGCGCTGGTGCTCGAGAGCTGCAAGGAAGAGGAGTCTTACCAGCACGCCAAGGAGACCATCCTCGCGCTGCTGACGAGAAAGGTTACCCAAGGCAGCGTTCCGCTGCTGGTGGAGCGGGTGCTGCGGCTCGGCTGGGTGGGTCTGCTGGCGAACACCATTTTCAACAAAGGCACTAAAAGCCAGGAGTGGCGGGTATTCGCCGGGCTGATCGATATCTTTCTAAAACAGTTCTCCGAGGACAAGAGCAACGAGCCGATCCCCGAGCGCAAAATCTTCTCACTCATAACGGTCCTGCGCAAAGGGTTCGACCGCTACCCGGTACATCTGGAGGCGGCCAAGCGGTTCATCGCCGATCTTGAGGGGGCGCTGCAGGACAGCGGTGACAAGTTCGCCGGCTATATCACGCAACGGACCACCATCAGCAAAGATGACCTGAAGACCATGATGCGGGATCAGATGCCGAACGTCGCCGATGGCGCACCCGCCGAAACGGTGGAGGAGTCCTGGCTGGAGATGGTGCAGAACATCAAGGTCGACGACTGGATCGTGGAACAGCGGGAACCGGGACAGGTGCGGCTGATCAATCTGGCGTGGAAATCCCCCTTTACCTCCCGCTTGGTGTTCGTCGACGGCAAAGGGGAGAAAGCCCTGGACATCGAAGCGTCCGCTCTCGCCCACCTGTTCGCCCAAAAGCAATATTCCCTGCTGGAGGACAAGGAGCTGCCGCTGGTGGAACGCACGGTGAGCAACCTGCTGGAGAACACCCTGGAAAAACTCAAACGGGAAAGCGACCGCGATCCCCTCACCGGTCTCTACAGCAGAAAGGCGTTACAGAGGAAGGTCTCCTCGTTAATCAAGACCGCACGCTCGGACGGCGCACAACATGTGCTGATTTTTCTGGACATCGATCGCTTCGAGGTCGTCAACGACACCTGCGGATTCGACGGTGGTGACCGACTGCTGGAGACCATCGCCAACCTGATCAAGACCTACCTGACCCGTGATGCCTTCGTCGCCCGCACCGGTGACGACGAATTCGTCACCCTGGTGGAAAGATGCTCCCTGGACGAAGGTTTTCAGATCGCGGAAATCCAGCGCCGGGCACTGGTAAATCTGAAATTCCAGTGGCAAGGCATGAACGCCACCTCCACCGCGAGCATCGGCATCGTACCCATCGACGCCGCCAGCACCAACACCACCGACCTCATGAACTGTGCCGCCTCGGCCTGCAACCTGGCGAAACAGGAAGGGGGCAACAGCTCGCGTGTGTATCAGGCCAGCCACCAGGATTTCGAACGGCGGGAACGCATGCAGAAGTCCCTGCCCATATTCGAGCAGGCCCTGGAAAAGAACCAGCTGGCGATCTTCAGCCAGCTCATCAAACCGGTATTCCTCGCCGAGGAGGACAGGACCTACCACGAAATGCTGCTGCGCTTTAAGGACGAGAAGGGCATTCCGGGCAGCGCCGAGGAGTTCATTCAGGCGGCGGAACAATATAACCGCATGCGCTCGGTGGACCGTTGGGTGGTGGACACGGTTTTCTCCTGGCTCGATCACCACCACGAGAAACTGGACAAACACGACTGCTTCAGCATCAATCTTTCCGCTCAGTCGGTAACGGATGATAGCTTTGCCGAATACCTGCTTGAGAAAATCGATGCCTCGAGCTTCCCCAACGAGAGACTGGCATTCGAGATCACCGAGACCGCCCTGGCGACCCAGATCAACAAGGCACAGAAGCTGCTGACCGCCATCCGCGATAAGGGATGCAAGGTCTTCCTCGACGACTTCGGGTCGGGATACGCCTCCTATTCGTATCTCAAGGAGCTGCCCACCGACGTGGTAAAGATCGACGGCATGTTCATCCGTGACATGCTGACGGACAGCAACAGTCACGCCATGGTGAAATCCATTATCGAAATCGCCCATTTCATGAACAAACAGGTAATCGCCGAATACGTGCAGGACGAGGCCACCATCATCGCCCTGACCGAGCTGGAGGTGGATTATGTTCAGGGATTCGGCGTAGGCCGGCCGTCCGATCTCAAGTCGCTGATACGAGTGGCGGCTTGAAGTTAGAAGTCAGAAGTTAGAAGTTTGCAGGGCGGAGCCCCCAGTCCTCCGGGCGAGAAACAGAGACGGCGGGCACAGCCCGCCCTACGGAACCGTCCCTCCTAACTTTCCCTGCAAGCGGAAAAACAGCGGGATAAAAAAACCGGGCCTTAGGGCCCGGTTCTTTGTTTCGCGCGCTTTTGCCGGCGCTTATTCTTCGTCCATCGCCTCGGCGTCCGCGGGACGATCCACCAGCTCGACGTAAGCCATGGGGGCCTTGTCGCCCGGACGATATCCGCACTTCAGGATACGCAGGTACCCACCGGGACGATCCTTGTAGCGGGGACCCAGTTCGTTGAAGAGTTTACCCACCACTTCATTGTCACGCAGGCGGGAGAAGGCGAGACGGCGCTTGGAAACGCTGTCGCTCTTGCCCATGGTGATAATGGGTTCCGCCACTCGACGCAGTTCTTTGGCCTTGGGCAGGGTGGTCTTGATCAGCTCATGGCGCAACAGTGAACAGGTCATGTTACGGAACATGGCCTTGCGATGACTGCTGTTGCGGTTCAGACGCCGTCCTGATTCGCGATGACGCATGGGTCGACTACCTATAAATACAAATTATTAACAAAAACCGTTTAAATCGGCGCTTTCAGGCCTATATCTCGTCCATCCCCTCGGGCGGCCAGTTTTCCAGACGCATTCCAAGGGAAAGACCGCGGGTGGCCAGGACGTCCTTGATCTCGGTCAGGGATTTCTTGCCGAGATTCGGTGTCTTCAGCAGCTCAACCTCGGTGCGCTGAATCAGATCACCGATCAGGAAGATGTTCTCCGCCTTGAGGCAGTTGGCGGAACGAACGGTCAATTCCAGATCATCCACCGGGCGCAGCAGGATCGGATCGATCGCCGGCTCTTTGCCCTTCTTCTCCGGTTCCCCGGCAGTGGCGGTATCGAGGATCACGAACGATGACAACTGATCCTGCAGAATGGTGGCCGCGCGACGAATGGCCTCTTCCGGATCGATGGTTCCGTCCGTTTCCAGGTCGATCACCAGGCGGTCCAGGTCGGTACGCTGTTCCACACGTGCGGCTTCAACGGTGTAGGCCACCCGGTGAACCGGAGTATAGGAGGCGTCCAACCGCAGACGGCCGATGGGCCGTTCTTCGCTGGTGTCGGCCTGACGGGTAGCGGCGGGCTGGTAACCGATTCCGCGCTCCACCCGCAACAGCATGTTGATTTCGCCGTCTTTGGTGAGGTTGCAGATCACGTGATCCGGATTTGCAATCTCCACGTCGTGATCGAGGGCGATGTCGCTGGCCAGCACCGGACCCGGACCTGATTTCTTCAGGGTCAGGGTGGCTTCACCGCGAGCGTGCATATTGACCGCCAGCTCTTTTAGGTTGAGCAGAACATCTAGTACGTCTTCCTGCACCCCTTCCATGGTGGTGTACTCGTGCAGTACTCCATCAATCTCGGCCTCCACCACGGCGCAGCCGGGCATGGACGAGAGCAGAATACGGCGCAGGGCGTTACCCAGGGTATGCCCGAAACCCCGCTCCAGGGGCTCCAGCGAGACCTTGGCGTGACAGGGAGAAAGCGCCTGCACATTAACCAGACGCGGTTTCAGAAAATCGGTGACGAAATCCGGCATCGAAGGACCTCTTTGCTATCCCTTACTTGGAGTACAGCTCAACAACCAGCTGCTCGTTGATTTCAGCAGGCAACTCGGAACGATCCGGGACCCGCTTGAACACACCTTTCATCGCTTTAGGATCCACTTCGATCCACTCGACAAAACCGTACTGTTCAGCCAGAGAGAGCGCGCCCTGGATACGGGTCTGCTTCTTAGCCTTCTCGCGCACGGTGATTACATCGTCCACACCTACCTGAAAAGAAGGTACATTAACGATAGTGCCGTTTACCTCGATCGCCTTGTGGCTCACGAGCTGCCTGGATTCAGCGCGGGTGGCGCCGAAGCCCATGCGGTAAACCACATTGTCCAGCCGCTGTTCCAGCATCTGCAGCAGATTCTCGCCGGTGGCGCCCTTGGCCTGAGCGGCTTTGATGTAGTAATTACGGAACTGCTTTTCCATTACGCCGTAAATGCGCCGCACCTTCTGCTTTTCACGCAGCTGCAGCCCGTAGTCGGATACACGACGTCTCCGGTCGGTGGTCTGCCCGGGTGCCTTCTCCATGTTGCATTTGGAATCCAGAGAACGCACGCGGCTCTTCAGGAACAGGTCTGTTCCCTCGCGCCGGCTAAGCTTACACTTTGGACCGATATATCTTGCCATAATGCCTTAACTCCAATCAGACGCGACGTTTCTTCGGCGGCCGACATCCGTTGTGCGGTATCGGTGTGACGTCGGTGATACTGGTAATCTTGAACCCACAGTTGTTCAGCGCCCGCACGGCGGAATCACGTCCCGGACCAGGACCGTTGACGTGCACGTCCAGGTTTTTCAGTCCGTATTCCTTGGCTTTCTCCCCGGCCCGGTCAGAGGCGACCTGAGCGGCGAACGGGGTGCTCTTGCGGGAGCCGCGAAAACCGGATCCGCCGGCGGTGGCCCAGGAAAGGGCGTTCCCCTGACGGTCGGTAATGGTGATGATCGTATTATTAAAAGAGGCGTGAATATGCGCCACGCCGTCGGTTACGACCTTCTTTACTTTCTTCCGCGTACGGCTGCTTGCTTTTGCCATCGGCTTGTTCCTGCGAATTCTCTCTTGTAAATCTCACCCGGCGATCCAGACGCCGGCTCTGCTTTTTTACCGCTTGATCGGACGACGCGGACCCTTACGCGTCCGGGCGTTGGTTCGGGTGCGCTGCCCCCGGAGCGGCAAACCCCGGCGATGCCGGATACCGCGGTTGCAGCCAAGGTCCATCAAGCGCTTGATGTTCATGGAAATTTCACGACGAAGGTCACCCTCGACGGAAAACTTCGCGACTTCCGCGCGCAAGGTATCCACCTCTTCCTCGGTGAGGTCAATCAGCTTGGCATCCTGGGCAATCCCCGCCGCGGCACAGATCTTAGCGGCGCGTGTCCGGCCGATGCCATAGATCGAGGTCAGTGCAATCACTGCATGCTTGCGATCAGGAATGTTGACGCCTGCAATTCGGGCCATCAGTTGCTCCTAAAAAAACAATACGAATCTCTTCCACACCACGCGCAGAAAACGCGTAAGCATATCGGGATTCAATCAACAAATCAATACGAAAATCCGCCCCGGAATCAGCCCTGGCGCTGCTTATGACGCCCGTCCTTGCAGATGACACGGACGGTGCCATTGCGACGGATAATCTTGCAGTTTCGGCAGATTTTCTTTACGGAAGCCCTTACTTTCATGGCTCATTCTCCAACTAAACAGTTTTCCTGTATTCCAACCCGGAGGTCAGCGCAGCAGTCCCGCGCCCCCACCTTTCAAATTGGCCTTTTTCATCAGGCTATCGTACTGATGGGACATCAGATGCGCCTGTATCTGGGCCATAAAATCCATCACCACCACCACGATAATCAGCAACGAGGTCCCACCAAAATAGAAGGGGACGTGCCAGCCGGCGATGAGAAACTGCGGCAGCAGACAGACCCCGGTGATATACAGCGCGCCCGCCATGGTCAGCCGCGACATGACACCGTCGATGTACTTGGCCGTCTGCTCACCGGGACGGATTCCCGGTATAAAGGCCCCCGACTTTTTCAGATTGTCCGCCGTGTCCTTGGAATTGAAGACCAGAGCGGTATAGAAAAAGCAGAAGAAAATGATTCCTGTGGCGTAGAGAATCGCATACAGCGGCTCCCCGGGCGCCAGCTTGGCGACGATATCCTGCAGCCAGCGCATGTTTTCCTGGCTTCCCAGCCACTGTCCGAGAGTGGAGGGGAACAGGATGATGCTGGAAGCGAAAATCGGAGGTATCACCCCTGCCATGTTGAGTTTCAGCGGCAGATGGCTGCTCTGGGCCGCGTACATCTTCCGTCCCTGCTGGCGCTTGGCGTAATTGACGGTGATACGCCGCTGCCCACGCTCCACGAACACCACGAATGCGGTCACGCCTATGGCAATGGCGATGATCACCAGCGCCTCGGCCACCCGGATCTCGCCCTGGCCCACCATGCTGAAAAAGCCGCTCAATGCGGACGGCAGCCCGGCCACGATACCGGCGAAAATGATCAGCGAGATACCGTTGCCGACACCCCGTTCAGTAATCTGCTCCCCCAGCCACATCAGAAACATGGTGCCGGTTACCAGGGACAGGGTCGCAGTGAAGATGAATCCCGGTCCGGTATACACCACCACCGGCATTCCGCCGGCCTGCTGAGACTGCAGCATAATGGCGACGCCGATGGCCTGAAAGGTGGCCAGCAGCACGGTCCCGTAACGGGTGTACTGGGTAATCTTGCGGCGCCCGGCCTCGCCCTCCTTTTTCAGCTGCTCCAGCTTCGGCATCACCGCCGACATCAGCTGCATGATAATGGAGGCGGAAATATAGGGCATGATGCCGAGAGCGAAAAGACTGGCCCGTTTCAGGGCGCCTCCGGAAAACATGTTGAACATGTCCAGGATATTGGTCTGCTGCGACTTGAACAGGATCGCCAGGGCCGTGGGATTCACACCCGGCACCGGTATATGGGCGCCGATACGGAAAACCAGCAACGCACCGAGCACGAACAGCAGCCGTTGACGCAGCTCCGTCAACCGCCCCATGCCCGCCAGGGTGCTGGCCATTTGTGATCCCTTGGAAGCCATTTACTCCTCGATCTTTCCGCCGGCCGCTTCGATTGCCGCCCGCGCACCCTTGGTTACGCCCAGCCCGCGGATCGTTACCGCCTTCTCGATTTTGCCGGACAGGATCACCTTGGCCCGCTTCATGCTGCGGGGCAGGATGTCCGCATCCTGCAACGCCTTCAGATCGACCACTTCGGCTTCCACCTTGGCCAGTTCGTCCAGACGCACCTCAGCGGTCACCCGAGCCTTGCGCGAGCTGAACCCGACCTTCGGCAGACGACGCTGCAGCGGCATCTGGCCGCCTTCGAAGCCTACCTTGTGAAATCCGCCGGAACGGGATTTCTGACCCTTGTGTCCGCGGCCGCCGGTCTTACCCAGACCGCTGCCGATACCCCGACCCACACGCTTGCGGTCGGTTTTGCTGCCCTCGGCAGGTTTCAAACTGTTCAGACGCATGTTACGCCTCCTCCGCCTTAACCATGTAAGACACCTTGTTCAGCATGCCACGGGTGGCGGGGGTATCTTCAACCTCCACCGTCTGATGCATGCGGCGCAGCCCCAGACCGCGTACGCAGGCCTGGTGATTCTTCAGGCGACCATGAATGCTGCGCACCAGCGTCACCTTCATCATCTTTTTCTTTGCCATGGCTTACCCCAGGATCTCTTCGACTTTCTTTCCGCGCTTGGCGGCCACGCTCTCGGCATCGGTCATTTCGGTAAGACCGTTAACCGTGGCGCGAACCACGTTCACGGGGTTGTTGGTGCCGATACACTTGGCCAGCACGTTGTGCACGCCAACCACTTCGAATACCGCGCGCATGGCGCCCCCGGCAATGATTCCGGTACCGTCCGAGGCCGGCTGCATGTGCACCTTGGCGGCACCATGACGCCCCACCAGGGGATACTGCAGGGTACTGCCGTTCAGTTTGACCTTGCGCATATTACGACGGGCGCTTTCCATCGCCTTCTGAATCGCGATCGGCACCTCGCGGGCCTTGCCCATGCCAAAACCGACCCGACCGTTGCCGTCACCCACCACGGTGAGTGCGGAAAATCCAAAGATCCGTCCACCCTTGACCACCTTGGCCACACGGTTAACGTTGATCAGCTTTTCAATCAGTCCGTCGCCTTCCGGATTTACGTTGTAGTTCGACATAACCTTTTACCTTAGAACTGGAGACCGTTTTCGCGGGCGGCATCTGCCAATGCCTTGACCCGGCCGTGATATTTGAAGCCGGAGCGATCAAATGCGACCTGCTCGATCCCGGCGGCCTTGGCACGCTCGGCGATCACCTTGCCGACCACTGCAGCAGCGGCGGCATTCCCGGAGGCGCCCTTCAGCTCCGTCCTCACCGCTTTATCAACCGTGGACGCGCTGGCAACAACCTCGGAACCGTTCACCCCGATCACCTGTGCATACATGTGGCGCGGGGTACGAAACACGGTCAGCCGGGGCACTTCCAGCTCCCGAATCTTGGCGCGGGCGCGACGGGCCCGACGCAAACGTGAAGTTTTCTTATCCATCTTCATCATCTACCCCTTACTTCTTCTTGGCTTCTTTGCGGACCACATGCTCATCCGCATAGCGAACACCCTTGCCCTTGTACGGCTCGGGCGGACGGTAGGCGCGGATTTCCGCCGCCACCTGTCCCACCTTCTGCTTGTCGCAGCCGGAAACCACAATCTCGGTCTGGGACGGGGTCTCGACCTTCACGCCCTCGGGAACCGCATAGTTCACCGGATGGGAGAAACCGAGACTGAGGTTCAGGGTCTGCCCCTGAGCCTGGGCGCGATATCCGACACCGACCAGCGCCAACTTCTTTTCAAAGCCGCCGCTGACGCCCTGCACCATGTTATTGATCAGCGCCCGGAAGGTGCCGGCCATGGCCCATTGATCCTTGCCCTCCTCTTTGGGAGTCACCTTCAGGGTGCCTTCTTCCTGTTCCACCGTCACAGAATCATGCAGGGCCAGCTGCAGATTGCCCTTGGATCCTTTGACACTGATCTCGCCGGCGCTGATGCTGACATCCACTCCGGAGGGGAGGCTGATGGGATTCTTTGCTATACGCGACATCTGCAATCCCTCCCCATCAGGCCACGTAGGCGATGACTTCGCCGCCGTGTCCGGCTGTGCGGGCGGCGCGATCGGTCATCAGCCCCTTGGAGGTGGAAATAATGGCGATACCCAGGCCGCCGCGCACGTTGGGCAGCTCCTTGGCGCCCTTGTAGATACGCAGCCCGGGACGGCTCACCCGCTTGATCATCTCGATCACCGGCTGCCCCTGGAAATATTTGAGCTCCACGTTCAGCACGCCCTTGCCGTCCTCTTCGGAAACGGCATAGCCCATAACGTATCCTTCGTCTTTCAGAAGCTGGGCGATAGCCGCTTTCTTCTTGGAGGAAGGCATGGAGACCATCACTTTGCCGACAGCCTGCCCATTACGGATACGGGTCAACATATCCGCGATCGGATCTGACATACTCATTAAATTCAACCCTCCGGGTCAGACCGCCACCAACGGCGCGATACCCTCGTTGCTTTAGAACTTGATTGTGCATGCACTGCCCGGGTGCCGGGCCCTGCGTCCACAACCTGATTTAGTGCGAAGTGCGGAGTGCGGAATACGCTATCTGCCACGTACTCCGCACTCCGCACTCGTTAAACCTGCTTAATACCGTTTCCGGCCTGTTTAGCCGGAGGATAATACCACAATATCCCGTTACCAACTAGCCTTTACCAGGCCGGGCACATCACCGCGCATGGCCGCTTCCCGCAGCTTGTTGCGGCACAATCCGAACTTGCGGTAGACCGAATGGGGCCGGCCGCTCACCCGGCAACGGCGCTGCTTGCGGCTGGGGCTGGCGTCCCGCGGCAGCTTCTGCAGCTGCAGCACCGCCACATCCACCTGCTCCGGCGCGCTCTTGGGATTGTTGATGATAGCCTTCAGCTCCGCCCGTTTCCTGGCGTACTTTTCGACCGCCTTGGCCCGTTTCACTTCCCGGGCAATCATGCTTTTCTTTGCCATATCAGCCTTTCTCAGTTCTTGAAGGGAAACTGGAACGCTTCCAGCAGCGCACGCCCTTCCTCGTCGTTCTTGGCAGTGGTGGTGATGGTGATATCCATACCACGCAGGGCGTCGATTTTATCGTAATCGATCTCGGGAAATATGATCTGTTCCTTAACGCCCATGCTGTAATTGCCGCGGCCGTCGAACGCCTTGGCGCTCAAGCCCCGGAAGTCACGGATACGCGGGATGGCGATATTGATCAGCCGGTCCAGAAACTCATACATCCGTTCCCGGCGCAGGGTCACCATGCAGCCGATCGGCCAGCCATCACGGATCTTGAAGCCGGCGACGGATTTGCGGGCCTTGGTCACGACTGCTTTCTGACCGACGATCTTTTCCAGATCACCCACCGCATTTTCCATGATTTTCTTGTCGCCAACCGCCTCACCGACACCCATATTCAGGGTGATCTTGGTAATCCGCGGCACCTCCATCACGCTCTTGAAGCCAAACCTTTCCTGCAACTGGCCTACAACCTGATCGCGATAGTATTCCTGTAATCTTGACATCGCTAGCTACCTCAAATGTCCACGACTTCGCCGTTGGACTTGAAGACACGCACCTTGCGGCCGTCCTCCAGCGTCTTGAAACCAACCCGGTCACCCTTACCGGTGATGGGATTGAAGATCGCGACGTTGGAGATGTCCAGCGGCATTTCCTTATCCAGGATACCGCCGGCTTCACCCCGCTGGGGATTGGCTCTGGCGTGCTTCTTCACCATATTAATGTTCTCAACGACCACCTTGGCATCGTCGATCACCCGCAGGACGGTGCCCTGCTTACCCTTGTCTTTTCCGGTCAGGACGATGACCTGGTCACCCTTTTTAATCTTACGCATGGCCATGGTTCACCCCTTACAGCACTTCCGGCGCGAGCGAAATAATCTTCATGAAGCGCTCGCTGCGCAGCTCACGGGTCACCGGACCGAAGATACGGGTCCCGATGGGCTGCAACTGGTTGTTCAGCAGTACCGCGGCATTTCCGTCGAAACGGATCAGGGATCCGTCCGGCCGGCGCACGCCCTTTCTAGTGCGTACCACCACCGCATTGTACACCTCGCCCTTCTTCACCTTACCGCGAGGAATGGCGTCTTTCACACTCACCTTAATGATGTCGCCGATGCCTGCATAACGCCGGTGCGATCCGCCCAGTACTTTAATACACTGGACCCGCTTGGCGCCGCTGTTGTCGGCAACGCTCAGGTTTGTCTGCATCTGGATCATTGGTCTAATTCCAATAAAAAATTCAGAAAATCGTTACACTTCAAAACCGCGGGGCCTGGTGTCAGCCCGCCTTTTCCACGATCTTGACCAGACGCCAGGTCTTGTTCTTGGACAGGGGGCGGCACTGTTCCACCAACACCGTATCTCCAATCCCGCACTCGTTGGCCTCATCATGGGCGTGGACCTTGGTGGACCGGCGGATAAATTTGCCGTACAGAGGGTGCTTGACGCGCCTCTCCACCAGAACCGTGACGGTCTTGTCCATCTTATCGCTGACCACCCGGCCCTGAAGCACTCGGTTCATTGCCTGCTGCTCGCTCATGATGCGTCACCTGCCTTCTGCTCGTTAATAATGGTCTTCACCCGCGCAATGTCCTTGCGTACCTGCTGCATCTGGGACGGACGGGAAAGTTGACCGGTCCCCCGCTGCATGCGCAGGTTAAACTGCTCCTGACGCAACCCCAGCAGGGTTTCTTCCAATTCTTTCAGGGATTTTCCCCGCAATTCACTAGCCTTCATCACAGTACCGTCCGTTTCGCGAAGGTTGTCTTAAAGGGCAGTTTTGCGGCCGCCAGGGTAAACGCCTCGCGCGCCAGCTCCTCGGAAACACCTTCAATCTCATAGAGCATACGACCGGGCTGGATCTGCGCCACCCAGTACTCCACGTTACCCTTACCTTTACCCTGCCGTACTTCCAGGGGCTTTTTGGTAATCGGCTTGTCCGGAAACACCCGGATCCACAACTTACCGCCACGTTTTACCGTACGGGTGATGGTACGCCGCGCCGCCTCGATCTGACGCGAAGTCAGACGGCCACGTCCCACAGCCTTGAGACCGAAATCGCCAAAGCTGACCTTGTTACCCGATTGCGCCAGGCCGCGATTGCGCCCCTTATGCTGTTTACGGAATTTTGTTCGTTTCGGCTGCAACATGACTTACGCTCCCTTTCCAGCCGATTTCTGGGTGGTTGCCTCTTCCTGCTGCTGCCCGTCGTCAAAGACTTCACCCTTGAATACCCACACCTTGACACCGATGATGCCGTAGGTGGTATTGGCCTCGGCAAAACCGTAGTCGATATCCGCCCGCAGGGTATGCAGCGGCACCCGGCCTTCCCGGTACCACTCGCTGCGCGCGATCTCGGCGCCGTTCAGACGCCCGGCAATATTCACCTTGATGCCTTCCGCGCCCAGGCGCATGGCGTTCTGCACCGCACGCTTCATGGCGCGACGGAACATGATACGGCGTTCCAGCTGCTGGGTAATGCTCTCGGCCACCAGTTGCGCGTCCAGCTCCGGCTTACGAATCTCTTCCACGCTGAGATGGACCGGAATGCCCATCTTGCGGGAAACCTCGGCGCGCAGCGCGTCGATATCTTCACCCTTCTTGCCGATCACCAGACCGGGACGAGCCGTATGAATGGTGATGTGGGCGTTCTTGGCCGGCCGATCGATCTGGATACGGCTTACCGAAGCCTGCGAGAGACGCTTCTTCAGATAGTCCCGGACTTCAAGATCGGTATTCAACAGATCCGCGTAATCCTTGGAGTCCGCGTACCACTTGGAGGTCCAGTCCTTTACGATGCCCAGCCGAATGCCGGTAGGATGTACTTTCTGCCCCATATTGGTCTCTCTCGCCTTAGCTGTCGGCCACAGTCACGGTGATGTGACTGGTACGTTTCAGAATTCGCGCAGCACGCCCCTTGGCACGCGCCCGAATGCGCTTCATGGTCGGGCCTTCATCGACACAGATCGCGGAAACCCGCAGTTCGTCGATATCCGCACCCTCGTTGTTTTCCGCGTTAGCGATAGCGGAATCCAGAACCTTTTTGACCAACGCCGCACCCTTCTTCTTGCTGAAGGCGAGGACGTCGAGGGCCTGCTCCACCGGCAACCCCCGGATCTGATCCGCTACCAGACGACCCTTCTGGGCCGAGATACGCGCATGCCGCATTTTCGCTACTGCCTGCATCACTCCACCCCGTTATTTCGTCTTCTTGTCCGCCGCATGACCACGATAAGTACGGGTCAGCGCAAACTCGCCGAGTTTATGTCCGACCATATTTTCCGTGATCAGAACCGGAACATGCTGGCGACCGTTGTATACGGCAATGGTCAGTCCGACCATATCCGGATGCACCATGGACCGGCGCGACCAGGTCTTGATCGGTCGTTTACTGTTGCTCGCCATCGCTTCCTCCACCTTCTTCATCAGGTGGTGGTCGACGAACGGCCCTTTTTTAATTGAACGTGGCACCTTAAATTACCTCAGTTCCGATTATTTGCGATTGCGACGACGCACAATCATCTTGTTTGTACGCTTGTTGGTCCGCGTCTTATGTCCCTTGGTGGGAACACCCCAGGGAGTACACGGATGACGACCGCCGGAGGTGCGGCCCTCGCCGCCGCCGTGCGGGTGATCCACCGGGTTCATGGCAACACCACGGACCGTCGGACGTACGCCCTTCCAGCGGGTGGCTCCGGCCTTACCCAGCTTGCGCAGGTTGTGCTCCGAGTTGCTCACCTCGCCGATCACGGCACGGCAATCACTACGCACCTTGCGCATCTCGCCGGAGCGGAGACGCAGGGTAGCATATTCACCCTCACGCGCAACCAGCTGCACGGAAGTGCCGGCGGAGCGGGCGATCTGCGCCCCCTTGCCCGGCTTCAACTCCACACAGTGGACAGTGGAGCCGAGAGGCATGTTGCGCAGCGGCAGGCAGTTACCGGTGCCGATGCCGGCATCCTCGCCGGACAGGATCTTGTGGCCGGCACGAATGCCCTTGGGCGCGATAATATAGCGGCGTTCGCCGTCCGCGTATTTGATCAGGGCGATATTGGCGGAGCGGTTGGGATCATACTCCAGGCGCTCGACCTCGCCGGACACACCGTCCTTATCGCGCTTGAAATCGATAATACGATAGCGCTGCTTGTGCCCACCACCACGGTGACGGGTGGTGATGCGGCCGTTGTTGTTGCGACCGCCGGACTTGCTCTTCTTTTCCAGCAGCGGGCCGTGGGGCTCACCCTTGTGAAGCTCGGGGCTCACCACCTTGACCACAAACCGCCGACCGGCTGAAGTGGGTTTGGTTTTTACGATAGCCATTGTCTTAATTTCCGCTCAAATTCTTTGCAGCCGGCCTGTTATCAGGCACCGCCCCCAAAATCGATATCATGGCCTTCCGCCAGTTTCACGTAGGCCTTACGCACACCGTTGCGGCGACCCATCACATGGCCGAAGCGCTTGGTCTTGCCCTTGATGTTGACCACGCGCACCTGATCCACCTTGACGTCGAACAGCATCTCCACCGCCTTACGGATCTCCGGCTTGGTGGCGTTAGACGCAACCTGGAAGACGAACTGGCGCGCGGCATCCGCGGCGATGGTGCTCTTCTCCGACACCACCGGGCTCAGCAGCACCTGCATCAGACGTTCTTTATTCATGCCAGTCGCTCCTCCAGCTGCTTCACCGCATCCTCGGTAATCAGCACCTTGTCGAATCCGACCAGGCTGACCGGGTCCAGTTCCTCCACGCTGCAGACATCAACGCGATAGAGGTTCCGGGCGGCAAGATACAGGTTCTCGTCCGGATTGCTGGCGATAATCAACGCCTCTTTGGCCTCCATCTTATCCAGCAGGGCCACCAGCTCCTTGGTCTTCGGCGCCTCCACCTCGAACTTGGAGACCGGGATCAGACGCTCCTGGCGCACCAGTTCCGAAAGAATGGAACGAATGGCGCCACGGTACATCTTACGATTCACCTTCTGGCTGTAATCCCGCGGTCTGGCGGCGAAGGTTACACCACCGCTGCGCCACAGCGGGCTGCTGACGGTACCGGCACGCGCCCGGCCCATACCCTTCTGGCGAAACGGCTTGGCACCGCCACCGGCTACGTCGGAGCGGTTCTTCTGCGCCTTGGTTCCGGAGCGGGCACCGGCCATATAAGCGGTAACCACCTGGTGAACCAGCGGCTCATTGTAATCTGCGGCGAACACGGCTTCGGATACCTTCAGGGTCTTGCCCCGTGCCGCGCTGCCTGCTTTTGCTTTGAGGTCCATTGATACTTACCCCTTGTTACGCATCTTGACGGCGGGCGTCACGATCACATCGCCGCCACTGGCACCCGGGACCGCGCCCTTCACCAGCAGCAGGTTGCGCTCCACGTCCACCCGCACCACTTCCAGATTCATACTGGTGCGTCTGACGTTACCCATCTGCCCGGCCATTTTCTTGCCCTTGAAGACCCGACCAGGGGTCTGGCACTGACCGATGGAACCAGGGGCCCGATGGGAGAGGGAGTTACCGTGAGTGGCGTCCTGCATGCGGAAATGATGCCGCTTCACGCCACCCTGAAAACCCTTACCCTTGCTGGTACCACATACGTCCACGATCTGACCGGCTTCGAAGATATCCACCTTGAGCTCGCCGCCCGGCTCGATACCCTCGCCTTCACCTTCACCCAAACGGAACTCCCACAGGCCGCGGCCCGCCTCGACACCCGCCTTGGCCAGATGACCGGCGGCCGGCTTGTTGACACGGGAGGCCTTGCGACTACCGGTGGTGACCTGTACGGCGCGATAGCCGTCGGTCTCCTCGGTGCGCAACTGGGTCACACGGTTGGGTTCTGCCTCGATCACCGTCACCGGGATGGATTCCCCTTCCTCGGTAAAGATGCGGGTCATGCCCACTTTACGTCCGACTATTCCAATCGTCATAGCTCGTCAACCTCAGTTCAGCTTGATCTGGACATCGACACCGGCCGCCAGATCCAGCTTCATCAGCGCATCGACGGTTTTATCGGTCGGATCAATGATGTCCATCAACCGCTTGTGGGTACGAATCTCGTACTGGTCGCGCGCGTCTTTGTTTACGTGCGGAGAAATAAGCACGGTAAACCGCTCCTTGCGGGTCGGCAGCGGAATCGGACCCCGTACCTGGGCGCCGGTGCGCTTGGCGGTGTCCACGATCTCGCGCGCTGACTGATCGATCAAACGATGATCGAAAGCCTTCAGCCGAATTCGGATTCTCTGATTGGCCATATTCTCTTACTCAATAATCTTGGATACCACGCCGGCGCCGACAGTACGGCCGCCTTCGCGGATAGCAAAGCGCAGACCCTCTTCCATCGCGATCGGCGCAATCAGCTTCACCGTCATCTTCACGTTGTCTCCCGGCATCACCATCTCCACCCCGTCTGGCAGGGCAATCTCACCCGTCACATCCAAGGTGTGGATGTAGAACTGGGGCCGATACCCTGGGAAGAAGGCCTTGTGCCGCCCACCTTCGTCCTTGCGTAACACATACACTTCGCTCATGAACTCGGTGTGGGGGGTGATGCTGCCTGGCTTGGCCAATACCTGACCACGCTCAATC
>JBNKJV010000018.1:0-62502 GCA_050291465.1 Sedimenticolaceae bacterium | reverse complement strand
GGTCCAGCCGAAACTCCAGCAGCTCCCCGTCGGCGGTCCTGACCTGCAGAAACTCCTCCCCCGAGCGTGCCGTGAGATCCACCGGGAGACACCGCAGCCCCCGCTCCTCGCCCCGGCTGGATTCACCGTCAATGAGCAGCCACTGCCCGCGCATGACGGCCAGCTCATATTCGCCGTGCCGCTCACAAGGGATGGGGCGGTAGTCACTCATCTCGTGTCTCCGGCAAAAACAGGGTCAGCAGCTCGTTCAGAAAACGGAAACCGGTCCGGGTCGGACGTATGCCCTGCGCCGAGATCTCCAACAGGCCCTTTGCCCGTGCCTCCGCCAACGGCTTCTCTAGGGATGCCGGGGAGAGCCCGGTCCGCTGTTCGAAAAGCTCGGGGAGGAATCCCTCCTTCAGCCGCAGGACGTTCATCATGAACTCCGCGATCAGATCCTGCTCTCCCAGGATTCGGGTGCCGGCGATGACGGCGGGGGTTCCCGCCGCCGCCAGATAGGCCTCCGGACTCTTCAGCCGCCAACGCCGCTCCACCACAGCTCCCGCTTCATCGGTCAGTTTACCGTGGGCGCCTGCGCCGATACCGATATAGTCCCCGAAGGTCCAGTAATTGAGGTTGTGCCGGCACTCCCAGCCCGGACGGGCGAACGCCGACACCTCATACTGTCTGTAACCGGACTCCGCCAGGGCGTGGTGGCCGGCGACCTCGATCTCCCCCATCTGGTCGTCATTCGGCAGCACCGGGGGGGAAGAGAAAAAACGGGTGTTGGGCTCGAGGGTGAGCTGATAGTAGGAGATATGACTTGGATTCAGGGCCACCGCCGTCTCCACGTCGCGTCGCGCCTCGTCTGGGGATTGGCCCGGCAGCCCGAACATAAGATCCACATTGATGTTAACGAACCCGGCCGCCTTCGCGGTCTCCACCGCGGCGACGGCCTCCTGTGGACCGTGGATCCGGCCCAGGGCCGCCAGCCTTTCCGCCTGGAAGCTCTGGACTCCGATGGAGAGACGGTTTACCCCGGCCTGGAAATAGCCCCGGTACCGGCGGCTGTCGCCGGCGCCGGGATTGGCCTCCAGGGTGATCTCGGCCTCCGGCTGCCAGCCGATCCTTTCCCACACCCCCTCCAGCAACCTGCCGACGGCGTCCCCGGAAAAGAGGCTCGGGGTCCCTCCGCCGATGAAGATGCTGCTCAGTTCCCGTCCCCGGACCAGGGGGATCTCCTGATCCAGATCCGCCAGCAGGGCATTCACATAGGCCCGTTCGTCCGGCTCCCCGGCCAGGGCGTAGGAGTTGAAATCACAATAGGGGCACTTCTCCACACACCAGGGAAGATGGATATAGAGGGCCAGGGGCGGGGCGGCGAGAACCGCCCCTTCCTTATCGCCCACGGCGTTTCCCGTGGAGACTTATCCCCTTCAGGACTTGTCCCTCGCCTCCATATAGGCCAGCTCGGAGATCCGGCTCCAGCTGCGGGACTCGTCCATAAAGCCCTTGTAGGAGTTGTACACCTTCTGGGAGAAGGGGTCTTTCGCCGCCACTTCCGCCACCACCTCACCGGATATCTTGCGCAGCTGCGCCACCACATCCGCCGGATAGCTGCGCAGATCGGCCCCGTGTTTCTCCACCAGGTCCTTGAGCGCCTTCGGGTTGCGGGCGGTGTACTCGGAGAGCAGGTCCATGTTCACCGCCTTGCAGGCGGTCATGACGATGGACTGCAGGTCCTTGGGCAGTTTTTCGAACGCCTCCTTGTTGATCATCGCCTCCAGCACGGTACCCGGCTCATGGAATCCGGGATAGTAGTAGTACTTGGCCGCCTTATACAGGCCGAATGCCAGATCGTTGTAGGGCCCCACCCATTCGGTGGCGTCGATGGCCCCGGATTCCAAGGCGGTAAAGAGCTCTCCCCCGGGCAGGTTGACCGGGGTGCCCCCGAGTCGCTTCAGCACTTCGCCCCCCAGGCCGGGGATTCGCATCTTCAACCCTTCCAGGTCGGCCAGACTGTTGATCTGTTTGTTGAACCAACCCCCCATCTGCACGCCGGTATTGCCCGCCGGGGCGCCGATAAGATTGAACTGACCGTAGAGTTCCTGCCATAACTCGTTGCCACCGCCGTAGTAGATCCAGCCGTTCATCTCCTGGGCGGTCATACCGAACGGCACCGTGGTAAAGAACTGGGCCGCTTCGTGCTTGCCCTTCCAGTAGTAAGCCGCGCCGTGACCCATCTCCGCGGTACCGCGGCTGACGGCGTCAAACACCTCGAATGCCGGCACCAGCTCTTTGGCGCCGTAGACCTTAACCGAAATGCGCCCGCCGCTCATGGCGGTGATCAGTTCCGCCAGTTTGTTCGCCGCCGTGCCGAGACCCGGAAAATTCTTGGGCCAGGTGGTCACCATTTTCCATTTGTATTCCGTTTCCGCATGGGCGGTGCTCATTCCCGCCAGACCGGCGCCTAACGCCAGGGAACCCCCGCCCACCTGCTTCATAAAATCTCGCCGACGCATTTTTTTACCTCCCGTTGTTTTTCATCGCCCTGCTATTAACACAACCATTTTTTACCACAGAGGACACAGGGGATCACAGAGAATAAAACGTTATTTAAAGGAGCCGCATGTGGCGCAAATTCCATAGGATTGCGTAGTAATGCCATCACTACTAATACAGATTTTGCTCCGTGTATCTCTGTGACCTCTGTGGTAAATCAAACTAGACTGGGTGCAAATTAGCATACGCCACCACCAGCCATTTCGCACCCACGTCTTCGAAATTGACCTGCACCCGGGCGCTGCCGCCCTGGCCCTCGGCGTTCAGCACCACCCCCTCGCCGAATTTGGGATGGGCCACCCGCTGGCCCAGTTTGAATCCGCTCGCCTCCTCCGCAACGTTGAGGGATCCGGCCGGGGTGGTAAAGGGGCGGGAGATGTTGGGCCGGGCACGGATATCCTCCACCAGGTCCAGCGGTATCTCCCGCAGAAAACGGGAAGGCAGGGGATAGGTGTCGGAGCCGTGCAACCGCCGGCTCTCGGCATGGCACAGGTAGAGCTCCCGCATGGCGCGGGTCATGCCGACGTAGCAGAGCCGGCGCTCCTCCTCCAGGCGCTCCGGATCGCTGCTGGACATGCTGTGGGGGAAAAGCCCCTCCTCCATGCCGCCGATAAACACCAGGGGAAACTCCAGACCCTTGGCGGAGTGCAGTGTCATGAGCTGCACGCTCTCCTCGTACTCCTCCGCCTGCGCCTCGCCGGCCTCCAGGGCGGCATGGGCGAGAAACGCATCCAGATCCGACAACTGGTCGTCTTCCAGTTCGTACTCGAACTGACCGGCGGCGTTCACCAGTTCCTCCAGGTTCTCGACCCGGTCCTGGCCCTTGCCGTCCCGGGACTTCTGAAAATGCTCCACCAGCCGACACTGCTCTATCACATGGGCGGCCTGTTGTTGCAGCTCCATCCCTTGCACCGCCGCCGCCAGCTCCTCGATCAGTTCGATAAAACCGCGCAGGGCGTTGGCCGCCCGGGCGGTCATGCTGTCGCTCCGCAACAGCTCCTCGCCGGCCTGCCACAGAGAACAACCGAAATCCCGGGCGTGATCCCGCACTGCCGCCAGGGTCCGGGCACCGATGCCCCGGGGAGGTTGATTCACCGCCCGCTCGAAAGAGGGATCGTCCTGGCGGTTGGAGACCAGCCGCAGATAGGCGAGGGCGTCCTTGATCTCTGCCCGTTCGAAAAAGCGCAGTCCGCCGTACACCCGGTAGGGGATGTTGGCCTGGATCAGCGCCTCTTCAAACAACCGCGACTGGGCGGTGGTGCGATAGAGTATGGCGATCTCGGTGCGGCGGGCGCCGGCATCGATGGCGCTGCGGATCCGATCCACCACGAAGCGGGCCTCGTCCACCTCATTGAAGGCGGCGTAGACCCGGATAGGGGCACCCGCCCCGTCCTCGGTCCAGAGATTCTTCCCCAGACGGTCGGAATTGTTGGCGATCACGGCATTGGCCGCGGTCAGGATGTTGCCGGTGGAACGGTAGTTCTGTTCCAGGCGGATAAGGCGCGTGGCAGGATGGTCTTTCTGAAAATCGCGGATGTTCTCCACCCGGGCGCCGCGCCAGCCGTAGATGGACTGGTCGTCGTCCCCCACCACGAACAGGTTGTCCCGCTCGCCGCTGAGCAGCCGCAGCCAGGCGTATTGAATGGTGTTGGTATCCTGAAACTCATCCACCAGGATGTGAGTAAATCGCTCCCGGTAGTGGTGCAGGATATCCGGCCGGTCTCGCCACAACTCGTGGGCGCGCAGCAGCAGCTCGGCGAAATCAACCGCCCCCGAGCGGTTGCACACCTGCTCATAGGCCTGGTAGATCTTGATCATCTGCCGCTGGTAATGATCCCCGCCGTCATCGATGTGCTGCGGCCGGCGGCCCTCGTCTTTCTGCTTGTTGATGAACCACTGGCTCTGGCGCGGCGGCCAGCGCGCTTCATCCAGATTGAGTTCCCGGGTGATGCGCTTCAGCAGCCGGTGCTGATCGTCGGAGTCGAGGATCTGGAAGCTCTGGGGCAGACCCGCCTCCCGCCAGTGAGCCCGCAGCAGGCGATGGGCCAGACCGTGGAAGGTCCCCACCCACATGCCCCCCACCGGCTCCTCCAGCAGGTGTTCGATGCGGTGCCGCATCTCCCGCGCCGCCTTGTTGGTGAAGGTGACCGCCATGATGCCCCAAGGGGAGGCGCCCTCCACCCGGATCAGCCAGGCGATGCGGTGCACCAGCACCCGGGTCTTGCCGGAACCGGCGCCGGCCAGCACCAGGGTGCTCCCGGGCGGGGCACTGACGGCCTCCCGCTGCACCTCGTTCAGGCCGTCGAGAATATGGGAAACATCCATCCCCGTATGATATCAAGCGAGGAGAACAAAAAGCGAACGAATGGGCAATTCCTTAATAGATGTGGCTCAAGAAGGGGGTGGGCCGGACTCGTAATATCTAACCCCTACAACACCTCAACCCGATAGTCCGGTCATCGCCCGCCGCAACCCGACCTGGAAAGTGTAATGTTGACACTAAGTATCTTTGGGGCTATATTCGTCACTAACACCCCGATGGATCATCTGGGTACAACAGTGACGCATGCCGGATAGACCGGTATCGGACTTTATCAGCAAGGGAGGCTTGCTGCCATGTCGAAACCTTTTGATTTTTTAGTTTTTATAGGTCGTTTTCAGCCCTTTCATAACGGTCACCTGTCGGTCATACAACAGGGACTTCGTTCGGCGGAACGAGTCATCGTATTAATCGGATCCGCCCACAGGCCACGTAATATCCGCGACCCCTGGACAGTCGAAGAGCGGGCGGAAATGATTCGATCAGCCGTGGGCGCGATTGATGCGGATCGGATAATTACGGCGCCGCTGATGGATGTGCTTTACAACGACGAGCTCTGGGTCCGAAACGTTCAGGCGACGGTTCAGGGGCTGGTTACCGCGCACCATGCCGCTCGGCACAGAAGGCCTAATATCGGTTTGGTAGGTCATAGCAAGGACCATAGTTCCTATTATCTCAAGCTGTTTCCCCGCTGGGATTCGGTTATGGCCAAAAGTGTCGATGGGCTTAACGCCACCCAGATCCGGGAAGTCCTTTTTTCCGCGGATGACAGTCTGGCGGGGATGGCTTATCTGGAATCTGAAGCAGCTGCGGCGTCACTTCCGGAGCCTGTCAAAGGACAGCTGCAGGACTTTGTCGAAGGAACAGCGTACGGGCAGATCCGCGAAGAGCAGCTTTTTGTCGCAGATTACAAACAAGGGTGGAGCAATGCGCCACATGCACCCACCTTTGTTACCGTGGACGCAGTGGTGGTTCAGTCAGGACATGTGCTGCTCGTTACCCGTAGGGCCTTTCCGGGCAAAGGACAGCTGGCGCTGCCGGGCGGCTTCATTAACCAGCATGAACGGTTGGAAGAAGCCATGCTTCGTGAGCTTCGAGAGGAGACCAGGCTCAAGGTTCCGGTACCTGTACTAAAGGGTTCTATCCGGCGACAGCAGGTGTTTGATAGCCCTTATCGTTCTACTCGTGGCCGGACTATCACCCACGCCTTCTATATCGAGCTTTCGCCTGATACCAGCTTGCCGAAGGTGAGAGGCGGAGATGATGCACAGCACGCTCAATGGGTGCCTTTGGCCGGCCTGGACCCCAAGCAGATATATGAAGATCACTACGACATCATTCAGGAGATGGTAGGCATGTAACGACTTTTTCCGCGACCTGGATAGACCGGGTTGCTTAACCAATGACAGGAGGGTCTCCGTCATGAACAACAACCTTATACTCAATACCGACTCCTATAAGGCGTCGCACTTTCTGCAGTACCCGCCCGGGACGGAATACGTCTCCAGCTATGTCGAATCCCGTGGAGGGCGGTATCCGGAAACCCTGTTCTTCGGATTGCAGGCCTTTCTGAAACAATATCTCACCGCCCCCATCACCCGGGATGACATCGACGAGGCCGAAAACGTATTTACTACCCACGGCCTTCCTTTTAACCGGGAAGATTGGAGTTACATCCTTGAGCGATACAGCGGCTACCTGCCGCTGTCCATAGCCGCAGTGCCCGAGGGGAGCGTGATTCCCACCGGCAACGTGCTATTGCAGGTGATCAATACCGATCCCGCGGTTCCCTGGCTTACCAGCTATCTTGAAACGGCTTTGCTGCGCGCTATCTGGTACCCCACTACG
Organism: Sedimenticolaceae bacterium; assembly: GCA_050291465.1. Lineage (GTDB taxonomy): Bacteria > Pseudomonadota > Gammaproteobacteria > Chromatiales > Chromatiaceae > CBFDBF01. The sequence continues at coordinate 55,793 of JBNKJV010000018.1, read as the reverse complement.
GTGGCCACCTTTTCCTACGAGGTGCGCAAGGTGATCAAAAGTTACCTTGATAAAACCGCGGATAGTAGCGACGGCCTTGCGTTCAAACTACATGATTTTGGCGCCAGGGGGGCCAGCTCGAACGAAACAGCCGCGCTGGGTGGTTTGGCTCACCTGGTTAGTTTTCAGGGCACCGACACGGTTGCGGCATTGATTGCAGCCCGGCGCTGGTATGGCGAGGAGATGGCCGGGTTTTCCATCCCTGCCGCCGAACACAGCACCATCACCAGTTGGGGCGAGGAAAATGAGGAGGCGGCATACCGCAACATGTTGCAACAGTTTGCCGGTGACGGTCGGCTTTTGGCCGTGGTTAGTGACTCCTACGACCTGTGGAATGCGTTGGACAACCTCTGGGGCGGCTCACTTAAACAATCGGTGATTCAGAATGGCGGAACGGTGGTGATTCGTCCTGACAGCGGCGATCCGGTCAAAGTCGTCACGGAAACCCTGGAGCGCCTGATGGGCAGGTTTGGTGCAACGGTGAACAGAAAAGGGTACCGCGTGCTGCCTGATTACATTCGCGTCATTCAGGGCGACGGCATAAATCCGGATTCCATCCGCGAGATACTCGCCGCAATGAAGAAAAAGGGGCAGAGCGCTGAAAATATCGCCTTCGGCATGGGAGCGGCGCTGTTGCAGAAGGTCAACAGGGACACGCAACGTTTTGCCATGAAGGCATCAGCAATCTGCGTTGATGGCGCGTGGCGGGATGTCTACAAGGACCCCATAACCGATCCCGGGAAACGCTCCAAAGCAGGGCGCCTGGCGCTGGTGGAAAATGCCGGCCGCCTGACCACCGTCCTCCGGGAAGAGGCCGCTGATAAGAACCTGCTTGTGGAGGTGTATCGCAACGGCAAGCTTCTTCAGGAGTGGGGGTTTGAAGAGATCCGTCAGCGGGCTGCAAACGCCAGTTACCAGAGGAGGGCTTAGTCATGTTTGGAATACGCTATATCAAATCCGACCCGAACACCTATCTTATGCGGTACCGCAACGGGAAACTGACGCAGGCGGGCAAGGGGCTTTCCTTCTGGTATTTTTCCCCGGTAACTACCCTGGCGGCGATTCCGACAGCCAGCACGGAGATACCCTTCGCCTTTCGGGAACTGACAGCGGATTTTCAGGAGATCACCGTTCAGGGGCAGTACGTATTCCAGGTGCAAGAGCCCCAGCGACTGGCGCAACTCCTGAACTTCAACCTGACACCCGACGGCATCTCCTATGTAACCGAGGACCCGCAGAAGCTGCCGGATCGTATAACAAACCTCGTTGGCAAGCATGTTCGGGTGGAAATTCAGCAGCTGAGTCTGCGGTCGGCGATGCAGGCTGGAGATTCACTATCGCAGAGAGTGCGGGAAGCGGTATCAAAATCCGAATTGCTGGAAGCACTCGGAGTGGCCCTGCTGGAACTGGCCGTCAGCTCAGTTCGCCCGCAGCCGGATACCGAGCGAGCCCTGGAGGCGGAGGCCCGGGAAGCATTGTTGCAGCAGGCAGATGATGCCGTTTCCCGTAGACGCAACGCTGCAGTGGAAAACGAACGTGCAATAAAAGAAAACGAGCTCAAGACCGAACTCGTGGTGGAGGAAAAGAAGCGGGGTATCTCGGAGGCCAAGCTGGATGCGCAACGGGCGGTTCAAGCCAAGGGACAGGTAATTGCCGAGGAGAAGCTGGAAGGGCGGATCAAACTCGAGGAGCGTAAATCCACTCTGGTTGAACAGAGTGGGCACAACGCCAAGGTTGAATCCGACAGCCGCGCCTATGGCGTTCGCGTCATCATAGAGGCGTTGGGACAGGCTGATGGGCGGGTACTGGAAGGGCTGCTGGCGGCTCAGATGTCCCCGGAACAGCTTATCTCGTCCGCCTTCCGCGGACTCGCCACCAACGCGGAACGCATCGGGCAGCTCAACATTTCCCCGGATCTGCTCGAATCTCTCATCCAACAGGACAGGGGATAATTGGATGGGCGGCGTGACGGATCGGCGCATCGTGCTCGTCACTCGGAGTACCCGAATCGACGAGCTCGTTCGTCGCCACAATACTCTGGCTCAGGCCCGGTTCGTCATCGAAAGCCAAGGATTGGCTTTCGATGACTATCTGGCGGAAGACAGGATATTCAAACAGCAACTCGCAGCACTCAGAGAAGAGCTTGGCCGACTCGGGCGCCTACACCATATCGACCGAGAGGTGCTGCCGAGCTATCTCTTTCGAGATGACGATATAGTCCTCGTACTGGGACAGGACGGCCTGGTTGCCAATACTTTGAAATATCTGGACGGTCAGCCGCTCGTCGCCATTAACCCCGACCCGGGTCGTTACGATGGCATCCTGCTGCCGTTTATCGCCGAGGATGCCGCGGTAATCGTCGGCGAAGTACTCAGAGACGAACGTACGACCCAGCGCATCACCTTTGGCGAAGCACGGCTGAACGACGGCCAACATCTTCTTGCGGTAAACGATTTCTTCATCGGCGTGAAGGGGCATACTTCCGCGCGCTATCAAATTCTCATGGATGGAAAACGGGAGCGGCAGTCGTCGTCAGGAATCATTGTTTCTACCGGTCTGGGTTCAACCGGCTGGTTTAAATCGGTGGTGACCGGAGCGGCACGCCTGGCCGAAGCCATGGGATACCCGATACCGACCATGCCTTACGAAGAAGGCGCGGATTGGGACAGCGAGTATTTATTCTATTCCGTGCGCGAGCCTTTTCCCAGCGGCTATACGGGAACCGACCTGACCTTTGGACGCGTTGCCGGAAAACAAAAATTGGAAATCATCTCCAACATGCCGACCAATGGAATCATTTTCAGCGATGGTATGGAACAAGACTATTTGGAGTTTAATACCGGTCGGATTGCGAGAATCGGCGTGGCGGAAAAGGGTGGGCAACTGGTGCTGTAAACGGGTGAAATATCGTTGATGGCTCATCCACTTTTGCGCGGATGAATTATTACAGATACCCCCGTTACACCGCCGGTGACGGAAGCAGTCCGTCCACCAGAAACAGCTCCCGCTGATAGAGACGGGTCCCCTGTACTTTACTGTAGAAGGAGACCTTGGCCTCCGCGACTTCACAGATCCACGGCTCCTGCCAGACCGGCATGGCGTGGGAAAAGGCCCGCGCATAATAGAGCGCGATATTGATCCCGCCGTCGGGATCCCTGGCGGAACGGTACTCGAAACCCTCGATACCGGCGGCACGCATGTTGCGGCCCAGCTCCTGAGTATCCGAGTAATCCCTGGGGTCGGTGAGCTGTTCCTGAAACGATTGGAACGGCTCTTCATACAGACAAAGCCCCTGCTGCGTCGCATAGCGGGCGCCGAAGGCGGTGAGTTCCGTGGTCAGACTCCCGCGGGGAGGTGGTGTTTCCATACCCGACCAGAAGACGAGGCGGTAGTAAGCGGTTTCCGCCAGGGCGGCACTCAGGTCCCTGGAGCCGTAGAACAGGCTGGGTTCCTGCCGTACGCCGAACCGGGAGCCGTACTTGAGAGGGGGATAACGAAAAGGGGTGGCGAGCAGATAGTGAAGGTGGGCGGTTCCCGGGGGTGCGGGGGGCTTGCTCCCTTCCAGCATCGCCTCCAGCAGTGCCTGCTCGTCCAGGCTGTCCACCAGGGCGTTGGTGGCGATCTGCTCCTGGCTTTCGACGATCCGAATCAGTTCACCGGCAAGGGCCTTCGGAACAGCCGCATCCTTGCAGGCAGCCCATATATCCATCAATTCTTTCCGCGAATGGCGTCCAGGTATTCCACCACATGGACCAGGCCGGAGACCGATCTTATCTGCTCCGCCGGGACTCCTCCGGTGTGTCTGTTATTGGTGTGCATCCAGTGTTTCAGATCCTCATCCTTGCCGCCGACCAGGGCGAAAAGCCCGCGGTAGGCACGGATCAGCAGCAGCGCCAGCTCCCCGGCCTTGCTGTGGGGGTCGACGCCGCGGCGATGAAACAGGGTGCGGTCCCGGCCGATAATGGTCCCGAGATCGTCCTGGGTCAGTCCCAACGCCCTGCCGGCGTTCAGGAATGCCTTGGTAAGCGTCGCGTTGGGTTCCGGTTTTCTCGCCGTCAGGGTATTCATATCCCAGCTCCCGTTTGAGCCATACACTACTTATAGCCCATATTTGTTGCATATGCAACACCAATTAGCCTGGGTTGTCCTTCCGAGATGGGTGAGTACGGAAAATTCTTAAGTAAATCCGGCGGTTACTCTGCGGTCCCCAAATGATTGGGGCAATGCAATAATTCCAATATGTCGCTCCAACTCAAAGGGCACTGACCCCGTGCTCACGAACTTCATCGACCACCGGCAAGCAAGCGCGCCACCGACTTATCGAGTCGGGCCATGAACGACTCGACCTCTATGGTATAGCGTTTGTCTTCCCCCAGAAGCTGATTGATATCCCCATGCGACAGATCCTTTTTCAGCGTAAGCACCTTCACGCCGAGCGATGACGCCTTCGCTGCGAACCGGTCCGCCTGATGACAGGAATCATCGCGCCGGGTCGAACACACGAGCAGTATCGGTCGCGCTTCACGCGTCACTGCATGGAAGGGCGATACCGATCTCCAATATCCGGGATCCCGGCCGAAAGCCTGGTCGCAGAAGCGGGCGTGCTTCCCTTCCATGATCTCCACCACGTCAAGGGCCGCGCTGTCGAGGGAAACGGTGCCCAACCAGGATCTCGAAACGATCCCTGAAGAGATCTGCGGCGAGGTGGCCAGGAGCGATACCAGATGCGCGCCGGCGGAGTGCCCCATGAGTATGAACTTGCTCCGATCACCGCCCCAGGATGCGGCCCGTTTTTGCGCTACCGCAAGTGCCCGGGCGACGTCTTCGGCCTGAAGCCTGGGGTCGGCCTGAGGTAGCAGGCGGTAATTAGTGGAAATCAGGACGAATCCCTTTGTGACCCAGCACGCCACCTTGTTATCTACTACGGCCTTCGCCCCCTTATCGCCGGTACGCCAGGCGCCGCCGTGCACCATAAAGATGACGGGGGCATTATGCGCGTGCCTGGGGGCGTAAACGTCGAACCGCTGCCTGGCGTCGCTGCCGTAGGGAATGTCTCTAACAACCCGGATATCCCCTTCGATTCCTTCAGACTGCCTGGGTGTAAACCGGCGTTCGCCAATTCGATCGCGCAATGGACCAGCGAAACCTGCCTGCCACATTAGAACAAACACCAAGCCAATGGATACTGCCGAAAGTACTCTATTGTTGCGCATCCGTTTGTTTGCGGTTCTCATAGTGTCGCTCCTTAATCTAAGGTATACCGGCATTGTCAGAATAGGATGGAACAACGGAGAAAACCTTTCACGAAGGTGACAGAATGTTTCGCTTTGTAACGAAACACCGGGTCAGCGTAATCTTCACTAATGTTGGAAACAACTGCTCCCTGACACGCCCTTCCCGGCCAATGTAAAACTTAGGTAAACAAGGAGCGTAAACTTTTACATTTCTTTGAATACCCTGCTTCTCAGTTGCATGTTATTTCTTTTAGTAGTCAAGAGTGATTTTTCCCGACTGCTGATAACGACGAAAAGGAGATAACCATGCAACGGTTAAGATATCTGATCACACTATTTTTCGTTTTATCCTTCATCGGCGTGGCCGTTGCCGAGCAGCCGCCCGATACCATAAGCATATCGCCGCGGCCCGTTGCGCAGGGGTTTTTTCTCACCGGCCCGCATACCTACAGTAATCTATCCGTATATTTCATCCATAATAACGCTCAGGCTAAAAGCGCGGAGTATGTTTCCCTGGAAGAGGCGCTTGAAAAAGGCATCGTGCGGGTAGACGAAACAGGTGATGTTAACAATCTAACAGCGGAAAACTTGTCACCCAGATATCATGTGTTTATGCAGTCCGGGGATATCGTCAAAGGCGGCAAGCAGGACCGTGTCATCGGGCAGGATGTCGTGTTGACTCCAAAATCCGGCAAGGTGTCTCTGAACGCCTTTTGTGTCGAGCAGGGACGCTGGCAGTTACGCGGCAATGAAGAGGTGAGGCAGTTCAGCAGCTCAAAGAACAGTTTAAGTTCCAAGGAACTGAAGATCGCGGCCAAAAAGGAAAAATCTCAGGGCGAGGTCTGGAAAGCCGTGGAGCAGGAGCAGCAGAAACTCGGCCGCAAACTCGGAAAGTCGGTTAAAAGCGGGGTTTCAGACACCAGTTTGCAGTTAACCCTGGAAGACAAGGATCTCCGAAAAGCAAGCAAAGCCTATAGCGAGCCGATCTATCCCAATGGCTTCAAAAATATGAATATCGTGGGATACGCCTATACCATTAACGGGGTGTTCAATTCCGCCGATATCTATGAATCCAACGATCTGTTCAAAAAGATTTGGGTCAAGGGTTTGGAGGCAGCTGTTCATGAAGCGGTGGCAGCGCCTGATCCGGTAAACTCTCAGGACCTGGCGCCCGGTACGGAGTATATCGCCCAGCAGATCAACGCCGGCCTGCAAGGCAAGATAGACGACCGCGTTGATTCCAAAAGCAATCGTGTGATAACACGTGAAGCAAAAAACAATTATGCTTTTGAAACCCAAAGCGGAAAAGGTGAGCTAATACACCTGAATGTGATTCAAAAATAGTTTCTTATTTATGGGCCAGAGCCCCTTTTTTCGGCTAACTTCGAAATAAAGGGCTCTGGTTCCTTTGACGATTCATCTTTCGTAGGTGCGGTATTAAGGGGCATTCTCTCGAACTTTCGCTATTAGCGGAATGTACTGTTCCGCAATAGCTCCATCTAAAACGGCCTTAAACTCTTCGCTTAAGAAAATTATCCTAGCTCTCGCGGCTTCATCATTAAACCATTGACCGGTATACATAGGATTATTTCCTGAAGCCAGTTCATACATCAATTTAATGTAGTCCTCCATGGCCGCCCCAAATAGCCAGATTGCCGGTACGGGGCTTGAGTCAAAACTGCGCTTACAATTATATGTGGGCAATACTTGTTCTATTTTCGTAAGGAATAAATCACAGCTCGCACCTTCCCTTACATGCCCATTTCTACATTCATGATAGGAACGATCAAATTCGATATAAATATCCGGATAGGGACAGGCAGTTTCCGCAGCCCCTGCAGTAGAACAGAAGATCACCAGCCACCAGATATTTGTAAAAATGTTCTTCATAGATTGGTCGTATATAGCTCTCTAACGATTATCTAACAAAAAACCGGGGTCGGAACACAATTCTTCCAAATATTAGAGAAAAATGTGTTCTGGAGCACCCCGGTTTTCGATGAACGGTTTGGTCACGTGTTTTATATATCCTTGCCACAATGGAAACATTTTTTGGGAACAATAAAACCTTCAATATTACTATTTCCATATCCCAAAGTTATTTTTTTGGCACAATGCGGGCATTTTACTGTCGTTATCTTTGTGAACAATACTATCCACATCACTAATAGAAGCGGAATAAATAGTATTCCTAGTAATGGCTTCATAGTATTGCTTAGATACTCCTCTATCCGGAAGAGCAATATCCATCCAATTATGATAATAAAAGCAAGAGCGAGTGACATCTTTATAGTCGCTTGCAACCGTAATTTCTCTCGCACTTTCATGACACTTTAAAAAACTGTGTTTTGACCCCGGTTTCTAGGCGAATTTCTGTAAAAGGGACAGAACAATGCCACCGAATTCTTCAGCATTAGAAACGATGCGGCTAATTTTTATGTTTCTGTCCTCTGAAGATTTTACAATCTTCATCAATTCGGTAAGCTTTTTCACATCTGCCGGATCTGGAAACAGCTCCTGTACTTCTTCATCGGTCATGCGCGTAATTGAGGAAATACGTGACGCTAACCGAACATCAGTAGCTCCTGCGGATTCTTCAATTATCGAATCGATAACACAATCAAATTCTTCCCAATTTACTGGCATTTCCATTCTCCACTCGGTTAGATTGAGTCTCGGATTTCTCGTACTTTGCTTAAAAACTCTTTAGCTCGTATAACTTTATCTTGCGCACCATCGGCATGGCCAACAAGATCGGAAACTGCGTCATCTGTTTTGTCAATTAGTTTCCCTACGCTATCATCAGTAACACCCACCATCTCCAAATACCGATTTCTGTTTTCAGCGACTTTAGATGCTGACAACAGAAAGCTAGTAATGCTGGTGTTCAGCGCTCTAGCCTGAGTGTATTCTTCCCTAATCTTTGCCTCTAAACGTCTTTCCAGGTCATCAAGTGGCTGGATAAGCTCTAATCGTTTTTCATTGATTCTCTTTTGCAGCTTAGGGCCGGTTTTAACCAGGAATAATAGTCTTTGCTGTTTGTCATTTTCTCTTACTATTGTGTCCCAGGTATTAGATATCGTTTGATTCGAAAAGAATTGGTTTGCGAATTCTGGAACCCATTCATCTTCTATAAATTTATCCACTTCCTTCCGTTTTTGATCGAAAAAACGTTTGAGGAGAGTAATATTGGACTCTTCAATCGCGGAAATCCGCTTTCCTAGTTCAACCGATAGTTCAGGGGCCTCAGGTGGGATAGAAGCACACCCTGTCAAAGCGAGAATTACAGCCAACGATATTGCCTTTATCATATTCAACATCATGTAGCCCCCATGGTTAGTTAATATCGATCGCCTAGCAGTTTCTTATGTAGACGGCGCAAATATTGTGATATTCCGCCAAGAGTTCTATATAGGTTTGCCAATTGGGTACCCCAATGGATTTAAGTGATCAGAGCCCTTTCCTGATCCCTACACCCTATCGAACTTTTTTGGATTTACCTGGAATGACCGCCGCAACGGCGTTCTCCGTCCTGATGATTGAAGCCACAACCACAGGGAGAACCCCTTTCGGGGCGTGTTGAATAGGGGGCGTGAAGTATCTCGTGGGTGATTCCACGGACCAGATTGATTAGGTTGCTCATGACTATCTCCTGTCCCTGAACACAGCCAACCAATGTCAAAACTACCTTATCTACTTTACAGGCACAACTCTCTTCGTCCCGGAAAAAATAGGGTCAGTACAAATGAAGGCGGGCGCAGTCCGCCCTACTTATGGCTGTCGACTAAATAGTGAACCCGCAGCAACCTTTTCCCCGCGTTACTCCACCGTAACGGATTTGGCCAGATTCCTCGGCTGATCCACATCCGTCCCTTTCAGTACCGCCACGTGGTAGGCCAGCAGTTGCAGGGGCACGCTGTAGACGATGGGCGCGGTGGAGGTACAGATGTCGGAGAGGGTGAGGTTCTTGTAGTTGTCGAGATCGATCTTCACCGCGTGGTCGCTGAACAGGAACAGCTCACCGCCGCGGGCCCGCACCTCCTGCAGATTGGAGAGCACCTTCTCCAGCAACGGATCATCCGGCAGGGCGCAGACCACCGGCATGTTGGCGTCCACCAGTGCCAGGGGTCCGTGTTTGAGTTCTCCCGCGGGGTAGGCCTCGGCATGGATGTAGGAGATCTCCTTAAGTTTCAGCGCGCCTTCCAGGGCCACCGGGAAGAAGGTGCCGCGGCCGAGAAACAGGGCGTTCTCCTTACTGGCGAAATCGTTCGCCATATCGCGAATAGCTTCGCTGAGTTCCAGCACCACCTCCACCTGGCGCGGCAGGGCGTGCAGCTCGTCCACCAACTCCTTCTCTCGCGAAGCGTCCATACCCTGGCGACGCGCGAGGGCCAGCACCAGCAGCCGCAACGCTACCAGCTGGGTGGTGAAGGCCTTGGTGGAGGCGACGCCGATCTCAGGCCCGGCCCGGGTCATGAGCGCCACGTCCGATTCCCGCACCAGGGAACTCTCCGGTACGTTGCAGATACACAGGCTGCCGAGATAACCCTGCTTTCTGGCGCCGCGCAGGGCGGCCAGGGTGTCGGCGGTTTCACCGGACTGGGAGATGGTAAGAAACAGGGTGTCCTCCTGCACTACGCTGTTGCGGTAACGAAACTCGCTCGCCACCTCCACGCTGCAGGGGATGCCGATCTCTTCCAACCAGTAACGGGCCACATAGCCCGCATGGTAACTGGTACCGCAGGCCACGATCTGCACCCGCCGGGTCTTGTCCAGGAGCTCCGTCGCCTTGTGACCGAAGCTCTCTTCCAGCAGCCGCCCTTTGTGGATCCGACCTTCCAGGGTCTCGGCGATGACCGCCGGCTGTTCGAAGATCTCCTTCAGCATGTAGTGGCGGTAAGGACCCTTGTCCACCTCGGAAGAGGAGAGACGGGATTCCTGAATGGGCCGCTCGGCGGGTGCACCGGTTTCATCGAATACAGAGATGACGTCGCGGCGAACCTCGGCGATATCCCCTTCTTCAAGAAAGATGAATCTGTTGGTGACCGGCAACAGGGCGAAGACATCGGAGGCAATAAAATTCTCCCCTTCGCCGACGCCCAGTACCAGCGGGCTGCCGGAACGAGCCACTACGATCCGTTCCGGATCACAGGGACACATGACCGCCAGAGCATAGGCCCCCACCAGTTCGGTGGCCGCCGCCCGTACCGCCTGGAGAAAATCCGCATTCGCATCCAGTTTGTCCGCCAACAGATGGGCTATGACCTCGGTATCGGTCTCCGAGGTAAAGCGAAAGCCTTTCTGCTCCAGCTGCTTACGCAGCTCGGCATGATTCTCGATAATGCCGTTATGCACCACCGCCACCCGCTCACCGCTCACGTGTGGATGGGCGTTTCGTTCCGCCGGCATGCCGTGGGTGGCCCAACGGGTGTGGGCGATACCCAACTCACCCTGGATACTGGTCTGGTCAAGCATCTCCTGCAGTGCCGCCACCTTGCCCACGGAGCGGATACGTTGCAGATGGCCCTCCCCGTTACGGATGGCGATGCCGGCCGAATCATAACCCCGGTACTCAAGCCGTTTTAACCCGTCGAGCAGGTTCCGGGTGATATCCCGGTCGGCGATGGCCCCTACTATTCCACACATGGTCTTTGTCTTTGTCCTGTTTTAGTACGCATCACTCCGAACGGAGACGATGCATTAATATTCAACCCACGTTGCGTAATTGGAATTACGTATCAGTCTTTCTTCTTCACCGGCCGCTTCCAGCCCTTCACGCTGACCTGCTTGGAGCGGCTGAGACTGAGCATATCCGGCGGCGTGTTCTGGGTAATGGTGGAGCCGGCACCGATGGTGGCGCCCGCCCCCACTTCCACCGGTGCCACCAATTGGGTATCGGAACCGATAAAGGCGTTGTCACCGATGACGGTGCGATGTTTGTTGGCACCGTCGTAATTGCAGGTGATGGTCCCGGCTCCGATGTTGACCGCCTTGCCGATGCTGCAGTCCCCCACGTAACTGAGGTGGTTAATCTTGCTGCCCGCGTCCACCTCGGTTTTCTTTATCTCCACGAAGTTGCCGATATGCACACCGTCGGCGAGACCGGACTCGGGGCGGATGCGGGCAAAAGGACCGATGCGGCAGTCTCGGCCGATGGTCGCCTCTTCAATGACGCAGTTTTCTTTTATCTGGGTGCCCGCCGCGATACTGCTGTTGCGAATCACCGTATTGGCCCCCACCGTGACCCCGTCCCCCAGGGAGACATCGCCCTCCATCAGGACGTTGATATCCATATCCACATCCTGGCCGATGGTGAGGGTGCCGCGCAGATCAAACCGTGCCGGATCTCTCAGCGACAGCCCCTGGCGCATCAACCGTTCCGCCTGGCGTTGCTGATAGTGCCGCTCCAGCTGGGCCAGCTGTACCCTGTCATTCACTCCCTGCACCTCATAGGGGTCGGACGGCTGTGCCGAATGGACCTGTACCCCGTCTTGAACCGCCGCCTCGACGATATCGGTAAGATAAAACTCGCCCTGGGCGTTATCGTTCTCCAGGCGACCTATCCACTGCTCCAGGCGCGGCCGATCCACCACCAGGATACCGGTGTTGATCTCGCGGATGTTCAGTTCTTCCGGTGAGGCGTCCTTCTGTTCCACGATGCGCCGGATATGGCCGTTGTCGTCACGCACGATCCGGCCGTACCCGGTGGGATCATCCAGCGCGACGGTCAATAACGCCAGATCGGTGCCGCTTGCTGTACCGATCAGGGCGGTGAGGGTTGCTTCACTGATCAGGGGCACATCGCCGTAGAGCACCAATACCCGCTCTACGTCATCAAGGGCCGGTAGCGCTTGTTCCACCGCATGTCCGGTTCCCAGCTGCTCGGCCTGCTCCACCCAGGTGACGGGGCTGCCGGGGAAGGCGGCGGGGACCTGTTCCCCGCCATGGCCGTAGACCACGGCGATACGTGCGGGATCCAGCGTCTGCGCGGTGCTGATCACATGCTGAAGCAGTGGTCGGCCGGCGAGGGAATGCAGGACTTTGGGCAGGGAGGAACGCATCCGTGTCCCCTGGCCGGCAGCAAGAATTACTACACCCAGTTTCATATTCCGTTCGATTACCCCGAGCAAGAGAAAAGAGCATTATAACGCGGAAAGATGAAAAAACCCGGACAGCTATTCGTTCACGTTGTTGCGCAACGGGTTCTTCCTTTCTTCCCCGGATCCCGGCCTGGGCCGGAATGACGAAAACAGGGACGGCGGACGTAGCCCGCCCTACTGAGCTGAGAGGGGGAGATAAAACCGGGAATGGGGGGGCACGGCCCGCCCTATCGGGAAGGCTTAATTGATGCTGCAGCTGCCGGCCGCGGGGTTGATATCCGCCGGGGTAGGTTCGCGCACCTCTTTTATGTTCACCCGCACCTTCAGGGTCTTGCCCGCCAGCGGGTGATTGCCGTCCACGGTCAGTTTGCCGTCTTCGATCCGGGTGACATAGAAGGTCTTAACTTCCCCCGCATCGTTCTGCATCTGGACCTCGGCGCCGACCCGACGAAACTCCTGCGGGACGTTCTCCAGGTCGTCGGTGAAGGTGAGTTCCGGATCATGCGCACCGAAACCATCCTCTGGGGGAACGGTCATTTCCACCATGTCCCCGGCACACTTGCCGAGCACCGCCCGGTCCATACTGCCGATCAGCTCCTGATCACCGCCGTGGATATAGCTGACCGGGATATCGTTCTGTTCCAGCAGATTACCTTCCATATCGCTTATGGTGTAGGTGAGGGAAACGAACTTGCCGGGCTGGATAATCTCTTTGGACATGAAATCCTCTCTCAGAAAAATGATAGCCCCCTGGTAACGGTTTAGGCCACCAGGGGGCTATTCAGTATAGCAATTTTGTCAGCCCTTGTGCTTGCGCAACTTATCAATCGCACGCAATTGCGCCACCGCCTCGGCCAGCTCCGCCTGGGCCTTGGCATATTCAAACTCCGCGAGCTTCCCGGCAAGCGCGTCCTCCGCCCGCTGTTTGGCCTCCAGCGCGGCGGATTCGTCGAGATCGGCGGCCCGGATGGCGGTGTCCGCCAATACCGTCACCACATGGGGCTGCACCTCGAGCATCCCGCCCGAGACATAGAAATGCAGCATCTCCTTACCATCGCCCTCGTCGACGCGGACATCCCCGGGGCGCAGGCGGGTAACCAGCGGCGTGTGACGCGGGGCGATACCCACCTCGCCCATTTCCGCCGGGGCGTGGACCATCACGGCAAGCCCTGAGTAGATCTCTCCCTCAGCGCTTACGATATCCACATGTATCGTCATAGCCACCAGTCTACACTCCTCGCCCGGTTAATGGGCACCCTTTTCCGCGGCCTCTTCGATGGTACCGACCATGTAGAACGCCTGTTCCGGCAGGTGATCATATTCACCTTCCACAATGGCCTTGAAGCCGGAGATGGTGTCCTTCAAAGAAACGTACACACCCGGCGAACCGGTGAACACCTCCGCCACGAAGAAGGGCTGGGACAGGAAGCGCTGGATCTTGCGTGCCCGGGACACGGTCAGCTTATCTTCCTCGGACAGCTCATCCATACCCAGGATGGCGATAATGTCCTTCAGCTCCTTATACCGTTGCAGGATACCCTGCACCGACCGCGCCACTTCGTAATGCTCCTGACCCACCACGTTCGGATCCAGGATACGGGAGGTGGAATCCAGGGGGTCCACCGCCGGATAGATGCCGAGCTCGGCGATCTGCCGGGACAACACCAGGGTGGCGTCCAGATGGGCGAAGGTGGTGGCCGGGGAAGGGTCGGTGAGGTCGTCCGCCGGTACATACACCGCCTGGAAGGAGGTGATGGAACCGGTGCGGGTGGAGGTGATGCGCTCCTGCAGCACGCCCATCTCCTCGGCCAGGGTCGGCTGGTAACCCACCGCGGAGGGCATGCGGCCCAGCAGCGCGGATACCTCGGTGCCGGCCAGGGTGTAACGATAGATGTTGTCGATGAACATCAGCACGTCACGCCCTTCGTCACGGAAAAACTCGGCCATGGTGAGGCCGGTCAGGGCCACGCGGACACGGTTGCCGGGAGGCTCGTTCATCTGACCGTAGACCAGGGCCACCTTGTCCAGCACCCCGCCTTCCTGCATCTCATGGTAGAAATCGTTACCCTCGCGGGTACGTTCGCCGACACCGGCGAACACGGAGAAACCGGAGTGCTCTACGGCGATGTTGCGGATCAACTCCATCAGGGTAACCGTCTTACCCACGCCGGCGCCGCCGAACAACCCGATCTTGCCGCCCTTGGCGATGGGCATGATCAGATCGATAACCTTGATGCCGGTCTCCAGGATCTCGGTTGACGTGGCCTGATCCTCAAACTTGGGCGGAGCGCGATGGATAGCCATCTGTTGTTCCGCCTCCACCGGTCCCAATCCATCTACCGGCTCTCCCAACACGTCCATAATCCGGCCCAGGGTCTTGGTGCCTACCGGAACCGAGATGGGGGCGCCGGTATTCTCCGCCGTCAGACCGCGGCGCAGACCGTCGGTGGAACCCATCGCAATGGTACGCGCCACCCCGTCGCCCAGCTGCTGCTGTACTTCGAGGGTAAGTCCCGCCTCTTCGACCTTCAGGGCGTCATACACCTTCGGCATGGCCCCCTTGGGGAACTGGACATCGACAACCGCCCCGATGATTTCAACCACTTTTCCCGAACTCATTTACGGTTCCTCTTCATTCGCGATTTCGCGGACCGCACGGTTACCCGTGTATTTCCCGGCCCGACAACATTTTCTTAATCCGTACCCGACTCATCCGACCTCAGACGGCGGCAGCGCCACCCACGATCTCCGATATCTCCTGGGTAATGGCGGCTTGGCGCGCCTTGTTGTAGATAAGCTGTAATTCATCTATCAGGCTGCCGGCGTTATCCGAAGCGGACTTCATGGCCACCATCCGCGCCGACTGTTCGCATGCGCCGTTTTCCACCACCGTCTGGAAGACCAGCGACTCGATATAGCGGAGGAGCAGCGCATCCAGCACCTCCTTGGAATCCGGCTCGTAGATATAGTCCCAGTGATGGGTCAGTTCATCGCCCGGGTCGGAGGGGATGGGCACCAGCTGCTCGATCACCGGCTTCTGGGTCATGGTGTTCACAAAGCTGTTGTAGGCGATATAGATCCGGTCGACCTCGCCCTGCTCAAAAGCGTCCAGCATCACCTTTATGGTACCGATCAACTGCTGAATACGAGGGCTGTCGCCCATATGGGTTATCTGCGCCAACACCGAGCCGCCGAAGCGCCGGAAAAACCCCAGGGCCTTGTTGCCGATGGTGCAGAAATCGACCTGGATCCCCTCATCCATCTGCGCCCTGATATCTTTCGCCAGCATGCGGAACAGGTTGCTGTTGAGACCGCCGCAAAGACCGCGATCGGAAGAAACCACAATGTAACCCACCCGTTTCACTTTACGGCGGGTGTCCATAAAGCTGTGTTTATACTCCGGGTGGGCATGGGAAAGGTGAGCAATCACGTTGCGCATCTTCTCCGCGTAGGGTCGTGCCGCATTCATCCGATCCTGCGCCTTGCGCATCTTGCTCGCAGCCACCATCTCCATCGCCTTGGTGATCTTCTGCGTGCTTTTGATGCTGGCGATCTTGGTGCGGATTTCTTTCGCGCCTGCCATCTCTTTATCCCGTTCCTAGTCGACCTTGATATAACTCTACAAACGATTTACCAGGCACTGTTGGCTTTGAAGTCCTTAATGGCTTCGTGCAACGCCTGTTCAATCTCGTCGTTGTAATCACCGTTTTCGTTTATGCGCTCCAGAAGTTTTTCCTGCTTACTCTTCATGTAGTCGTGCAGGGCGGCCTCGAAAGTCACCACCTTCTTGGCATCCACATCGTCCAGATAACCTTCGTTGGCGGCAAACAGGGATACCGCCATATTGGCGATACTCAGCGGCGAATACTGCGGCTGCTTCATGAGCTCGGTAACCCGCTCACCACGCGCCAGCTGTTTGCGGGTGGCCTCATCCAGATCGGAGGCGAACTGGGAGAAAGCGGCCAGCTCCCGGTACTGGGCCAAAGCCAGACGTACACCGCCGCCCAGTTTCTTGATCACCTTGGTCTGCGCGGCGCCGCCCACACGTGATACCGATAGGCCGGCATTGATGGCGGGACGAATATTGGCGTTGAACAGGTCAGACTCCAAAAAGATCTGGCCGTCGGTAATGGAGATCACGTTGGTGGGTACGAATGCCGATACGTCACCCGCCTGGGTCTCGATGATCGGTAGCGCGGTAAGGGATCCGGTCCTGCCGGTCACTTCACCGTTGGTCGCCTCCTCCACATACTTCTCATTCACCCGCGCGGCCCGTTCCAGCAGACGGGAGTGAAGATAGAACACGTCGCCCGGATAGGCCTCACGCCCGGGCGGGCGGCGCAGCAACAGGGAGACCTGGCGATAGGCCCAGGCCTGCTTGGTGAGGTCATCATAGATGATCAGCGCATCCTCACCCCGGTCACGGAAATATTCACCCATGGTGCAGCCGGAATAAGGAGCGATAAACTGCATGGCGGCGGAATCCGCCGCCGGGGCGGCGACGACGATGGTGTGATCCATGGCGCCGTGTTCTTCCAGCTTGCGCACAATACCGGCGATGGAGGAGTTCTTCTGACCCACCGCCACGTAGATGCACTTAACGCCCGTGCCCTTCTGGTTGATGATTGTATCGATGGCGATAGCGGTCTTGCCGGTCTGGCGGTCACCGATGATCAGCTCACGCTGGCCGCGACCGATGGGGACCATGGAGTCGATGGCCTTGAGACCGGTCTGCACCGGCTGGTCCACCGACTTACGGGTGATAACGCCGGGTGCCACCTTTTCGATGGGGGAAGAGAGCTTGGCTTCGATGGCCCCCTTGCCGTCCATGGGATTACCAAGGGCGTCGACCACGCGGCCCAGTAACTCCGGCCCGACCGGAACCTCAAGCACGCGTCCGGTGCATTTCACCGAGTCCCCTTCGGACAGGTGTTTGTATTCACCCAGTACCACGGCGCCCACGGAGTCCCGCTCCAGATTGAGCGCGAGACCGTAGGTGTTGCCCGGAAACTCCAGCATCTCGTAAGACATGGCCTCTTCCAGACCATGGATACGCACGATGCCGTCGGTCAGGCTGATAATGGTGCCTTCATTCCGTGCTTCGGGCTGGAGATCGAATTTCTCGATCTTGCTTTTGATCAGTTCACTGATCTCGGATGGATTGAGTTGCATGGTGGCTTCTCGCTTAAATTCCCAATTCGTTTGCTAGTTGTTGCAGTCTGCCTTTTATGGAGCCGTCGATAACCGTGTCACCGGCACGTATGTGCACACCGCCGATCAGGTCGGACTCCCGTGTACTGACTATGGTGACATCACGGCCCAGCCGTTTCTTCAGCGCTGCCGCAATCTCCTGTTCCTGAGCGGGTTCCAGATCGTATGCCGAATGTATCTGCACCGTGATGGTCCGCAGGTGCTCATCCATCAGCGACCGGTACAACGCGCGGATCTCCGACACCACGCCGGCACGGCCGTTTTCCAGCAGCAGCCGGACCAAGTTGCCGCCTTCCTCATCCAGCCGCCCGCCGGCGACGGAGGTGATCAGTTCCGCCGTTTCGGCCCGATCAAACTTCGGGTCCGCCACGATCCGCGCCACGGTGCTGTCCTGAATCAACGCCTCCAGAAAAGCGAGCGTGTCGGACCAGACCTCGAGCGATCCGGTTTCCTCGGCCCGCGCGAAGATGGCTTCTGCATAAGGACGGGCGATTGTGACTGCTTCTCCTGACATACTCGCCTCAGGGTCAGATCTGTTTTACCAGTGATTCGATGAGTCCGCGGTGCGCTTTGGCATCGATCTCTTTCTGCAGGATCTTTTCCGCGCCGATAACCGCCAGCTCCGCGACCTTTTCCCGCAACTGCTCCCGAGCACGGTTGGTTTCCTGGACGATCTCCGCCCGGGCCGCGTTTATAATGCGCTCGCCTTCCGTATGTGCGTCTTCCTTGCCGGCATCGATAATCTCCAAAGCCCGCTTCTGGGCCTGAGACAGGATATCCGCCGCCTGCGCCTTGGCGTCATGCAGCACCTCCCTGGCGCGCTCCTCGGCCAGTTCCTTTTCGTGCTGGCCCCGTTCCGCCGCAGCCAGGCCGTTGGCGATCTCTTCCTTGCGTTTCTCCAACGCGTCGATGATCGGGCTCCAGACGAATTTCTTCGTGAACCACACGAACGCCGCGAAGGAGATAAGCTGAGCCAAGAGCGTCAGATTAATGTTCATACCGTTTCAACCCCGTATTCAGACAAATGCAGCATCGGGTACTCCGCCGTTTCCCACCAGCCCCGGGCACTGATGCCCGCCGGGCCGGGGAAAAGCGGGTTTGCCGTTCTGCCGCTTATCCGCCCGTGACGGCAAAAAGTACGTACATGGCCAGACCCACGGCGATCATGGGCACGGCGTCCACCAGGCCCATAACGATGAAGAACTGGGTACGCAGGACAGGGATAAGTTCCGGCTGACGCGCGGCGCCTTCGATAAAACGGCCGCCGAGGTTGCCGATACCGATGGCGGCCCCGAGGGCACCCATGCCCATCATAATAGCGCCGGCAAGGTACAGCAGTGCTTGTGCGTTATCCATTGTGGTCTCCCGTAGAGTGATGCGTTGAATAATATGGTTAATTAAAGAAATCAGTGTTCACTGTGTTCGCGATGGGCCATATCCATATACACCACCGTCAGGACCATAAAGATAAAGGCCTGGAGGGTAATAATAAGGATATGGAAGATCGCCCACCCGAGCTGCAATACCCCGCCGAACAGCCCCAGGGCCCATCCGGCGTTATACAGCAGGGCGATCAGGATAAAGATCATCTCCCCGGCATACATGTTGCCGAAGAGTCGCAGCGCCAGCGATACCGGCTTGGCGAGCAGGCTGACGAATTCCAGGATGAAATTGATGGGTACGAAAAACGCCTGCAACAGCATATTCTTGGAATGAAACGGATGCAGGGTCAATTCCCCGGTAAAACCTCCGATCCCCTTGACCTTGATGCCGTAGTAGATCATCAGGATAAAGACACCGATGGCCATGCCGAAGGTGCCGTTGGGATCGGTGGAGGGCACCACCTTCTGGAAATGGAGCAGGTGCAGTCCGTAGTCGTTATATCCCAGTACATAGGGGATCAGATCCACCGGCACCAGATCCATGAGATTCTGCAGAAAGACCCAGACGAACACCGTCAGTGCCAGGGGCGCCACCAGCGGGTTTCTGCCATAGAAGGTGCTGGACACATTGCTGTTGATAAACTCGATGACGATTTCGATGAAATTCTGGAACCGTCCGGGAATGCCCGGGGTCGCCGCCTTGGCCACCTTGCGGAACATCCATATAAATAGAATACCCAGGGTTATGGACCAGAACATGGTATCCACGTGAACGGCCCAGAACCCCATGGCCTTGGCCTCTTCCGCATTGTGGGCCATACCCCAGGTGCCGTCCGGAAACTTACCGAACGTGAGGTTGGTCAGGTGATGCTTGATATATTCGCTTGCGGTTAACGCGTTGCCGGACATCGCTCTCTACCCCGGGCCGGGATCATTCAGTAAAAAGGTGTGTATACAGGTGCGGCACCATTTGTGCCCCCAGATACATACAGAACAGGGCTATCGGATTTAATGGTGCTACAAATACGGCGACGAGACCGAACAACAAGGCCGTCAGAAGAATCTTCTGGATTTCCGCACCGTAGAAACGCGTGAGAACCTGGCCCGGCTGCTGCGCCCGGTAGGGGACAAAGACCTTGCTCGCAACCAGCCAGTTGGTCAGGGTCGCGATACCGCCCCCAAGCAGGGCGGACAGGGCCAGATGTCCTCCAAACGGCGACAGCAGAAGAGATATGGAGAGCGTGGCCAAAAGCTGTGCCAGTATCATCTGCATAGCACCGATTCTACTGGACAGAAACACTCCGAAACCTCCGAAAATATAGGTGATAACGCCATTAAAAACGGCGCAGAGTGTACTACCTATGGGGTATAAGATCAAACGATGGGCGAATAAAATTTATAGTAATTAATTAAATAGTGACTATTGGATATGGTCTAAAATGCCTTCCAGCTCATCGGTGGTGTTGTACTGGATCACCAGCCTACCTTTGCCCCCGGAACCCTGCTGAATCTCCACCCGGGCGCCCAGTTTTTCCGAGAGCTCGTCCTGCAGTTTAAGCACATTGGGATCCTTTTTCCTAACGGGCTTCTTGGCGGCGGATGCCGGCTCCTCGGCATTCAGAATCCGGCGCACCAGACGCTCCGTTTCCCGTACCGACAGACCCCGGCTGGCCACCTGCCGCGCCGCTTCGCTCTGCTGCACACCGCTCAGACCGAGCAGGGCGCGGGCATGGCCCATTTCCAAACGCCGCTCGTCCAGGTATTTTTTGGCACCCACGTTCCGATCCCGCAGCCGCAACAAATTGGTGACCGTGGTACGGGATTTCCCCACCGCCTGTGCAATCTCCTGATGGGTCAACTCGAACTCGTTCAGCAGACGGTGCAGGGCATTGGCCTCCTCCAGGGGATTGAGATCATCGCGCTGGATGTTCTCGATCAGGGCCATGGCCATGGCGGTCTGGTCCGGTACGTCACGGACCACCACCGGGATCTCATCCAGCCCCGCCTGCTGGGCGGCGCGCCAGCGCCGCTCGCCGGCGATGATCTCGTAGCGCCCCTTTTCCACCGGCCGCACCACGATGGGTTGCACAACCCCCTGGGCCGCGATGGAGTCCGCCAGTTCCTGAAGACTTTCGGGATTGAAGTCGCGCCGCGGCTGATAACGACCGCGCTGGATAATGTCCACCGGCAGCGTTGCGAACCCCGTCCCCTTTTCCGCGGCCCCGGTCGCCGCCTCTTCCGGATGAGAGGCGCTCCCCAGCAACGCGTCCAGTCCGCGCCCAAGACCCCTTTTCTTAGCTGCCATCTGTCAGTCCCGAATCAGTAAAATCGAAATGGAATAAAACACCGTGCCGCGGAAATCTCAGGCCGGCACGCTTTCCCGGTTTTCATTACGGCGCAGAAACTCACCGGCCAGCGCCAGGTAGGAGAAGGCGCCGCGGGAAGATTTATCATACAACAACACCGGCACCCCATAACTCGGGGCCTCCGCCAGCCGCACGTTCCGGGGAATAACGGAGCGGTACACCAGATCCTTGAAATGGGTCATCAGCTGCGCTGAAACATCATTGGCCAGATTGTTCCGGGGATCGTACATGGTGCGGACGATGCCTTCGATCTTCAGATCGGCGTTGCGGCTTCCCTGGATCTTGCGCACCGTATCCAACAGCGCAGTGAGGCCCTCCAGGGCATAATACTCGCATTGCAGGGGAATCAGGACGCCGTCGGAGGCCACCAGGGCATTAACCGTCAGCATATTCAGCGACGGTGGACAATCGATAAAGATGTAATCATAACCTTCCTTGGCCGCGGCCAGCGCCAGGCTCAGGCGTTTCTCCTTCAGCGTGGCGTTCATCAGGCCCACTTCTGCAGCGGTGAGATCGGAATTCGACGGCAGGACATCGAATCCCACGTCGTCATGCCGGACCACCGCTTCGTTGATGGACGCCTCCCCCAGGAGCACGTCGCAACTGGATGTCTCCAGGGTATATTTATCCACGCCGCTGCCCATGGTGGCGTTACCCTGCGGATCCAGGTCCACCAACAGCACCTTCTTGCCCTTGGAAGCGATGGCGGCTGAGAGATTCACCGCGGTTGTGGTTTTCCCCACCCCGCCTTTCTGGTTAGCGATAGCGACGACTCGACCCATGGATTGGTTTTCCGAATTATTCAGACATCGTGCCGAAGCCGGCACAGAAGAGCGAGAATATCAGAAAGCGGGCCGGGATGGGTATCCGGTTACTCGCGATAGAACCCATCTCAAAGTACCGAACAGTACTTTGAGATGGGTTCTAGATCTTGAACAGGTCCTCTGCCGCCTTTAACAGCTCCTCCTGGGATGCGGATTCCCCTTCTGAACCGCTCTCCGATGAGGGTTCAAAGAAGTCACAGAAATTGGCCCGTTCCTTGTCCATCACCGGATCGGCTGTCGGCTCCTCGCAATCATTGGGCCGTCCGGGGGCAAACCAGCGGCAGTTGCGGCAGACACGGGTGGCCTTGCCGCACTGCAGACAGTTGGTTTCCCGCCCGTAGGCGTTCACCGCAAGCCCGGCGCCGCAACTCCAGCACCTGCCGATAATCTCCGATCCCATGCGCCGCCCTCCGTCTGCCGGTGTGTCTGTTTCCGGACAACCTCCAGGTGAATTTTACTATCAAATGGCGTCTATCGGGAGGGCGCAGGCGATGGGGGCCCGTCAGGGCCTGATCTCGATCGGCGTTCCGGGCTTGACCGCGCTCCAGATTTCATCCATATCGCCGTTGCGCACGGCGATACAGCCGTTGGTCCAGTTAAAAAACTGCGAAACAAGACCGGCCCAGCCGTAGCCGTTGGGCTGGCCGTGAATCATGATATTGCCGCCGGGATGCCAGCCTTTCGCTCGTGCCGCGGCCCGGTCCTGCTTATTGGGGTAGGAGATATGGATCGATTTGTAATAAGAGCTATAGGGGTTTTTGTAATCCAGGATGTAACGCCCCTCCGGGGTGCGTTCGTCCCCCTGTCTCTGTTTATGCCCTTGCGGATTTTCTCCCAATGCAATTGGATAACTGCGATAGCGTTTATTGTTTTTTACCAGATACAGCCGCTTTTCCGATTTAATCACCAGCACCTCATCCGCCATCGGCAGTGGATAGGCCCATACCAGAAGCGGCAACAGCATCAAAAGCAGAAAGATTCTTCTCATTCGAACATAGGAAGTTAACGGATATTCGCCAAAGGATAATCATTATGGATGCAGCTGTCAGCCGCTGCCCAAAGGCGCCCGTTTTCGGATGAAAGGTTTTTGTCGCTTTTTACCCCTTCTCACTTCGAACTTATTACTTCTAACTCAGCAAAAAAAAGTGAGGGCCCGTATGGCGACGGGCTCTCACTTGCAACGACATCAAGGGGCGGACACCGGCCGCCCCATCCGTCGGAGGCTATAGGAATGAATCCTGAAACAGATTATCCGCCCAGGCCTGCATCTCCCGGTAGGATCTCTGGCTCCAGTTGCCGGCTTCGCCGATATGACGCAGCTTCATGGCACCGGCATTGGCGTCGTAGTAGAAGTTGGCGGTGAGCCACGACGCCTGGTCATAGGTGACCGGACTGTAGCAGGCGGAGTTGGTGGTTACGTTTGCAACCCGCTCCGCATCATGGGTCGGTAATCCCGAGAGGGAGCGTATAATCGCATCCGCACAGATCTTCGCCTGCGCATTCGCCATATGTCCCGACTTGGGCTGACCGGTACCCTGGGAATCACCGATCACATGCACACCCTGAAAGCCGGCTTCGGTGGACTCATAGGTCAACGGATCCACCGCTGCCCAGCGACGATAGACATCGGTCAGTCCAGCATCAATGACCAGAGAGGTGGCCTGCTGTTCGGGAATGATATTCACCACGGTGCCGGTAAATTCGCCGATGTTCGTGTAAACCGTTTTCGTGGCGGCATCCACCGACTCCACCGCCGCATTGGGAACATAATCCAGGATGTTTCCGTACAGGGAGGAAAAGGCCCGCTGGAAGGTATCCCGCTCGGCCTGGATATCGTTATTGGCATCCAGCACGATCACCCGCGGATCATTCCCGGAAGTATATCCCCTGCGCACCAGCAGATCCGCTACCAGGCAGGCCCGCTCGTAAGGTCCCGGCGGACAGCGATAGGGCGACTTGGGAATGGTCATGACGAAGGTTGAGTTCTCGTTCATTGCCTTGATCTGCTGCGCCAGCAACGTGGTCTGGTCGCCTGCAATCCAGGCATGCGGGGTGATGGCATAATCGATGCCCGGCAAATCCCGGAATCCTATACCGGTGGCGATTACCAGCCGATCGTAATTGAGGGTGTCTCCCGACTGGAGGGTGACGCGCTGGGCGGCGTTATCTATATCCACCGCCTTGTCGGTAACGATGTTCACACCGTATTTCACGGCCAGGTTCGAGTAGCCCAGTTTGAGATCGTTTATGGACATGCGACTGTTCAACACCAGGTTACTCATGATGCAGGAGGTATGCTGGGCGTTGGGATCCACCAGGGTTACGTTGATGCTGTAACCGCTCCAGCCACGGATGTACTTGGCTACCGTCGCACCGCCGAAACCGCCGCCGATTACGACAACGTGCTGTCCGGTTGCGGCTTTAGCCATAGAGGGTGCGGACGCCATGGCCGCGGTGGCGCCGACAGCTTTGAGGAAACTTCTGCGATTGATTTTCATGGAAAATCCTCCGGAAAATAGTTTGAATCAGGTAATAATCAGGTCCGTAACGAAACAGAGGGAGTCGCGTTTAAGACGCATTAATCGTCTCTTCGCCTTCTTTCACGGCTGCTTTCTCTCCGTTCCCTTTCGTGTTTCCGATGTTTCTTTCTGGAATCTCCATCATCGTCGGACGACTCGCCACTGCCGCTATCGCCGCTTCCCGTGTCTCCCGAACCACCGGTATCACCCGATCCGCCGGTATCGCCTGAACCACCGGTATCTCCCGAGTCTCCGGTACCACCT
Organism: Sedimenticolaceae bacterium; assembly: GCA_050291465.1. Lineage (GTDB taxonomy): Bacteria > Pseudomonadota > Gammaproteobacteria > Chromatiales > Chromatiaceae > CBFDBF01. The sequence continues at coordinate 30,854 of JBNKJV010000018.1, read as the reverse complement.
GAACCGCCGGTGTCACCGATACCCCCTCCTCCGGCGACTACGCCGAAGTACTCCGCGATCCTTCTGATCTGATCCTCGGTATAGCCGAGGGCCTGATGTTCCATGATGTCATTCGGCTGGCCGTCCGACTGCATCTCCATCAGTTCTTCATAGATCTCGTTGTATCCCTCGTGCGCGAGACTCTCCATATCACCGACGGCGTAGCCATCAGTTCCGTGGCATTGGGCACACTGAGATGCAAGCATTCTGTTGACGGTCATGTCTTCGGCGAACGTTGCCGTGGAAATAGCGATGCCGCAGGTTCCCAACAACAGGCCTTTTATGAGCAAATCGATTCGCATCATTCTCCTCCAGGAAAAATTGTGCTTATTGGAAAAAATTTATTTGACGACAGTATTTATAAAACGAGCGTGGTCCGCTAATTAATCCCGCGGAATTGTCGGAAATTGCCTGCAACGTACTGTTTTGGTGAACCGCCTCACATAGCGGGAAGAACTCGCGCACATTACGAATAACGCCCACACATGATGGGGTTATAGGCGGCGTTAAAGGAGACTAGACGTGGATGACTGCAAAAGCCCTTACGGATTAAAGCGGTGTCACGACGACCGCGTGACGCTCCGCCGTGGTATAGGGAACCCTCAATTTTTCTGAAATGATCTTCATACCTTCTCCATCCAGAGCGGCAATCTCGTCCTCGGGCAGGGTGCCTTTCATGGCCAGAAGAATACCTGATACCGTCAGTAAGGGAAGAGTCAGGCGCACGAATTGCGGCAGGGAGGAAAAAGCGCGCGATACGATCACATCAAACCGGTCGTCGGTATGGAACTGTTCCACACGCGACTGCACCACTGTCACGTTCTCCAGACCCAGTTCCATTTTCACCTGCTGAACAAAACGTGTCTTCTTGCCGTTGGCATCAAGCAGCGTGAAGTTCAGTTCCGGTTTGGCGACGGCAAGGGGAATACCCGGCAGGCCCGGTCCGGTACCGACATCCAGAATACGGTTTCCTTTAAGCAGACGCAGAATGGACAGGGAATCAAGAAGCTGCCGCGGCACCATCTCCTCGGGGTCCCGAATGGCAGTGAGATTGTAAGTACCGTTCCATTTATCCAGGAGTGCCAGAAAGGCGAGGAGTTTTTCTTTCTGCTCGGAAAACAGGTTCAGACCCATTTCCTGCAGACCCTTTTCCAGCCGGGTGTTCCAAAGGGCCTCCTTAGCGCGCTCCTTCACCGCGACGACTTCCGTTTAAGGTGGATCAGCAACAGCGAGATCGCCGCCGGCGTCACCCCGGGTATCCTTCCCGCCTGACCGATGGTCACGGGTTTGCTTCGATCGAGCTTCTCCCTGACCTCGCTGGAGAGCCCCCGAACATTCCCGTAATCAAAATCCTGCGGAAGCTTGACCGCTTCGTTGGCTCTGGCCCTGTCTATCTCCGCCTGCTGACGGTCGATATAGCCGGCGTAACGGATCTGTATCTCCAGCTGCTCCGAGGCCTTTGGATCTTCCAGACCCGGACCGATACCATCCAGCCGCTGCAGACCGGCGTAGGTCACCTCCGGCCGGGCCAGCAGTTCCAGGGCGCGAACCTCCCGTGATATGGAGCTGCCCATCTGGTTCGCCGCCTGCAGGGCGGCCTCGGATCCCGGTTGAATCCAGATATCCCGCAGGCGCTGCCGCTCCCGCTCCACCGCCTCCCGCTTGGTCTCGAACGCCAGCCAGCGTGCATCCGATACCAGCCCCATGGTCCGCCCCTGTTCCGTCAGGCGCAGATCGGCATTGTCCTCCCGCAGCAGCAGGCGGTACTCGGCGCGGCTGGTGAACATCCGGTAGGGCTCATTGGTCCCCTTGGTGCGCAGGTCGTCCACCAGCACCCCGAGATAGGCCTCATCCCGTCGCGGACACCAGGGCTCCTGTTCCCGAACCCTGCGCACCGCATTCAGGCCCGCGAGCAGCCCCTGAGCCGCCGCCTCCTCGTATCCGGTAGTGCCGTTTATCTGGCCGGCAAAGAACAGCCCGCTGATGAAGCGGGTCTCCAGACTGGGCAACAGATCCCGGGGATCAAAAAAATCATACTCAATGGCATAACCCGGCCGGGTAATACGGGCGTTTTCAAACCCCTTCATGGACCGGACCAGCGCATACTGCACATCGAAAGGGAGGGACGTGGAGATGCCGTTCGGATAGATCTCGTTACTGGTCAGGCCTTCCGGCTCGATGAAGATCTGATGCGAGGCCTTGTCCGCGAAGCGCACCACCTTGTCTTCGATGGAGGGACAATAACGGGGGCCGATGCCCTCGATTACGCCGGTATACATGGGTGATCGCGAAAGGCCGCCGCGGATGATCTCGTGGGTCCGTTCGTTGGTGTGGGTGATGTGGCAGCATATCTGTGGCGGGTGCTCCTCCGGGCTGCCCATAAAAGAGAACACCGGCACCGGTTCATCCCCCGGCTGGGCCTGTAATGCCCCAAAATCTATGGAGTGGCGATCAATGCGCGGGGGTGTACCGGTCTTCAGGCGCTCCACGCGAAACGGCAATTCCCGCAACCGCTGTGCCAGGGCGTTGGACGGTGGATCGCCGGCGCGCCCCCCCTCGTGATTGCTGAGGCCGATATGGATGCGCCCCGCCAGGAAGGTTCCGGCCGCCAGCACCACCGCCCGGGCGCGAAAACTGAGCCCCATTTTTGTGACGACGCCGGTCACCCGCTCGCCTTCCAGGATCAGATCGTCCACCGGTTGCTGGAAAATATCCAGGTTCTGCTGGTTCTCCAGGGCGTGCCGAATCGCCGCCTTATACAGCAGCCGGTCCGCCTGGGCGCGGGTGGCGCGGACGGCCGGCCCTTTGCGGGAGTTGAGAATACGAAACTGGATGCCGCCGCGATCCGCCGCGTGGGCCATGATGCCGCCGAGGGCGTCCACCTCCTTCACCAGGTGGCCTTTGCCGATACCGCCGATAGCGGGATTGCAGCTCATCTGTCCCAGGGTCTCGATGTTATGGGTCAGCAACAGGGTGCGCGCACCCATACGTGCGGCGGCCAGGGCCGCCTCGGTGCCCGCGTGGCCGCCGCCGATCACGATAACATCGTATGCCTGATCAAAAATCATGCGCTATTTTAGCCTTAGGGTCGGTTTTGGACGATAGAGGGGAATAGATGTGAGCGGAGAAAGAAAAAAATATTTACCACAGAGGCACAAAGCCGTTTAAAGCACTAAGGATAAAGAGGCGCGATTAAACCATATTCTCCGTGTGCTCGGTGTCTCCGTGGCTATAAACCTTGCAATCAAAGCTTGGCCAGTTCTTCCCGGATCTGCTGTTCGATCACCGCCTTCATCGGTTTCAGCATCAACCCGAGTTCCACCTCCAACACCAGATTATCCTCATCCACCAGCAGCTTTCCCTTGGCGCCGCTGCGGGAAAAGCGCAACTGATTTCCATCCACCTCGCAACGGGCGTCGATCTTTCGCTCCAGACTGGTGGAGAGCCGTTCCAGCAGAAGGGGGATCTCCTGCTTCGAACGGTGGTGGGGATGAATGATGAATATGTCTGTCATTGGGTCACCTCTATTTGCCGATACAGAACGAGGAGAAGATCTCACCCAGAAGATCATCGGAGCTGAACTCGCCGGTGATCTCGGAGAGGGCGTTCTGGGCCTGGCGCAGGTCCTCCGCCAACAATTCGCCGGAAGCGCCGTTGCACAAAGCGGCTTCGCCGCTTCGCAGATGCTCCGTGGCCCTTTCCAGGGCGGCCAGGTGCCGGCGGCGGGCGATGAACTCCCCTTCCTGTTCGCCCTGATAACCCATGCTCTCCATCAGATGCCTGCGTAGCAGATCCATCCCCGCACCGGTGGCGGCGGAGAGAGCGAGTTCGGGACCCGCATCGGTGGCTTTCAGCCCCGGCGTGGTATCGGTCAGATCGATCTTGTTGCGCACGAAGGTTACCGGAACATCCTTGGGCAAGGACGCGGGATCGAAGGCCGCATGCTGGGGATCCGCCCGGCCGTCAAACACCCAGAGGATGCGGTCGGCTCGAGCGATCTCCTCCCGGGCACGGCGCACTCCCTCCTGCTCCACCCGGTCGCCGCTATCCCGCAGCCCGGCGGTATCGATCAAGTGCAGGGGCATACCGTCGATCTGGATGCGTTCCCGCAGCAGGTCCCGGGTGGTTCCCGGCACCTCGGTAACGATGGCGGCCTCCCAGCCGGAAAGGGCGTTCATCAGACTCGACTTCCCGGCGTTGGGAAGCCCGGCGATTACCAGGGTCATGCCGTCCCGAAGCAGACGCCCGGTACGGGCGCTGTCCCGAACCTTCCTTAAGTCTTCCTGGATTGCCTGTAAGTGGGCGCTCACTTTTCCGTCCGTGAGAAAATCGATCTCCTCCTCGGGGAAATCGATGGAGGCCTCCACATACATGCGCAACCGGGTAAGTCCCTCCACCAGCTCATGGACCCGGCGCGAAAACTCCCCCTCCAGGGAGCGCACCGCGAGACGGGCGGCCGCGGCGGTGCCGCTTTCGATCAGGTCGGCGATCGCTTCCGCCTGGGTCAGATCCAGTTTCTCATTGAGAAAGGCGCGCTGGCTGAATTCACCTGCGCGGGCGATGCGGGCCCCCAGCTGCACCACCCTCTGCAGCAGCAGGTCCATAACCACGGGTCCGCCGTGGCCCTGCAGTTCCAGTACATCTTCACCGGTAAAGGAGTTGGGGGCGGGGAAATAGAGCGCGATCCCTTCGTCGATCACCACATCCGCGGCGTCGCGGAAACGGGCGAAGGCGGCATAGCGGGGTTGGGGCAGCCGCCCCAGTATCTGTTGCGCAATGGCGGCGACCGCCGGGCCGGAAATACGCACAATACCCACGCCCCCCAGACCGGGCGGCGTGGCAATGGCGGCTATGGTGTCCTGTTCGTACACGGGCGTTTGAATCAACGAACCGCTAAGGGTGCGGGGAACGCCAAGGATAACCGGTTGGCTATGTTATTTCCTTATCCCTTGCCTTCCCGTTTTCCGCGCTCAGCTTTTCGCCGCGTTCATCTGCTCAATCTTGCGCGTGATATACCACTGCTGGGCGATGGAAAGGAGGTTGTTAACCACCCAGTAAAGTACCAGTCCCGCCGGGAAAAAGGCGAAAAAGACGGTAAACACGAACGGCAGGCTCATCATGATCTTGGCCTGCATGGGATCGGGTGGCGCCGGATTCAGCTTCTGCTGAACGAACATGGAAATACCCATGATCACCGGCAGAACGAAATAGGGATCCTTGATGGAAAGGTCGTTGATCCAGAGCATGAACGGCGCCTGACGCAGCTCCACCGCTTCCGCAAGCACCCAGTAGAGGGCGATGAAGACCGGAATCTGAATCACGATCGGCAGGCAGCCGCCGAGGGGATTGATCTTCTCCTTCTTGTACAGATCCATCATCGCCTGATTAAGGCGCTGCTTGTCATCGCCATAGCGATCCTTCAACGCCTGCATGCGGGGTGTCATGCGGCGCATATTGGCCATGGATTTATAGCTGGTCTCCGAAAGTTTGTAGAAGGCCAGTTTAATCAGCAGGGTGAGAAAGATAATGGACCAACCCCAGTTTCCGATCAGTTCGTGGATCTGCTTCAGGGTCCAGAAGATGGGTTTTGCCAGCACCGTCAGCCAACCGTAATCCACGGTGAGATCGAGACCCGGAGCAATCTCTTCCAGACGGTCCTGCAACTTCGGACCCACCACCAGGCTGCTGGAGAACTGATGGCCGCTCCCCGGGGCGACACTGATTGCCGGCGTATAGGCGCCGATCTGATATCGATCACCCGACAGGACACTGCTGTAGAAGTGGTTGTTCTCTTCCGCCGGCGGCACCCAGGCGCCGAGGAAATAGTGCTGCAGCATGGCCACCCAGCCCCCTTTGACATCCAGGTCCAGCTTGGACTCTTTCATATCGTCGAAAGAGATTTTCTCGTATTTTTCTTCCGGGCTGTAAATGGCTCCGCCGGTGTAGGCATAGGAAAAAGATGAGTCCCCACTCTTTTCCCCCGGACTACGGAGCAGCTGCCGGTACTCCCGGCCGGTCCATACCTGGGCGGAACCGTTCTCTACCAGGTGCTGGACCACGATCTGGTAGCTGCCGCGGGTGAAAATGAACCGTTTCGTCACCTTCATACCGTCCGTATGGGACCAGACGAGGTCGACGGTCAGGCTGTCCTTATCATCCGCCATGGTGTAGTGGGAGGCACCCGCCTGAAACAGGGTTTCGTGGGTGGGCGTGCGTTCCTTCTCGCTACCGTATAGGCCGGACTGGGCGATGAAGAGGTTCGGGGTGTCCGGCTTCATCAATTGAAATTTCTGGTCCGGGGTATCCACCGATACGGGAAAATCTTTCAGAAAGATCTTTCGGACGGTGCCGCCGCGGCTGTCGATCTCCATATCCAGGAGATCGGTCTCCACCCGGATCAGCTGGCGGGCGGGCTCTATCGGTTTTACCGTTGTATCCGCCGCCGGCCCCGCGGTGGTATCGATGGTGGATGTTTCCGAGATGGTGGGGAGACCCGCGCCAGTCGTACCCGGATCAGATTCAGCTCCCGGGAGAGCCACGTCACCCGGTGCGCTACCCTCCACCACGGCCGGCCGGCCGGGGCCGTAGTCCTTTTCCCAGGCCTGCCACAACAGGAACAGGACCATAGCGAGAGCAACAAACAAGATGAGGCGAAGATTATCCATCGGTATACCTGGAAAGATTAGGGCTCCGGTTCGGGTATTGCCCGACCGCAAAAGCCGGGCGGCTGTGGCCGCGGATCATACGATTTTCAGGGGTTCCGGCAACTGACATTTTTATCTCTGATTGTCTTCCAGTGCCTGGACAGGGAATCTGCAAGTATCCGGTTACTTTGGCTTTCTACGCCCCGGCGGCCCAACACCACTATATCCATCTCATCCAGTGCCAGCCGATTATGGCGGAAACTCTCCCTAATTACCCGCTTGATCCGATTACGGTCCACCGCCCTTTTGACGTTCTTCTTCGAAACCACCAGACCAAGTCGCGATGGTCCACCCCCCCTGCGTCGGCCCAGCACGGTAAAATAGCCGTCTGCCGACTTGACCGGCTGTTGGAAGACCCAACTGTACTCCTGGGGGGTTAGAAGCCGGTCACACCTCGCAAAACCCGCTTTACGCTCGGGCAAGGCAGATATATCTAGGGTGACAGCCGGACCCGGCCTTTGGCACGGCGGGCTTTCAGCACTTTCCTGCCGCCACGGGTAGCCATACGAGCGCGGAAGCCGTGGGTACGGGCCCGCTTCAGTCTGCTGGGTTGAAACGTTCTTTTCATGCCAATCCACCAATTATCCTGACCGTTTCCCGGTTGCGGGAAAATGGCCTTTAAAAAAAGGCGGGTAGAGTACTTTGCTGGGGCTGTTTCTGTCAATATAAATGATTTCCGCGAGGAACAGACCACCGGAATGAAATCTTCAAATTGAGTTCGGTTTGGGAACCATATGGGACAGGAACGGAGGGTTTTCCAACTCGGAGAAACATATTCTTTGATCCGTGCGCCATTACCTAAAAGCCTACAAAACAGCTTGTGGATAACTTCGGTTGTTCGGAGTAGACTTCCTCTTCCCGGCCAGCCAAAGGTTTGTGGCGCTGAAGAAGTGTCCGTCTTGGGATAGTGCAATTCGGTTGGCGTCGGAGGGATAACCGAACGGAACGGCCGACGGTTCCAGTGGGACAAGATCCCCTGTTGTAGAACCTATTCTCCGCAACACAAAACTATTAAAAAGTAATAAAGAGAACGAATACCGTGGATCTTTGGAACAGATGCGTAACTCACCTTGAGAGCACGCTTTCTCCACAAGAGTACAATACCTGGATCAGGCCCCTGCAACCGGTGGAATCGGAGGAGTCCATACGTTTGCTTGCCCCCAATCGCTTCGTGCTGGATTGGGTACGTAACCATCACTTGGAGCAGATCCGTACTTATTTGCACTCTGTCGGGGGAGGGCAGGAGGTCAAGGTAACCCTGGAAATCGGCAGCAAAATGCAGGCTGCGGACAGGCCCACCTATGTGGACAATAGTATCGCTTCCTTCGATCGAGAGGAGCGGGGTATGGAGTTCGTCGCCCAGGTGCCCAGTAACATCAATTCCGCCTTCAGTTTTGAGACCTTTGTTGAAGGCAAGTCCAACCAGCTTGCGCGCGCGGCGTCCATTCAGGTTGGAGAGAATCCGGGCAATGTCTACAACCCGCTTTTTATCTACGGTGGCGTCGGGCTGGGCAAGACCCACCTCATGCACGCCATAGGAAACCTGATACTGCAGAAAAATCCCAAAGCCAGGGTAGTCTATCAGCACTCCGAAGGCTTTGTGGCACAAATGGTAAAAGCTCTGCAAAACAATAAGATAGATGAATTCAAGCGACGCTATCGGTCAGTTAACGCCCTGTTGATCGACGATGTACAGTTCTTCGCCGGAAAAGAGCGCTCCCAGGAAGAGTTCTTTCATACCTTCAACGCCCTGTTCGAATCTAAACAGCAGATCATCCTGACCAGCGACCGCTTTCCCAAGGAGGTTACGGGCCTGGAAGAACGTTTGCGGTCCCGCTTCGGCTGGGGACTTACGGTGGCCATCGAACCTCCTGATCTGGAAACAAGGGTGGCCATCCTGAAGAAGAAAGCCCTGCAGCTATTCGCTATAGACCTGCCCAATGAAGTAGCTTTCTTCATAGGAAAACGGGTACGCTCCAATATCCGTGAACTGGAAGGGGCGTTGCGCCGCATTGTTGCCAACGCGGAATTCACCGGCAGACCCATAACCCAGGAATTCGCCAAGGATGCCCTGCGGGATATGCTCGCGGCTCAGGACAAACTGGTCACTATTGAGAATATCCAGAAGACGGTGGCGGAGTATTATAAGATTCGGACGTCGGAGCTCCTTTCCAGTACCAGGAGCCGTCGCATCGCCCGCCCGCGCCAGATCGCTATGGCCCTGGCAAAGGAACTGACCAGCCACAGTCTACCGGAGATCGGTGACGCCTTCGGGGGCAGAGATCATACGACGGTTTTATATGCTACTCGGAAGATCACGGAGTTACGGGAGAGCGACAGCCGAGTGGAAGAGGATTATGCGATCCTGTTGAGAACTCTGACAAATTGATGTGGATAACCTGTAGATAGTTTTATACTGGTGCCAGAACCAAAGTTTATCCACAGAAACCTAACAGGTTCACGGACAGTTAAACCCCGGTTATTCACAGCGAAAAATCACTGTAACATACTGAAAAATATAAACAATTTAAAGATATAAACATTTTTTTCGGTTGCTAATAACAACAGTAAATTTATTAAATAACTTTATTGTTTAAGAGAGCTTAAACATGAAAATAACCACAAACAGGGAAAACCTTCTTAAACCGCTGCAGATGGTGGGGGGCGTAGTAGAACGAAGGCAGACACTACCGATACTCGCGAATATCCTGATCAACGCGGAAAATGGAAAACTGACGGTAACCGCCACCGATCTGGAAGTGGAGCTAAGAACTACTATCGGAGTGGAAGCCAGTGCGGAATCAGATTTCACTCTGCCTGCGCGAAAACTGATCGATATCTGCAGGGCCTTACCGGATGAGGCGAAAATAGATATCGAGGTGGAGGGCGAAAGAGCGGTAATACGAACCGGAAAGAGCCGATTTACCCTTGGGGTGCTACCTGCCCAGGACTATCCGAATATGGAACCAACGAGCACGGTGCATACCTTTTCCATCACGGAAGGAACATTGAAGGGACTGATAGAGAAGACCCACTTCGCCATGGCTCAGCAGGATGTGCGTTACTACCTGAACGGAATGCTGCTGGAGCAGGATGGAAACACCATTAGGACGGTGGCCACCGATGGACACCGCCTGGCACTGAGTGAAGAGAAACTGGAAGGGGAAAAACAGGTCTTCCAGGTGATACTCCCGCGAAAGGCGGTGTTGGAACTGGCTCGGATGTTGACGGATAGCGACCAGGAGCTGACGGTTGAGGTGGGGACAAATCATGTCCGGATCAGGATCGGTGACACCGTATTCACCTCCAAGTTGATCGATGGAAAATTCCCTGATTATCAGAAAGTTATGCCGGTAGATACGGATAAGGAAGTGATCGCTGATCGGGAACAGATGCGGCAGGCCCTGCAGAGGACGTCCATTCTTTCGAATGAAAAGTACCGAGGGATCCGCTTTAAGTTCAAGCCGGACGCGTTGGAGCTGCTGGCGCACAATCCGGAACAGGAGGAGGCCGAAGAGGAACTGGAGGTCGCCTACAAAGGGGAGGAGCTCGCCATAGGTTTCAATGTGGGCTATCTCATCGAGGTATTCTCGGTAATCCCTTCCAAAGAGGTGAGGATGTCCCTGCGGGATGAGAACAGCAGTTGCTTGATTGAGGCTGCGGACGGAGGCGGCAGCCGCTATGTCGTGATGCCCATGCGACTGTAGGGGGCGCACGGGCATGATTTTGGTGCCCCTCTGAAACAGTCTTCTCCCATAGAGGGGGGGAAAGTATTCCATCCCCGCCAGTACCTTCCATGACCCTGGATCTCGTCAGAATTAGGAATCTCCGCAATATCAAGGAGATTGAATTGAGCCCCACCCCGGGAGTCAATCTGATCTGGGGACCAAATGGATCAGGAAAGACCTCCATACTGGAGGCAGTATATCTTCTGGGTCGTGGTCGTTCCTTTCGCAACAGAGAAAGCTCCCCGGTGATACGCAAAGGAGAGAATGCTCTGGAGGTATTTGGCAGACTGGTAGGACCGGGAGAAGATCAGCTTGGAATAGGAATCAGGAAGGAGAAGGGGGCAACGGAAGCCAGGATAGGAGGGGAAAAGATAAAAAAGATTTCCCAGCTCGCACGCACACTACCTCTATCCATTCTTACGCCCAAATCCCACGAAATCCTCGAGAGAGGGTCACAGTATCGCCGCCGTTATCTCGACTGGGGAGTGTTCCACGTGGAACATTCTTACCGGGATGTTTCGGAGCGATATCATCGAATCCTGCAGCAGAGGAATGCCGCCCTGCGAAACCCAGCTTTGGACAGCCGCGTATGGGACAAGGAGTTGGCGGAAGTGGGGGATCAGCTCAACAGGATACGCGCAGGGTATATCGATACCCTTGTAGCTGAGATCCAGCAGGTGTCCGGTAGAATCCTGAAGGGTCTCGAAGTCGGCTTTGAATGGCGACGAGGCTGGAAAGAGGGAGAGGATCTATTGACGGCCCTGGAAGAGACCCGGTCGGCGGACATCACACGGGGTTATACCCGCACCGGCCCTCACCGGGCGGACCTCCTGGTGCGAATGGATGGAGCGCCGGTAGAGAAGATCGCTTCCAGGGGACAGCAGAAGATGCTTATGGCAGCGATGAAAATAGCCCAGGCACGGCTCACCATGAACACCACTGGACGGGATACCCTTATGCTGGTGGATGACCTTCCGGCGGAGCTGGACCAGGCAAACCGGGAGCGTTTACTGGAAGAACTCGGTAGCAGTCAGCTACAGGTCTATGTGACGGGGGTGGAGCGGGATCTATTCCCGGATACCCGGGTGGAAAGGATGTTCCACGTGGAACAGGGGCAACTTAGAGATACCAATTAATCGCGTGCGGCCGGGCCTCGAGGTGTATAATGGCCGCTGAATTTCAATGGAGTTTCAGATGAGTTACGACTCTTCAAGCATTAAGGTGCTCAAGGGGCTTGATGCCGTTCGAAAACGCCCCGGCATGTATATCGGGGACACAGACGACGGTACCGGACTTCACCATATGGTATTTGAGGTGGTGGACAATTCCGTGGACGAGGCGCTGGCCGGTTATTGCAGCGAAATCAAAGTCATAGTCCACGAAGATCAGACGGTTACCGTTACGGACAACGGTCGCGGTATCCCGGTTGATATCCATCCGGAAGAGAAACGGTCGGCGGCGGAGGTGATCATGACGGTCCTGCACGCCGGGGGTAAATTCGACGACAACTCCTACAAGGTATCCGGCGGCCTCCACGGCGTCGGTGTATCAGTGGTAAATGCCCTGTCCGAGTACCTGAAACTGACCATTTGCCGCCAGGGAAAAATCTACCAGCAGGAGTACCGGCTGGGAGAGCCGCTGGAGCCCCTGGCCGAGGTGGGGGAGACGGAGGAGACCGGCACCGAGATCACCTTTAAGGCGAGCCCGGACACCTTCACTAATATCGAATTTCACTATGACATCCTGGCCAAACGCCTGCGGGAGCTCTCCTTCCTCAACTCCGGGGTGCGTATCGTCCTTCGGGACGAGGCCAAGGACCGGGAAGACGCTTTTGAGTACAAGGGCGGTATCAAGGCCTTTGTGGAGCATCTGAACGACAAGAAGACGCCGATACATGAAAAAGTCTTCTATTTCTCCGCCGAACGCAGCGATGTAGCGGTTGAACTGGCGATGCAGTGGAATGAGTCCTACCAGGAAAGCATTTTCTGTTTTACCAATAACATCCCCCAGCGGGACGGGGGCACCCATCTGGCAGGGTTTCGGGCGGGATTGACCCGAACCCTGAACCAATACATCGAAAAGGAAGGCCTGGCCAAGAACCAGAAGGTAAACACCACCGGTGATGATTCCCGTGAGGGTCTGACCGCGGTGCTTTCGGTTAAGGTCCCCGACCCGAAATTCTCTTCACAAACAAAGGACAAGCTGGTTTCCTCCGAGGTGAAGGGGGTTGTGGAGGCGTTGCTGGCGGAGCGGCTGGGAGAATACCTCATGGAAAACCCGGCGGACGGTAAATCCATCGCCGGCAAGATGATCGAGGCCGCCCGAGCCCGTGAAGCCGCGCGCAAGGCCCGGGAGATGACGCGGCGTAAAGGGGTGCTGGATATCGCAGGACTCCCGGGCAAGTTGGCGGACTGCCAGGAGAAGGATCCCGCCCTCTGTGAGCTCTACCTGGTGGAGGGTGATTCAGCCGGCGGTTCGGCCAAACAGGGCCGGGACCGGCGCACCCAGGCTATCCTGCCCCTGAAAGGCAAGATCCTGAACGTGGAGAAGGCACGCTTTGACAAGATGCTCTCGTCCGCCGAGGTGGGAACATTGATCACGGCCCTAGGTTGCGGTATCGGCCGGGAAGAGTTCAATCCGGACAAACTGCGCTATCACCGGGTAATCATCATGACGGACGCTGACGTGGACGGCGCCCATATCCGTACCCTGCTGCTCACCTTCTTCTATCGCCAGATGCCGGAGCTGATTGAGCGGGGCCACATCTATATCGCCCAGCCGCCCCTCTACAAGGTGAAGAAGGGAAAACAGGAGCAGTATCTGAAGGATGATTCCGACCTCAACCGATACCTGCTGCAGAGCGGGCTGGACAACGCCGAACTGCATGTGGCGCAGGATGCACCACCTCTGACCGGTACCGCCCTGGAGACCCTGTCACTGCAGTTTCAATCCACTATGCGGACGGTGCAGCGCCTGGCGAAACGATATGACGGCACCGTCATGGAACAGCTCATTTATATGCCGGCAGTAGATGATAACTTATTGAATAATAAGGGAATACTGGCTGAATGGTTATTGGATATCAGCGGTCGCATCAACGCCGAGCGGGGCATCTCCGACCGCTACTCCCTGGTGCTGGTGGCCGCCTCCGAGGAACGGCCGGAAGGCATCCGCATCATCCGCAGCGTGCACGGTATCGATAGCGAAAGTTTCCTTCCCCTGGAGTTTTTCCAAAGCGGGGAGTACCGCAAGCTTACGGAGCTGGGTGCGCAGCTGGAGGGGCTGATCTCCGACGGGGCCTATGTCCAGCGCGGCGAGCGCCGCAACGATGTCTCAAGCTTCAAACAGGCCCTGGAGTGGCTATTGGAGGAGGCGAAGCGGGGACAGAACATTCAGCGCTACAAAGGTCTGGGTGAAATGAATCCGGAACAGCTGTGGGACACCACCATGAACCCGGAGACCCGCCGGCTGTTGCGGGTGGATATCGAGGACGCGGTGGGTGCGGACATGATTTTCACCACCCTGATGGGTGATCAGGTGGAACCGAGAAGGGAGTTCATTGAGCGGAACGCCCTGCTGGTAGAGAATCTGGATGTCTGAGGGGTGACCCGCCCCTAATCCCGTTCCTGGGGAAGGCTTTCGACGGTGGTCTCTATCCACTCCTCCACCCGGGCGTTGATCTCATTGACGGAGAGACCCTTGGTCTCTATCAGCGGGCCGATCACCACCTGAATGGTGCCCGGATACTTTCTGATATCCCGGCGGCGCCAGAATATACCCGCGTTGTGTGCGATGGGAACAATGGGGTAACCGGACTTTCTCGCCAGCATCGCCCCGCCGGCCCCGTATCTTTTCCGTTCACCCGGGGCGGTGCGTGTCCCCTCCGGAAAGATCACCACCCATTCGCCGTTTTCGAGTCTTTCCGTACCTATCTCAATCACCTGCTTCATGGCCTCCCGTCCCGCCTTGCGATCAATGCCGATGGCGCGAGCCGCCATCAGGGCCCAGCCGAAAACCGGGATATAGAGCAGCTCCTTTTTCAGCACCCAGGCCTGGTTGGGAGGCAGCAGGCCGCGCAGGGAGATGGTCTCCCAGGTGGACTGGTGTTTGGCGAGGATGATGGCGTTCTTTTCCGGAAAATTCTCCTGGCCGGTTATGCGGTAGTCCAGTCCGCAGATATTTTTCATCAGCCACAGGTTTATTCGGCCCCAGGCGTTGCCGAACCGGCCCACCCCTACCGGGGAGAGAAACCAGCCGATGGTGAACATGGGGATGGCGCACATAACCGTGGCAATGATGAGAAAAACAAAATAGATAAGGGAGCGGATAAGTATCATGCCCGATTCTCCTTCAGCAGGGCGTCCACGGCCCGGGCCAGGTCGGCATAGACCGGCCGCGGCGAATCCGCGCCCAGTCCGGCGGCCGTTTTCTCCCCTTTGCCGGTCAGCACCAGGATGGCTCTTGCGCCCACCGCGTCGGCGGACTGCAGATCCCGCAGACTGTCGCCGATCACCGGGACATCCGTGAGGTCGGTGTTGAAAGCGGCCTGTATCTGCAGCAACAGGCCTGGTTTCGGCTTGCGGCAGTCGCAGCCGTCATCCGGCCCATGGGGGCAGAAGAAGATGCCGTCCACCGCCCCGCCGGCGGCCTCGAGGGTCTGTATCATTTTGTGGTGAACGGCCTCCAGGGTCTCCACGTCGAAATAGCCCCGGGCGATCCCAGATTGGTTGGTGGCGATCACCACGGTATATCCGGCCCGTTTCAGGTGGGCGACGGCCTCGGCGCTGCCGGGGATCGGTATCCACTCCTCCGGGGATTTGATATAGGCGTCGGAATCCTCGTTTATGACGCCGTCTCGATCCAGGATAACCAGTTTCATAATCGCAATGAAGTAAGTACTTACTTATTCTGTAGAGCTTATATTTATTAACGACCGGGTAGTTATCGGATTATTCGGAACAGTCCCCGTTGTGTTCTCTGTCCGCTCCTGGGCGGACGGTCTACTCCATATCCCGAAATTCAGAGACCCGGATGCGGCCGTTCACCATGCGGGATTCCCGCTTCATGAGTTTGTCCATCTTCTCCCAGAAGGCCTGGCTCAGATCGAACCCCTGGGCGATGGCCGTCCCCATGACCAGGATCATGAGGTCCGCCACCTCCTCCGCCAGGGCCTCCCGGCTCTTGCCCTTGGTAACGCAGGAGGAGATCTCTCCCAGTTCCTCCGCCATCAGGGCGATGCGGTAGTTCATCTCTTCGCCTCCGGTCTCCCGGAACCGGTGTTTATGATGAAAGGCTTGTACCTCGGCCATCATGGCCTCCCAGGAATCGTTGTTCTGTTCCATGTGTCCCTCAGGATTGCAGATGGGAGACGTCAGCCACCTCGAGAAAAAGGTTACCGAGACCGCTCAGCAGCGCCAGGCGGTTATCCCGTATGGCCGCATCATCGTCCATTACCATCACCGCGTCGAAAAATCCGTCCACTGAGGGGCGCAGTTCCGACAGAGCGCGCAGGGTACCTTCATAGTCGCCGCCTTCCAGCAACGGCAGCACCCGTGAGGTCATGGTGTTGATCTGCTCGTTGAGATCCCGCTCTTCATCCTGCCGGAACAGTTCGGGATCCACCCGGGAGGGGATTTCTCCCTCCGCCTTCTTCAGGATATTGCGTATGCGCTTGTTGGCCGCGGCCAGGGCCTCCGCCTCCGGAAAGTGGCTGAACTGGATGACCGCGTGCAACCGCCGGTCGAAATCGGCCACGCTGGAGAAGTTGACGGCGGCGACGGAGTTGAAACGGTCTACCGGGACACCCTCGTCTCCATAGAGTCCCTTCAGGCGTTCCAGCAGGTACTCCCGCACCTCCGCCAGTAGCTCGGCGGTAGAGGCGGGCGGTTTGCCATCCACCTGTACCCCCGCGACGGCGGATTGCAACAGCTCGTCCAGCTCCAGCTCCAGGTGATGCTCTTTCATGATCCGCAGGGCGCCCAACGCGGCACGACGAAGGGCGAACGGATCCTTGTCACCGGTGGGTTTCTCGCCGATGGCAAAGATTCCCACCAGACTGTCCAGCTTCTCCGCCAGAGATATGGCGATGCCGGCACGGGTCCGGGGCAGCTCGTCTCCGGAGAAGCGGGGCATGTAGAACTCGTCCATGGCCTCGGCCAGTTCCGTAGGCTCCCCATCCCGGCGGGCCTGATAGCGACCCATGATCCCCTGCATCTCGGGGAACTCGTAGACCATCTCCGTCATCAGATCGCAGCGGCTCAGCATTCCGGCACGGTGTGCCAGTTCGGTATCCCCGCCGATATGCCGGGCGACGTGGACGGCCAAGTCCGCCACCCGCAGGGACTTGTCATACATGCTTCCCAGCCGTTTATGAAACACCACTTGCTTGAGGGATTCCTGATGATCCTGCAACCGTCGTTTGCCGTCCTGCTGCCAGAAGAACATGGCGTCGGCCAGGCGTGGTCGCACCACTCGCTCGTTCCCTTCCTTGATAAGCTCGGGTTTGGGGCTGTCGATATTGGCGATGGTGATGAAGTGGTTCATCAACCGCCCCTCGCCGTCAAACAGGGGGAAGTACTTCTGGTTGCCCTTCATGGTGGCTACCAGGGCCTCCTGGGGCACCTCGAGGAATCGCTCCTCGAAACTGGCGGCGATGGGCACCGGCCATTCGTTGAGGGCGGTCACTTCTTCCAGCAACTCCTCGTCCAGATCGGGATGGCCGCCGATAGCGGCGGCGGTCTGTATTACCGCACCTCGTATCTGTTGTTTGCGTTTCTCGAATCCCGCAATGACCCGGCCCATCCCTTCCAGCAGGGAAACATAATCGTCCGGATCAAAAAGGGTTATGGCCGCCGGGTGATGAAAACGGTGGCCGTAGGTCTGACGGTCGGCCTTGGCGTCCAGCAGGGTACATTCCACCACCCGCTCGCCATGCAGGAACAGCAACCAGTGCACGGGACGCACGAACTGGGCCTCCGAGGCACCCCAGCGCATACGTTTGGGGATGGGCAGTTTGTTGAGGGCCTGCTCCGCGATGCCGGGAAGCAGCCGCGCGGCGGGTTGGCCCTGTTCCTCCATCTGATAGACCAGCCAGGTACCTTTTTCGGATTCCTGTCGGGAGAGCTTATCCACCGTGGTGCCGCAGGAGCGGGCGAAGCCTTCGGCCGCCTTGGTGGGATTACCGTCCTGGTCGAAGGCGGCCTGAAGGGCGGGACCCCGCCGCTCGATCTGCCGGGTCGGTTGCTGCAGCATGCACTCCTGTATCTTTAAGGCCAGACGGCGCGGAGTGGCGAAGGCCTTGACCTCGCCATGCTCGAGACCGGCCTGCTGCAGACCGGCGAGAAAGTGTTCGGTCAGGGCGTCGGACAGCCTTTTCAGGGCCTTGGGAGGAAGTTCCTCGGTTCCGAGTTCGAACAGCAGGGTGGCGCGATCACTCATGGTCCACCTCCTGCGCACCTTTCAGCATGGGAAAACCCAGGTTCTCCCGGGCGTCGTAGTAGGCTTGGGCCACCGCCCGGGCCAGGGTGCGCACCCGCAGAATATAGCGCTGCCTTTCAGTGACCGATATGGCATGCCGGGCGTCCAGCAGGTTGAAGGCGTGGGAGGCCTTCAACACCTGCTCATAGGCCGGCAGGGGTAAGCCCAGATCTATGAGCTTACCGCTCTCCTTTTCACATTGATCGAAGAAGCCGAACAGGTAGTCCACGTCGGCATGCTCGAAGTTATAGGCCGACTGCTCCACCTCGTTCTGGTGGAATACATCGCCGTAGGTAACCGTGCCCTGGGGGCCGTTGGTCCAGACCAGGTCGAACACGCTCTCCACCCCCTGAAGATACATGGCGATGCGCTCCAGACCGTAGGTGATCTCGCCGGTCACCGGCCTGCAGTCGAGCCCGCCCACCTGCTGAAAGTAGGTGAACTGGGTTACTTCCATGCCGTTGAGCCATACCTCCCAACCCAGGCCCCAGGCCCCGAGAGTAGGGGACTCCCAGTTGTCCTCCACGAAGCGGATGTCATGGATCTTGGTGTCGAGCCCCAGCATCTCCAGGGAGCCGAGGTAGAGCTCCTGGATATTGAGGGGGTTGGGCTTCATCACCACCTGATACTGATAATAGTGCTGCAGACGGTTGGGATTCTCTCCGTAGCGGCCGTCGGTGGGACGCCGGGAGGGCTGTACGTAGGCGGCGTTCCACGGCTCGGGGCCGATGGAGCGCAGAAAGGTGGCGGTGTGGAAAGTCCCGGCCCCCATCTCCATATCGTAAGGCTGCAGAATGACGCAGCCCTGGTCGGCCCAGTACTGTTCCAGTGCAAAAATAAGCCCCTGAAAGGTGGATACACCCGGGGCCCGGGTTTCATTCGACATAATCGCGCGTTAGACCTTGGCGTGTTTTATATAAGGTAAGTGTTGCAAGCGCGTAAGTATATCCTCTGTCGGGGAAGGTGGCTAACGTCAGCGTTTACACCTTGCGCCTGCGCGGGAAGGTGTAGCGCCATGCCGCTAAAAGCCGGACTTGCGACTAGTATCGTTATATAGGCGGATAGTTTTCTGTGGGGTTCCAGTTTTCCCGGGGAAGGCCGGGATCAAGGTGTTTGCCGGTGTTCCTGGAATTTGATCCTTCGCTACACTCGGTCTGAATTGACGTTTTAAGGATCGGGGGGTGTCGGTTTATATGGAAACGAGGGCGCCTTCTTTTTGCATAGGAAGGGGGGTAGACTACTAGATACCTGTCCTAAAGGTGCCGTATATGGATGATGCACACACGGAATTTTTGCCTTCTATCGGTTTCCGGCGAGGTATCGGGAGTTACCGTCGTCCGGCCCCCTCGCTTCGCTACTGCGCGATCATACCTTCCCCCACGACACCGTTGTCGGTAAACCTATTACCCCAACACTGGGGAAGGCCGCTTATGCCTCCTGGCGGTTACCTCGTTGTGGGGCTCCTTTTGTGATTCGGGATTGGGAATTTCGTTTACATCCATGACGTCTCTTGGGCGGGGAGATCGTATTAGAAAATACGTTATAGAACCTATTTTCAATAGTATCGCGATATTCGCGTGTTTCTTATAGCCTGCTGTTAGCGCACTGTGCTTCGCGGGTCACCCGTTGCGTGGCTACCATCAGCCGTATTGCGTTTGTGGAAGCGAGTAATGCCACGAAAATTCTACCGGCGGGAGGGAGAGATATATGATGGAGGATATTTGGCGTTACCTAAAGGTATGGAGGAGGGTGCGATTAGGACCGGTAGCCGTACACTTCGGATTTCGTAAGGCTGTTCCGGTGACGAAAGGAACCTGGCGAAACAGACAAAGGCGGGTGAGAAACAGAATACCAGAACCGTTACGAAACGAGATGGTCTGCCCCGCCGGGTTAGCCCAAACGATGGAAGACTCGCCCGGAACAGCAGTGATCGTTGGTGTGGGGCCCGGATTCGGCTACGCACTCGCAAGAAAGTTGTCTGACGCAGGATTTGACTTGGCTCTGCTGTCCCGCGATGCGGACCGGCTTGGTTCTCTCTGTGAAGAATTGTGCGCCAACGATGTTCTCGCCGAATCGTACGGTATGGATGCCACGCATGAAACGGACGTGCGCTCCACTTTTTCTAAAGTAGTTGCCAATCATGGCCCCCCTTCACTGGTTGTCTACTCTTTGCAGGAGTTTGGACCGGGATCCGCGCTTGACGTTACCTTACCGGCGTTTGAGAGTGCGTGGAGGCATAATTGTATGGGGGCATTTCTAGTGAGTAAGGCTGCCGGGCACGCCATGAAGTCAGTTGGAAAAGGCAGCATTATCTTTGTTGGTTCGACATCATCGGTTATTGGGCGCGCGGGACACCTTAACTTGGCAATCGGGAAATTCGGTCAGCGGGCACTTGCGCAAGTTCTGTCGAGAGAGCTGTGGCCATTTGGCATTCACGTTGCTCACGTACTGATAGATGCCGATATAGCAGAGCCGGACTCCGAATCTAAGGAACCGGTCCAGTCCGACCCGGATGCCATCGCGTTGTCTATCCTGGCGCTGCACAATCAACCACGGAGCGCGTGGTCAAGCGAGATTGACCTTCGGCCCTGGAATGAGCGATTTTGGGAACACTGTTAGTGATTTAATAAACAATTCGTTTAGCGGAAATAGGGACGCAGATGGTGATTAAGGGAATGCATGGGGCGTTTGCCCTGGCGGGGTAATAAACAGAATCAGCCGGCACCGCCCGTATAGCGTGAGTCGGCAAGTCAACTTTCCAATAAAATAGGGGTGTCATAAAATGGATCGGGACGTCAACATAGGAAAATACGTATTAATATTCGGATTGGTAAATCTCGGGCTGCTCGTTGGTTTGGCCATCTTGTTCTCTATTCTGAACGTAGAGTCCAATTCCGGCGCAACCATCGGCGCGCTGGTTGGTGCGGGCATGGCGGCGGTTTCCAAGTTCATCCAGGATAACAAGCGCATCCCTAATCCCTCGGAAAAAACAAAGCTCGTATGGTTGTCCTACTTTGCATCTTGGATCGTGTCGTTGATTTTGGTCAGTATCTTTGCCGCTCTTAGCGGCGAAGGCGGCGAGCTCATAGAGATTGTGAAATCCGTTAATGTAGTGATCCTGGTCGGGGTGATCGTGTTTCTCTCCGTATTCTATGTAAGCGCCCTCTATCTGACTTATGGTTATGTGGCGAGAAAGCAGTTTGAGGGACTGCGGAAGAAAGGAAAAATATAGTTCGTTATTCCCACGGGCGCTGTCTCCGACTGCTTTGGGTTTTGATGGTTTTAAGGACGAGTTCGCTTCGGCATTGCATACCCTTTTTGCCAGCGCGACCTAGTTTTACTAGGTAATCTCCAGGGTTTAATAATAACAAGAGAGGGATTTATGAGTGATATAGGTTCCGTATACGATCCACCTGCTTCTGATTTGTTGGTAAAAGAGGAGTTGCCGGAGAAATATTTAGCCGGCCCCTTAACGGAAAATAAATTAAGGCGTATCGGCTGGGTGGCGCTTATGCATATCTTGGTGGGATTGCCTGTTATCGCGGCATCCTTTTACAGTGCCGTTGACGGTGAATCGGAAATATTTTTCACGCTGTCTTTGGTTCTTGATCTATTCAGCACATTGCTTTTTGTTTACTTGCTGGTGATGTTCAAGCTGTTTCTGAACCTGCGTTTTAACTATTACAGGGTTAATGCACATATAATCGTATTGATTATCTTGTCCCTTATGATGGTTATTGATTCGTTCTTTATGTCGGATCGAATGGAAGGGGCGTTTGATATCGCAACGTTGTTATATTTCCTAATGATGGTCGTGTTCGGGGTTATCATCGCCTTGTTTGGAAAGAGACTGCTGGCGATAGATACCCTTTTCAAATATCTAAGGTTATTTGCCTGGTCAAATATAGTCCTGGGTGTGTGTTTGGCTTCAGTGATTCTGTTTTTACTGGCCTTGCCTGTCGGGTTGCTATCAAGCTTTGCTTTGATGATGATATTTTTTACCGCGGCCGGTGAACTTAAGGGCGAAAGCGCTTAGTAGAGCTGCTTGCGGGCCCGTAGAATAACAATATCGTATCGGATGTATTGTCAAAAAGTTGATGGAGCCATGAATAAGAATAAAAGCCTTGCTGTTAGATCCCGGGTTTTACTGATATTTGCTCTTTTTCTTTCTGTGTCAGGATGTGGGCTGTTTGATTCCGAAAAAGGCATAGAGAAAGACAGGGCTGAGCAAAAGGAAGTTCTGGAAGGGTTGTTTGTTACCTATTGGCGGGGGGCAAAAATTTCCCTCCGTTCCATCCCGATTAATGAGAATACCGAAGAAATCGATTTCGCGGCGATCTGGCGTCGGCAGCAGGAGGAGTTGCATCTGGGAGAACATTTGAGCCGCATTTACGACTGGGAAAGTTTTTTGCGGGATGCGGAGGATGAAGAGGAGAAGGGGCTTTCCGCGAAGGAGTTCGTGGAGTTGGCTCAGGAGCTGTATACATTGGCGGATAATCTGGAGAATATGGACGAGGATTCCTATCCCACCTTCATTGAAATTGTCCACCATAGCAGTCGCGTCCTGCAGACTGAGCCGATCGAGATCCCGGAGAACTGGAACAGCTCCATGGAGCACTGGCTGTTTGCCCTGGTCATGGAGTCCCGCTTCGGGCACGGTTCCTGGAAAACCTACGAACTGGATCGGGTGCACCCGAGGGATCTGGCAACCTCCGATTATCGCGTGGTGGCGAATCTGCACAAGGGAATCGATCATCTGCGCAACCAGTGGTACTACCTTGCAGACGAGGCCTTCACCCAGGCCATTGCCGAGGCAAACGATCCGAACTTTACCCTAAACAGCGAAATTGAGGTGCTATTGGTGGGTGCTCAGATCAAGGACTTATCACCCCGACAACAGGCGAAATTGGTCGCACGGGCCTGCTCCTATCTGCTCCGGGGGTTTTCCAGGCATCAATCCGGTGACGATGAGTTGAGCGAACAGGCAATTAACGATATCGACGCGGCACTGGCGGATTTTCGCGCATTGGGGATGGATAACGAGCTGGTCTGGATGGGCGAGAGTTATGTGTATATCCGTAATGACGAAAAAGAGAAGGCCGTCGCCTCTTTGACCAGACTGGAACAAAGTCCGTTCATGAGCGATAAGGAGAAAGAGCTGATAGCCGATGCGAAGGAACATGTCCAAAACCGGGATCCGGACAGTGCCCTGAATTTTCTTACCGACAGGGTCATCATGTACAAGCTGGGATGGAGTTATGCCGTGTCCTACGCGGGGGAAATCCAGTGGATGCAGCTGCTGGAAAAGACCGAACAAGGGAAATGGATCCTGGCACGCTTTACCGAGTTGGAACAAACCTTGGAAAAGACCAAAGGCTATTTAGATCTCGATAACCTTAAAGATAAAGGTCAGACACTGCTCAAGGAGTTTACGGAAAAGGACGAATGAATAGAGCTTATTCTCAAAAAGCAGGAAACAGCGCCTAGGGAATAACAGGGGATTCCGCGGGCGCCATTTGGGTAAATGGAAATCATAAAGAAAATTACTGTGATCATCCTCTGTCTGGCATCGGCCGCCTTGTTGCAGCTGTTGCTGGCCGGTTTTTTAATGCAGCTCGGGGTGCGCACCTACACAACAGCCGGTGTTGCGTTTGCTATGACTATTAATGTTCTATTTGTTCCGTGGTCCTATGGTCTCTTCCTGCTGCCGTTTACGACACTGGGTGTCTACTGGTTTCTAAAGGTGACCGCAGAAAAACAGGGAGATAATAGAGGTTACGAAGATCCGGTATAACCGGTTGGCTTGGAATTCCCTTTGTGTCGGCTGACGATTAATACGGATATATAAAGCATAAAAAACATGCTCAAACATGCATTCCTCTTTTTTCTAAAGCTCCTGTTCCTCTATCTCACATTAGGTATATACGCCGCGTCCGTTATCCTGATAGAGATGGATATGCCCATGATGCTGTTTATTGCGGAGCCGTTCATGCAGATTTCCGCGGTTGTCATTATTGCCGGCGCGGCAGTTTCTTTGAAATACCGCTCCAGGACCCCGTTTCTTTGGGCGCTATTCTGGGTATTGTTCGCGGCCGCGTTGCTGCATATCCCATATCGATACGTGAGTATCTTTATCGGCATCTTTCTGTTTGCCGGCGCGATCAACTATCTCTATCGGAACAGGTTTACTGAACCCATGTTGATCTTTCTGCCGGTCATTGCCGGCGCGGTACTTCTGATACGGCCGATCTATATCAACTATCTGATCGGTTGGATCTATTTCGAAACGGGGATAAACAGCTTCAAGGATTCGTCCGTCCAGGAGATAATGTTAAGGACGCTGTTTCAAATCCTATTTGTTCTGCCCGTTATTTTCATGTATTTCCTCGGTAAACAGGGTTATGTCAGGTTTTTCCCGTTAATGCGGCGATTGCGCCCGGGAAAAACCGGCCATTCCCCTTCTGTCCCCCCGGACCGGGGGGCAGAAGGCTAGCGGGGTAATCAGGCCCGCGACTGCTCTCTGATCCGGTCGATTTCGCCCTGATCGATACCCAGCGATTGCAGGAACTCCTGATGCCCTTCGGGCTCCATGCTTTCGAACTGGCGATGCCAGTTGTGCATGTCGTCGTCGTTGAGCCCTGCGGCCCGCATGATCTCTACCCAGCGTTCTTTACTTACCATGGTCGTTTCTCCAAGTTCAGGTGTTTCGAGCATGTCCACGATGGCCCGCTGCTGTTTCTGCAGGGTGGTGATCTCCTGCTCCAGACGCATAAACTGCCGTTGCAGGATCTTTTGGCGTGAACTGTTGGTGTCGTGATCGAACAGCGTGCCTATCTCCGCCACCGGTATGCCCAGGTGGCGATAAGAGACGATCTGACGCAACCGCTCCAGTTGCGCGGGGGCGTAGCGGCGATAGCCGTTGGCCCCGCGATAGGCGGGTTGCAGCAGTCCCCGGCGCTCGTAATAGAGCAGTGTGGAGCGGGATATTCCGGCCGCATGGGCCAGTTGAGTTACCGTCAGCATGGCAAGTCTCTCCGTTCAAGACGGGGCAATTCTCGACCCTGAACCTGTAGACAGGTCAATAACCGAGTGTTCCAGGTTAATGCATTTACTCTTCAAGGATTACCGGAGCGGTGTTTCCCCTGACAGCTACTATAGTTATTTATTCGCCCTCAATGGATTTCTCCCTGTGATGAAGCTGCTTTTCTATCGCCCCTTGTTTCTTAGCGCCGTGGGCCTGCTGCTCTGCTTCGCCGTGGAAACCCTTGCGGCCGATGCGGATGAGCCCTTTAAGCTGGTCACCGTTACGGACGGTCTGGAATACCCCTGGGGTATGGCCTTTCTCCCGGACGGTAGGATCCTGGTGACGGAGCGGCCGGGTCGTCTGCGGCTGGTGGTGGAAGGGAACCTGGATCCGGTACCGATCAGCGGGCTTCCGGAGATTGCGGCAACCGGACAGGGCGGCCTGCTGGACGTGGCCCTGCACCCGGAATATACCGACAACGGGTGGATTTATCTTTCCTACGCCGCTTCCGGCCCGGGCGGAGTCGGCACCGAGGTGATGCGGGCGAAACTGGACGACCATCGTCTGGTGAATCAGCAACAGCTGTTCCGGGTTTCGCCCAAGAGCCGGGGCGGCCGCCACTTCGGCTCGCGCCTGGTGTTCGATAACAAGGGATATCTTTTCATAACCGTGGGAGAGCGGGGAGACCGCCAGCGGGCGCAGGATCTCGGAGATACGGCCGGCTCCGTCATCCGGCTGCATGATGACGGCCGGATACCCGCCGACAACCCCTTCGTGCATAAGCTCGGCGCCCGACCCGAGATCTACAGTTACGGTCACCGTAATCCCCAGGGCGCCGCCCTGCATCCGGTCACCGGGGTCCTCTGGATCCATGAACACGGCCCCCAGGGGGGTGACGAACTGAATATTATCTCCGCCGGGGCCAACTACGGCTGGCCGGTGATCACCTTCGGCAAGGAGTACGGCACCGGCTGGGATATCGGCGAAGGGACGCACAAGGAGGGTATGGTACAGCCGACCCATTACTGGGTGCCCTCCATCGCCCCCTCCGGGATGGCCTTCTATACCGGTGACCGGTTTCCGGCCTGGCGCGGCAACCTCTTCGTCGGGGCGCTGAAGTTTCAGCTGTTGGTACGTCTGGAACTCCGGGGCGACCGGGTGGTGAAGGAGCAGCGGTATCTGCGCGGACGGATCGGACGGATTCGCGATGTACGAAATGGTCCGGACGGGTATATCTATCTGCTTACCGACGATTCCGACGGCAGACTGGTGCGTTTGGAACCCCGTTAGGCTCCGGCCCACTTTCTATCGTCGCCTGCCCTGACCGGCGGGGCCCTATGGCGTATAATCTCCCTCCTTTTTACCGTAGCGTTTTCATTTCCTATGTCCCAGCAGCGCAAGGCCATCGCTCTCATCTCCGGGGGGCTCGACTCTCTTCTGGCGGCCAAGGTGGTCCAGGAGCAGGGCGTGCACGTGGAGGGAATCAATTTCTACACCGGCTTTTGCGTGGAGGGGCATACCCACGCCATCCGCAGGAAAGACCAGGCCAGGCCCAAGCGCAACAACGCCCTGTGGGTGGCGGAACAGCTGGGGATGAAGCTGCACATTATCGATATCGTGGAGGAGTACAAGGAGGTGCTTCTTAACCCCAGATACGGTTACGGCGCCAACCTGAATCCCTGCCTGGATTGCAAGATCTTCATGGTGAAGAAGGCCTTGCAGTGGATCCGGGAGAACGGTTTCGATTTCATCATCACCGGCGAGGTGGTGGGTCAGCGGCCCATGTCCCAGCGCAAGGACACCATGCCGGTAGTGTCGAAGCATTCCGGTGCGGATGACCTTCTGCTGCGACCCCTTTGTGCGAAGAATCTCCCGCCCACCCGTCCGGAACGGGAAGGCTGGGTGGATCGGGAACGGCTTTATGATTTCAGCGGCCGCACCCGCAAACCGCAAATGGCACTGGCGGCGCAGTACGGGATCGAGGACTATGCTCAACCCGCCGGCGGCTGTTGCTTCCTTACCGATGAACAGTACTCCCACAAGCTGGCCGATCTGTGGCAGGCCCGCGGTACCCGTGAATATGATATGGATGACATCATGCTGCTCAAGGTAGGACGGCATCTGCGGCCCCGCCCCCATTTCAAACTGATCATCTCCCGCGAAGAGGGAGAGGGGCGGTTTCTGCAGGGATACCGTAACCGCTTCCTCAGCCTCGAGACCGTAAGTCACCCCGGACCGCTGGCCCTAATAGACGGCGACGTCAATGACGACGAAATCGAACGGGCCGCCCGCATTGTCGCCCGCTACAGTAAGGGTCGGGACGCGGACCGGGTGGAGCTGGAGCTGCGTGACCGGGAGGGAGGCGTACGCGCCCTCATCGTGAAGCCGGCCTCTCCCCACGAGATACCCCAGGAGTGGATGATATGAGCCGGGTGGAACTGGACTGCCGTAACCTACTTTGTCCGATGCCGGTGATCCGCGTACAGGATCGGGTAAAGGAACTGACGCCGGGGGATGAACTGGAGGCGGTCTGCACCGATCCCGGGGCCCTGAACGATATTCCGGCCTGGTGTCGCATAAACGGCCACGACCTTTTGCAGACTCGCACGGAGGAGGGGTTGTACTATGTGCTTCTGCGGGTGTGCGGAGGTAATGACTGATGGGTGCTCATCACGATCGGACCGTATACACGGATAAAGAGGCCCGTATGGCGGTGTCCAAACGGGTCACCCTGGTGGGTGCCGTCATCAATCTATTGCTGTCGGTGGCGAAGGTCGCCTTCGGGCTCATCGCGCAATCCTACGCCCTGATCGCGGACGGCCTGCACTCCCTCTCGGACCTGGTGTCCGATGGCGTGGTTTACGCCGCGGCCCATCACGCCCACCAGGAGCCGGACCTGAAACATCCTTACGGCCACGGCCGGTTCGAAACCGCCGCCACCCTCGCCCTGGGCGGGTTATTAATCCTGGTGGCGGCCGGCATCGTCTGGGATGCCGTGGACAGGTTGTTCGCCCCGGAGCGGCTTTTGCGCCCGACGGCGTTGGCGCTGGTGGTGGCTTTCGTATCCATAGTCGCCAAAGAGCTGCTCTATCACTATACGATAAGGGCCGCCCGGCGCACCCGCTCCGAGATGCTTAAGGCCAACGCCTGGCATCATCGATCCGACGCGGTTTCATCCGTGGCGGTATTTGTAGGTGTCGCCGGCACCCTGGCGGGACTTCCCTATCTGGACGCCATCGCGGCAGTGGTCGTGGGCCTGATGATCGCGCGCATCGGATGGGAACTGGGGCGGTCGGCGTTCCATGAACTCGTGGACACCAGTCTGGAGGAGGGGCGGGTGGAGAAGATTACCGCAACCATCACCTCCATCGGGGGGGTGAACGACCTGCATATGCTGCGCACCCGCAGTTCCGGCGGACAGGCGAGCGTCGATGTCCATGTGCTCGTAGATCCCTGGTTGAGCGTTACCGAGGGGCATCAGATCAGCCAGGCGGTGATCGACGCCCTTATTCGTGAATTTGACGAGATCACCGACGTTACCGTACATATCGACGCAGAAGACGACGAAAAGGCCGCACCTTGTAAGGATTTGCCTTTACGTAAAGAGGCTCTCACGATGTTGCAGGAACGGTGGCGGGATATACCGGAATCGAAACAGCGGGAGCGTTTGCTGCTCCACTATCTGGATGGGAGAATCCACGTCGATGTCTATCTCCCTATCACCTGTTATCGAGGTGAAGGGGAGAGGACGGCGCTGCTTGAGGCGATGAACAGGGAACTGGAAGGGGAGAAGGCATTTGGGCGGGTAAGGCTCTATTATTCCTAGCGCCCTATTATAGTGCGCTCAGGAGTTATATGCACCGTAATGGTGCGCCGCTGTTCCTCCCTAGATTGTGGTTTCCGTGGGACGTAAAATCGGGTTCGTGCTGCAGCTTTTAGCCCGGTACCCAGCAGTTGTTTAATGAACCTTTTAACTTCTTGTTTTGGCAGCGGAATTATTTTCGCTTCCACGTTATCTCGTGAGCTTTTTGCTTGAATAACAATATCTGCTTTTCGCCTGGCATGGATTCTGCTAAAACAGTCCGTAATTTTCCACCGCGGAAGATACCGTTAAACCTGAACCCGACCCGCCCGAATATGTGGCGGGCCCTTAATTCTTACTTTCTATACAAGAGTCGGAGAACCTAAAGATGGCCTCGAACATCCTAAAAATGATCAAAGATAACGACGTGAAATTCGTCGACTTCCGCTTTACTGACACCCGCGGCAAGGAACAGCATGTCTCGATGCCGGCACACGTGGTGGACGAAGACATGTTCACTGACGGCAAGATGTTCGACGGTTCCTCTATTGCTGGATGGAAGGGCATTAACGAGTCCGATATGGTACTGATGCCGGAAGCCGATACCGCCGTCATCGATCCTTTTTCCGACGAAGTGACCCTCAATATCCGCTGCGACATCCTTGAGCCCTCCACCATGGAAGGCTATGAGCGTGACCCCCGTTCCGTGGCCAAGCGCGCCGAGGCCTATCTGAAATCCACCGGTATCGGTGATACTGCCTACTTCGGTCCGGAGCCGGAGTTTTTCGTGCTGGACGATGTCCGCTGGGGCGCCGACATGAGCGGAGCCTTCTATAAGGTCGACTCCGAAGAAGCCGAGTGGAACTCCGAGCGGGTCTACGAGGACGGTAACATCGGTCACCGTCCCGGTCTGAAGGGTGGTTACTTCCCTGTGCCGCCGGTTGACTCCCTGAATGACATCCGTGCCGCCATGTGTCTGGCCATGGAGGAGATGGGCGTCGCTACTGAAGTGCATCACCACGAGGTGGCCACCGCCGGTCAGTGTGAGATCGGAACCGTGTTCGATACCCTGGTACGCCGCGCCGATATGAACATGATCCTCAAGTACTGCGTGCATAACGTGGCCCACGCCTACGGCAAGACCGCCACCTTTATGCCCAAGCCGCTGGTGGGTGATAACGGCTCCGGTATGCATGTTCACCAGTCCATCGCCAAGGGCGGCGAGAATGTCTTCGCCGGCGACCTGTACGGCGGACTCTCCGAAACGGCTCTGTACTATATCGGTGGTATCTTCAAGCATGCCCGTGCCCTGAATGCTCTTACCAACGCCAGCACCAACAGCTACAAGCGTCTGGTTCCGGGTTTCGAAGCGCCGGTTCTGCTGGCCTATTCCGCCCGTAACCGTTCCGCGTCGGTGCGTATTCCCTGGGTTTCCAGCCCGAAGGCCCGTCGTATCGAGGTGCGTTTCCCCGATTCCGCCGGCAACCCATACCTTGCGTTCGCCGCCATGCTGATGGCCGGTCTGGACGGTATCCAGAACAAGATCCACCCGGGCGATGCCATGGATAAGGACCTCTACGACCTGCCGGCCGAAGAGCTGAAGGGCATTCCCACCGTCTGTCATTCCCTGGATCAGGCCCTGGAGTCCCTGGACGCGGATCGTGGCTTCCTGACCGCCGGCGGCGTATTCACCGACGACATGATCGACGGCTACATCGATCTGAAGATGGACGAGGTAACCCGCATGCGTATGACCACCCATCCGGTGGAATTCGACATGTACTACAGCCTCTGATCTTCGATCAGATCGGCAGTAACCGAAACGCCCCCTCTTGAGGGGGCGTTTTTTTTGGCATAGAGCGAAGCAAGACCCCTGGCCTGGACTTGTTTTTTACTATTGGTAACCGGTCTCATGACCCGTATGCTTCTGGTTATCTGGTCCGGTAATCAATGTTGCAGCCCGTAGACTCCGAGTTTTTTATTAGCATCTCAGTAAGGGCTGCAAGTACCTTTCTTTTGAGCGCTCAAAAGAAAGGTACCAAAGAAAAACCGCCCCGTGTCCCCGCCCGCTGCGCGGGTGC
>JBNKJV010000017.1:0-63639 GCA_050291465.1 Sedimenticolaceae bacterium | reverse complement strand
TTCCTCTTTCAGGGATAATAGCTTTTGATCACGGATCTCTCGCACCAGCTTCTCTTCTTCAAGCAGATATTTAAAACCGGGGTCATTCCGCACCCGCCGCTGGGATGCCTCCCGCGGACTCTGCAGTGAGGCAAGCTTTTCCGCATCGTAGTGGGCCGCGCTGATACTGGCCCAGGGCAATGCATTATCCAAAGAACGTTCCCCGTCTTCTCCGGAACCCTCCGCAGTCGGAAAGAGAATATCCGGAACCACGCCCCGAAACTGGGTGCTGCCTCCGTTCACCCGGAAAAACTGTGCCATGGTAAGACGCAACCGGCCTAGGTTACTCTCTGAATCCCGCACGAACCGATCCAGATCAATGAGACTCTGCACGGTCCCCTTGCCGAAAGTGGGTTCACCGATGATGATCCCTCGACCGTAGTCCTGAATGGCGCCGGCAAAGATCTCAGAAGCGGAAGCGCTGAAACGATTCACCAGAACCGCCAACGGACCTGCGTAAACCAGCTCCGGATCCGGATCGGCTTCAATCTCCACATCACCAGTGGCGTCCTTCACCTGCACCACCGGTCCGGAGGGTATAAACAACCCGGTAAGCTCCGTAGCCTCTATCAGCGATCCTCCGCCGTTCTGCCGCAGGTCGATGACGATGCCGTCCACATTCTCCGCGGCGAGTTCTTTCAGCAGTCTACGCACATCCCGTGTGGTGCTGCGGAAATCCTCTTCGCCCTGGGAAAACCCCTGGAAATCCCGATAGAACGCCGGTATTTCCACCACCCCTATTCGTAATGGCGCCATCCCGTCCAGTTTTTCGATGATATATTTCTTTGCCGCCTGGTCTTCCAGTTTGATTTCGTTGCGGACCAGAACGATTTCTTTCGTCGGGCCGTTGCTGCCGGCCTTCTTCGTGAGAATCTGCAACCGGACCACCGTACCTTTGGCACCGCGTATCAGCTCAACCACATCCTGCAACCGCCATCCGACCACGTCCTCCATCTCGCCGTCATTTCCCTGTGCCACCCCGGTAATCCGATCGCCGGCGTGAAGTTCACCACTCAGTGCGGCCGGACCACCCGG
The DNA here is from genome assembly GCA_050291465.1 of Sedimenticolaceae bacterium. Classification (GTDB taxonomy): domain Bacteria; phylum Pseudomonadota; class Gammaproteobacteria; order Chromatiales; family Chromatiaceae; genus CBFDBF01. The sequence continues at coordinate 62,565 of JBNKJV010000017.1, read as the reverse complement.
AACGATACGCTGCACTTCCGTATACTCGTCGTCCATCTGCAGGACCGCCCCGATCCCTTCCAGCGACAGCCGCATACTGATATCAAAATTCTCCGCCAGCTTGGGCGACATATAAGAGGTATGAGGCTCGATACTGAAGGTGTATGAATTAACGAAGATCTGGAAAACATCATCCGCATCCATCTGCTTGGCACGACGCAAAGTCCCCTGGTAGCGCCTGCGGAGGGTCTTGCGTATCTCCTCTATATTCTTACCGGTAAGACGCAGGCTCAGAACATCATTCTTCACCCGTTTACGCCACAGTTCATCCAGCTCCTTATTATCCGCCGCCCAGGGCGCTTCCTCCCGATCGAATCGGTACTTCTCATCCCTGGTAAAATCAAAATCCTGCTCCACCAGCTTCAATGCGAGCTCGATCCGCTCCTCCACCCGCCGGCGATAACGTTGAAAGATCTTGAATGCCGGCTCCAACGCAGCCCAGCGCATGGCGTCATCCATACGGTCCCGATACCTGGCAAAACTGTCGATGTCCCGCTGTGTGAAATAGCGCTTATTGGGATCCAGTGATTCAAGATAGCGATCGAAAATCACTTCGGAAAAGGCGTTATCCAGAGTATGTCTCTTGTAGTGATAGCTGTTAATAACCTTGCTTATGATGAGGGTGGATTGCCGGTGCTCACGCGACGGCTTGAGCTGATCGATGGGGACCTCCTGGACCGTTGCCAATGACGAGGCGGCCCAAAGAACGAGGATAGCGAGCAAGGTATTCTTAACAATCTTCATATGTTTACAATCGTATGTCATGGATTATCCGGCCAATATGGGTACGGACTCCGCACTTAACAAGATTTGACTGCCCCCCGAGGATAAAGTTTTGCTCGGATCAGCTGGTCGAAATTACCGGCAATACCGGCGGGTGAAGGCCGGTTACCAATTCCATATAATCCTCCCGCTCCGGTCCCAAAAAGCCGTGCCGAATGAGAAAATCGATAACCACCAGATTGCAGTTTAATTTAAATTCATCCGCACGACCCACGAATTCCATCACTTTTTCCACAGGCCAGAGGTAAAATTCCGCCACCTCTCCGTCGGTGCATTGGGGGGTAAAATCCGGGGGAAGTTCAAGGTCATAACAATAAAGGGTATCCGGCTTCAGCCCTTTTTCCGTCTCGGCGTTGTAGGTTACCGTCCCGACACAACGCGCCCGCTCGGCCAGCCCGGCCGGGATGCCCGCTTCTTCCCAACACTCCTTGCACAGATTCTCCGGCATGCCGATCCCGTAGGGAAGCCCACCGGCCGCGATGTTATCCAACATGCCCGGGTAATTACGCCGATCCATGGACCGTCGGGCCACCCACATCCGCAGCCCGTCCCCGTCCCGGACGTAACCATTGATATGCTGGCCGAATGCCCGGATCCCGAAATAGGGAGCCGCCGCCCGATCGATCAGAACCAGGCCCTGCATCCTCCCCCCCGGGGTTGCCACGTACTGTTCTCCATGCAAATGGGTAATGACGCCCTGCTCCACCAACCGCACCAGCACTTCCGAAATTCCAGCGCTACGCGCTTCAAAACCTTCCAGTTCCGGGGCCATTTCAACGCCCTGCTCCGTGACGCTAAACACCGAAGGCCAGCTCCGAAGATGATCAGCAAATTCCGGACGCAGCCGACCCACGGTAACGCCATCAATCCAGAAGGGAAGAAAACCGCTGCCGGAGTAATTATTACAGGCCTTGATATGTTGGATAAAATCCATCCCGATTTATTCCTGCCCTCTTAGTAGAACAACCCGACCGAACGAGGACCTCTCTCAGCCCTCGCCTGCATTTTGCTCCAGTTTCACCTGTTCCCATAAGGCGTCCATCTCTTCCAGATCCGCTTCTTCAAGACTCCGGCCTGCCTCCGCGAGTTTCCGTTCTATGGCCCGAAAACGATCCTCGAATTTCCTGTTACTTGCACGTAATCCGGCTTCGGCATCAACACCGACGTGGCGCGCCAGATTAACACAGGCAAACAACAGGTCACCGATCTCCTCCTCCAGGCGAACGTGATCACCGCCTTTTTCTATTTCCGCCGTCACCTCTTCCAGCTCCTCCCAGATCTTAGGGAAAACCCCGGACACTTCCGGCCAATCAAATCCCACATCCGCGGCACGCCTCTGAAGCTTTCCCGCTCGTGACAGCGCCGGCAGCGCCTCCGCCACACCATCCAACTGGCCGGCCGCCTGGTTCCGGCCTTTTCCGCGCCGTTCCCGGGCTTTGTGCTGCTCCCACGCCTTCCGCTGCTCATCCACATCCTCGATGACCTCATCAGCAAAGACATGGGGATGGCGCCGCAACATCTTTTCCGTAATGGCCTCCACCACATCCGAAAAATCGAAATAACCCCGTTCCTTTGCAATCTGTGAATAGAACACCACCTGAAACAGCAGATCCCCCAACTCTTCCCGGAGTTCCTCCATGTCTCCCCGATGGATGGCATCCGCCACCTCATAGGCCTCCTCTATGGTGTGCGGCGCGATGGTTTCAAACGTCTGGTCACGATCCCACGGGCACCCGCCATCGGGATCCCGAAGGCGCTCCATTATTTCTATCAGTTTTTCCACAACGTCTTACTCCCGCTCCACAGTTACCAAAATCATGCTCATCGAGCCTCCTCCAATTCGGGGCGTTCGCCGGAGTAAGACCGGGAAAAATCTGGTTTCAACCATAACGTACTGTTTATATTGCATAATCCATTCATCCTTCAATCTCCGGCCCCGGCAACGTCCCTCCGGCCGGATGCCAAGAGCCGCGTTAAACCTATTGACCGTGGAGCAAGTACAGGGTGTAGATTGGAGCAGTTCTAAAATACCGCAATAATAAATAAACTATATATTCTAACCATGGACGACGTTTTGACGATTGGGGCCGTATCGTCGCTTTCGGGTCTGCCCGTTGACACTATCCGTTTTTACGAGAAAAAGGGGCTGATTGATCCTCCTCCTCGTAATGCCTCCGGATACCGTGTATACCAGCCCGAAATCGTCGATCTATTAACCTTCATCAAGCGCAGCCGCGAGCTGCTCTTTTCCCTTGAAGAGATCAACAAACTCATCGCCGTTCTCTTCAGAGACGAAGGCTCCGTAGACGAAGTACATAGGATCACCAGGGAAAAAATCGGTGAAATCGAAGGCCAGCTGGAACAGCTTGGTGCAGCCAAACATCATCTTCAACTGTTCACTGAAATCTGCAAAAACCCCGAAGAAAGGGAAAAAGCCACCCTGCTCGGCTATTTTCTCAATATCGGCTGATCAACTCCATCATCCCGATCGCACCTTGAGCCCCGCAGATGCGGGAATAACTTACCAATATTCGGCATAGTTTTGCGCTCACTTGCGGCTAACACCCGTAACAGCAATTCCGTCGTAATACGGAAGATAAGCACAAACTCATGTAGGCAAGTTTCATTCCGGTCAGACTCCGTAATCCGCCAATTGCCAGAAGTCGTCCCTGTCTTTATAAAACAGATAATCGACGTTAAAGGCTTCTACCCCTTTTACGCCGCTGATCTTTTGGTTCAGAGAATTTGAATTCAGTGCATCCCGTACCGACGCCTTCCAGTGCAGAATCGCTATGTCCCGGTGCCTATTAGCGATCTCGGCATAGATGTCCCTGACCTCCGCACGCCCGCCGAGGTTATGTAACGCCTCAACGACGATCCCGGGCCATTGCACCTCAGCCGGGTCTCCCGATAGATTCATTAAAGACTTAACCAGCTTTCCAGACTTTAATACTTCAAAAAAAATCTTTCGGGCCTTTTTGTCCAACTGATACACCTGCTGCAAGGTCCAGTTCTGAAAAATCCAAGTAGCCATTTCCGCAACCAGATGATGCTCGGCGGAATTATGCTCCACAAGAAACTTGTTAGCTTCCCGAAGAGCCACACCCTCCTCATTCAGTTTCCTGAATCTCGCTTCGCGTTCCCTGGCCTGTTTTTGTGATTGATTCATGTTTCCCACCGGAATCTCTGGAATCTACCGTCCATTTCCACGATGTTCCGTATTCTACCACCGATTTTACCGGTCGGTCGCCAGCATCGCCTGAAGTGCCGCGGTCTGAACCAGTGCTCGGAACAGCAGGCGCCCCCCCTCGATCAACCCGAAACAGCGGTAATAACACTGCTTTATCGCTGACCGGCCCAATCCCCCGCGTTCCTCCAACGGGTAGGGCCCTTCGGCCAGGATATCCAATCTATCGTTACTCCGGAGTTCGAACTGCAATTGTTTGTTAACCGAAATCTTATGTCCTGTGTACACCACAGGATTCTTCTCGAATTGCCATTCCTCCTGCCAAGCCTTTTCCAGCAGCGTGCAGGAGGACAATGCCACGGGAAACAGGGTCGGAAATCGAACACGATCCTCCAACTCATCAAAATAGGCATATTGGTCCGCCAGGGAACCGAGAAGAAAATTCTTTCCGTTACTGGTGTTCAGGAATTTCCGCTTCAGGAAGAACGGCGTACCCTTGATATGGCTTCGGTCCTCCACCTCGGCCACCGCCGGAAGACGGGGAAGCCGGTCATCAGGCAGAAACCGCGGAACCGGGGTCTCGCTGCGACTGCCGATCAGTACCGGGCTGCCGTCAACCTTCCTTACCGCCACACGGTTTGACAGTCCGCCTCCGGTTACTATCCTGTTCTTCGTGGATTTTATCTCTACCTGGAAGGGCTCCCCGGCAAGCAGCGCTCCGGCGAATTTAAACTCATAGTTGCGGAAGTAAAGACCGTACTCCGCCTCCAGCGATTCTTCACCCTGTTCCCGGCGATAGCGGTCGAGCAGGTAATCGATAAGGCAGCCGATCTGGAACCCAAGGGCAACCGGGGCCTTGAACGTATTTCCCTCTATCCGATCCCAGCGATGCGGGTCATGAAAGGGATTGAAATCATCAGTTGCATTACGTGCAATATCGAGATGAAGCTGTTGGAAGCAGAAAGCCTCGTTCGCCACCCCCGGACCATCCTTATCCAAATCCATTTATTCCTTATATTTTTGAAAGATGTATGCCCTCACCGGGCAGGAACATAAATATTTCCCATTCGAATGAATTCTGAAGTCACAAATATGATCCAGGGTTTCGCACGTGATAAGCGTGACCCCAAGATCGGTATCGCATTTTTCCGCGCCACATAACGGATATTCAGGATCAACGAGACAGGCCTTCCCCTTCACGCACCGATCCACCTGTTCAACAATCTGAACGGGGATCTTATATTTGACCTTATTTCCCACTGCCCCCCCTTCCAGACCCGCTTTACCTTATATGTTAAGTCTAGCAAGGATGGGGCGACCCGCCCTGACGCACAGGGATATTTTACCCTCTATATCCACTGCATTTGTAGGGATGGAAAAACCCTGTCTCCACTGACAGCCAAGGGGTCTATACTTGGTCTATATTTTTCCAAGGATAATTGGGATCATTACACCAAGCATGGGATCCACTAAGCGCCTGCCGCGTTATTTTTTTGTCGACAAATAACCGTATTTATAGCCTGGTATGATTTCCGAACAGCCATATTACGTGCCGTGTTCCAAATCCCTGTTAACAGGAGAAACCTCATGAGGCCGTCGATACTGAGAATTGGATTGCTGTTGTCGTTTTTTCCCGTTATAGCTCTCGCTCACACCGACGTCGGGCAAACCACCGGGTTTACCTACGGATTCAGTCACCCTTTTACCGGTGCGGATCATATGCTGGCGATGGTCGCGGTCGGCCTCTGGGCCTCGCTGATTGGTGGCCGGGCGATTTGGGTGGTCCCGAGCACGTTTGTAGCGGTAATGATAGTAGGGGGCTTCCTTGGATTCTCAGGAGTTTCAGTACCGTTTATCGAAGAGGGAATACTTGTATCCGTCCTGGTATTAGGCATATTGATCGCCGGCGCCTTCAAACTAAAGCCGGCATACGGCGCCATCATCGTCGGAATCTTTGCGATTTTTCACGGCCACGCACACGGCACCGAACTTCCACTCGCCTTAGGCGCAGCCTCTTATACAATCAGTTTTGCCCTGGCAACGGCGGCACTGCATTTAGCCGGAATCGGCCTGGGACTGCTTTTCAAGCAGGTAAATTTACCGGCAATTGAACGCATCGCCGGAAGCGTCATAGTACTTAGCGGAATCTATCTGGCGGTTTCCTAGCCGGCCGAATATTCGCATCCGCTTCTGCAACAGCAACACGACTTGTGTATTCCATAGTACCCAAGGGTCGCAGATAATGAACAAATTAATCATTCTTGTTGCGGCCCTCTTTTTCGGCGCAACTATCGCAATGGCCTCAGATCTGATAAGCAAAAGTGAATTCACGGACAAATATGTGCAGACGGTCGTGCGCATACATCCTGACGCCCAGGCAAGCATCGCTTCTGAACTGGAAGTCAAAATTGTTATGCCCGGAGGCAAGGAACTGACTTCCTTTCTGGACAATGCCTACACTGATTACAGCAATCAGCCCGACAATCTGGAAGGAATCCTGGCCACCTACATCGGCCTTCTTCCGGCAGCAGTCGAATCCGATACTGCGGATTACGGAAAGGAACACATATTTCCGGTCATAAAAGACCGGCTGTATATCGAACAGACCGGGAAACTGCTTGAGAAAGACGGCAAGAACAAACTCGTATACGAACAACTGAACGATATATTGTATATCGTGTACGCCTTTGACACCCCGACCGCTATCAGATTTTTATCCGAAGAGGATCTGGGCAAACTCGGCATAGAAAGAAATGGGCTGAGAGAACTCGCCATGTCCAATCTGAAAGACGCCCTCCCTGAGATTCAACTGAAAGGAGACCCTTCGAGTCTGTCGATGATTATCGCTGACGGAAACTATGAATCGTCCTTGCTCCTGGCGGACAAACTATGGACCAAAGATCAGTTCCCGGTAAAAGGGGACATCGTGGTATATGTTCCCACAAGAGACGTGGTGTTGATCACCGGCTCGGAAGACGCAACCAACCTGTCCAAGGCCTACGATATCGTGAATAACCCGGAACAAGAATGGTCGCACATGATAACAAGCGAAGGATTTGTAAGGGTTAATGGAAAGTGGCAGGTGTTCAAACCCTGAAAGGCACTCGGCTCCGTCTCTTTCCTAACACGCTCGCCGTATACTCCCTTCACAGCATATTTCTCCAAATTGCCGAATCATGAGACTTTGGTCTTTGCACCCCAGGTATCTTGATGCAAAAGGACTGGTTGCCTTATGGCGGGAAGGCCTGCTTGCTCAGAAGGTATTGAGCGGAAATACAAAAGGCTATAGACATCACCCCCAACTCCATAGATTTATCGCTTCATCAAATCCATTGGGCGCCGTCGCAAGTTACCTGCGAGTTGTTGCTCAGGAAGCAAAATCCAGAGACTACAAATTCGATAATGGAAAAATCTGTAACAGGCGGCTGAATAGACGGCTACAGGTTACTAGCGGTCAGATAGAGTATGAATATCAGCATCTTTTACGAAAACTGAAGCTACGCGACAGAAAGACGTACCTCTCACTAAAGTCTGTCGATAATATCGAGGCACACCCGCTATTTCATGTTCATGACGGAGATATCGAGGAGTGGGAGATCACGGAATAATATCCCCCAATCCTCCGCACCTGAACATATTCAATACTATACTATTCACTATCTCTTCAACCCGGATAGATAGATTCATCTCAGCCTAATGAAACATGCACTCCCGATGTTTCTCGCCCTGGTAGTCGCCGGGGCCTTAAGTAACAAGACAGGCGATCTGTTTTCCGCGCGCCTTGCGGCCGTCCTTGATATTCTCATTTTTTTCACAACCTATATCTTCACCTATAAGCTATTCAAGCATTTCAGAGACCTTTAGCCCCTGATCACTTCACCCCCCGTTCTGACCCATCTGAACCGGTCAACAAATTTGAGACTTTGTCCATAATTCGGAACTCCAGGGGTGGGTACCTGTCCATACCCAAGCCGGGATTCTCTATACTGATCTCATTCTGACATCTCTAAGGAACAGATGTACCGCATCGGAGGCTAACGTTGCATGAAGACCGTAGACATCCACACCCATCTGTTGAGCCCGAATGTTCGTTTCGACCGGCTATTGGATAGATTCACCGTCCGATTCTTCGGCGACGGCCTGGGTCTGGACCGTAAGGCAATACGAAGCGAACCATATGCGGCCTATATAGAGGCATTAGCGCGCACCATTCGCGAATCCAGATACCTGGTTAAGGCCTGCGTATTCGGCGTGGATAGCCGTCTGGACAAGCGCGGGCGCGAAATAGACCGCGACAAAACCGTATGCGCCGCCACCGAGGATGTACTAAAGGTCGCCGATAAATACCCTCAGCAATTCATCCCGTTTTTCTCCGTTAACCCCCGTCGTCCTGACGCACTGGACCTGATCGACGAGTACGTGGACAGAGGTTGCAGGGGAGCCAAGATGCTGCAGAACTACTGGCATATCAATCTCAACAACGAGCAACTCGTTCCCTACTACGAAAAAATCAGGCATAGAAAAATTCCGCTTATAGTCCACATAGGGAGTGAGTACAGCATCGACTCCGAAAGACGTTTCGAAGGAACCGACATGCTTGATCTCCCCCTGGCCTGCGGTGTTACCGTGGTCGCCGCGCATATGGGCCTGGGCCGGGTCAACCACAGGCTTCTCCCCTGGCGAAACCTGTCCAAGGATCCACACCACTTCGACGAGGACTATTTCCTTCTCCTGGAGAAGCTGCGGCAGCATGAGAAACTGTATGCAGATATCTCCGCCATTCTGACGCCCCTAAGGGCCAGGGCCTTGCGGCATTTGTCCAAGCAAACGGATATCCACGGTAAACTCCTGTTTGGCACGGACTATCCCGTACCTTTCCCTATCCGCTACAACACCTTTGATCTTGCGCCGGAGACGAGAAAACGGATCGGCGCCGTTCGTAATCCTTTTGACCGCTATATCAAGGTCATACTGGAGTACTTTCCAGAGGCAAGCCCCATATACAACAACTACCGCAAGGTACTGTTAGCAAGCGATTGATCCCCCGACGGGTGTGAATATACAGATTCCATCTTGACAATACTCCATTTATTCACTAATTTCTGTATATACAGAAATTTCTGATTACGGAGGAAGATAAAGATGCTCAGCTTTCTGATAGAAGTCTGCCTGTCTCTGACCGTCAGTATCTTTGCCCTGTGGATACTTAAAGGAGCACTGCAGAACATCCTGACCGACCTGTGCCGGGAGGCCCACCGGGCTGAGTTCTGGACCCGATTTACCCTGCTGATGCTGATTATCGGCCCGCTGCTTGGCACCTTTCTTCTCTCACCCGACAGCAGCTATTCGGGGAATCCGGGTGCCGACCACCTGCGGGAAATCCTGAGGCACGTGCTGATGGGTGTCTTCGCCACCCTGAGCGGTATCGGATTCGTGATCTGGAGCAGCATTCGCAACCAGATTATCTCCAACCGGCCGACCTTCGAAGATCGCATGCCGATCCCCGATTGAGACCTTTGATCATGCGCGTACTCATTACCGGAGCCGGCGGTTTCATCGGATCACACCTGACCCGGGCCATTCTCGACCAGGGTCACGAGGTAACCGCCGTGACCCGCAACCCCGGAACCGCGGCGAACCCGATGCCCGGAATTACCGTGGTGCCCGTTGATTTTCGCGAAGCCCACCGGATGGAGGATTGGCTGCCCTGTCTTGCCGGAGTGGATACCGTTATCAACACCGTGGGCATAATCCGCGAAACTGGTCGACAGACCTTTCTCTCTCTGCACACGCTGGCCCCGATCGCCCTCTTTCAGGCCTGCGAAGCAGCCGGGGTCCGACGGGTGATCCAGATCTCGGCCCTGGGTTGCGATGAGCATGCCGTAAGTCAGTTTCATCTGAGTAAAAAGAAAGCGGATGATGCCCTCGCCGCCGGCTCCCTGAACTGGACCATTCTGCGTCCATCCATCGTGTACGGTCCCGGTGCCCGCAGCATGGCCTTTTTCAAGGCGTTGGCCGCGCTCCCGATCACGCCCCTGGTCAACCGCGGCGAACAACGCCTCCAACCCATTCATGTGGCGGATCTCACCCTGGCGGTAGTGAAATGCCTCGCAGCGGACGGGCCGATCCGCATGCGCATCGATTTGGTGGGTCCGAATCCGATCCGTTTCCTTTCCCTGATGCAGCGCCTGCGTCGCTGGCTCGGTCTAGGGCCACTGCGTCCCCTTGCCCTGTCTTACCCCCTGTCCCTGGCCATCGCCAAACTTGGCGGTTTTCTCGGAGACGCGCCGATCACCCCGGAAGCCATTCAGATGCTGCAGCGGGGGAATACCGCCGCTGCCGATGACTTCGTCCAATATTTCGGATTCCGCCCGCGCAGCCTGGATGAAGCCCTGCGGGAGGAGCCGGCCCGCCAGCCTGATCTATGGCATGCAGGCCTCTATTTTCTACGCCCGCTGCTGCGGTTCACCATCGCCCTGGCGTGGATCAGCGCCGGTCTGGTATCCGCCCTGGTCTATCCCCGGGAAGCGAGTTTTGCCCTGCTCTCCCAGGTGGGGCTCACGGGAACCTGGGCCACACTGGCTTTATACGGTGCTTCCGCGCTGGATCTGTTGCTGGGGGTGGCCACCCTGAGTAACCGCTGGTTGCGGCTCGCCGCTTATGGACAGATCCTGACCCTGAGCGTTTACACCCTCATCATTACCCTCTTCCTTCCGGCCCTTTGGGCACACCCGTTCGGCCCGGTAGTCAAAAATCTGCCCTTGCTGGCGGCGACCCTCGTCATGCTTACCCTGGAAAGGAGGACAACGTGGAATACCTGATCCTCAAATGGGTGCATATCCTAAGCGCTATTCTTCTGTTTGGAACCGGTCTGGGCAGTGCCTTTTATAAATATTTCACTGACCGGACCGGCAACGTGCCGGCCATCGCCGTTACCAACCGCCTTGTGGTCCGGGCCGATTGGCTGATCACCACGCCCACCATCATCGTTCAGCCGGTTACCGGGTTCTGGATGCTGCATCTGATCAATATGCCGCTGAACCATCTCTGGGTCTGGCTCTCTCTGGTACTCTATTTCGTTGCCGGTGCCTGCTGGCTGCCGGTAGTGGTACTGCAGATCCGCATGCGCGATCTGGCCGAAAAATGCGTCTTGTCCCGACAACCTTTAGGCAGCGGGTATTTTCGCATGGCCCGTACCTGGTTCTGGCTGGGTGTTCCCGCCTTCGCCGCCATGGTTGCCGTAGTCTGGATGATGGTGCTTAAACCGATCTAGCACCGCCGACACTATGCGGTTATTCATCGAGGAAACTCATAATGATCTCAGACAATAAACAACCCTATGCCCCCATTCGCCAGGCGCTGGGGCCGCAATGGTCCGGACTCGGTACCGCCATACGCCGCCACTACGATCTGCCGCCTCGTTCGGATACCCGTCTGGAGGTCGAAGGCACTATGCAGGTAACGCTTTCGCTCGTGGGCAGGATCTTCATGACCGCCGGTCGTCTGTTCGGGGCACTGGTGCCCTACAGCGGTAACGACGTCCCGGTAAACGTGCGCAACTGGTCGCAATCGGACAGCAGTGCCATGTTCTGGCACCGCACCTTCCGCTATCCCGGCAAAAAGCCCGTGATATTTTGTTCCCACATGGAATACGCCGGGGAAAACACTATCGTCGAATATGTGAAATACGGTCTCGGCATCCGCATGCGGCTGTCCACGGAAAACGACGCCCTTCGCTTTGACAGCCTGGGTTATCAATGGGATCTGGGACCGTTGACGTTGCGCATTCCCGACTGGCTGCTGCTGGGAAAGGCCGTTATTCGGGAAACACCCGTCTCCGAACAGGCATTCCAGGTCACTTTCGAAATCAATCACCCCCTCTGGGGTCGTACCTTCGGCTATTCGGGAGAGTTCACGTATAAAGAGTAAGGGCCGCTCCCGGAAAAATCTGCTCTTTAACGGATTCCGCCCCCTTACCTGAGAATTGAGTCGGTGAACGCGGACAGAAACACCCCCGTGTCAGTATGTCCGTGAAAAATGTCAGGTTTTTTTACACACCGGGGACTGTCGGTCACTTTCGCACTCCGGACGAATGCATGTAAGCCGCTGTTTATTCAGCACAAACAACAAACCCACGTGCTGCTGTCCGGAAGCTGGCATATCACTTGCAATTCACCCTCGGAGCGCAGGGAATTTGTACTCGAAACTGTCGACGGATTGAATGTTTTAGACTCACTCTAACGATATGTGGAGAGAACGCGGATGAAACGAACTATCGCCATAACCACCCTGTCACTCGCGGCCCTGCTGGGCGTATCAAACGCCAACGCCTACCTGATTTTTTTTGGAGAGGACCTGAATAACAGCAGAACGGTACCGCTGGCGACCACGCCAAACGCCTCCGGTGCGGAAAGCAGTTTTCTTTCCCACCTGACCGGGGTCGGTACCGAGGATTTCGAGTCCCAGGCCGTCGGGTCACGTCAACCTCTGACCTTGAACTTCCCCGGTTATGGCGGGGGCTCCCTGACCGCCACCCTGAACGGAAGCTCCGGAATGGTTTACGGGGTCACTCCCGGGACCACCAACGGATTCGGCCGCTATAGCGTCGACTCGGCAACCTCTTCCAACTACTGGGAGGTAATAGCAGGCCAGAGCGGAAACTTCACCATCGATTTCGGTCAGGACATCGCGGCCTTCGGCTTTTACGGTATAGATATCGGCGATATCGGCGGCCAAGTTCAGATCGCTCTGTCAAACGGCGATGTTCTACCGATCAATCATACCGTTGGTTCAAACCTCTCCACCGATGGCTCCGTAATGTATTTCGGTCTCATCGCCGAGAACGACTCTGAACTGTTTGACAGCGTGGACTTTCTGACCGATATCGGCCAGGGAGACATCTTCGCATTCGACAGGTTTACCGTCGGCGAACAGGCGCAGGTCGATCCGGTCCCCGAGCCCGCCACCCTCGCCCTGATGGGCCTGGGCCTGGCCGGTATCGGTTTTGCACGTAAAAAGAAACAGAGTTAACAATAAAAACCAAGGCTGTAATATTGACCCCGCTTCGGCGGGGTTTGTTTTGCGCGGATACTTCCCGTTCGAACTGCGACCTCGTGGTCAAGCCTGAAAACTTCTTTCACTCCGCCCCCCGGAAACCGTGACGCCAGAACCAAAATCAACCCCCTGATCATAGGTCTTTCAGTGGTTCTCTGGTAATCTAATAGTATTGGCCAATGCGGTAAATTGTTTTTGGATTCCTACGGCACGAAGGCTCCAAAAGAAACCCGGGATAACGAAACCGGAGTTCCAATCTATCGCAGATTAGCGGTACCTATTCGACAAACTCGCCTGGCAATAGATCTCTGATAGGCGGGCTAAATATCCGGAGGGTATCTGCCGCTATTATGGTTTAACATTCAAGACCCATGAAATACCGGATACATGGCGCATAGCGCCGACACCGTGCCCGACCGCCGAGCCACCGGGAGCAAAGGATATGAGAGAGAGCCACATTTTATTAGTCGAGGATAATTCTGACGATGAGATCCTGGCTTTACGCGCCCTAAAGAAGAACAATATCTTCAACGAAATCAAAATCGCCCGGGACGGTGCCGAGGCACTTGATTATCTTGACGAGATCGCCACCGGTGGAGATCTTCCGGAAGTCATTCTATTGGACCTGAAATTGCCGAAGATCAATGGACTTGAGGTGTTGAAAGCCATCCGCAGGAATCCCCGAACCCAACTCCTGCCCGTGGTTATATTGACCTCATCGGATGAAGAAAAAGATCGAATCCATGGTTACCAACTGGGCGCCAACAGCTATATAAGAAAACCCGTGGATTTCAATCAATTCGTCGCAACCGTTCAGGAACTTGGCTCTTACTGGCTGGCGCTTAATCTAGCTCCGTATAATCATTAAATATGCTTAATAATCGCTTACGCCTTTTGTTAGCGGAAGATTCAGAAGACGACGCACTTCTGTTGCTGCATTACCTTAAGAAGGACCGATGGGAAATAGAACGCTATATCCGGGTTGACTCCCCGGAAACCATGCGCAGCGCTCTCGAGGACGGACCTTGGGATCTGGTCATAACCGACCACAATATGCCCTCCTTCGACTCGAAAGAAGCTCTGAAACTGATTCGGAAATTCGATACGGACATCCCCGTCATCATTGTCTCCGGCAGCATCGGCGAGGAACTGGCGGTATCCATGATGAAGAACGGCGCCGCCGACTACATCATGAAAGATAATCTGAATCGCCTGGGCCCGGCCATCGCACGCGAATTGCACACGGCCAAATCGCGTGCCGCCCGCCGTGAGGCCGAAAACCAATTGCGTCACATGGCTTTCCATGACGCGCTGACCAATTTAAAGAACAGGCGCGAACTCGAGCTCAACCTGCATGACGCCATCCTGAATGCCAGGCGGGATAGTGTCATTCATTCCTTTATGTATCTGGATCTGGACCAATTCAAGGTCATTAACGACACCTGCGGGCATTTGGCGGGAGACGAGCTGCTGCGTCAGATATCGGCGCTGTTAAGAAGCCGAACTCGAGACAGTGATCTGGTTGCCCGTCTTGGAGGCGACGAATTCGGGGTTGTTCTCCATAACTGTCCTTTGCAGCGGGCACAGATGCTGGCGGAGCATTTCCGCAAGGCTATCGAAGACCAGAAATTCATTTGGCAGGACCATCCCTTCAGCGTCAGTATAAGTATCGGTCTTGTGGACATAACGCCCGACACCACCAGTATCGAAGAAGTCCTAAGTAACGCCGACATGGCCTGCTTTGCGGCAAAAAGCCACGGACGAAATCGCATACACGTCTTCACGGCGAAAGACGGCGAGCTCGCCTTAAGGCGCGACGAGATGCAGTGGGTCAGCAGAATAAACAGCGCCCTGGATGATGGCCGCTTCATGCTGTACCACCAGACCATTATTCCCCTGCAGGACGATCAAGCGCCCGAGCAATCGGAAATACTGCTGCGAATGCTGAGTACCGATGGTGAGGTTATTCCTCCCGGTGCGTTTATTCCGGCGGCGGAAAAATTCGACCTGATGCAACGTCTGGACCGCTGGGTTATAAACGCGATTTTCCAATATCTAGGGAAGCATAAACGTTTATGCAAAAAAGGCCGGCGCCATTTTATCAACCTATCAGGAACCTCGCTGAGCGATCCGGGATTCTTTGACTATATCCAGGAGAGGGTGCGGCATAACAAGGTGCCACCCGAATCCATCTGCTTCGAGGTAACCGAAACCGCCGCTATCAGTAATCTGGGGGCAACAGTTTCGTTCATTGAGGAAATCCGGGAAATGGGGTGTTCCTTCGCGCTTGATGATTTTGGTACCGGGCTCAGCTCATTCTCATATCTCAAATCATTGCCGGTTGATTTTCTGAAGATCGACGGATCCTTCGTAAGACAGATGGAAAACGATGAGATGAGCCGGGCTATCGTGGAGGCCATTAACAATATCGGCCACGTGGCGGGATTAAACACCATCGCCGAATTTGTCGAACAGATAACAGTGTGCGACATACTGCGGGAATACGGGGTGGATTTCGCTCAGGGTTTCGGCATATCCGCACCGAAACCTCTTGTGGACTAGAGCCTGCCTCAAAATACCATGCAACCGCGACCGAGGCGGTATTGTCAGACTTAGACCGTTCTCAGTAATTTACCCGTAATTCCGTCCAGAACGATCTACTGTTCATCCGATAGTCTTCGGGTATCGTACTTACAGCGGGTTCCCGGACATCTTCGTCAAACAGGTTGCGGACGGCAAAGGCCCATTCCAGATGTTCATATATTCGCTTGCGCCGTAGCGTCAGGTTTACGATGCTGTAGTCGTCGATATCGGAACGCACGTCACCTTGCGTGCGCTCGCGATCCGCTACCCAGAAATACTGCGCATCAATCGACCATTTCGGAAGAAACACCCAATTGGCATTTGCATAGAATTGCAGACCCGGCGCATTGGCCACCTCTTCTCCGGTTTCGCTGTCTTCACTCTCCTGCCAGGCCCCGTTCGCTCGCACCCTAAAGTCGTCGTTTACCTGCCAATCAACCTCAAACTCCAGGCCATGTCCCTCCTGATCCCGGGCATTCTGATTGGTACTGGTGGCACCACCGGCATCCGGCACAGCTTCGATAAGATCCTTAATTCGATATCCAAACAGGTTGGTAGACAGGCGCAAATCCGCCGTCGGCCACCAGTTTAGGGCGAGCTCCAGAGTATCGATCGTCTCCGGTTCCAGATCCGGGTTCCCTATCTGTACGGGGTTATTCTGCGCATACATCTCGGAGAAAGAAGGGGGACGAAAGGCACGTCCATAAAGGAGCTTGGTGGTAAGATCGGGGCGGGTCTGCCAAACCAGGGCCAGTCGCGGATTGACCGTGGAACCAAAATCGGAATAGCGATCGTAACGAACCCCCGCGGTCAGTTCCCAGTTGCGGGTAAAGGCCCATTCGTCCTGAACGGACACAAACCAGAGTTTGCGGTCAACGTCAGGTCCATAAACATACGGTGTACCGGTGACATCGGTAAGCGTGCCGTCCACCACCCCCTCCGTGCCGTCGATTACGCCCGGGCCGAAATTCTTCTTTTCCCTGGCCTCATAGTCCATATATTTATATCCCGTCGCCAGACGCACCTGGTGCTGAGCCCAACCGTCATAGAGGCCGACCGCCTCGGCGGCGATGATCTGCTGGGTGGAATCGGGCTGCCCGATCACCCCCTCCGAGAACAGGGGTGTATTCAGGCTGGTAAAATCGAGGTTGCCATCCGCCCCGATAGGCAGTACCGCACCGTCCGGAAACATCTTGAATCGGTTTACATTATCGGTATAGCTGTAATTGAAATTAAATTCGGTCCGCCAGTCCGGATGCAGATCGTCGTTCCGATAATTCAGGTCGGTGACGAAATAGTCTTTCTCCAGATAACCGTCATGATCCAAAACCGGCGCCGCACCCACGCCGACTCCCACATTGCGGTGCTTCTGCCCCCAGAAACGCACGGTCCAGTTGTCCTTACGCAGACCCAGGTGGTACTCGATAAGCCGCTGATCCAGATTCATGGCATCGGGAGCGAGAGAAGCATTGGTACCGAAAACGCCATCCAGGACGGTTTGCAGATCAGAATCAACCACGCGATCCTGGTCGGTACCGTTATTCAACACCTCTACGCTGGCGACGATATCCCAGCCGTTATGATTGGTGCCGTACTGTACCCAGCCGTCGGTGGTATTAAAGGAACCCCGGCGCAGTCCGGCTTCAACGCCATCCACTTCCTGACCGTCCTTGGTGATGACGTTGATAATACCGGCGAAGGCATCCGCTCCATGGATAGCCGATCCCGGTCCCCGCACAATCTCAACCCGCGAAATCATGGATACCGGCATTTCGAAACGGTGGCCGCGATTCCCGTTCCAGAGATATTTGACCTGTACGCCATCCACCAACAGCAGCACCTGGGGATTCAGTGACGTGGTAATACCCCGAATGTTGATAGTGTTCACCAGCGGACCGTAGTTGCTGGAGGGGGCCATATGCAGTCCCGGCACCGTTTCCAGCACTTCGTCCAGGGTGGTGGCCCCCATATCCCTTATATCTTCTTTAGTGATAACACTGGCCACGGAAGGCGCCAGAAATACCGGTTTTGCGCTGCCGGTGGCGCTGACCAGAATAGCGTCGGTACGATAGTAGTCTTCCTCACTGGGGCCACTGAACAGGCGTTCCGCCTGCTTCATCTGCTCATCGGAAATCACCGGCGCTTCAGCTAAAGCCGCAGAGAAATTCAGCAAAAGCAACAAGAAACTAAGCAGCAATCTTGATTTGGCAATCATGATTATTCCTGAGGAACTACGGCCGAATATGTTTTTATACCCCACCTAGGTGCCCTTTATAGCCGGATCCGGGACAAATTGCATCATCCCCTGACAAAGAATCCCCATTCCCGGTTCTGGGAAACCGCAGGGGTATTTTCACCCGACAAACCCCTTAAGTTGACTAAACTAATCAGATTTAATAATTAAGGACAACCAAATAGCCTATAGTAAAGAGCAAGTTCCCGGCTGACAAACAACTAATGAGAATTTAAAATTAACCTTAATGAGGTCGAACCCCTTCACTACCGTTGTCTCAGACAACGAAAAACATCCCCCTCCCATACGGATCTATCTGATCTCGGTCAATATGGGACTGTTGCTGCTGTTCGCGGCAATCAGTTTGCTGTTCTGGCACCAGGTCAGCAACTTCCACGAAAGCGGCCAGGCCGAAGATATTGCCGCCATACAGGCATCCATGAAAGAAAGAAGCGCTTCCCTCGTGCGCAGTATGGCCTTGAGCTCCACCCAGGCAGTGGCCGGATACGATTTTACCTTTCTCAATACCCTGATGCAGCAGGTAGCCTCCGGTGATGAAGAGATTCGATATTGTCTGGTGACCGACAAGACCGGGGTCCTGGTCGCCCACAGCGATCCGGCTTTGGTGGGAACTACTCCGCAAAGCAGCATGGATAAACTTGCACTCTCGCTGATGGCGGATGAATCATCCGAATTTGCATCGAAACCGGGGACCATCCGATTTCTCCAGAATGACGTGGATCCTCCCCAGCAAAACGGGCTTCTGGAGGCGGTAACAACAATACGCAGCGGACATACACCCTGGGGAATACTGCGGTGCGGATTTTCCACCCGTAAACTCTGGGAACATATCGCACATCGAAAACAGGAATGGGACCAGCAAATGCAGCATACCCGGGTCTTCTTTCTGTCCGTGGTAGCCGCTTTTGTATTCCTCGGCTTTCTGGTAGCCGTCTTCCTTACCCGGCGCATGCTTAACGCTATCGACCATCTGGCTCTGGGAGTCCAGCGGGTATCCGACGGACATCTGGATCGCCAACTCAGCAGGGAGCATACCTTTTGTGCGGAATTCGACGCATTGGCCCTCGCCTTCAATGAAATGACCCAGAACCTCCAGGCTTCGCGCCGGCAGCTGGATGAATACAGCCGCTCACTGGAACAAAAGGTCGTGGAACGCACCCGGGAGCTGGAACACAGCAACAAAGAACTGGAGGCGTTTAACTACTCCGTTTCCCATGACTTACGCGCACCGCTGCGCAGCATAGACGGTTTCAGTCAGGCCCTGCTGGAAGACTACAGCACCCAGATTGACGATACCGCACGTGACTATTTGATGCGGGTACGGGCGGCCGCCAATCGCATGGGAACCCTTATCGACGATATGTTGAGACTCTCGCGGTTAAGCCGCCAGGAAATGAATATCGAGGCGGTTGATCTCTCCGATCTCGCCACCCAGTCTTTTGTAAAGCTGCGCGAAACGGATCCGGAGCGACCGGTAAACTTCCGTGTGGAGCCGGAATTGACAATCGACGGCGATGCGCATTTATTGGGCATCGCCATGGACAACCTCATTGGGAACGCGTGGAAATATACCTGCTTGCAGGATCCTGCCGAAATCAAGGTAGGCTCTGTTAAAGATAAGAAACGTAAGGTATTCTTTGTCCGCGATAACGGAATCGGATTTAATATGAAGTACGCGGACAAGCTGTTCATTGCTTTTCAGCGTCTTCATAACAGCAGCGAATTTGAAGGCACAGGGATCGGGCTGGCGACAGTTGCGCGCATTATTCACCGCCATGGAGGAATGGTATGGGCCGAATCCGAAGAGGGGAAAGGAGCAACTTTTTATTTCGAGCTACCGGACTGAATAGATTTGCGTATTGAAATCAGGCGCCCGCTGAGTTGCCTCTACCTGTTGCTCCTGCTCCTGGCAGGACCAAGCTGGGGAGATGACGTCGTACGCTTTTACTATTTCGACCCGGATTCCCCCCAGCATAATCTTGAGCGGCTAAAGATCGACATGGAATCACTGTTGGAAAAAACCGGGCTTAATATTGAGTTCCAGCCTTTCGCTCATGTAACGGATTTTAACCGCAGTGTTAAGAAGAACCGTCCTTCTTTCGTTTTTGCTCCGGGCTGGTATTTCCGCAGCTATGGCAATCAACTTAGACTTCGCCCTTTATTACGATCCGTCCGGGGTACCCGGACAAGCTATCGGAAACTGCTGATCACCAGCCGTCTTACCCAAACCGAAAAGAGTGCTGCAAGCCGTGCCTCGCTGGCGATGACCAGCCTCGGACCGGAGTCCAAAATTATTCTCAATAGAATTCTGGGAGGCCAAAACAAGCTCGGTATTGCCAGGTTTAATATCGTTGAAGTACCGAAGGACGCGGACGCCGTATTCGCTGCGGCCCTGCGGCAAGTTGATTTTGCGTTGGTCTCGGAATCAACCTTTCAGCAAATCAAGGAAATTAATCCCAAGCTGATTGATTCGCTCACCGTCGTCGGTGAATCCAAGCCCCTCGCGATGCCGATTCTCGGTTTCATTAAGGATGTGGCCAGTACTGATCAGAGGAAAATCTTCAAGGATTTCATGATCTCCACCCAGAACAGCCCCGCAATGCGTACACTTCGCATAGACGGATGGAGCGTGCCTAATGAATAGGCTGCTGTTACTTGCAATGTTAGCGATCCTCGCCTTGCCCGCGTGGGGTGCAGGCGGACCTGTTGTGGTATTGCTTTCCGATACGGAACCGGTCTATGAACAACCGTTGTCCAATTTCCGGGCCAGGCTGGAAAATGACATCGAAGTCTACAATCTCCAGGGCGATATCGAGCAGGCCCCTGAAGTAATGAACCGGATTCTGGCGCGGAAGCCGGCATTGATCCTCGCCCTGGGCGCGAAAGCGGCCTATTTCGCCAAGGCCGCTACCGGCCAACACCAGGAAATTCCAGTGATTTTCGCGATGGTGCTCAACTGGGAACGGTACCAGCTGTTGGAAGGGCAATCCAATATTGCCGGCATTAACTCTGATATTTCGCCCGGAACACAATTACTCTCTTTCAACCTCCTGTTCCCGGAAATAAAACGTGTCGGGATCTTCTACAGCGAAGAACACACCGCCAAAACCATTGAAGAAGCCACTCAGGCGGCAAAGCTGATAGGTCTTGAAATAGAGGCTTACCCGATTGAACGCGCCAAAGAACTAAAACGCGGCTATCGGCAGCTTGCGGGGAAAGTCGATGCGATCTGGTTGCTTACCGATCCTGTTGTTTACACCCTGGATAATATGCACTGGCTGGCTCGCCAGTGCCTGAAGGACCGTCTGATCTGTATCGGACAATCGAATAATATCGTTCGCCTCGGCATGCTGCTGTCCGTCAGCCCAGACATTCCCAGCATCGGTAATCAAGCGGCCGCCATGGCCGAAAACATCCTGAGTCACCATACCCGACCGGAAGATATCGACGTGCAGGATCCACTGGGAACCCGTCTTATTCTTAATGCGGACACCGCGAAAAAAATCGGCCTGGAGCTTCCGGAGAGCGCGCTGAATATGGCGGACGAGGTGATCGAAAAGTAATCCATGCCCTAAACACCCGCATCTGCCGGCAAGTTCCCTCCAGCAACGTTATTGTCCTATACGCTCCAGAATATACTGCACGAATCCATCCTTGATCCCGGCGTTGCGCCTGGCGGCCCTCTCAGATCTGTTCTTCATGACGATTTTCATACAGGCATTGGCCTCGAAAAGCAGCACACGATTATCCGGCAGCGGTGCAAAATCCGCACCCACATAATCCAGACCGAGACGCTGAAAAACCTCATGCAAAACAGCCATTCTTTCGGCCCCCAGAATCGATTCCGGATCCGACCGGAAAGCATCCCTTTTCTCCTTTAATTCCGGCCGCTGGTTTATGACGTTATCCATTTCCTCGCCATGGATCTTCCACTGGTTACTTAGGATCATTTGACGCGGAACAATATTGTTTCCGATCTTGAACAGCCGGTATTTGGAGAAATAGCCCTCATCGTCTCGATAGTCGATATAACTGACGACGACATAATCCCTGCCGTCGAATGGAAGAACGTCCAACTCCTCCAGATCGCTCTCCCCCGAAACCAGGACCATATTCATCCCGTTATGATCGACGGTGGTTCGAATAATAAACGGAAAGGAAATAGCTCCCGCCTCAAGATGCTCAATGACTGTTTTCAGGCGGGGACTCTCAAGCAGTTTTACCGGGGGTACAACCAATCCCTCTATATCCCTGTAGAGATCCGGCGCTCTATCCCGGGAACTCAGAAGAACGTTCCGCGGATGATTCAGGATAGGAATGTTGTCCCGCCCGAAAGCCTCTGAAAGCTTAATAGCCATTTTCAGAGCGCGCACGTTTCCTTCCGGCGAACATATCCTGTTGAACACGATATCCGGCTTACGATCCAGCTCAAGACTAATTCTGTTATCGGGGCCGCCGAGTGTCAGCTCAGTCCCTGACAACCTGCCGTCGCGCTTTAGATATTCGATACCGCAATTGCCGTCCAGCTTTAAATCCGGATTACCGGACTCATCGAAATCTATAGTAGCCACCCGTTGATCCGGGATGCCCATCAGAAAAAGAATATTCGGTTTATCCATACTAAGAATCCTGGCAGCCTCAGGATCACCCCCGTCGCCCACCGACCCTCGGATCGATTGGTTTATCGTGCAGAAAGAAGTACATACGCATCATCATATACTACAGCGGCCTTGATAGACCGAATAAGGCCGGATACTTCATGTCTCAACCTTGTCCTCCAGGCGCTCAAAAAAATAGGCGGCTACCGCTGTTTGCAGGTCAGCGGCATGTTGCGCCCAACTCCAGGTCCCGTTATCGGCCTTGTAAAGGTCATTGTAAGGATCAAACCCGAGTTGCTTCAGCATTCCATGTCGCCCCCTGTAATTTCGGCGCTGGAAGCGGCCATGCCAACAGTGGTAGACGGTCCCGGGGACAAAACCCACCTTTTCCTCCGAGGGATCATTCAGCTGTTCGGCCCAGGACAGATAATGATCGGCATGTTTGTCCGTCATCGGCCGGCGCGCGGCAAGCTTGTCGGCGTATCCGATAACTCCCAGAGACATGGCCAAATCCCCGCCGCCGACAATACAGGCATCGTATAACCCGACATCCTGGAGCATATCCCGACATCCCGCCCATGCTATGCCGTGCGCAACGGGAGGGGTATCGGAAGTAATCACCCCATTCTCCGCCTCCACCCTCGTCTGCCGGGCCTGTTTTGAGAAATAGGTCCCGGAGGCCACGGCTGACGCAAAAGACTGCTCGAAAACAATCGGTTCGTGACTGCGGCACATGCTGAGCGAGACCTGGGACGGTTGGACCTGGGGAGGAAGATGCATTGCGGTATCGAACAACTGTACAAAATCCGATCCGTTTCGCAGCATCGATTGCGCCACCTCGGACCAATTCTGGTTTTCAAATATGACGTCACAGTCCACCCAGGCAACAAACTCCGCCTCATCCGGCAAAGCGGAAACGGCAATATTGAGAAGGCGTTCTTTCTGCCATATCCGATTGTCCCCGGTAATCCGTATCACCCTATCCGCATCGTCCATGCTCAGTTGGTGCCGACCCTGCTCCGCCAGCTCCACAACCAGTAAAGGCACATTCAAATGCTGCCGGAAGGCATGAAAATTCCGGATTCTCCTTTCATAACCCGCCGGGTTATAAAAAGAGGTTACCGCCCAGAGTGCCGCTTTTTTCACCAACCAAACCTCTTAAATACTCTTTGTTCTTCTAAACCGGATCAGCACCTACTATAAGCCCTTCTCGCACACCATCGGAAACCGCTCATTGTTCCCGAATATACAAATTAGGGGCTAAAAAAGCGTTCGGCGTCCGGTTCATAAGCCCGGATAACTGATGCTGCTCCTTGATGAACGCAAGTGCCTGATCAAGACCATCCAGTCTCTTGGACTCCCTGATCATTCCCTGATAGATAACTTTGGATGCGCCCGATCTGATTAATTCCACCGCCGCTCTCTGGTTATCAGGATCCCCCACCCCCCGGGAGGTGAAAATCCTGAGGCCGGAAATCTGCAGACATTCCTTATTCAGAAACAAACCATCCGAGCCGAATCCGAAAACAACGCAGTATGCGTTTGGCGCAAGAATACGGCTATTCGCCCACAAAGGTGTGGTATGCCCGGATGACGCATCGAATACGAGATCGCACTTTTGACCGCCGCAGTGTTCACTTATAGCGTTTTCTATCGACTGAACGACCTCTTCCAGCTCCCCGTGTGTCCACGGATTTCCGGAATCCGCACCGGTCACACCGGTGCTCGCCTGCGGTAACACCATTGTCGAGATGGATTCCGGCGCGATCTGCTGAATGGATTTTAACCTCTCCTCCTGGGTATCAACAGCTATAATTCTGGCCCGCGGGGAGTGATGAAGCAGCAGCCAGGCCGCCAGATGGCCGGAGTAACCCGCCCCTATCAACAGCATTCGCTGTTTTTCAAGTATCCCCGGATCACGCGTCATTGCGTTACGTACATCGGCGAACAAAAAGGCGAACATATAGGGCATCAACTCCTCCTCGGAAGGCGGCTTTCCCGAGGAAAAGCACACTTCGCACGCTATCTCCGGAAGTATGCAGTATTGCGCGAAGGTGCCGTCCGGGGCGCCCTTTCCATGACCTATGATCATGTTGCCGCCCGATTCACACTCGGTATACCGTCGGAGGACCCGACAGGAACGGCATTCTTCATTTCCGCACGGCAGATGCCCCATAACGCTGACGAAATCCCCCGCTTGAACACGAGCGCAATCTTCCGCTACGGAGATCACGCGCGCCACACCGCCGTTCCCGAAAACAAAGCCTCCGTCGGAAACAAATTCGTCATGCCTGGGATGAATACCGGCCGGATGCGTCGCCATCCAGAAACTTCCATGGATGGGAACAAACAGGACCTCGATAAGGATTTCTCCGGACCGCAACGGCCTTAGGAGGTTTTCCACAATACCGGAGGTGAGGGTACGCACCCCCTCCCCGGTCCGCCAGGTGCGTATCTGTCTGTTGATTTTCTCGTTATCGCACATCAAGGATCCCGGTCTTCGACCTATGCCGCAGCTGCTAAATCACCGTCCGGTCGGTTTCCGACCGGCGCTTCCTGACCAGGGTCACCCCGCTGTCAAAGGGCAGAGTAAATACCTCGAAGTTCCCCGTATCCTCCAGCTCCAGGATATATTCGTGGACACTGTATCGGTACCGTCCTTCCGGCCCGTACATGCCGGAGGTGCCCCGTTTCGCACTATCGTGAAACAACGCTATTCCATTCTCGGCCAGATGATCCGCAAAAACCTCAAAATCAAACCTGGCCTGATCATAGGTATGCAGACCATCGATAAACAGCAGGCCGATTTCCCCAAGCCGGCGGTAACTGTCCGTCTGCACAAAATTCTGGGTAGTCATTTGGTAGTGGTCCACATTCTCGATGCCGAACTCCGCGAATCGCTCCCTGACACGATCCGGGTCCTGCCAGTAATCGTCAACCAGGGAGGGCTCAATAAACACAACCCGTCCGTTTTCCAGATTTTCCGCCAGGCCACGGGCAATAAGCAGGGGCACGAATCCCCGCCACGAGCCGATGACCACCGCCGACGGGTGACGAACAATCCTCGCCAATGCGTAATACAGCCATCCGAGACCCAGATTGTCGTCGTCACAACGCTGGGCATGCCCCATCTTCAGCATTTTCGGATCTTCAAAAAGTTGTTTTATAAAACGTTCCAACTAAGGCCTCCGTCGATTGAGGGACTCAAACCCCGCTACACAATGGAAAAACTGATGTACGTTCATAACAGTTCATCTGCCGCTTCATTTACCTGCCGCGCATTCTGCGCGAATCGACAATTATCCAGCTGCTGAGTCCAGGCCCGGCGAAACTCCGTCATTTTGCGATAGGGGCCCTGCAGCAGAATATGGGGAATACCCAGAAGCGTACACATTATATGTCCATGCAGCCGATTGGTTATGACCAGTCGATGCCTGGTCAGCTGACTGACCGCGAGAAACAGATATTTCCAGGCCTGATACACGGATTCCGCGTGGACTTCCTCATCCGGTTCGCGGGTACGTGAATAGTCCGTCCACCAGGATACAAAGCGCGCCTGTTCATCGGGGGTCGTTTCCGCCCGCCACTCGTGGGAGATCAGGCCGGGAATACCGAATTCCTCCGGCACGCCGGATACTTCACAACTCCAGTCCGCCCTCTGTAAGAACAGAACCGAATCCTCAGGTGTGTGCCTGGGCATGTCCTGAATCACATCCGCCAGATAGAAAACCACGTCCGGAGAAAGAACGGCCTTACATCCGGGAAACAGGCGTTGCACGTTACCCAGACTTCTCCGGTCTCGGGCGAACAGTGTTATGTCCGGATGGCCGGCAAACAGCTCCATCGCCTGTTTCGCCTTTTCCGAATCAAAATATTCCACACTCTGAGGCATGATAATGATGCGCTTGTCCACAAAGTCCCGAACGATCGACTCGAACAACGGACGCCTTCTACCACCCCGTGCATCCCACTGGTCGCCGAGATAGCCGGAACGAAGAACAACGGGATCATCTCCCAGCGCCTCCCGCATCTCCTGCCGGGAATATTCCTGCGCCGAACTGGCGTATACCAGTTCGGCGCCACGGACATCCTTGAAATAGAGATATTCCGCCAACCAGAGCAGATGAGACCCTATATTGGTCGAATAGGCAGGGATATTGACGGAGGCATAGCGTGTTATGCCCTCTATTTCCGCCAGTCTCTCTAGAAGCTCGTCCCGAAGCCCCGATATTATGGAGTGGTTATTGCTCATGTCGTTAATTGATTATTGCTATGCCGGGAAGATCATTTTAAACGATACCGAAACAAAGCGATCCCTTGCCTTCCCTTCCGGGGGCGGAAGAGATAACGGAACCTCTGTTACAAACTGATACATTTCGTTACCCCGGTGAGAGACTTTCCGCGCTCTTTCACTCTACCCTGATACTGCCGCTTCACCCCGGATAAGAACAACATATGTGTGGTATTACCCGTATCAACACCCTGATCCTGGTCGGCCCTGGGATCGCCTTGGGCCGCTCTGGCGGCGGAAGCGTGAATGGCGTTACACTAAGCAGGATTGAAACAGGCGTATCATGGATTTCCGATTCCATTCCTATTCCTAATCGAGTTCCTTATATGAAGTCATCGCACCTTCGTCCACTGCTGCTCCTAATGGGTACCGCGTTCCTTGCTGCCTGTGGCCAGTCCTCAGATCAGGATCCTGCGGCCGGTCCGCAAATGCCGCCTCCCGAGGTTACGGTGGTACAGGCACACGCCGAGCAGGTGCCGCTGACCCGTGAGTTGGTCGGGCGTCTGGCGGCCACCCGAATAGCCGAGGTGCGGGCACGGGTAGCCGGAATCATCCTGGAACGCAGCTACACAGAGGGTACGGACGTTAAGGCGGGTGACACGCTGTTTCAGATAGATCCGGCCCCGTTGCAGGCGGAATTGCATGCGCAGGAGGCGACCCTGGCCAAGGCCAAGGCGGATGCAGCCAACGCCGCCGCTACCGCCAAACGATATCGCGAACTGGCGGCCAAGAAGCTGCTCTCGACCCAGGACCTCGACACCGCCCTGGCCAATGCACGCACCGCCGCCGCCGCCGTCAAGGAGGCCCTGGCCAAGGTTGAAAAGGCACGCCTCGATCTCGGTTACGCCACGGTCACCGCCCCCATATCGGGACGGGTCGGCCGCGCCCTGGTTACGGAGGGGGCGTTGGTGGGCCAGGGAGAGGCGACCCAATTGACCACCATCGAGCAGATCGATTCGGTATACGTCAACTTCAGTCTTTCCGTATCGGAACTGGAACAGCTGGGGGCCGCGGGGGCGAACATGGAAGGCCTGTCCGACAGCAGCCGGCAGCTGCCGGTGACGGTAATCCTGCCGGACGGCAAAGACTATCCCCACACCGGTACCCTCGACTTCTCCGATTCCGCGGCGGACCCCGGCACCGGCACCGTGTCCCTGCGGGCCGTGGTGCCCAATCCTGAGCACCGGCTGCTTCCCGGCATGTTCGTGAATCTTCGCCTGACCCTGGGCCACCTGGAGCAGGCGTTTCTGCTGCCCCAGGCCACCCTGACCAGGGATACCCAGGGCGCATCCGTACTGGTGGTAAACGACGCCGGAACGGTGGAAATGAGACGGGTCGTCACCCACGGAACCACCCGCAATGCCTGGATCGTAACCGGTTCCCTGAAGGAGGGAGACCAGGTGATCCTGGAAGGACTGCAGAAGGTCCGACCCGGCGGGAGCGCGAAGGCGGTCCTTCCTCCCCCCGCCGGCACCCCGGAAGGATAGAGGACGGTCGATGCCGCGCTTTTTCATCGACCGTCCCATCTTCGCCTGGGTAGTAGCGATCCTTATCACCCTGGCGGGAACCGTCGCCATCTTCCGTCTGCCGGTGGCCGCCTATCCGCCTATCGCCCCGCCCCAGGTGGGTATCACCGCCTCCTATCCCGGAGCAAGCGCGGAGGTGGTTGAAAAAACCGTCACCTCGGTAATCGAACAGCAGCTCACCAGCGTCGATAACCTGCTCTATTTCGATTCCACCTCCCGTTCCAACGGCACCGTCCAGATCACCCTGACCTTCCTCAGCGGCACCGATCCGGACATCGCCGCGGTCCAGGTCCAGAACCGCCTCAGCCTGGCGGAAGCGCGGCTGCCCCAGGAGGTGATCCAGAACGGCGTCACCGTGGCCAAGGCCAACAACGACTTCCTGATGGTGGTGGCCCTGAAATCCACCGACCCCAATTACGACACCTATGCCCTGAACAACCTGATCGCCTCCCAGGTGCTGGACCCGGTACAACGTCTGCCCGGCGTCGGCAACGCCCGGCTGTTCGGCTCCGCCTACGCCATGCGGATCTGGCTGAACCCGGACCAACTGCGCGGTTACGGCCTGAGCGCGGCGGAGGCGTTGAACGCCATTCGCAGCCAGAACGTGCAGATCGCCGCCGGCAATATCGGCGCCGAACCGGCGCTCCCGGGCCAGGGCTATACCGCATCGGTAACGGCCGCCAGCCGCTTTACCGATCCGCAGGAGTTCGCCCGCATCATCCTCCGTACCAACGCCGACGGCAGTACGGTACGGCTTGAGGACGTGGCGCGCATCGCCCTCGGAGCCGAGTCCTACGGCCACGACGTACACGTGAACGGCGAACCCATTGCCGGTTTCGCCATCATGCTGGCGCCCCAGGCCAACGCCCTGGAGACCGCGGCGGCGGTGCGTGACAAGTTGCAGCAACTGGAGGAGTATTTTCCGGAGAGCGTCAGCTGGCTCATCCCTTACGACAGCACCCAGTTCATCAACATCTCCATCAACGAGGTGATCTATACCCTGATTGAAGCGGTGGTGCTGGTGTTCCTGGTGATCCTGCTATTTCTGCAGAACCTGCGTGCCACCCTGATCCCCACCCTGGTGGTGCCGGTGGCCCTCACCAGCGCCTTCGCCGGCATGTATCTGGTGGGCTTTTCCATCAACGTGCTGAGCCTGTTTGCCCTGGTGCTGGCCATCGGCCTGGTGGTGGACGACGCCATTGTGGTGGTGGAGAACGTGGAACGCATCATGACCGAGGAGGGTCTGCCGCCGAAGGAGGCGGCGCGCAAGGCCATGGACCAGATCACCGGGGCGGTGATCGCCATGACCACGGTGCTGGCGGCGGTATTCATCCCCATGGCATTGGTGGGCGGCAGCGTCGGGGCCATCTATCGCCAATTCGCCCTGACCATCGCCATCTCCATGGTGATCTCGGCGGTCATGGCCTTGAGTTTCACCCCGGCGTTATGCGCTTCCATCCTCAAACCGCAGCATGGAGAACCGAACATCCTGCTGCGCGGCTTCAACCGCTTCTACCAGCTGGGTAACGACTTCTATCTGGCGCGGGTGGCTCAGGCCATACGCCATACACCGCGCTGGATGATGGCATTCACGGTGCTGCTGGTGGTGGTGGTATTCCTGTATGCGCGCCTGCCCAGCAGTTTCCTTCCGGAAGAGGATCAGGGCTACACCCTGGCCCTGATCCAGCTGCCCCCCGGCGCCAGCATGGAACGCACCGGTGAGGTGTTGAGCCAGATGGAGGGGATTCTGCGGCAGCATTCGGCGGTGGATAAGGTGGTGGCCGTGGCCGGCTTCAGCTTCATCGGACAGGGCGAAAATGTCGGCATCGGTTTCATTCGCCTCAAGGACTGGAGCGAGCGCACGGAACCGGAGCAGCAGATCAACGCCTTCTTAGGCTGGGCCAACGGCGCCCTGCAGAGCATCAAGGGCGCCCGTATGTTCGTGGTTAACCTTCCCACCATCCGCGGTCTGGGACGCTTCGGCGGCTTCGATTTCCGCCTGGAGGACCGGGCCGGTCTCGGTCATGAGGAGCTGGTGAAGGCGCGCAATATGCTCCTGGGCGCGGCGGCCCAGCAGCCGGTACTGGTGGGTGTACGTCCCAATCAACTGGAGGACGCCCCGGAGCTGCAACTGCATGTGGACCGGGTTCAGGCGCAATCCATGGGCCTGCAACTGGCAGATATCTATGACGCCATCCGGCTGATGCTGGCGCCGGTCTACGCCAACGACTTCAACTATCAGGGCCGGGTGCTAAAGGTGATGGTCCAGGCGGACGCCGCCTTCCGCAGCCGTCCCGAGGATCTTTCGCGCTACTACATTCCGGCGAACGGCGGAGATGTGGACCAGATGGTGCCTCTCAGCAGCGTGGTCAGCTCCAGCTGGCACATCGCCCCTCCGGCCATCGATCACTATAACGGGTTTCCATCCATCCAGATCAACGGCAGCGCCGCGCCGGGCAGCAGCTCCGGTCAGGCCATGGCGGCCATGGAACAGATCGTGCGCAACGACCTCCCTGAAGGCATCGGCTTCGAATGGTCCGGCCAATCGTTCCAGGAAATCCTCTCGGGACAACAGACCCCGATCCTGTTCTCTCTCTCACTGCTGGTGGTGTTCCTGGCCCTGGCGGCACTTTATGAGAGCTGGTCGGTCCCGGCCGCGGTGCTCATGGTGGTACCGCTCGGGATACTCGGTGCCCTCACTTTCACCTGGTTGCGCGGTCTGGAGGACGATGTCTTCTTCAAGGTGGGTATGATCGCGGTCATCGGCCTGTCGGCGAAGAACGCCATCCTCATCATCGAGTTCGCCAACACCATGCGTCGCGAGGGCCGTGATCTTCTGGACGCCACCCTGGAGGCCTGCCGGCTGCGTCTGCGGCCCATCCTCATGACCTCCATCGCCTTCATCTTCGGCGTCATGCCCCTGGCCCTCTCCACCGGTGCCGGCGCCAACAGCCGCCACGCCATCGGCACCGGCGTGATGGGAGGCATGACCGGCGCCACGGTACTCGGGGTGCTGTTCGTGCCCATATTCTTCGTCGTCGTGCGGCGTCTGATCGGCGATCGCTCCTAAAGCCGGGAAACATTCCTCCTAACGAACAGCATGGGGTTGCCAACGCGGCGGCGCCTGGATTACCCTTTTTCCGAATACAGGGACGTCGGGATTTGCGGGTCGCAAATCAGAAGAGACTTTTACAGGGATGAACCTCACGCCTTCACCCCACTCTTTTTCCTGTCTCCTTGTCTCCATAAAAACAGGTCTGCCGCCGTCGGCATAACACGCTATAGCCCCCTTTCTCCATCAGGGGGGATCGCAGGGAACGCTGAAGAAATACAAAAAGGAGAATCATCATGACCATCAAATCGGTTTTAACCTTGACCCTGGTTTTCTGTCTGGCGGGATGTTCCACCACGGTACAAAGGCCGGAACCCATCACCCTCGCCGAGGCCCTGAAAGAGGTTATCGAGGCGCTGAATGAGATATCCGACATCCCGGTCAAGAGCAAGCACGGCCTGGTACCGGCGGAGGTCACCGTAACCTTCGAAATCACGGCGGGCAGAAAGGAAGGCAAATCGGCCAGTGTGGATATCGTCCCTACCGGGATTATCGAGGAGATCGGAGGCATTTCCTCCAAGTGGACTTCGGAAGTGACGGAAAGCCGGGGCAACACCATCGTCATCAAGTTCCGAAGCATTCTTTTCGCCAACGAGAAAGAACTGGTCGCGAGAAAAACGCCGGAAGAGATAGACGCGCTTTACCAGAAGCTGAAGGACCAGGGGTGGACCATAAAAGGCCTCGGGGGCTCAAAAATGTGATTCACCCGAAGGCGCGGACGGTACGAGGCAGGCTGTCATCGTCGCATCGTTTAAGTTAACCTCTTACCGTGACATGCCGTTTACACAACCACGGTCCAGGAATGCCCATGAAGAAATCAATCCTGCTGCTCATCTTGTTCTTATCAGCCTGCGCCACCAGCCAGCCCCCGCGGACAAACAACGTATCCGACACACCGAACGAGGCGGAAGTCTATCTGGAGAAAGGCTACGGACTGCTCAGCAACGGTGATATCAGAAGGGCGATCATCGAGTTTGATAAGGCCATAGCCGTCTGTGAAACGGAATACTCAAACAGCGAAAAAAGGGTGTACGCATCCAGGGGAACCAAGGAAACCCTTTACTACCTGGTTAAGGCGGCAGCCGAGAAGCAGGATGCCTCTGTCATTGAGCCCACCTGCGCGGAAGCGCTGTATCTCCGAGGATATGCCGGCCTCGACTTCGGACAGTTGGAAGAGGCGGAAGATTACATAAACAAAGCCATCCGGATGTCCCCGGTAAACGCCCGCTACCTGTCGGAATTGGGGCACATCTATCATGTGAATCGGGAATGGGAAAAAGCCCTGGTAACTTTCCGCAAGGCGGAGGAGTATGCCCACACCTATTCACCGGAACAGATAAAAGAGCTGGAGCTGACCCGCGCCATGAGAGGTGTAGGCTTCAGTCTCATTGAGCTCGGAAGACTTGACGAGGCGGAAGAGAAATTCAGGGAGTGCCTGAAACTCGATGCGAACGACATAAAGTCGAAAAAGGAGTTGGAGTATATTGAATCTCTCCGCAACAACGTCCGGGGCGGTTCCTGATAACCCGGCTAAACAGGCCCTGTCTTTTTCGCCCGGCCGGCAAACGACGGCGCCATGCCGTCTTCCCTAGGGACTCTGCCTGAAGTAGCGATCCACTCTTTTTCCGCTTTGCTTCAGCACCTCAGGTGCCAGACGGCCCTCATCGCGGGCGACGGCCGCGCAATGGATGGCGTCGTAGTATTTTTCGTAATCGAACGCCAGTAACACCAGGTCCACGCCGGCATTCAGAGCCCCCACGGTGGCATCGCACAGACCCCGGTCATAGGCGGCCGCCATGGTCATATCATCGCTGATCAATACCCCGTCGAAACGCCAATCCCCGCGGATCACCTGCTGCACCAGTGTCCGGGAGAAGGAGGCGGGGTGATCCGGATCCACCTCCGGCAACACCACATGGGCAAGCATGATCATCGCCCCGCTCTGCTGAATAATCCGCCGGTAAGGTAACCAGTCACTGGCCCGCAGGGTAGCCAGGGGCGTATTCAAGGTGGCTGAGAAGTGGTGGGTGTCATCAAACACCCGGCCCAGCCCCGGAAAATGCTTCAGGGTCGCCCGCACCCCCGCCTCCTCCAGACCCCGGACATAACCCAGGGCGATCCGGGCCACCTGTTCAGGGTCGTCGGAGATGGCCCGCCGGCTGATGAGACTATGGAGATCCAACGGATTCCTGGGGTGCCTGATCTTCAGATCCACCACCGGACTGAAATTTACCGTGACCCCGAGGTCTGCCAATGCCGCGCCCTGCCGCCGCCCATAGGCCTGCGCTTCGGCTTCGGCATCCGCGGCCGACGCCAGCGATGAAAGGGGCGGCAGCTTCTCCAACGGCGGAGAGAGTCTGGAAACGATTCCGCCCTCCTGGTCCGTGGCGACAATCAGCGGCGGCAGCCCCCTGGCGGACCGAATGGTCTGCAACCGGGCAATCTCCTTGCGCAGTTGGTCGGCGGTCTTTCCCCGGGCGTTCCGTTTGGTCACGAAAATGCCCCCGATCCCCTTCTCAACCAACGGCAGGAGCTCGTTCACGTCGCCGTAACCGACGATAAAGTGGCTGTTGAGATCCTGAACCTGCTTCTGATCCTGTGCAAGGAACCAGCGTTTATGCCAGGAGTGCATCCCCTCCTGCTCCAGGACCAGGACCAGCGCGAGCAGAAAGGACACCCCGAGCACCCGCCTGGACACCCGTCCCGGCAGGAACAGGCTCGATAACAGAAAAAGAAACGTCAGTATCAGAAAACCGTATGTCGCCTGGGGCTGCCAGGGTGACAGACGGGGATCCATGATGTGGTAACCGGCAAACAGGGCCACTATCGCTAGCAGCGCCAGCAGGACGACGAAGAAACGAACAAGATACTTCATAACAGAAAGGCGTACACGACCGACAAATCAGGGCAAAGGCGTTTGTTATATCCTATTACCAACCCGAACTCCATCCGTGCGCACCGATCCGGACAATTTCCGGGCAATATCCTCATATATCCAACAGTCGCCATAACGTCTCCCTGGGAAGTAGAGCCTGCACCAAACACCCTCTGCGAACAATAGCTGTTTGCCCTTTCTTCAGTTTTTTCCTACTATTTTTTTAGATTTGTTTAATTGGCATGATGGACGGCAGACAACATACTGTTTGTATGCCGCTTTAAACAAACAGGAACACCGGCCATATGGATGGACGGACTATCTCGCATAAAGCATGGACGTATCTATGAGAAAACTGCTACTTATCCTATGTCTGATCCCTTTCCTTCCGGGATGTGAGGATATTTCCGCCCTTGGCGGACCTTCCGTCAAGGTCACCGTCGCCGTTGAAGAGCCCCTGTATATAAACAGCGTCCGTAAAGTCCTGGAGCGGAGATTCAGCAATAACCTGGGGTCTCTGTTTTCCAGCGTTGAATCCGAGATGATAGGCGACAAAATCCGCTTCACCTTCAGCGGCGGCGCCCCCGGCAGGGAAACTCTGAATTATCTGGTGGGCACCAAAGGCGCGTTCAGACTGATTACAGAAGAGGGGGATACCGTAATCGACGCCAATCATGTCCGGGACGCCGAGGCCAAAACCGCAAATGGCCAGGCGTTTCTGCTGGTCGCTCTGGACAGCGAAAGCGGATCCGAGCTGCGCGCCTGGACCGCCGATCATATCGGCAAACCCTTGATCGCCAAATTCGACGACAAGATTCTATCCAGAGCCGTAATTACCGAGCCCCTGGCCAAGTATTTCCAAATGACCGTTAATGTACCTATGGATGAGCTGGAAAGGGTCGCATCCCTTATACCTACGGGCTCCCTGGAGTCCGGGGCCACGATAGTGAGTTACACGACGTCCGAATAACCCGCCTTCCTGACAACCTCTTCCCCACCACCAACCCCGGGGCACGGTCTGCATGAACGAATACCGGGAACCGGGAGTTGCCGTTCATATACCCCGCCCCCTTGTCTTCTGATAATCTGCTCGTAATACGACTTGGGCCTGAAGGGGATATTCAACCATGCGCTGGAGGGATAATCGCCGAAGCACCAATGTGGAAGACCGCCGCGGGATGCGGGTATCCGGCGGCATGGGCGGCGGCGGTCTACTGCGTCTGCTCCCGGTCCTGTTCCGTTTTCTCGGATTCAAAGGCACCGCGATTCTCGCCCTGGGAGTCGTGGGGTATGTCCTATTTACCGGGGGCGATCTTAGCGCCCTGCTCGGCTCACCCCAATCCACTCAGACCGCTTCCCAGCCCGTAGAACAATCGGATGCGGAGAAGCAATTGGTGGATTTCGTTTCCGTAGTGCTGGCCGATACCGAAGACACCTGGGGTGTTCTGTTTCAGCAGAGCGGACAAACCTATGTAAGACCCAAGCTTGTCCTGTATCGCGGCGCGGTCCAGTCCGCCTGTGGTTTCGGCCAGGCTGCCATGGGCCCCTTCTACTGCCCCGGCGACCAGAAGGTGTATATCGATCTGAGCTTCTACGAGGATCTCCGAAAGCGCTACAAGGCGCCGGGGGATTTTGCCCAGGCCTATGTCATCGCCCATGAGATCGGCCACCATGTACAAACCCTTCGAGGAATATCGCAGAGAGTACAACAGGCCAGGGCCCGGGCGAGCGAGGTGGAGGCCAATCGTCTGTCCGTCATGCAGGAGCTGCAGGCGGATTGTTATGCCGGCATCTGGGCGCATCATGCCGACCGCTCCCGTCAGATCCTGGAAACAGGCGATATCGACGAGGGGCTCGCGGCGGCAAGCGCGGTGGGTGACGACAGGCTTCAGAAACAATCACAAGGATATGTCAACCCGGATTCTTTCACACACGGAACTTCTGAACAGCGCGTCAAATGGTTCAGGATCGGTTTGGAGAAGGGATCAATCCAGGCATGTGACACCTTCTCACAATCCCGTCTTTAGGATTCCCGGTGAATAGCTTCATTTGCACGGGAATGACTTCATATCGCAACACGGGAGGACAAAAAATGGCAGGGAAGTTTGAGATCTACAAAGACAAATCCGGTGAATTTCGTTTCCGGCTGACGGCGTGCAACGGACAGAACATCCTTGCAAGCGAAGGCTACACCTCCAAGTCCAGCTGTAACAACGGGATTGAATCCGTCAGAAAAAACGCCTCTGATGACGGACGCTATGAGCGAAAGGAGACCAGGGCGGGCAAGTACTTGTTCAACCTGAGGGCCGGAAACCACCAGGTTATCGGCACCAGCCAGTCCTATGAATCGGCATCGTCCCGCGACAACGGCATCCAGTCGGTAAAAAAGCATGCACCCGGTGCTACCGTGGACGACACGACCGCGTAGTCGACCGAGCAGTCTGGTCCCTATTTCCGGCCCGCCCCAGGCGGGCCTTTTTATTTCCCTATCAATGCGTTATCAGGTAAATGTGTCGGGTATCTCCGCTAAAGCCCTCCGCGCTGCTCCATTCGATCAACCTGTTTCTCCCCAGCCGGCCGGCATGAGTTTCTGTCTCACCGTTTAACCCTGTTATTTATAGGCATTTATACGTTATTATCCGATCTCAACCGGTCACTCGGCATCATAATCAGGCCGCAGGATCAATCACCGGTGAGGCGTAGCGGTGTCGCCAAGAACTACCGCGTTATTAACAAGGACCAGCGTTTATGAATAAGAAAAAACTTTTCGCATTAATTATTTCCACCCTGTTTTTTTCTCAAGTCACAGTTGCGGGTGAGACATGTAACAAGGTCGGAAAGATCTCGGGGAAGATCCGTACCACCAACCTTAGTGATACGGTGCAGACTGGCTCCATATGGATAACCATCAAGTTGAACCGCGTACCTTTCTTTATAAGACGAGGTCGGGTCATCGGCCGGATCCTGGAACAGGGCGTCGATACCAATAGCGGTCAGCCCTATGCCATCCTGAATCACAATATATTCTTCGGCTTTAACACCGTTCTTGCCACGAATAGGGACTTGGCCCTATTGACCCCCACCCGTTTCCACAACGGCGTACCCTGCGCATTCGACGTCGTGGAGGAAATCACCGATACCGTCGGGAATAATCTTCTTGGAGCGCTCTCCAATAATGCCGGCAGCATGGTGGCGAAGGGATCGATCAGCTACTGCCCCGGCAGCAACAGGAACTCCTTTGAGTTATCCGGAGAAGTCTGCCTGGACTTAAAGTAGTCTTTCGACAGGACATCCTCCGCACCAAAGATCAACCTCCATGTTATCGGCAATGCCTTTATATTCGAAAAGGGCCGATGGATACGGGTTCGGTATCGTGAACCCTAATCCATCGGTTCCTTTATAGATGGGAGACCAAATTGAAATCAAAATTACTATTCATAATTTTTCTACTGTCACTCTCCTTTCAATGTCACGGCGAAGAATACAGGCATACTCAAAAAGCTGAAGCGAAAGCCTATCTGGGGGAGATGCTGAACAACACCATAGACCCCTTCCTGATCATAGAAATCACCGGTACCGACGGCTATATCCAGTTCTATAACGAGGATCCTGGCATACTGATAGACCTTCCGGAAGTCGCCCTGTCCGGGGAACAGATCAAGAAAGCGAAGGCCTATTTCGCGAAACAGGGTGTTCCACTCACTGTCACGACGGCCAGAAATCCCGAGACGAAGGAGGATTTCTCACTAAAGACCTGGAACAGGATATTTCACCCGAACGAAGTGGATAAAGTAATTGATATCGCTTTCGGGGCACTGATTGAGATATACGGGATCTCCGAGGATACACCGTTGAATTTTGTTAAGGGGTGGGAATAGAGGGCGTCACAAACACATCTTCTTAGTTGCAGTCAGGCGCCGATGAAAATATATGAGCGACAATCTAAGCCCATATAGCGCAGAACAGTATGAAGAAGGCATACGAAAAACGTTGCCCTTCTATGAGGCGTTCTATTCCGAAACGATTGACCTCGTCAAATGCCTGAAACCTGATGTACAAGTCTGGCTTGATACAGGCTGCGGAACAGGAGCATTGATTGCCCGCGCCTACCCCGTCTTTCCCGATTCCCTGTTTCTACTGGCAGATCCGTCATCGGAGATGCTCGGCAAAGCGAAGGAGGCCCTCAAACACCTACCGAAGAGCCGGCTAAATATAGTCGGGAATGTCGGCACGGAACAACTGTCTTCCGATCTCCCCAATATGCCGCAAGTCATTACAGCCATATTGGCGCATCACTACCTCGACAAGGAAGAGCGCCGTATTGCGACAAACAAATGTCACGAGCTGCTTGAGGACGGCGGACTTTACGTGACCTTCGAAAACATATATCCGCTTTCAGAGGCGGGCAGACGTATCGGCCTGGAGCGCTGGAAGGCATTCCAGATATCGCAAGGCAAAACGGAAGAGGATGCCGGTAACCATATTAGTCGTTATGGGAAGTCGTTTTTCCCCGTAACAGTCGAAGAACATCTAAATCTGCTAAAAGAAGCCGGATTTTGCGTGGCGGAACTGTTCTGGTACTCGAACATGCAGGCGGGGTTTTTTGCGATCAAATAAAACACGGAAAACAAGTTGAGAGCGCGGTGGTTTTTGATACTCGTGAATATCACTCACTGAACCGCCTTTCTCCTTTAATCGAAATTTATACTTAAATAGTAAGGCAATGAAATTCAGACTACTTATTTTCACACTCTTGATGTCACTATGCTCATTTGCTTCCGCTAATGAAGCTGAAAAGTACTCAATAGAGTACCTAGCAAGCCCCGACTTGCTCATAGACAGCTATGTAATTCCCCTGGAAGACGGCACCGAGCGGGGTCTATATATCGGCATATACAAGAAGAACCATTTCAAAAGTTTCCATGAATTCTGCGTATTTACTACGAATATCTCCTCTCTTACCCAGATGTGGTATACAACCAAGGATCTGAAAAAAGCGTATAGCTGGTACTATCCCGACGAAACGCAAACCGGATGGATTGAGGAAAGCGAAACAAAAAGCGGGAATATCCGAAAGTGGATTCAGGAATTGGGGGTCAGGGTAGATAGTCAACGGATACCAGATCAATTAACCGGGACTTTCCTTTACTTCGGTGATAGCGATGACTTCTCCATAACCGGCTCATCAGGTGATGTATTTTACGAGTTATACACGGCGGATTTAATAGAATTCCCTGCCAACAAAATCGAACCCGACTAACGGACCCGCGATCATCTGGTTCGCAGTCGCTCCGAAACACGCGCATTTCTTTTAGCATCAGTATGTTACTGCGCCCGCCCCGCGCCATTTTCTGCCCGAATATGCTTGAATACGCTGTGAATGTGATTATAGAACTCCGCCTACTCCACCACCGGATTCTTCATTGGCGGGGCCCGAAGCGGATACCTACTTGATTTATGTGCCGTTTTGATCCCTAATAAATTCGCCGACGCATTTCAGACATCGGCCTCCGGATTCACAGGTAAGGATACTTAATGCGGGCAGCCCGGACAGCTGCCGCCGATCAGGGACGAGAGGATTTTTCCCATGAACCATCCTAATTGCATGGAGCGGGCCTGCTTCCCGCCAATCGACTTCAATCCCACGACACTTTGCCGCTACTCATTTTCGCGACTTAAAGCGAATAGACGATATTACGGATACTGTTAGTTCGACCGCGTACACCATTAGCTAGGGAGAGCGTTAATGGTACCGACAACCATTGTGTGTTGTTCAGGGAAGACCGGGTGCCGCCGCATATCGGGTTACACCGATATCCTCGCTCACTTCAATCTAGTCTCTCCGGCCCGAGCCCCTCCATGCCTTGAGGGCGTCGGGCCCCATCCAAACAGACAGCGAATCAATACAAACGCTGGTTATAGCAATTCATGGAGGAAACTATGTCTACAAATCTCGAAATAAAAGACGGAAGCCCTTACTGGTGGAACAGCACCGATATATGGGTGGTACCGGGAGCCGATCCTAACGGCACTCCCGGACAACCCGTTGCCGGTGAATCCGCTTATCTTTGGGCGCGTGTGCATAACACCGGCGATACCGCCGCCTATGGAGCACAGGTTAACTTCTACTGGTCAAACCCCGCCACCGGGGTGCTGCGAAGCAATTCAACACTGATCGGGTCCGCCTTCGTGGACCTCGAAGGAAACGACGTCCAGGAGGTTCTATGCCTGATCCCATGGATACCCACCATCGTCAACGACGGTCATGAGTGCGTGGTCGCCGAAGTCATACACGCCTCAGACCCCCTGCCTAATCCGCTGCCCGATGAATTTGATCCGTCAAATTATCATCAGATCGCGCAACGCAATTTAACCGTGCTGGAGATGAAAACCTCCATGAAGATGATGACGATCCAGCTTGCCGCACCCCCCCGCAAAGAGCGCCTCCTGGAACTGGCGGTGGAGATAGGCGGTGACCTGGATAAAGCCGCACTGGCGTCTCTCGGGCTGGAAAGGTTCAAGCCCGCGACGAAACCGGCGGTAGAGGTGAGCTTATCCGAGGATCGCGATTGCGATGAGTCATCCGGGAAAAAGCAGGGAGATCGATTAAAGGTGCTGGTGAAGCCGGGCACCGCCCGCGCGGTCTATCTGAAGGTATTCCCGCGTGATCTGTTTCCCGGAGTCTACCAGCCTATTAACGTCGTCGCGTACGAGTCGGACCGCATTATCGGCGGCGTCACCTACATCGCAATCAGCAGGGAGGATGCATAATCATGGCCGCGACACCGATGACTATTGAACGCCGTCCGTTTTCCGTTGAGCCTCTTACCAATATTATGCTTCCGGACGGGATTTTCGATACCGCAATCTATCAACAACGCATTACCTGCTACTACGTCAACACATCCGGCAACGAATTAAAGGACGTAAACATATATCTGGAAAGCGTCGGCGATCCCGGCATCGTGCCGACCTCGCAGACGCACTTTTTCTCAAAAATCCCCGCCGGCGCTTCCGTACGGGTATCGTGGCTGGCGAACTTCAAGAACGGCACTCCCGGGAAAAAGCTCGTTAGTTTCATCGCTCAAGCCTCCGGAATGCAGTCCACCCGTACCATCAAGCAGATATTCGTCTCAAAAACCACTTACGACGAAGTTGCGGAAGAGTTCACCTGTGAAGTCGAGGAAGGGCGACTGGTCATGTCTCACATGTCGGTAATCGGTCCGGGCGGTGACTGGCACGACGGACAGGGCCATGGTCACGGCCACGGATGTTGTTGTTGCTGCTGTTGTTGCCGTAAGCCCGGAGAAAATGAAGGCGGCGGTGACACCGGACCCTGGATACCTACAAAAATGAGTATGGCATTCTATCCCAACCCGGGTTACACCGGCATCCACGGGGATCTGCCTTTCAGTGATCCCTGGTGGAAGATCCTCGCCTGGATTATTGCCATAGTTGCCGCCATCGTTGCCATCGTCGCCGCGGCCCTTGGAGCGGGAGAGGCGTACGTCGGTGTAACGGGCACCTTCGACGAAACGGAGCCGTCGGTTCAGTGTTGCGAGCCGGATGTCAAAGGCGCGGCAGGAGAAATGGAGTTCACCGTTGCCGGTGTGGCCTCCATGGTGGCCGCGGTCGCAGCTGCCGTGGGCCTGTCGGATGCGGCGGACCCTTGGTGGAGAGGACAGGAAGCGACACCACCCGGAGCGGGGGAAATCACTCAGGTGGAAAAAGTGGATGTGGTATTCGCCTACCCCGACGGTCCACCCAACGCGGGAGTAGCATACCCGGTGGATGTAAAGTGGGAATACGAACGTATCACCGATAAGGCGAGCTATACCCATAACGTCCAGGAGCAGCAGGTCAATATCCATGTCTGCGACGGTGTGGAGATACACGCACCCGCGACACACAACGCCTTTGAAAAGCCGCTGGTATTCCGGGCACGTTTTCAGAAGCAAGGTGCCGACTGGTATAAAGGGGATGAGCTATACGCCTTCGCGCTCATACGTTCCCCGGATGGAAAGTATTTTCCCGTGGACCTGCTGGATGATGGAATAGACTACGACGAAAGCGCCAACGACAGCTATTACACCGGCGCCGTTAATCTGGAGGGATTATATAAATATCTTCTCAGATACAATCTCAGGCTGGAAGGTACCTGGAAAATCTATGTGTTTGCGCAGGATACCAACGGCGCTACGCCGGATATGGCTCCCGAGGTGGCGGCAACTCACATCGGAGGCTTCGTGATCGCCAGCCCGATCCATCTCACCTTTGACCCCACCCTACCCTGCCCGATGACGGCACAGGCCAGCGTCAACGTCGTAACCTGATGCGTTTGTAAACCAATAAGGGGGTCTGCTCTGGCGGACCCCCTTTTTTTGGCGTGCCCGGTAGGATTACTCGCGCTACGCGCTCATTCTGCGGACCTCCAGTTCATATCACAAATCATGTACCGGCAGACCACTCTCCGTGAATCTTTGGCGAGATGGCGAGCGGCTAGTTCTTTGATTATATTTCTATTAGGGTGTTAAATAGGGACCATGCTATAACTATATTGCAATACAAGGGGTTTCTTTTCGCATTACACGTCATATCCTCTTCTAAAGAGCCAACAATTTTAAAGGGAGAAAAGGATGAACGGACTGAATAATTCTTTGCGGGGCAAGTTTTTGCTCCTGATCTCTTTGTTACTCGCGGTTACCGCCGTAAAGGCAAGCCCCTATCGCTGTGAGGATAATGCGCTCATGCCAAGCGCTGCGGCCTGTGATATCCACGGCGGACTTTGGCAAGCCGCCGTCTGCGGGAACGGATTGATTGAAGCAGGCGAGGGCTGTGATAACGCTTCCGGCAATTCGGATACTAAACCGGATGCTTGCCGTACCTGGTGTGCACGGGCGACTTGTGGCGATAATGTAGTCGACTCCAACGAACAATGTGAGGAACACGACCTTAACCATTATATATGCTCTGATCTAAAGCAGCAGGGTAACGACCACTATCCCGGCCCGGTTCCTAACTTCTGGGGTGGAACGTTGAGTTGTGACATTGATGATTGCACATTCGACGTATCCGAGTGTCATTACTGTGGTGATGGAATGACCCAAATGCCCCATGAACAGTGCGATGACGGCAATAGTAGCAATGATGACGGTTGTAACAACAACTGTACCGCCTGTGTGAACCTCGGTAACAATATTGATATCACCAACGATACAGAAATCTGCACCAAGAACTTTGATGTGGATGATTATGGTGATCTGGGAGTCATCGTTATCAAGGCACCGAACCTGACCCTCGACTGCGACGGCGCCAGCCTTACCGGACAAGGCGACGGCATCGGAATCTATATCAAGCGCTCTGACAACGTGACCGTCAAGAATTGCATTATCGACAACTACCGGTACGGTATCTACGTGGAAGATTCGAATAATGTACAGATCCTCGGCATGAAAAACAGGATTTCTAATACTGAGGAAAAAGTAGTACTGGATGAATCCACTGCCTTGCCGCCGCCCCCGATACGAATGAACAAAGCC
The DNA here is from genome assembly GCA_050291465.1 of Sedimenticolaceae bacterium. Taxonomy (GTDB): domain Bacteria; phylum Pseudomonadota; class Gammaproteobacteria; order Chromatiales; family Chromatiaceae; genus CBFDBF01. The sequence goes on along the minus strand of JBNKJV010000017.1, from coordinate 18,724 downwards.
GACACCGGGCTATCCCCGCAGCAGCAGGCCTTGATGGGGCAGCAGCTGCATGTGAAGCGTGTCCCTTCGCTTATGGGTGATCGTATGAAACTCGACGCAATAGCGGGGAAGAATATAACAACCACAACTAGTGGTTCGGCTTCGCCCGGCCAGTCGCCGGCAGGACCTAATAGTACGTCGGCAGCTCCACAACGTGCCGAACAATCGAAAACCATCACACCGGTTCGCCCTGCGATTGCTCTACCGATCGTAACCTTCCCGAGGAAGGGGGAGCGCTTCTCCGCTCCTGCCAGGATCTCCGCCAAGGCCCGCTACGACAGCAACAAGAGCGTACTGTTTACGCTCAAACGTTTACCGGACAAGCGCGTGTTGCAGCGCTCCGAGCAGGGGCAATTTCGCGATATCATGGTAGGCAATTACTGTATCGAAGCGGCCTATAAGGGGAGCAGAAAAGGGGGTGACTGCGTGGAGTTCAGTGTTGTGAACCGCCCGACACCGGTCAAACCGACACTGCGACCCATAACTCGATAATAGGCCAGGTGCTCGCGCCCGGAAGGATTACTCACGCTGCACGCTCGTGCTGCGGACCTCCGGTCATTGTCGAACCGCCTATTGAAGTCGGAGGTTTGAAAAAGGTATCAAATAATGCTCGGGACACGCCCGGAAAGGATTACTCGCGCTGCGCGCTCGTGCTGCGGACCTCCGGTCCTTGTCGAACCAACCTATTGAAGTCGGAGGTTCGATTCTACCCAGTACAGCAAATAAGAAAGGGGGCCTGCGAAAGCAGACCCCCTTTCTTATTTGGCGCGCCCGGAAGGATTCGAACCTCCGACCACCTGGTTCGTAGACGCTCCGGAACGCGCAATGTTTCTTTTAATATCTATACCTTACGACGCTTGCCAAACGCCATTTTCTGCCTAAAACAGCCTTAATTTGCCCTAATTTGCCTAAAAATGGTGCAAATTTGGTAGCAGCAATTTTCTAGTTTTGGGGGTGGTGCAAATCTGGTAGCAATTATTACCCTCCTAATATTCGGATTTTCTTATTATTTCCATATGGTTTTGTCGGTTATTATCCGCAGATAATTGGCTACATAACACGATATTTATGCCAGCGGCATAACACAATATTTGTTCCGTCTATATAACTACCTGCTGGGCAATAATTTGCAATTGACATGCAGTCTCAGGAACCAGTCCATGAACGAATCTCTTAAAAATGCTTTCTGGGAAGAACTTAAACTTCTCCAGCGCATTATGGACAAGATCGATAACTTCACTTTCCAGATAAAGAACTGGTTCCTTGGAATATTCGCTGCTCTTATAGCCTATGCTGTTGTAAATGACACAACTGCGCTTGTTATACTTAGTTTTCCGCTAATAGCATTGTTCTATTTCTATGAACTCACATACAGAGTTACGCAAGAAGATATTCTTTCGCGTATAAGAGACGTCCAACAGCATCTTCGTAGTGACGAAGAGCCGAATCAAAGTGAATACCCTCCATTCATTGATAAATATATAGTTATGGAGTCTATTGCAACCAATTCAGAAAGGCTGCTGAAAGTACAAGAGCGTTTCGGGGTGGAGAAACAAAGAGCAAGGAGAAATCTTCGTGAGTGGAATAAGATGTTTCTTGAAGCGCCGAGGTTCTTGCTTCAGTTTCGTGTTTCTGGTCCGTACTTAGGCGCATTTATCGTCGCTATACTTGCCTTACTGTTGAGTTATTAAATGATATTGGAGCCCAACAAGTTGCTACAGCCGACCCTAAAATGCTGCACTACGCTCCACATTTGGGTCGGCTGAGCACGGCGTTAGAGCACAGAATTCAATGAGCAACGAATTGCTTGAGGCACAAAAAGAACTTCTTTCTAGTTCTTTTAGTCATGCGCAGGCTTACACCAACGCAGTCATTCTTGGTGGTTACGCTAGTTTTTTCGCAATCTGGAATTTTACGAAACCACAACTAACTGACGGACAAATTCTATGGTCTGCATTATTGATGTCTTTATCTCTCATGAGCTTTGTGGCTTTCGAGATCTACGGAATGATATTTCGTTCCCAATCGATTTTAGAGTTAGCGAAGGCAGTTAACGATCCAGGTCATTTTGAAACCCTGCTCAAGGAGCACAAGGAAAAGGAAAAGACTAGGGCGACTAAATACGGTAAGGTCTGGGTGATTGCATTGGCTATCAGTGTATCAGCAGGATTTGGTGCGGCGGGCGTATTAATGTGGGCATTTATACGTGAATTATTCAAACTGTACTGGTAAGCGCTCTAACAAGAAATTCGAGAGCGATTTATTTCGTCGCCGGATCTCCTCAACCAGCCCCTCAATTTAATCGTTACGGCTAAAAGGGAAGAATGAATACTAGCAAAGACCTCTCTGGAAAATCTGTTTCGGCAGCAATTTCTGCTATTGAAATCTACAACAAGCCGGACTTCGCCTACAGAGAAGAAGCATTCTCGCTTCTAATGGTCAATGCATGGGAACTGCTCATAAAGGCAAAATGGCTTGCTGATAGGGATGAGAAATTATCTAGTCTATATGTGATGGAAGAGAGTGATGAAGGGGAAAACCCAAAACTGAATAGAAGCAAAAATCCGATTACCCATGGCGTCCATTATCTCGCATTAAAGTTATCTGAAGACCCAGATTCTGGGCTAGAGAAACCTTGCTTTGACAATATTCTGGCACTTATTGAGATTAGGGATAACTCTGCACATTTTGTTAATAAAGATCTATATTTTGGTCGAAGAATTCTAGAAATAGGTACGGCGTCGTTAAGAAACTATGTCCATCTTGCAACCGAATGGTTTCAGCTAGACCTGGCCCAGTATAACTTTTTTCTAATGCCAATATCTTTTTACCATGGATTTGAAGCCATTTTGCCTCCTAACGATGCGTTATATCCTGAGCAAGTCAGTAAGTTATTGGAATATCTTGATTCTCTCCAAGAAGAAGATGAACCATTGGAAGAAACTTCCTCACAACATGTTGCCCTCAGAATGGAAACGAGACTAGTTAGAGGGAGAAAGGAAGAGGCTATCGAATTCAAATGGACAAATGATCCTAATGCACCAGTTGTAGCACTACGTGAAGAGGATGTATCAAAAAACTATCCACTAACATATCGTGAGCTTACTGATGCACTGCGGCGTAGATATTCCGACTTCCTCGAAAATCGCGCATATCACCGTCTACGAAAAGAAGTCGAACAAGAAAATAAGTACTGTCTAGTAAGACTACTAAATCCGAATAACCCAAAAAGCACTAAGCAGCGCTTTTACAACCCTAATATCTTTCAGGAATTCGATAAACACTATGAAAAAAGAATAAAGCCCTAACAGAAGACTAAAGGGGACGCATTATCTGAGTGTCTATGAAAGTCGGGGGGCTTCACATTTATTTTAGAGAGATAAAGGATGACGAAAATTCGAAAAATAAATGCGTCCCCTTTTACGTTTTCGATGGAAAACGATGGACAGCGAATCATCAAGATATGCCGAATTCCATGCCGAGTTTGAGGCTCTGATCAATTACGCAGTTGCTGTATTGAATGCTCAAGCCGGTCACAAAGTGCAAAGTTCCCGTGAGAACTACGGAGAAAAGATATTTGGCAAAATTGTCTGCCACGCAATATCGCTCAAACGAATACTACCGGATCCAAGTAGGTCAAAAGATACTGAGATTTGGGATATTTCAAGCGCATATGCGCTCAGTCGTGCAATTCTTGAATCATATGAAGCGCTCGCCTACGTTACCGTCGAAGGAATATCAGAAGAAGAACTAGAATGCCGTATTCTCGCTTGGAAGCTACATGCACAAGAACGAAGGCACAAAATGCTGACCCTCATAGGATCAAGGGATCCTAGAATCGCTGAAGTGGAAGAGGATATAACTCTGCTTCGACGATCGGTGCTTGATATGCGGTTCGAGCTATTTCTCTCGAAAAGTGTACTAGGAAAGGTTGTCAACGGTGAATGTCCTCCATATTTGGTCTCACGGAGCATCCGTCTCGATGCGGCGGATATCAACTCTAATTATTTCACCGCAGCGTTGATGCACCTGTCCTCACATGTGCACGCGCACCCATTTTCACTACATCAGTTATTCGATTTTAAAGCCGGTACACCCGAAGCCTATGGCCTTATGAAAATAGCAGGCCAGTATGCCTGCGGTTTTCTCGCCGTTTCCGTGAGAGAGATGTCGAATTTGTTTTCCCCTCGAGCACCTGATCCACCTGCCTGTGTGCAGGCTACTCTCGAGTTGTGGTGGGATATTTTACGGCAAGGAGTAAAACTCGCTTGAACCTTATAGGTTATATTTCTACTTCCACAAAACTACTACTGCCTAACCGAGGGCTTCACTGGGCTCGCTCGCTATGCTCGCAATCCAGTGAGCTCTACCGTCAAGTACAGGGATAAATATGAAGCACGATTTAAAATCATATGGAATTCTTGTTTGTATATTCTTTTTGTCGCTTGCAGGCACTACGTTTGTTGACGCAAGCGAGTTTTTAAAAGCTGTTATTAGTGCACCGGGCGTTGCAGCACTTATTGGCGGCCAAAGGGGACGCATTTATTTTTAAAGCGATAAAGGATGGCTAAGATTCAAAAAATAATACGTCCCCTTTAATTCCATAAACGGGTTAATCTTCCTTTTGGATTAAAGATGAAAAAGCGAGGGTTAAAAGGAATTACTACTTTTACACCTGATTGATCTTTTGTTACTGCGCCCGGCACACCATACACCAAATATCGTTAGGAAAAGGGCTAAATGGACAAATTTTCTGAAATATATGGGATTGACAAGAAACAAGCCGAATTAGATTTTGTTGACATTATCCCTGGAAACGATACTCCCTTGTATCTAGATCCCTATGCACTCACAACAAGGGAAGATGACTGGTCTGAGCATGCACATCAGCTTGTCGTTTCTTATTTTCAATCTGTATTGGACTCTGTAACTACAAATAACCGAGATAAAGGTGTAACGCTTCTATCGCACCTGGGAGAACCAGAGGAAACTCATTTAGGGGTATCTAGAGACGGTAATCCCGGACGCGGTGTTGGAGCAATACAAGCATTAGAACTCTATGAGGCAATATCTAAAAGTAAGGCAGCCAGCTCAGGATTGTTAGAGGATATTTCTGATTTTGCTCTTTTTATCCCTGGTATCGGTAGAGATAAGATATCTGATATCACAACCAATATAATTAGAAGGAAATTAATAGAATACACACAACAGCAGTGTAATCTTCACGGAGTACCAATGAGATCTGTTGCCTCTGGATTTTTTTGGAATATGGATATTGAGGAGTGGCAGCAGGAGTATGTAAATCTTCCAGTATACGATCATCACAAATTGATACTTGTTCCTAAACATTCCGTGAGGTATCAAGTTGGAGTAGATCACTCAAGATTTCGAAAAATGTTTGTTCTCGAATTCCTTCAAGAAGAGCACTTAAGGGCGGGTGACTCTCTCGTTACAGTATTGAGAAATAAGAAAGGAGAAATAAGGAAGAAGGTAGTTTACAAAAAAACCGTAGACGAACACTACCCAACAGATAAAGATTTTTTGGCGGAGTTTTCTGTCTCTCATCCAGACGTATTAGACAAATATAGAGACACTCTAAAATCCTCTGCATCGAGAGTTCCTGATATTAATGGCGAGAATTTTAACGAGGAAGATTTGGCTGTGGCTCTAAAAGATGATTTAGCGAGCATTCCGAAAGGAGGAAATGACGCGAATCGTTATCACAATATTTGTATTAGTCTTTTGAGCTTCTTGTTTTTTCCTAATATGCTAAACCCAAAAAAAGAAGCAGAGATCAATGAGGGTAGAAAACGAATCGATATAACCTATACAAATGGCAAGGATAGCGGTCTATTTTATCGGATTGCTCTCGATCAGCACATTTTGGCAAATATTGTTCACGTTGAGTGCAAAAACTACACAAACGAAATTGCCAATCCTGAGATAGATCAGCTAGTTAGTCGTTTTAACCATACAAGAGGAAGATTTGGTCTCCTGATGTTTAGGGAAAGCGATGATATGCCTAACTTAAAACGACGCTGTCGAGATGTGGCCAATCAGCGTAATGGTATCATATTACCTATAGATGACACATTTATAATCAATTGCTTAGGACATGTAGGAAGCGGGGAACGAAGACTTATTGATGGAGAGCTAGACCAATTGTATCGAGAAGTTATGAGCTAATTCCCCTAACATGTTTAGCAAGCGTGGCTTAAACCTCACCTGACAAATAGAACACAAATACTTAGCTCAGGAGAGTCCGATGCTAAAATACGAGCGGCCACGCAAAGTGTAGCTTATCAGTTACTCAGTTAGGAGTATAATGGCGAACGAAAATACAGTCATTCTTGTTGGTGCAGGTGCAACTTTAGCGGAGGCTCTGCCAAGTCAGCCTGCTAGAAAAGATCGGCCGCCACTAGATACGACATTCTTTGAGTACTGCCGTCTTGCTGAACTACCTGGAAGACATGCAGTCAGTAGGTATATGAACAGTCACTATGGGATAGACCCATTTGATGGCTTACATAGAATGGAGGAAATATTCAACCACATTTACTCAGATGCGTTCTCATTAAGTCCGCCTGGCGGCTGTTTAAAAGCCTATTGGTCACTTTTAAGAATGTACTCAGATTCAATAGCAAGAACCACAAACCCTATTAATGGCAAGAGCCGCTATGGCGTGGGAGCTTTGTTGAGATATTTATGGCGTAGCGGAAAGTGCATTAAACCAACATTTATTACTTTTAATCAAGATATCGTCATCGAGAAGGCAATTGAAGAGACCAAGTCCATGTCCTCATACAATGCCATGTTCTGGGACATCAGGAATGCATATGGTATCGACTTTGGATCATGGATAATAATGAACGCAGGGAGCCAGCCATTTCATTCTCCTTGTCTTGACACAATTCGAGTATTAAAGCTGCACGGTTCATTGAATTGGGTCTACAGAGTTAGAAGTGGCACAGACCCGAAGAATTGCGTGCGTAGCCCTTCTGGTCCGCTTATGTGCCTTAATGACCAGAAAATATTTCTTAACCTAAGGCACCGCGTAAAATCGAGATGGACAGATGTAGTACCTTTAGTTGTTCCTCCCATTTATGAAAAAGCGAGCAGGTATAAAGATATAGTCGGAAGAATATGGGATGAGGCTATTACAGAACTAAAATCCGCTAAGCACCTAATAATTTTTGGGTACTCATTCCCAGATGCGGACTTTGCAGCTAGAAGCCTATTTAGACGTTGCTTTCATTCGAATTCAAAAATCGACTCAGTTACAGTAATTGATACAAATCCAGCAGTTGCGGGGCATATTGCAAATATACTAGCTGTTAAGAGTTTGAAGTATTTTCGTGATGTGCCTACGTTCATTAGGCATGCCTAACAACCGGCAAGGGATACATACATTTTTTGTTATGAGGACTACCGAAATCTGGAGACAGTATACTAGATCCGTGTGGGCACAGTTTGGAACATGAGAGATATGTATCCTACCACCAGAATTCCCTATCTAGTCTTGATGACCGAAGAACACACACACCATTCCCTTAATGGAAAACCTAGTCTCGTCTTCGGATCAAAGCTAAAGATGTGCTCAACCGGTGACGCTTCACATATCCCTATAATCCTCCCCGGGAACTCGCTCCCGCCATCACAAGCCCTTACGGTAGAGTCACATATGGGGCAACTGCCGGAATATCTGGAAAAATACAACCTCATATGTTCCCGCGGGTCCCCGTCCATGCTGTCCGTTTTCCATTCTAACAATAGGTCATCGTGAAGACCGGTCTGCATTATCTCCGGGGCGGGGATCATCGGCCCTTGCACATACCTGTTCATCCAACCTACAAATCGCAAAAAAATCCAGATAAAAAATACGCCGGAGACAAGCGCTGTGAGCGTCCCAGTAACGGAGAACGCAATCATCACGAGTAGCATCGTCACTAATAAAATAAGGAATGTTGTAATCAAAATGCCTATATGCAAGCGCCCCCGCCTCTTCATTCCCTGTTTTAATAGCTTTGACAAAACCCCTTTCTTAGCCTCGATTTCATCCGGATAGTATTTGACTGTCCAACCACTTTGATCAGTCGGTGAGCGGGGCGTCTGCTTTGGTTCTTTCGTCTCGCTGGGTACTGAAAAGCGCCAGAAAAATACCGTAGGGGCCCCTCCCTTGCTCTGGTGCTGGTCCGGTTCTATTGTCCATGGACACCCCTCGTCTGCCAGCTTCTGATTGAATCCTTCGCTGTATCTCGGCCAGTATTCCTGGATTATTTTGTTCCACGTTTGGTTGATCGTCCGCCGTCGACCCTCGCTATCCACGCTCCATCCCAACCGGTCAGCAACTTCTGTGTTTGTAAACCCCTTCCCCTGGTCGTCCTCTCCTGGAACCGTAAAGCCACGTTCTCGGTCTTCGCAAGACAGCCCCATGACCGCCTTCATTACAAGCATGTGATTTGAACGTCTGGCACTGCGCACCAAGTGCTCCGAATGCACCTTTAGTCGCTCTAGCCACGTCTCATCCAGACCGGTTGGTAACCGGTCAGTTGTCGGTATCCCTGGCGTATCGTCCGTCACTATTTCCTCCGTCCAGCCCAAGTTATCGCGGCTGTAAACACTTTCCAAATATACGTGAGGTAAATTATGAATCAGAAATCCAGAGCAGGCTATTTGAACGACGTGCCGGAGTTTGGCGGGGCGGCCGCCAGGCCCGCGCATGGGGAGGGCACCCCGCAGGGGTGGGGCCCCCATGCGTCGGACGGCGGCAGCACTGAACCGGCAGGTGCGCCGCTTAGTAACACTGCACCTGCTAATTGCATCCCTACCGGGGGTACCCATATCCTCCGGGTGGGGGTGGACAGTCTTTATCTCTCCTACCACGGCACCCTGTCCGCGGAGATGGCTATTCGCCTGAAGGTCCTGAAGGATCTGGCAAGGTCCAAAAACCCCGAGAACCAGAAGCTGGCACAGATCTCCATCGGCGATCACCTGTTCCAGGTTAAAGACCGGGGTAAATTCCCCTATGAGTTCATCCTGGCGGATCGCTGGTACCGTATCCAGGTTGCCGGCCTGAACGCCGAACGGGCCCCCTTGGCTCACGTGAAGATCGCAAGCGAGGCGTTGACCTTCGAAGGCCCCGAGCGGGTGGAGGCGGATCTCCGCTCCGTGGTTGAGTCGTTGGGGCTGATTGATGGTGAAGCCTCCGTCAGCCGTGTGGATCTGTGTGTGGACTTCGTTACCGACACCGATATCGGAGGCATCCGGGAGCGAGAGTGGGTCACCCGCGCCCGGCTGATGTCCCGGTATTACGTCGGCCGCCAGTTCTCCGGGTTGTCCATCGCTATCGGCGGTGCCCTGTCGGCACGTCTCTATAACAAAACCCTGGAGCTGGAGAAGAGCGGTAAGAACTATCTTTGCCAGATCTGGGAGGACCTGGGATGGGACGGGGTTCAGGACGTCTGGCGGCAGGAGTTTCAGTTCCGTCGCGAAGTGCTGCGGCAACTGGGCGTGAAGAGTTTCAGCTCCCTCCTGGCGCTGCTGGGCGGGTTGTGGGTGTATGCCTCATCCGATTGGCTACGCCTCACCTGCCCCGATCCTTCGGACAACACCCAGACCCGCTGGCCCACCCACCCCATGTGGTCGGTTCTCCAGGGTGCGGATTGGGGTGTGGAGCAGGGTTGCCAGCGTACAAAGCCCGGCACCGGACAGCCTCCCTCGGATAAGTGGCTGTTCATCAACGGCCTGAGCGGTCTCACCTCCTTCATGGCCCTGTACGGCATCACCGATGCCGGTGAGGGTGCCAAGGCCTACATCCTGGCCGCGCGGGCCTTTCACGATAGCCGGGAGTATCTGACCGGTCTGACCTATCAGGACTATGTGGAACAGAAGGCCGCCCTGAAGGCCCGTCAATACAGCTCCATGCGAAACAGCCCGCCGGAGGGCGAACTCCACCCGATGGATGCCGCCGTCGCCCGCGAGTATCGAAGGAGGAGTAATGGCGAATGAGTACCGCACCCTCGATCTCCAGGAGGCCGCCCGGTTTCTGCGCATGCACCCGGAAAGCCTCAGGCGGCGGGCGGTTGCGGGGGAGATCCCCTGCGCCAAGCCGGGCCGCTCCTGGGTGTTCCTGGAGCGGGATCTTGCCGAATGGCTGCGCGCGCAGTACCGTAGGCCTCGGCAAGCGTCGCAAGGTGAAGGAGGTTACTCATGTCACTTAAGCGACGAGGGAAGAAAGGTATCTGGTGGGTGCGGTTTACCGCACCCAACGGACAGCGAGTATTCCAAAGTGCTAAAACTGCCGACCGGCGGCAGGCCGAGGAGTACGAGGCACGGTTGAGGTTCGAGCTTTGGCGGTTACATAAGCTCGGAGACAAGCCGCGTTACACCTGGGAGCAGGCCGCCGTTCGGTGGGCGAAGGAACAGAGAAGCAAGGTTACGTTGGATGACGACCTCGCCCATCTGCGTTGGCTGGATACGTATCTGCGCGGGCTCTATCTCGACCAGATCGACCGGCCCAAGGTCGACCAGATCATTCAGGCCCGGTTGGACGAAGGTGTCAGTAACGCCACGGTCAACCGGCTGTTGCAGGTTCTGCGTGCGATCTTGCGGCGTGCCAATCGGGAGTGGGAGTGGGTGGATCGGATTCCGGCGTTTCGGTTGCTCAAGGAGGACAACCGCCGGATACGTTGGTTGACCTATGATGAGGCGGAGCGGTTGTTGCAGGAGATGCCGCCCCATCTGCAGGCCCTGGCGGAGTTTGCCCTGGCTACCGGGTTGCGCGAGTCCAATGTAACCAAGCTTGAGTGGTCGCAGGTTGATCTTCAACGCCGGGTTGCCTGGATTCATCCGGATCAGGCCAAGGCCCGCAAGGCCCTCTCTGTTCCTTTGAACGCTGATGCCATGTCCGTTCTGCGGCGACAACTCGGCAAGCACCCTGTACGGGTTTTTACCTTTCAGGGTCAGCCGATGGTCAAGGCAGGCGGACACGCCTGGCGCAAGGCTTTGGATCGTGCCGGGATTCGGTTGTATGACGACGGCCTGCCCGTAACGGATAAACGCAAACAGTATCCGACACGCAAGCCTGATGAATACAAGTATCCCGATTTCCGTTGGCACGACCTTCGCCACACCTGGGCCAGTTGGCATGTACAGGCCGGGACACCGTTACACGTCTTGCAGGAGTTGGGCGGTTGGGCGAGTCCGGAAATGGTTCAGCGTTACGCCCATTTGAGTGCGGCACATTTAGCGGATTACGCGGACAACATCGGAGGTAGGAAGTCTACTGGTGCAAAACTGGTAGCAATTGAAAATGGGAGAAAAAAAGCGGTTGCCGAATAGTTCGATAACCGCTTGATTTATATTTGGTATTTATGGCGCGCCCGGAAGGATTCGAACCTCCGACCACCTGGTTCGTAGCCAGGTACTCTATCCAGCTGAGCTACGGGCGCTGAATTGGAAGGCGAATTTTGAAGATTTGGGGCCGGTTTGTCAATGAAACCGGGGGGTTCTTTCGGGTTTTCAGTGGCTTGTGAGGCTGTTTTGGAAATGGGCTATCTCTCGGATACCCCCTCTAGCTCCCCCTGGAAGGGGGAGGACTTTTTTAAGAGGGATTACCGGGCACGGTGGAATGCCAAACATCAGGTGGTATTCCGGATTTAATCGCCCGGGGGACCGGGCTCCTACAGTTAGAAAAAATCGGGGATTCGTAGGGTTGGTTGCCTCACCGAATACCCCCTCTAGCTCCCCCTGGAAGGGGGAGGACTTTTTTAAGAGGGATTACCGGGCTTCGCCCTCTCGCCGCTACGCGGCTCGTGCTGCGTCGCGGCTTTGCCGCTCCTTGTCGAACCCAACTCTTTAGATCATCTCGGGTTCGAACCCCTCTCTCTATCCAAATAAAAAGGGGTCCCATCGGGACCCCTTTTTATTTGATGGCGGAGAGAGAGGGATTACCGGGCCTTCGGCCCTCTCGCGGCTGACGCCGCTCGTTCTGCGCGCCTCCGGCGCTTGTCGAACGAAGGGTTCGAATCTGATTCCTCTCTATCCACCTCGATCAAATAAAAAAGGGGCCCAAGGGCCCCTTTTTTTATTTGATGGCGGAGAGAGAGGGATTCGAACCCTCGATGGAGCTATTAACCCCATACTCCCTTAGCAGGGGAGCGCCTTCAGCCTCTCGGCCATCTCTCCAGTAAAACTGTTCGCTAACGGGAATATTATTCCCGTTTTTAAATTAAAAAAACAGCGGCCCTTAATCCAGCCCAGGGCCACCGTTTTTTCCGGACAACCTTACTCTTCGGTTGTCTGCTGCGCCTGTTCGGCTTTGATCCGCTCGTAAATCTCCTCGCGATGCACAGTCACATCACGCGGAGCGTTTACGCCAATACGGACCTGGTTGCCTTTAACACCAAGCACAGTAACGGTGACTTCGTCACCAATCATCAGGGTTTCGCCTACACGGCGGGTCAGTATCAACATGCTCCAGTCTCCCTGTTTGCATTCACTCCCGATCGCGGTGTCCTACCTGAACTTTATCTACTGCTGACTGCCTATTCCCGGGCAGCTCAACCGCGGCCAACCAAGCTCTTACGGACACGATGTTCCCGTGACCAAAGGGCAGATGAATTCTACCAGTAGATCGCCTGGAAAAAAAAGGGAATTTAATTACCAAAGCGGTTACAAACCAATAGCTTAGACCACTTCCAAGCAAATTCCACTGTTAGTCTTCAGGCTGCTCCTCACCCAGTTCGAAAGCATCGTGCAGGGCCCTAACACCGAGCTCTAAGTATTTTTCGTCCACTACGACGGAAATCTTAATCTCGGAAGTGGAAATCATGCGGATATTGATCCCTTCCTTGGCCAATGCCCCGAACATGGCGCTGGCGATACCCGCGTGGGAGCGCATTCCCACGCCGACCAGGGAGATTTTGACAATTTTGTCATCACCCTTCACTTCCCGCGCGCCGAGCTTGCCGGCGGTGTCCTTGAGGATCTCCAGCGTCTTCTTGTAGTCGTTGCGGTGTACCGTGAAGGTAAAGTCGGTGGTGTCGTCCTCGGCGATGTTCTGGACGATCATGTCGATCTCGATATTGGCATCGGATACCGGACCGAGGATCTCGTGGGCCACGCCCGGACGATCGGGAACCCCGAGAATGGTCAGTTTGGCCTCGTCCCGATTGAACGCGATACCAGAAATTTTTGCCTCTTCCATACCCTCGTCCTCAAAGGTGATCAGGGTACCCTCGCCCTCTTCAAAACTGGAGAGGACACGCAAGGGAACATTATATTTGCCGGCGAACTCCACCGCCCGAATCTGCAGCACCTTGGAACCGAGACTGGCCATCTCCAGCATTTCCTCGAAGGTGATGCGCTCCAGGCGCCGGGCGCGCGGTTCCACCCGCGGGTCGGTGGTATAGACACCGTCCACGTCGGTAAAGATCTGACATTCGTCGGCCTTCAATGCCGCCGCCATGGCCACGGCCGTGGTATCGGACCCGCCGCGGCCCAGGGTGGTGATATTGCCGTACTCGTCGACGCCCTGAAATCCGGCCACCACGACCACCCGGCCCGCTTCCAGATCGGTGCGCACCCGGTCGTCGTCGATATCCCGGATCCGTGCCTTGCTGAAGGCGCTGTCGGTGAGGATATGGACCTGCCCTCCGGTATAGGAGCGGGCGGGAAAACCCCTCTTCTGCAGCGCCATGCAAAGCAGGGCGATGGTCACCTGCTCACCGGTGGAGACCAGCACATCCATCTCCCGCGGGTCCGGCTGCTCGTCGATCTCCGCCGCCAGGGCGATAAGGCGGTTGGTCTCGCCGGACATGGCGGACACAACGACCACCACGTCATCGCCCCGTTCACGCACCGCAGCAACCTTCTCCGCCACAGCTTCGATACGCTCGACGCTGCCCACGGAGGTGCCGCCGTATTTTTGGACGATGAGTGCCATTATCTATTGCCGTTCGTGTGCATGGGATCTGACGCAGTGACCTGCGCCGACGGGCGATTATTAAACAACATATTGATTAAAGGTTAAATAGCAGCGGCCTGTTTGGCGGTGAATTTATAGCAACAATCGGCGGGCGCAGCCCGCCCTACCAGACTAGGCACCGAGACGTTCGCGTACCCAGGACTCCACGGTTGCGAGGGCGCCGTCCAGCGCCTCCGGATTGTTGCCGCCGGCCTGGGCCATGTCGGGGCGTCCGCCGCCCTTGCCGCCCACCTGTTCGGCCACGGTTTTGATCAGGTCGCCCGCCTTTACCCGGTCGGTCTGATCCTTGGTGACACCGGCCACCAAGCTCACCTTGTCGCCGCTGACGGTGGCCAGCACGATAACTGCAGAACCCAGCTTATTCTTTAACTGGTCCATGGTATCGCGCAGGGACTTGGGATCCGCCCCCTCCAGCTTCGCCGCCAACACCTTGATGCCGTCCACCTCTACCGCGTCTCCGGCCAGGTCGCTGCCCGCGGAACTGGCCAGCTTCGCCTTGAGCTGGTCCAGCTCCTTCTCCAAGCGGCGGCTGTTCTCCAGCAACTGCGTAACCTTCTCGTCCAGATCGTCACGGCCCGCTCGCAGAATCTCCCCCACCCGCCGCAGGCGCGCCTCATCCTCCTCGATCCATTCCACGGCGCGTTCGCCGGTGACCGCCTCGATACGGCGCACGCCGGCGGCGATACCCCCTTCCGAAGTGATCTTGAACAGGCCGATATCGCCTGCCGCTTTGGCATGAGTACCGCCACACAACTCGGTAGAGAACTCCCCGATACGCAGGACCCGTACCTGCTCGTCATACTTCTCGCCGAACAGGGCCATGGCACCGCTCGCCTTGGCATCCTCCAGGGACATGAGGCGGGTCTCCACCATGTCGTTTTCCCGGATCTGCTCGTTCACCATACGTTCAATGGTCCGTAGCTGCTCCGGACTCACCGGTTCGAAGTGCGAGAAGTCGAAACGCAACCGATCCGAATCCACCAGCGAGCCTTTCTGTTCTACATGATCCCCCAGCACCCGGCGCAGGGCCGCATGCAGCAGGTGGGTGGCCGAGTGGTTGAGCACGGTGCGGCCGCGCTTGGCCCTGTCCACTTCCGCCTTCACCGTGTCGCCGACGCGCAACACATCGCCCTTGAATGCACCGATGTGAACGAACAGATCCCCGCCCTGTTTGCGGGTATCGGTCACTTCGAAATACTCCTCGCCCAACCGGAGTCTACCGGAATCACCCGCCTGGCCGCCGGACTCAGCATAGAAGGGGGTGCGGTCCAGCACCACCATGCCCTCTTCGTTATTCCCCAGGGTGTCTACCGTCTCACCTTTCTGGATCAGGGCGATGACGGTGGCTTCGTCCTCCAACCGCTCATAGCCGGTAAAATCGGTCTCCCCTTCCAGGTCCAGGGAGATCTCCTGGTCGATGCCGAAGTTGCTGGCCGCCCGTGCCCGTTCCCGCTGTGCATCCATCTCCCGTTCGAACCCCTCCATGTCCAGTGAAAGTCCCTGCTCGCGGGCGATATCCGCGGTCAGATCGGTGGGAAAACCGAAGGTGTCGTAGAGCTTGAACACCGTCTCGCCGGGGATCCGGTTCCCCTCGAGCCCGGCAATGGCCTGCTCCAGGATCTTCATCCCCTGCTCCAGGGTCTCGGCGAATCGCTGCTCTTCCAGCAGCAGCACCCGCTCAACCTGTTCCCGGGCCTGTTGCAGTTCCGGATAGGCCTCCCCCATCTCGCGATTCAGGACGGCCACCAGTTTATGGAAGAAGGGTTCCTTGACCCCCAGCATGTAGCCGTGGCGTATGGCCCTGCGGATGATCCGGCGCAGTACATAACCCCGCCCCTCATTGGAGGGCAGCACGCCGTCCACCACGAGAAAGGCGCAGGAACGGATATGGTCCGCGATGACCCGCAGGGATTTCTCCTCCAGATCCTTGCAGCCGGTGATCTCGGCGGTGGCTTTTATGAGATTACGAAAGAGATCGATGTCGTAGTTGCTGTGCACGCCCTGCATCACCGCGGCCAATCGCTCCAGGCCCATACCGGTATCCACGGAGGGGCGCGGTAACGGGGTCAGGTTGCCTTCCGCGTCGCGGTTGAACTGCATGAACACCAGGTTCCAGATCTCGATATAGCGATCGCCGTCCTCTTCCAGCGAACCCGGGGGGCCGCCCCATATATCCGGTCCGTGGTCATAGAAGATCTCGGAGCAGGGACCGCAGGGTCCGGTATCGCCCATGGACCAGAAATTGTCCTTCGCCCCGCAGCGGGAGAATCGCTCCGGATCGACACCGATCTCCTTGATCCAGATATCGGCCGCCTCGTCGTCGTCCGCGAACACCGTCACCCACAGTTTATCCTGCGGGATCTTCAGCACCGAGGTAAGAAACTCCCAGGCGAACTCGATGGCCTCGCGCTTGAAATAGTCACCGAAGCTGAAATTGCCCAGCATCTCGAAGAAGGTATGGTGGCGGGCGGTATACCCCACGTTTTCCAGGTCATTATGCTTCCCGCCGGCGCGGATACAGCGTTGTGAACTGGTGGCGCGACTGTAGCTCCGCTTCTCCCGTCCCAGGAATACATCCTTGAACTGAACCATGCCGGCATTGGTAAAAAGCAGCGTGGGATCGTTGTGAGGAATCAACGGGCTGCTGCCCACCTCCTCATGTCCTTTATCGATAAAATACTGGAGGAAGGCTCTTCGGATTTCTGCGCTGGTTTTCATACAAGTTGGTGAATTTATTACAGGAAAAGGGAATGGTATGCAGAATGAGTGCCTTTGTCACTCATCATCGGGCCGGTTCGTGAGAATAGCCGCGAAAGTACCGCTTTTTCCGGCCGTTTTACCGGGGAATATCCCCCGCCCCATGCGCAGCGGCCGGCGCCACGGATGCCGACCGCGGCGACTTCTTCCGGCATGGGAAACCCTGTATTTTTCCCCGGGGCTGCCGATAACAGACCTGAGAACAAAATATCTCGCTAGCCGATCATGCCTCTAAACACCTTGTCAGACCCTGGAACACAGGACGGGCTGTAGGAGAGATGCACAACAGGCTCAGGTTGCTTCGGGATTAAAACTTTATCGGCGCCTGCATGTAGATGCGGGGAGTTGTTTATAAATAATCGATAGGAAATTTATTGGCCGTGATGTTCCGCCGGGATAATATTGCCGACGGACAAAACCACTTATATTCCACGGGCAATACTTCCCTGTGAATCGGTAAAGGGATCGAGATTGACGTTAAACAGTGATGATCTGCGCAGGTTCGCCCCTTTCCGCAAACTGCCGAAGCTGGTACTCCGTTTTATTCTCAATCAGGCTCGGGAACAGAAACTGCGGCCGGGGGAGAATCTGTTTGATCGGCTGGATCGGGAGGAGTTCACGCCGTTTCTCCTGGAAGGCACACTGCTAATAAACGCCCCCGGTTCCGATCAGCGATCCCTGGCGGCCGGGTCGGCACCCGCCAGCTTCTCCATATGCGGAGCGGCCGCGGCGATCGACAGCGTGATCTCCCAGGGCCCCTCTTCCATTGCTCTTATCCCCTCTTATCTTCTCAAAGGCGTGGAATACTACTGCGGAGAAAAAAACAGCGGCGAGCTCCAGGGTATCGAGTTGACCGAAGGCGGCGAAGAGAATCAGCTCTATCTGGACTTTTACCTGGCATTGCAGAAAGGCAAATGCGAAATTCCCGGCATACCCGACATCGCCTTACGGGTGCAGAGGGCGGTCTCCGATCCGCACACCGGCAGTGCTGATATAGCGCGAATCATTCAGGTGGATCCCGCTCTGACCACCCGCATGATCCGCGCCGCGAACAGCGCCGCTTTCGGCGGCGCTGAGGAAATCAGCAATTGCCAGGACGCGGTCACCCGGCTGGGCCAGACCGCCACCCGGGAACTGGTAAGAAGTTTTGCCATGAGGGGACTGTTCCGGACCAAATCAAGGCTGCTGCACCGTCGCATGCAACAACTATGGGATCACAGCAGGCGCGTCGCCGCCCTCTGTCAGGTTCTGGCCAAACGCACCACGACCCTGGATCCTGACAGGGCCATGCTTGCCGGATTGATTCACGACATCGGCGCCATTCCGGTTCTTAATCTGGCCCACAACTATCCCCACATCGCAAAAAAACCCGGCCTGCTGGAACAGGCGATCAACGACCTGCAGAAGGAACTGGGTGCCATGGTGCTGCGGCGCTGGTCGTTCCCGGGTGATATCGTGGAAACCGTGCTGCACGCGGAAGACTGGATGCGGGAAAAGGAGGGAGAACCGGACTATACCGACCTGGTTATCGCCGCCCAGCTTCACTCCTATCTGGGAACTCCCCGGGGACGGGAGTTGCCCCCGCCGTACCTGGTCCCGGCCTATCACAAACTTGCGGGCAAAGACCTCGGCCCCCGTCTTTCTCTTACCATTCTGGAAGAGGCCGCGGAGGAGATACGCACGGTTGAGCAGTTGTTTGATGATAGGTGAGTTGAAGTTAGAACTTGCGAGTTGCTGCTTATCGATCTCTACGTTCTTCTGGTGGGGCCCTGCCTTCCCCCAAACCTCCAGGCCGCTTTTCGATATCGGTAACAAGTTTCGTGACCTGTCCGGTATGGGGTCTCTTCTCTACCTTTGGCTAAAAGGTCACGAGTACCTTTCTTTTGAGCGCTCAAAAGAAAGGTACCAAAGAAAAACCGCCCCACGTCCCCGCCCGCTGCG
>JBNKJV010000016.1:0-70805 GCA_050291465.1 Sedimenticolaceae bacterium | reverse complement strand
GGCGGGATCGGATGCCTTTATCCGGTTGATCTCCCGCGTGAGATCGAACAGCACCGCCAGGGCCTCCGGGGTGTTGAAGTCGTCGTCCATGGCCTCACGGAAACGGGCCTCGAATGCCTCGCCCCCGGCGGGTTGCGCCTGCGGGAGTCCACGCAGGGCGGTATAGAAACGGGTCAGGGCGGCACGGGCGTTGTCCAGATGTTCGTCGTCGTAGTTCAGAGGGGAGCGGTACTGGCTGGTGAGGATGAAGTAGCGCACCTCCTCGGCCCGATAGCGTTCCAGGATTTCGCGCACGGTGAAGAAGTTGCCCAGGGACTTGGACATCTTCTCCTCGTTGATACGCACGAAACCGTTATGCAGCCAGTATTTGACGAAGGGGTGGCCGGTGGCACCCTCGGACTGGGCGATCTCGTTCTCATGATGGGGAAAGGTGAGATCGGCACCGCCGCCGTGGATATCGAAGGTATCCCCCAGGGCCTTGGTGGACATGGCGGAGCACTCGATGTGCCAGCCCGGCCGGCCCCGCCCCCAGGGGGAATCCCAGGCCGGTTCCTCCGGCTTGGCCGCCTTCCACAGGGCGAAATCCAGAGGGTCGCGCTTGGCCTCCCCCGGTTCCACCCGGGCGCCGGACTGCAGGTCTTCTATGGACTTGCCGGAGAGCTTGCCGTAGCCGGGGAAACTGCGCACGTCGTAGTAAACATCGCCGTTCTCCGCCGCATAGGCGTGCCCGCGCTCGATCAGGCGGCCGATCATGGCCAGGATCTCGTCCATATGTTCGGTGGCCTTGGGTTCGCTGTCGGGACGCAGCACCCCCAGGGCATCCGCATCCTCGTGCATGGCGCGGATGAACTCCTGCGTCAACTCACTGAACGGCATACCCCGCTCGTTGGCGCGGTTTATGATCTTGTCGTCGATATCGGTGATGTTACGGATATAGGTGACATCGTAGCCCCTGGCCTTCAGATACCGGTAGATCACGTCGAACACCACCATCACCCGGGCGTGCCCCAGGTGGCAGTAGTCATAGACCGTCATGCCGCAGACGTACATGCGGACCTTGCCCGGCTCGATGGGGGTAAACTCTTCTTTCTGATTGCTGAGATCGTTATAGACCTGGATCATTTGACTTCCGGATTTCATACAGAGACCGACGGGCACCCGATATGGGCACGAGGCGCCGCAACCGGTGACTAATGGCGCATAGTAAACGATCGGCGGGCAACGACAAAGGATTGGCGCTTTTTTCCCTCCGCCGGAAGCTATATCATGGCTTGTTTTTCAGCAAGTGGGGGAACCGTAGAGCAATGCGAAACAGGCTTCTGAATCTATCGCTATTCGTCCTGCTGGGTCTGGGACTGCTGGCGCCTGCCGCTGCCGGCACGGTTCGTGTGCTGATAAAGACCAGCATGGGGGATATGGAACTGGCCCTGGACGAGGACAAGGCACCCCGGACCGTGGCGAATTTCCTCCGCTACGTGGACGAGGGCTTCTACAACGGCACCATATTCCACCGGGTGATGTACGGTTTCATGATCCAGGGCGGGGGGTTTACTCCCGATCTGGTGAAGAAGCGGACCCATACCCCGGTCAGAAGCGAGGCCAACAACGGTCTCAAAAACGTGCGCGGCGCCATCGCCATGGCGCGCCTGGACGATCCTCACTCGGCCACCGCCCAGTTTTTCATCAACCACGTGGATAATCCCGGACTCGACTATCCGGAACCGGACGACTGGGGGTACACGGTGTTCGGACAGGTAACCAAAGGGCTGGAGACCGTGGACAAAATCGCGGATGTCTTCACCGTATCCCGATATGGCATGAACAACGTCCCGGAGAAACCCGTCATCATCGAAAGCATCACCCGCATCAACGACAGCAAAAAGGCGACAGAGAAATGATTACCCTGAAAACCAACCTCGGCGATATCGTCATTGAACTCGATTTTGAAAAGGCCCCGAAGACCAGTGAGAACTTCGCCCAGTATGTACGGGACGGCTTCTATGACGGCACCATATTCCATCGCGTGATTAACAACTTCATGGTCCAGGGCGGCGGTTTTCTGCCGGGCATGGTGGAGAAACAGACCCGGGAACCGATCGAAAACGAGTCGAATAACGGCCTCAGCAACCTGACCGGCACCATCGCCATGGCCCGCACCATGGAGCCGCACTCGGCTACCGCGCAGTTTTATATCAACGTGGCGGACAACAAGTTCCTGGACTTCCCCAGCCAGGACGGATGGGGATACTGCGTGTTCGGCAAGGTTACGGACGGTATGGACGTAATCAATCAGATCAAAGGCGTGGACACCACCGGCCGCATGGGACATCAGGACGTGCCGGTTGACGATATCGTTATCGAAAAGGTGGAGATGGCCGAATAACCCCGGTAAACGGCGCTATTCGGGCTGCCTGCCATGGCGGACACCCTGTTAATCTCCGATCTTCACCTGTCGGCGCAGCGCCCGGCCACGGTGTCTCTTTTCCTGAGATTTCTGGAACAGGTCGGCAGCGGCGCCGGACGCCTGTTCATCCTCGGCGACCTGTTTGATGTCTGGCTCGGCGATGATGACCGCTCCCCGCCGATTCCGCACATCCAGGATGCCATGGCACGGCTGGCGCAACAGGGAACAGCGCTCTATCTGATGCACGGCAACCGGGATTTCCTCATCGGTGATGAGTTCTGCCGGCAGGCCGGGTGCGAACTGATCCCCGACCCGACGGTAATCGATCTCGCCGGGACTCCCTCCCTGATTACCCACGGCGACCAACTCTGCAGCGATGATCTAACCTATCAGCAGGCGCGCAGCCAACTGCGCAGCCCGGCCTTTATCTCGGAGTTCCTGTCGCAACCCTTGGCGGAACGGTCGGCCCGGGCCGCCGAGTACCGGCGGCAGAGCGGAGAAACCACGGCGCTTCTACCGGAGGAGATCATGGATGTGAACCAGAAGGCGGTTACCGGTCTCATGCGCGAACATAACGTCCGTCTGTTGATCCACGGCCATACCCACCGCCCGGCCAGTCACGAGTTCACGCTGGAGGGGGCACCGGCCCGGCGTATCGTGCTGGCGGAGTGGCACGAAACCCATGGGGCCTACTTGCGAGTGAGCGATCAGGGAATGGAAAGCTGCCCCTTTCCCGCGTGACCTATTCGGATTCCGGCATCAGGGCCGCATGTTCCCGCCGGATCAGGTACAGGTTGCGCAGATAGATGAAAACACCCATCCCCTGCCCCAGGATAAAGACCGGATCCATGCGGTAGACTGCGTAGCCGAGCAGGGTGATTCCGCCGGCGATACTGAAATACCAGAACGCGATAGGGACCACGCTGCGACCCTGGCGTTCACTGGCGATCCACTGCACCAGGAAGCGTGCCGAAAACAGGGCCTGTCCGGCAAAACCAACTACAAGTGCTACTGATTCAATCGACACGGTCTACTCCTGTTCTTCCACTTGGGTAAGGCGCACTCGCCGTTGCAGCCACATCAGTCCCAGCAGATCGACGATCCCAACCCACAGACGATTACCGACACCGTATTTGGATACGCCCCTGTTTCGTGGGCGATGATTGACCTCCAGCGACAGAGTTTCACCCCCGTTGCGCTGGATCAGGGCCGGCAGAAACCGGTGCATATGATCAAAGTAGGGAAGATCCAGGAACACGTCCCGCCGGTACATTTTCAATCCGCATACCGAGTCGGGAGTGGCATCCTTCAACAGGGCGGCACGTACCTTGTTCGCCACCCGGGACGAGAGGCGCTTAACCCAGTCGTCCTGGCGCCTTTTGCGATAACCTGCCACCATCTGCAGTTTGCCGTCCTCTCCTTGGTTCCGCATGACATCTATGAAGCGCGGAATATCCGCCGGGTCGTTCTGACCGTCTCCGTCCAGGGTCACGATCCACTCGCCCCGCGCCGCTTTGACTCCGTTGCGCACCGCCGTACTCTGCCCGCTGTTTCGCAGATGACGTATGGTCCGGAACTGGGGGTAGGCTCGGCGCAACTTCTCCAGCACCTGTGGGGTTTCGTCGCTACTGCCGTCATCAACGTAAACAGCCTCGTATTCGTATTTACCGTCCAGCGCCTGGCGTATCTCCGCCGCAAGGGCCTCGATATTCTCCGCCTCGTTGTAAACCGGAATCACGACTGATATATCCATTGCCAACCCCACCTGTCCGCGGCAGACCGCGGATTTTTCGGTATATGCATCAAAACTGGGGAACTTTACCTTATCCCCGAGGGGAATTCATCACCATCGGCCCGGAACGGCGGGCACGGCCCGCCCTACCTGGGGACGATATTCAAATCAACTACCACCCGCGGAGCGGGTGGTTTGATGAAGGCCCCTGGAAGGGGCCGATACACCCCAACCACAGAGAACACAGGGGTTCACAGAGAGGCATCACCCCAGGTTGTTGATCTCCCTGTATTCCTCTGTGTCCTCCGTGGTGATTCATAGGTTTCCAGCTTCGTAGGGCGGGCTACCCCCGCCGGTACGGCAGGGCCCTTTCGTGTCTTGCCGCCAAAAGGCGGCAGTTTACCTCGATTAAATTAATACTCTTTGCGCCTCCGCACCTTTGCGTTCTCCGGGTTAAGATTCGACGGCCCTGGAAGAGCCGCGTCCTGGAGACGACAACAGACGCAACGCTCAGCTAACCGCCGGGAACAAGGGTGATGTGGTAGTAATCCACCTGCCAGCTGCGGATACCGGCCCGTCCGGGAAACAGCTCCTCAGGCGGCGGATTCTTGTCCATCAGCAGCACCCAGGAATCCCGCTCATTCCGTATGCGCAGATACAGTTGTTCCCTGGATTCGCGGGTTATGTTTCTGTTGAGGTACCAACGCATGACGTGTTCGTAGGTCTTGTCCCCTCTGCCACCATAAAGTTCGGCACCCTCCGGGAGGAGTTGCAGGATGGTCTCGGCCGCCGCGCGCGGGCTCTTGGCCGCATCCAGCTGCGGTTTCACGCCCAGAGAGAACGGCCATACCAGGGTCCAGGCGATGGCGGCCGACCCTGCCACAATCCAGGCGCTCCGGCCCTTTCCGGAACCGTAAACCCCCAGCAGTGCCGCTGCCACCGACAGCAGGGAAACCACCAGTCCTATGACGGCGAACCCCTGGAGCAGATCCCACCCTTCCCGCACCTGTTGCGCACCACCCGGATTGCGTCCACGCAACAACAGGTTCAGCGCCGGTTCGAAATCCATCGCTACCGCCGACATCAGAGCCAAAACCAGCACCGTTCCCAGCAACACCAGGGATGCCGCGACAATCAATACCCTGCGGTGACCCCTGCCGATCCCCTGGGCGATCCGATCCCAGTAGAAACCGGCCAAAAGCGCAAACGCCGGCATGAGGGGCAACAGATAACGGGTAGCCTTTTTACCACCCAGACTGAACAGCACGAACCCGCCGAGAAACCAGAACAGCACGGATTTCAGGCCTGCATTCCCGTTCCTGCGCGCCTCCCGCAGCCCGTAAACTACAATCCCGGGCAGAAACAGCGACCAGGGAAACGCCCCCACCAGCAGGTGCGGCAGATAATAGAAAAAGGACTTGCCGCCGCTATCGGCCATTTTGCTGCTGCCGCCCCACCAGTGTGACAGCTGTCCGAACAGGAAATTGTTGACCAGCTCCGGGGGAGCGGTCACGGCCATCGCCACATACCAGGGAACCGCCACGGCGAAGAACAGCAGCAGGCCTCTGGCGGTGATCAGTTCCCGTATCAGGGTTCGCCTTCCGGAAACAAAGAGGTGAAACAGAGCTACCGCAAAAGGCACCAGGAATCCCACCGGCCCTTTCGCCACCACCGCCAATCCGCTGCAGAGATAGAATCCGTAAATCCAGCGGCGTTGCCGTTCGTCAGACAGGGCGCGCCAGAAAGAGTAGAGGGAAAACAGAATAAGCAGGGTAAAAAGTATATCAATGCGGGACGCAGAGGCGTTCTGCAGGAAGAGTATGGAGGTCGACAGCACCACCACGGAATAAGTAGCCGCGCGGAATCCGAATAACATACGGCCGATAAGAAAGACCATCCAGATGGAGCCCAATGCCGCCAGAACGGAAGGCAGGCGAACCGCCCAGTTCGACCATTCGAAGGCCGAACCTACCGCCGCCACCAGCCAGTGAAACAGGGGCGGCTTGGTCAGGGTTCCGGCGGATACCTCATGGTTGAGTGAAGGAAGGATGAAGTTGTTTCGCTCCACCATCTCCCTGGCGATCTCGGCCGCTCGCGCCTCCCCCGCTCGGATCAGGTCGGCATCCAGAAATGAAAGGAAATAGACAATACTCAGGAACAGGGTAAACAGCAGCAGGACGAGCACGGCCCTGTCGGTATTATGGTCATTCGATGCGGCAATTCCGGCAGGTGTGGTCACACAATGATCCTTGATCAAGAAATGGGGCGGTGCTCACCCCCGGTCGCTGCAGAGTGCTCGGATCGCGAGTGAGGTACCGTGGAAATTATAAGGGTAAGGAAACGATATGGACCAGGGCCTGCCGTCCCTACAACAAAAAGCCCTGGAGACAACTCCAGGGCTCTAGAAATCTCTCCGGTTTAAAACCGTCTATTTCATGTTCGCCAGATAGGAAGCCACCGCCTCCATATCCTCATCGCTTAAACCGACGGCCACACCGGTCATCCAGGGATTGATCCGCCGCTCGCGATCATCGCGAAAGGTCTTCAGCATCTGAGTCACGTAGTCCGCCCGTTGACCGGCGATCATGGCGTAACCCGCCTGCCCTCTGCCGTCTTCACCATGGCAAGCGTGGCATATCTGCTTGAACAGCTCCTTCCCTTTCGCCCGCAGGTCGGGGCGTCCACCCCCCGCTGTCTTCGGCCTCAGTCTGGAATAGTAGATGGCGATCTTGATCATGTCCTCTTCGGTGAAATTCTTGGCCAGACCACCCATCATGAAGTCTTTGCGCCGGCCGTCCTCGAAACGCTGAAACTGATCGATGATATAGACCGGATTCTGGCCCGCCAGATTGGGCACGATACGCTTCAGGCCAGGCCGTTGAATAGCGACACCATCCTTACCGTGACAATGGTTACAGAGAATGATCCGCTCCTGCCCCTGTTCCAGATAGGCCCGGAGTCGTACCGGATCGGAGGTCACCTCGGCAATGCGGGCCTCGAGCCGCTTCTTCAACTCCTCGGTTTTCTGGACAAGGTTATCCTCTGCGGCGTCCACTGGAACTGCAGGAAGCGCGAGAAAACCTATCCCGCATATCAAACCTGAGACTAGAAATCGTATCGGTGCCCTTTTGCCCATTTAGTACTCCAGATTATCAATGTTTGTCTTGTTCAGCGTGGTCACAGGCTTTTTTGGCCTTTTTTGTCCCTTTTCCGGAGATTTTAACCATATTCTCCGTATTATTAGCATGTTATACATGTCATTTAAAGAAAATCTTTAGACTAAGCGGGTTTCCGCGCCACTTGATCCCTAAGATAGACGGGCAACGCCCTGTCCGCCTGCACCGCCGTTCCACGTCGAAACCCGACCGAACCGAGAAGCGCCACATCGCGGGCACTGCAATGAAGGTCCGTGGTCACCGACTCCAGATCGCCCCCCATGCGCCCAGCGAGGAGTTCGCCATAGGCGGACCAACCACTGCCCACACCGTGCCAACCGCCGCCCTCAGGCCATCGGACCCTGTCCGATGAGGCCAGACAATCATCCCTGACCGGCTCCACCACCCCTTCCGCACCTACCTCATAGCAACCCCAGTAGAGTTCGCTCATGCGGGCATCGAAGGCAGGCAACAACCGCTTCCGGCCGCTCTCCCGGTAATGGCGCTGCGCCAATGCCGCCAGCGTGGAGACCGGTACTACAGGTATATCGGCGCCAAAGGCGATTCCTTGAGCCACTCCGACCGCGATACGTACCCCGGTGAAAGACCCGGGACCGCAGCCAAATGCAAGGGCGTCCAGCTCCGCGGGTCTCGTCCCGGCCTCGGCCAGCAATCCCTCCACCATGGCCAGGATAAGTTCGCTCTGTCTACGAGGTTGGACCTCATAGCGCTCACGGAATTCACCATCCTGCAACAGCGCGGCGGAACAGGCCTCGGTCGCCGTTTCAATCGCCAGTAGTTTCATGCACACATTGTAACTTGCCCGGGGTACTCCCATGAACTCCCCTGGTATAGGCCGATGCGATTTTACTTAGAGACCGTAAGGTAATCTTCGATCAATTCCATAGCACATAGATCAGGAATCAGGGTGCCGGAAAAAGGCTGCACCATCCGCCGGGCACACCAATCCCATAACACCACGGAGATCACCCGCCGGACCTGTCGCGCTCAAAGAATTTCTGCACATCGACGAGATCCCGGGTCCGGGCCATGGGCGGCATACTCTCCAGAAAGGTGTGACCGTACCCCTTTTTCAGGAGCCGGGGATCACAGAGCACCAGAACCCCCCGATCGCCCTCATCCCGGATGAGACGCCCGGCACCCTGTTTCAGGGCGATGGCGGCCTGAGGTACCTGGTATTCCATAAATGGGTTGCCGCCACGCGCCTTCAGGGCGTCGATCCGGGCCTGCAGCACCGGATCCCCCGGAGAGGCGAAAGGCAGCTTGTCGATAACCACGCAGGAGAGTGCTTCGCCACGGACATCCACCCCCTCCCAGAAGCTGGCGGTACCCAGCAGAACCGCGTCCCCATGTCTGCGGAACCGATCCAGCAACTCGCTCTTGGGGGCGCTGCCCTGTACCAGCAGGGGGTAATCCAACCGCTCCTCCAGGGTCTCCGCGGCAATACGCAGGGCCCGATGGCTGGTGAACAACAAAAAGGCGCGACCACGGCTCGCCTCCACCACCGGCACCGCCACATCCAGAACCGCATCGATATAATCGAAACTGTTCGGTTCCGGCATATGGCGGGGAACGTACCAGAGGGCCTGATTGGGATAGTCGAAGGGACTCTCCCAACGGGCGGTTTGTGCCTGTTCCAGACCGAGCTGATCCTGAAAGTGCCGAAAACTATCGCCCACCGCCAGAGTGGCTGAGGTAAAAACCCAGCCGGCTGGATGGCGCTCCATCTGCTCCTGGAACAACCGGGATATATCCAGCGGCGTGCGGTTCAGTCGAAAGCTCTGGCGATAGGTCTCGAACCAGCGAACATCACTTTGCTCCTCTTCGTCACAGAGGCCGGCAAGACTCAGTGCCAACTGTTCACACCGACTGCAGCAGTTTTCCAATCCCTTGCCCCGCCCTTTGATGAGCTCCAGTGCCGACCCCAGACGAACCAGTTGCTCCCGGAGATGCGCCAGAGCATTGTCTACTGCCTGATCGCCGCTCAGTTCTTTCCAGGGACCGCGTCGCAGCTCCACGCCGAAAGCGAGCCTGAGATCGCGTACCGCCTTGCTCAATGCCGCCGCCCGGTTCGGGATCTCCGGTATGTCGCCCGCTTCCCGCAGGTATTCCGCCTCCGTATCCCGCGCCAGTTCCAGCAGCTGTCGGCCGCTCACCGTCAGACCGAAAAAGTTGCTCGCCGTATCGGGAAGTTGATGGGCCTCGTCCACGATGAAACAGTCGGCACCGGGTAACAGCTCTCCGAATCCCTCCTCCTTAAGGGCGAAATCAGCACACAGCAGATGGTGATTAACCACCACCACATCCGCCTCCTGCGCCCGGCGTCGCGCCTCGACCAGGTGACACTTGCTGTAGACGGGACACTCCTGGCCGAGGCAGTTATCGGTGCTGGAGGTGACCAGCGGCCAGATATCGGAATCCTCAGGGACCGTGGACAACTCCGCGATGTCGCCCCGCTCCGTGGTCCCGGACCACTGCTGCACGGCCATCAGATGATCCACCATCTGCCGGGAACGCAGCCGGCCTTCCAATAGCGCGCTCTCCATACGATGGATGCAGAGGTAGTTGGCCCGCCCCTTCAGCAGCGCCACCTGCGCCGGCAGCGCCAGGGCGTCCCGCATCAGCGGCAGATCCCGGTGGAAGAGTTGATCCTGCAGGTTTTTGGTGCCGGTGGATATGATCACCTTCAATCCGGACAGCAGGGCCGGTGCCAGATAGGCAAAGGTCTTTCCGGTCCCGGTACCCGCCTCCGTGACCAGTACACCGCCCTCTTCCAGGGTTGCGGCCACCCTCTCCGCCATGGCCAGTTGCTGGGGACGAAAGGAATAGCCCTCCACATGGCGGGAAAGCAGGCCGCCCGGACCCAATACCGCGACAACTTCCATCAGGGAAAAACCGGCTTATCCCGCATATTGCTCTAGGGCCCGTTCACACAAAACGGCTTAGCCGGTCTGGTTATCCCAGAGCTCCGGTTCCAAACCGTCTTCCCGCGTCCAGGCAAGACGCCCGATAATCTTGAACCGGGCCACTGAAAGGGCACCCCGCTTGGCCCGACTGCTGCTCGACTCCTCCATATACTCCAGCAATTCACCACGCTCAGCTTCATATATCTCATAGGGTTCATATTCCTCATCCATGAGGACCAGCACCACCGAATCCCACTCCTTGTCTACCTTGATCTGACCGATACGCTGACCGGATTTGCTCTCATCGAAGATGGTACGGCTTTTTATCTGAATACGCCTGTTGTCCCGTGATGGATCGATGGCATCAAATCCCCCTTCTCCCCCGGGGGCCGGCTGCAGCCCAAGGAGACGAATGGCGTCGTGCTGCGCTATCTCGTTACTGATACCGGGCAGCGGCTTGCCCATAGTACGGCGGTATTCCGCCGCCAGCAGCCTGGCCTGACTGATCAGCTTTTCCTCAGCATAAAGGTTCACGCGGTGACCCCTCTCCAAACCCGGGAATTATGAAATCGCCTGATTTTAGCGTATCGACAGCAAAAGGCTATGAACAGATACGGGGACTCCCGATTTCCGCGGGATCGATCACGGCTACGAACGGAGGAGAACCGCTCGACTGAAGTCACCCCCTCTGACTCCCCCTGAGAGGGGAAGGACCGCTCAATAGATCATCCCGGCCTGGCGTTCCGCCGAGCGGGCGCCCTCGAAGTCGCCGGTGGCCCGTCGTGCCTGGCCGATCAATATCCAGTTATCCCGCTTCAATTCCGGATCCGCCGCCGCCAACACATTGGATTTGGCCGCCAGTTCCGCCGCCAACAGCGGCTGTTGCTGATCCAGACGCAAGTGGGCCAGCCTGTTCCAGAGGTGGGCGTTTCTCGGTTCGATGCGCAGGGCGCGCTCCAGAGTCGCCACAGCCTCCGCCAGATTACCCTCCTCCCGCTGCAGATGCGCTGTCTGCAGCAACTCCTCCACCGCCGTGCTGTGCGCGGGGGTTGCCGCAAACTCCGGCGATTGCCGATAAGGGGTTATGGCCGCCACGCCGTCATCGGAAGGGGTCGCCGCCCACCCGCTGGCCTCTTCCACCGGCGCGGGTTCCGAATCACTGAAGAAGGGAACGCCGCCGCACCCGGCCAATCCCGTGGCCAGGATCAGGGATAACAACAGATTTCGAATACTAGTCATTGAAAAAACCCTGAAAAATGTTCCGAACCGATCCACCGGCACAATTTGCGTGCGCAGTGGGAGCAGACCCCATTATAAAGGGATATTGGCGCTCGTCGCTGCAAAACCCGCCTCCCCGCAGCCCGGAAGCGGGATCGATGGCGATCATCTCGATCTTCTCGGGACGCACCAGGGAGAGCGGCATCGGGTTTAATCGCCGCATCATATCCCCCCACACCTTGAGGGCGCCGCTGGCACCCGTGAGTCCCGCGGGATTGTTATCGTCCCGGCCCACCCAGACTACCGCAACCTTGTCCCCGGTAAAACCGGCAAACCAGCTGTCACGCAGATCATCCGTGGTGCCCGTTTTCCCCGCAATATTGAATTCCGGGGAGAGAAAGCCCCGCAAACCGGCACCGGTACCGCGCTGTACCACCTCCTGCAGATTACTGTTCAGAAGATAGACAGGCTCCGGCGCAACCGCCTGAGTTACCGTCAGGGGGTAGCGTTGCAGGGAGTTGCCCTCGGCCGTCTGCACACTTTGAATAGCCCGCAACGGCGATCGAAACCCCCCGGCGGCGAGGGTCTGATAGATCTGCGCCACCTCCAGCGGGGAGAGGGAGATCGCGCCCAGCAACAGAGAAGGAAACGGTTGCACCGGCCGGTTCACCCCCAGGTCGTGCAGGGTGGATGCCACCTCCTCCAGTCCCACATCCATACCCAGGTGCACGGTTGCCAGGTTATAGGAGTGGGACAGGGCATCATGCAACAGCACCCTGCCATGACTCTCCTTGTCATAATTGCTCGGCGTCCATACGGTCCCGCCCCTGCTCTCGATGGAAACCGGTGTATCTTCCAGCGGGGAGACCAGGGAATACCGCTGCGGCTGCTGAAGAGCGGTAAGGTAGACGGCCGGTTTCACCAGTGAGCCTATGGGACGAACCGCGTCCAGTGCCCGGTTAAATCCGGCAAAGCGGGGATCCCGTCCGCCCACTACCGCCAGGATTTCCCCGTTCTCGGAACCCACCACCACTGCGGCGCCCTGCAGTTCGCCCGGGGGAAGCTTGTACTGCTTTTCCAGTTTCTCAAGACGTTCCGACACCGCCCGCTCAGCCTGTTCCTGAATCCAGGGATCCAGGGTTGTGAAGATACGCAGGCCCTCCGAGGTCAGGTCTTCCTCCCGATAGTCACGGTGGAGCTGACGTCTGACCAGATCCAGAAGCGCCGGATAATTGCGGCTACCCTGCTTTTCCGGTCCGGTCACACCGAGCGGCGCCCTGGAAGCCAACAACCGCTGCTCGTCGCTGATGTGACCCTGCTCCTGCAGGATCTCCAACACCATGTCTCGCCGTTTCCTGGCCCGTTCCGGGTGGCGTCTGGGATCATAATAGGAGGGGCCCCGTACCAACGCCACCAGCAACGCCAGCTTCGGCAGATCCAGCTCCTGAAGCGGTCGATTGAAATAGAAGTGACTGGCCAGGCCGAAGCCGTGTATCGCCCGGCTTCCATCCTGCCCCAGATAGATCTCGTTGGCGTAGGCCTCGAGAATGTCATCCTTGGAATAATGGGCATCCAGCAATAGTGCCATTACCGCTTCATTGGCCTTGCGCCACAGGGTCCGCTCGTGATTGAGGTAAAAATTCTTTACCAGCTGCTGGGTCAGGGTACTGCCCCCCTGTACCACTTCGCCCGCCCGTATATTGGCCAGCAACGCCCGGGCGATCGCTTTCAGTGCCACCCCGTGGTGGCTGTAGAACGACCGGTCCTCCACCTCGATCAGGGCCTGCACCATAACCTCCGGCAGGTCGCTGCGCTTCACCAGCACCCGATCCTCGTTATGCGCCGGATAGATACTGCCGATCTCCGGCGCCTCGAGGCGCACCAGCGCCACACTGCTTCCCGCCTGATCCCGCAGGGACTGCAATCGGTCCCCGGCAAAGCGGATGGTCAGATCCCTGCCGGGGTGCTGACCATCCCAGAAATGAAACGGCCGGGTGATAACGCGGTAACTGTCACCGTTGTAGGACCAGGTGGCCGTCATATCGGCACGGTTTACCCGACGATAACCCAACCGTCGCAGCTCAGCCACCAGTTGCTGGGGACTGACGGAGGCCCCGGGATAGAGCTCCAGCGGGTGTCCGAACACCCGGGCCGGCACCGCCCAGCGCTTGCCCTCGAATTTCACCCGAACCGTATGATCCAGATAGAGGAGATAAATCCCGCCCACCAGACCGAACAGAAACAGCAGCGCGAAAAACCGCTTCCAACGCCGCCGTGATCTTTCCTTGCGGGTCTTGCGCCCTGCACTCGCCCGGGTGGTTTTTCGCCGCCCTGAAGGACTCCGACGCTTACTGGTACGGGAAGATTTTCCAGCCACTGATTGAAACCTATCTCATAATGCCTTCGCGACCGGGGCCCCGGTGATTTCCGCTCAGGACGGGACGCAAAGGGTGCAGTTTACCCCATGCTACATGATCAGGACGCAACAGGGGCATATTGTTCATGGTTTTATCGGGATATTACAGAGACCGTAGCGGGCTACTTTCGTTCCAACGGAAATCGCTTCATTCTGTCGGCGATGCCCTGGTAGAGCGTCCGTTGCCACCGCAGATCGTCCGGCTGCTCCGGGGGCACCGGATGGACCCGGAAATCACGGGGACTGATGACTACCGAAACGTTCTCTTTACCTATCAACGAAGTAAGAACAAACAGCTCCTCGATAGCCATGTCCCCTATGGCCAGGCAACCGCTGGAAACATTGCGGCCATGGATAAAGATATTGCTGCCCGGATCCGTTCTACCCTCCCGCTCGGCCTGCTCCAGATCGAACTCGTTGGGGAAGTTCAGTTTCATGGAAAGATGAAAACCGCTGTTGGGATTGAGCTTTATGACCCGATAGATACCCTCCGGCACCTGCCGGTCCCCTTCTCTCAGCTTCGGCCCCGGCCCGCCGCTCATTCCCTTTATGCGGTATTCGCGAACAAAGCGCCACTCCCCCTTGTACTCCGCCCAGAGCT
Organism: Sedimenticolaceae bacterium; assembly: GCA_050291465.1. Classification (GTDB taxonomy): domain Bacteria; phylum Pseudomonadota; class Gammaproteobacteria; order Chromatiales; family Chromatiaceae; genus CBFDBF01. The sequence continues at coordinate 56,352 of JBNKJV010000016.1, read as the reverse complement.
CCAGTCTCCGGGTCTCCTTCAGGGCAAGCAGGGTTATCTGCTGCGGGGGCCAGTCTACACCGGCAAACCGAAAGCGGGGTTTCAGTACCCGTTCCGCCCTGGCGCGGTATTTCGCCACCACTTGTTCCTCGGTCAGCGGTGACAGGGCACACTCTGCGGATAACGGCAACAGGAGTCCGATCAAGACCAGGACCGGCGCAACCCATATTCCTAAATCGTATATTTTTCTCTTTCTAGACATCTGAATGTAACCGGGCTCTCCCTGCCCGGACCGGGGCGGCACTTCCACGCGATAAACAGGCACCGATTCTACACCTGTCACCCCGGCGGCGCGAACGCCTGCAGCGGTTCCTGTCCGGATCCTGTCGCCATACCCACACACACCCATGAATTCAGCTCTTGATCCCTACACCCCGCTTCAGAAGAGAAAGGCTATACAGCGTCAGACCGCCGATAAAAAGCAGAATAATCGCCAGCGCCAGGAACATGGGAATGTCTGATACCCCCAACAGACCATAGCGAAAGGCGTTAACCATATAGAGAACAGGATTAGCCAATGAAACCTGTTGCCAGAACTCCGGAAGCATCCGGATGGAGTAGAACACACCCCCCAGGTAGGTCAACGGCGTAAGTATAAAGGTGGGCACAATGGAGATATCGTCAAAACTCCTGGCATAGACGGCGTTGATGAACCCCCCCAGGGCGAACAGTATGGAAGTCAGCACAAACACCACCAGGGTCCAGAAATAGCTGTGTACGGAAAGATCGCTGAAGAACAGCGAAACCGCGGTAACAGCGATGCCGACCACCACCCCGCGCGCTACACCGCCGGAGACATAGCCGGCCAGAATAATCCAGTTGGGTACCGGGGCAATCAACAGTTCTTCTATATGGTGTTGAAACTTGCTGCTGTACATGGAAGAAACGACATTGGAGTAGGAGTTGCTGATCACCGCCATCAGGATAAGACCGGGCACGATAAAGTCTATGTAACGATACCCATCCATCTCTCCGATACGTGTACCGATCAAGGTACCGAAAATAATAAAATAGAGCGTGGTGGTAATCGCCGGCGGCAGCACGGTCTGCACCCAGATCCGCATGAAGCGCAGGATCTCCTTGGTCACAATGGTACGATAAGCCACCCAATAACTTGCGGAATGAGTCATGAGGCCTCTCCGCGGCGACCGGCGTCCAACATATCGATAAAAAGCTGCTCCAGCCGGTTCTGCTTGTTACGCATGCTTATTACATCGATGCCGTTGCGGGACAGCGCCTCGAACAGTCCGTTGATGCCCTGGTCGCGGGTCACCTCCACTTCCAGGGTGCAATCATCCAGTTGTTCCAGAACATAGCCGCCCAGTTCCGGCAGTTCCGCGAGTCTCCCTTTGAGATTGAGGACGAATGTTTCGGTATGGAGCCGGTAGAGCAGATCCTCCATGCGGCTCTGCTCAACGATCCTGCCGTGATTGATAATGGCAATATTGCGACACAGGCTCTCCGCCTCTTCCAGGTAGTGGGTGGTCAGAATAATAGTGGTACCCTGCCGGTTCAGTTCCCGCAGGAAGGTCCACATGGAGTGGCGGATTTCGATATCCACTCCGGCGGTGGGCTCGTCCAGGATCAAAAGCCTGGGTCGGTGTACCAGGGCGCGGGCGATCATCAAACGCCGTTTCATACCACCTGACAGCTCCCGGGCCATCTGCCGCCGCTTCTCCCACAGATCGAGCTGACGCAGACTCTCTTCCGCGCGCCGGAACGCCTCCGCCCTGGGTATCCCGTAGAAACCGGCCTGATTCACCACGATCTCCACAACCGGCTCAAATTGATTGAAATTGAACTCCTGGGGAACCAAGCCGATACAGGCCTTGACCGCCTCCGGCTCCGCATCCAGATCATGGCCGAAGACCCGCACCCGGCCGCTGCTCTTGGTCACCAGGGAACTGATAATACCGATAGCAGTGGACTTGCCTGCGCCGTTGGGGCCCAGCAGGGCGAAAAAATCCCCCTCCTCCACCTCCAGATCGATACCCTTCAGGGCCTCGAAACCGTTGCGATAGACCTTGTGCAGATGATGTATGGAGAGCGCGCCCACGTGTAATGTCCAGCCATGGAAAAAGAACACAAATGATACACCGATTCAGGCCCTTTGAAGAAAAGATACCCGAAGGGGTGTAAAGCAAGGCCGAAGAAATGCTAGCCGGCCCCTTTCGCGGGAGAAAGGTGTGCCATCGTCGGCACATTTAATTTATGGAAGAACCTAATATGAAGCGGGCACAGTCCACCCTACGAAATCACCAACTTCTAATTTCTTAATACTCCCACCCTTCCGGCTGCAACTGATCGGGCCGAACCGGTGTATTGAAGTATTCGTCGGCATCGTCCAGTTCCACCGACTCACATTTCCGATCCTCCAAAGGCTGCTCGTAATCGTTCCAGCCACGCAGGCCGGTCTTCAGGGAGGTGACATTTTCATACCCCATCTCCTGCATGGCCCTGGCCGCCAGTACGCTGCGATATCCGGAGCGACAGACCACCACGATCTCACGCTGCCTTGAGCGCACCAGTTCCGGCACGGTCTCTTCGTAATTCCATTCACAGGCGGTCTCAAGAATGCCGCGCGGCACCGCCAGGGATCCGGGAATACGCATGGCATCGTACTCATAGGGTTCGCGCACATCCAGTACCAGCAGGTCGGGGTTCTCCTGGAGTCGTTCCTCAAGATCCCAGGGCATTATCTCCGGGACATACTGGAGGCAACGTTGCACCATCTCCATATACTTCATCATGATTTCAATTCCTGTTAACGCGTCTTACAAAGGGTTCTAGGCAACAAAGTCGAGAGGCGAGTATATTTTAGCAATATACCAATCGATCCGGATTCGCCCGGATGGGATGAAACAGCTTTTCCTCCACACAGTGTCCTTCCGGTTGTTGCAGCAGTAAATGACAAATGTCGATTAGGGCAGCTCTGATCAAGTCCATAATGGTCGCTAGGAAAGGCGTACCCTGGGATCGACGATGGTGTAAGAGATATCGGTCATCAGAAGACCGATGATATAGAGTACGGAACCGAGGAATACCATGGCCCGTACGATGGCGAAATCCTGGTTGTTTATGGCATCAATAGTGTAACTGCCGAGTCCGGGAATACCGAAGAAGGACTCGGTGATAAGACTGCCCATGAACAGTGTGGGCAACACCACCACCACGCCGGTAAGGATCGGGATCAGGGCGTTCTTCAGCACATGCCGGAACAGCACTACCTGTTCCGACAACCCTTTGGCCCGGGCGGTACGGACATAGTCCTTGTTGATCTCCTCCAGAAACAGGGTGCGATACCAGCGGGTACCGGAACCGATGCCGCCGATTACACCGATGATCACCGGCAGGATCAGGAACTTGACCGCCCCTAACCCCGTGTCATAACCGGATATGGGCACCAGATTCAACAGCTTGCCTACCAGGTACTGCCCGCCGATGATATAGAACAGGGTCGAGATGGACATCATCACGACACAGATCACCACGCTCCAGAAGTCGATATAAGTGGCGCGGAAAAAGGCGATCAACAGGGCCCAGCTGATGTTGACCAGCAGGCCCACCAACAACACCGGCACGGCGATGGCCAGGCTCGGCCACATACGCTGGGAGATGTCATAGCCGATATCGCGGCCGCTGTCGGAGGAGCCGAAATCAAACTTGAACAGCTTTACGGATTTATCGAAAAAGATGGTATCGGTAATCTTCTCTATCCCCTCCGCCTGCGCGGCATAAAGTAACGGTTTGTTATAACCCCGTTCCTCTTTCCACTTCTCCACCGCTTCCTGCGTTACCCGCTTCATGCCCAGCTGCATGCGTGCCATGTCGTCCGGAGAATTGACCACGAAGAAGAGTACGAAGGTGATGATGTTCACCCCGATCAGGATAGGAACGGCGTAGAACGCGCGACGCAGGATATACGCCATCATGAGCCGGTACTCCGTTCTCTGCGGCGATATCCGAGGACGGCCGGTATTAATGAAACGGCCAGGGCACCCGTCAACAGCAGCACCGGCCACCACATCGGGGGATTCCACGCCTGCCGTTTGCGTTCCCGTTCTTCAGCATCGATCGCCTTGTACTTTAGGGTGTTGTTTGCCATCAGATTGGGCTTCACGTTGCTATACCAGCTGTGGTGCAGAGAAAAACCTTTGGGGAAAAAGCCCCAGGCCCAGGGTGCATCCCGGCGCAGGATCTCCACCATACGGTCTATGATCACCTGCCGTTTCGGGCCATTGTCCATATTCTTCATACGCTCGAACAGGTCATCGAACTCCGGATTGGAATAATTGGCCGAGTTCTCGCCGTTCTTACCCGCCTTGGCGTTGGGGCCGTAAAGCATAAACAGGAAATTCTCCGGATCCGGATAGTCGGCGTTCCAGCCCCAGGAGAAGATCTGGGCCGTGCCCTTGAGCATCTTTTCCTGAAACCGGTTGTAATCGGTAGCCCGAATCACCAACTCGATACCCAGTTTTTTGAACTGTTTGCGAAACCAGTTGAGACGCGCCTTATCATCCGGACCGGTGGCGGTGGTGTCGTAATAGAGGATCAGGGCCTTGCCGCTTTGCGCGTCCCGCCCCCCCGGATAACCGGCCCGCACCATCAGTTCCCTGGCGAATTCTATAGATCTCCGTCGTGGCCTGTCCGCGACGCGCTCGTAGACATAGGGATTGATGTCCCCCTCCCGGTGGCCGTAGATGCCCGGTGGAATGGGTCCCTGGGCCGGCAACCCGCGGTCGTTCAGAAAAATGGAGATGAACTCCTCGTAATCCACCGCGATGGAGATGGCCTGGCGCAGCAACCGCGCCCTTTCCGAGTCACCCCCCACCACCGGATCGAGCCAGTTGAAACCCATGTAAAAGATACTGGTCTGGACCGCCGTCACCAGCTTGATGCCCTTGGCCTCCAGCTCCTCGGTCAGCCTCGCCTCCCCCTGCTGGCCGATACTGACAGCCTGATCGAAACTATCGGAGCTGACACCGGACGCATCGTAGTAGCCCTGCAGAAACTTGTTCCAGTAAGGGATACTCTCTTTCTCCAGGCTATAGACCGCCTTATCGATAAGCGGCAGCGGCCTGCCGGCGTCCCGCAGCAGGCCCCGTTCCCGATCCTCGGCCTCCCCTTCGGACGGATAGCGCTCATCGTGGAAGTTGGGATTGCGCTCCATCACCATGCGCAGGTTGGGGTTGTTCTCGATCAACATGAAAGGACCGGTACCCACCGGGTACCAGTCCAGCTTGATGTTACGCCGCCATAGCCCTTCCTGGGCGTAGAAGCGATCCGCTTCCCAGGGCATGGGGGCGAAGAACGGCATGGCCATCCAGTAGAGGAACTGCGGGTACTTGCCTCGCAGCCGTATCCGAAAGCTATAACGATCAAGCACCTCCATCCCCTCCATGGAAAACCCCCGCAGATCGAGGTACGGCCGCTCCTCTCCGGTCTCCTTCTTGAGCCGCTGTTCCTCCGCTTCCAGCTGCTTCTCCAGTTCCCTGAATCCTACGATGTACTGTCCCATTACACCGGCGATCGGGCAGTGCAGACGCGGGAAAGCGAGGCGCTTGATCTGATAGACGTAGTCTTCCGCCGTCAGTTCACGGCTATCGCTATGGGGGAAATCAGATAGGGTATGAACAGATTCCAACCGCCCTTCGGTCAGGGCATGATAGCGGTACTCCCCGGTCTCCATCCGGGCAAAGGCGGGATGAGGCTGAAAACGAATGCCGGGCCGGATACGGATCTCATATTCGCTATAGGCCACGGTCTCAGGGGGTGCGTCCGCAGCAAGGGCTTCGCCCTCCTTGCCGATATAACGAACCTGCGGCATGCCGTCGCTGGTAAGGGGTATCAGTTGATAGGGGCGCTTCAGAAAATGGTACTGCAGCGGCGGCTCGTAGATCTGGCCGGTAAAGACCGCCTCGGCTGCGGTGTAGGAGCGGGCGGGATCCAGATGCTTGGGCCGTTCTTCGAAGGCACTGTAGAGCACATTGCGCCCGGCATCCGATGGTGAATAAGGGTTATTCTGCGGGCCTTCATCGCAGCCCGCCAGAAACAGCGGGAACAGGACCAGTCCTGCCGCAAAGATCCGCCAAATGGGCCATATCTGGAACGGTTGGATCATAAAAAACAGTCTGTTCCGCAGGGTAATATCAGTCCTGAAAGCAACCTAAGCGCAGGGCAGGCTGCTTTTCCTGTCCGGCCTTTTCCGGTACTGTACGGGGCACCGCGCCAGCGGCACCGGGGGACATGATCGCATTCCCCCCCGCCGTTGTCAGCCATTAACAGAAGAAGAGGCAGAGATATTCATGGGTTTTCTACAAGACAAACGTATCCTCGTCACCGGCGTCGCCAGCAACCGCTCCATCGCCTGGGGAGTGGCTCAGGCCATGCATCGCGAGGGCGCGCAACTGGCCTTCAGTTATCAGGGTGAAAAACTCAAGAAGCGGGTGGAGGAGTTCGCCGCCCAGTGCGGATCCGACATAGTGCTGGAGCTGGACGTGACCAGCGACGACCAGATCGAAGCCGCTTTCCGGGATCTCGGCAAGGAGTGGGACGGCCTGGACGGTATCGTCCACTCCATCGCCTTTGCCGGCCGCGAACAGCTGGAGGGAAGCTATGCCGACGCCGTCACCCGGGAAGGGTTCGCCGCCGCTCACGATATCAGCGCCTACAGCTTCGCCGCCCTGGCCAAGGCCGGCCGGGAGATGATGCGGGGCAGAAACGGCGCCCTGGTCACCATGACCTACCTGGGTGCCGTGCGCACCATCCCCAGTTACAACGTCATGGGTGTGGCCAAGGCGAGCCTGGAGGCCAACGTGCGCTATCTGGCGGACGCCCTGGGCCCGGAAGGCACCCGGGTCAATGCCGTATCCGCCGGTCCCATCCGCACCCTGGCCGCCTCCGGCATCAAGGGTTTCAAGGGGATGCTGGACGAGGCGGAGGCCAAGACCCCCCTGCGCCGCAACGTCACCATCGACGAAGTGGGCAACGCCGCCGCCTTCCTCTGTTCGGATCTGGCCTCCGGCATCACCGGCGACGTGCTGTACGTGGACTCCGGCTACCACATCGTCGGCATGGCCTGACAACCACCCGGAACAGGGGTAACAGGAAAGGCGGGCTCAGCCCGCCTTTTTCTTTGTATCCCTGTTATCCACCACGGAGGTCACAGCGATGCACGGAAGTTTATATGATCGTCATCTAACTCGGTGAACCTCCGTGTCCTCTGTGGTTATGCTGTGGGGACGCGGCTCCTACAGACGGCCGTTTGTTGTTCAGGATAATCCTTTGCGCTTATCCTCCCGGCCGCTCAGACCTCGACTAGCTGGCTTACGATGTGGTGCGCCGTCTCCACCGAGGTACCCAGCTTACCGGAGAAAACATGGAAGTACTTGTCGTCGATCATGTTGACGATGGTGGGCCGGGCGTCATCGTGATCCCGGTCGGGAAGCACGGCGCGGACCGTATACATGGAACCGATATGATCGAACTCCAGGCCGTCGAAAAAGTGGCGGGCGGTCTCTCGGAACAGGTCGATGGTGGTAATGGGCGGATTCTTCACAATCCCCCGATTGACCAGACCACGGTATCCAAAGGGTATCTCGATGTTCTGGGACACCACCTCCTGATGAATGGCGTGGGTGACGTTGCCCATGACGTGCAGACCGGTATCGCTATAGGGATCGAGGCAGAAGAACGGTCCATCCATCACCACCAGGCTGATATTATGAAAGCGGTCCGGGAGCTTAACCACCGGTTTTTCCACCAGTTCAAACTGCAGAACCCGCTTATTGGGATCCTTGAGGACATAGTTGTAATTCGCATAGGTGGCGGAGACGACGTAGTCGTATTCTCCCTGGGTGGCACAGTCGAACTCGGCATTGAGCTTCAACGCAATATTGGGAAGCGCCGCAATCTTCGCGTTTATATCCACCCTCAGGGCGTTGATATCGATAAGCTGTTCCTCGACCCGGAATACACCGTCGACGTTTCTTAAGCCGTCAATGGAACCTTCCCGGTAAGGCAACCCCACGGAATCCATAAAGGCGACATACTGGCCTCTGTCCACCAGACTGTCATGGGCCGATATGGCGTAGTAGTGTTCCACGCTCATCTTGTTCTCGAGCATGCAACCCCCGTACTCCGTCAGAAAGGAATCAATCCCCCGCTTACTGCTTACGGCGGTCTCCTTGCTCCGCGGATAATGATAGCCCGCGTGCAGCCGATACTGATTGATACCGGAGGCCTCCTTCAACAGTTCATCATTTCGTTCATACAATTCAACCTGGTGTCCCTCCCGCGCCAGAAAGATGGCGATGGTGGTACCGAATAGTCCGCCCCCGATTACTGCGATTTTCATAACATCTGCCCCAATAGCTGGTCCACTTGGCGGTTGACCCACAGGCCCCGACCGTTGTTTCGCTGTTGATCAAATTGTGTAGTAAAGGCCGTCAGCAACATCTGCTGCAGCGCATCCTTCTCCCCCGGTTTGTGGGTAAAATCGATGGTGTTTATGCGATGCCCCTGTGGAATCGCGGAATCGATCGAGTACTCAATGATCACTTCTCTTTGACCATAGTCGATTTTCAATCTAAACAGATCCGCGCTTACGGCAAATTCCCGTACCACGGGTTGTTCGCCGGAGACCAGATCCTCAATCAGATACAGATCGTGATAACAGAGTCTGAACAGGACATCCCGGACGGAGCCGAATTCCCGGCCGTTCCATTTGTTCCAGAGAATATGTATGGAATTGCTCCCGGCCAGTTCTCTCATGCGGGAGAATCCCGGGTGATAGCTGAAGACGTCATCGATGTAGAGACATACGCCGAGTTCCCGCGCCATGGTCACCAGATATTCCGAATCGGCGGTCGACGATGTCAGGGGTTTAGTGCAGAAAACGTTTCGTCTTGCTTCAAGCAGATCGGCGGCGATCGATCTGTGGGATTCCGTCGGCGTCGTCACCACCGCCCAATCTATTTCGTGCTGCCCGCTCATCGCCAGGAAGTCATCGTTCCTTCCGGCAACGAACATAAGACGAAGATCGTGTTCCTCCGAGAGGACGGCGATCTTATCCCTTATCTTTTCCCCCCAGTATCCGCCGCCGATAATCCCGATTTTTGTCATCTTCGGCTCGTTTCCGGGGGCCCGGCACTTCGATCCGCTTAATCTTCCTTCTTGGAGATATCGATCGTCGCCGCGTCCCGTTCATTGTCGACGAAATGCTGCAGATAACTCTTCCCCAAAGAAGACCGCATGATACCGAGCAGGTTTCGCCTGGTGGCCAGATCGGCATCTTCCAGGTTTCCGTCCGTAACGGAATGCAGTGCGATTATGACAAAATTACCGTTGTCCAACACCGCTTCGCCGAAAACCGGCGCCTCTCCAGCGGGACGGGGCAGGCGGAACAGGCTCTGCCTGACCGGCTGCGGCACTGCGCTATCGTCACGGGTGATACTTCCGGGCCCGACAAGTTGTTTCCCCTCCGCGGCAGCGGCTGCCTGCAGGGTCTCACCCCCCTGCAGCCTACCGATAAGGTCCTTGCCATGCTCCGTCACCCTGGCGGCCGCCTTTTCCCGGCGCAGGACCTTGTTTATTCCCTCGCTGACCGACTCCAGCGGTTGCAGACTGGCCTCCTTGTGATCCGTAACCCGCAGCACTATCACCTGTTCATCTCCCAACTCAATCAGCTCGCTGTTGAGTCCCTGGACCAGAACATCTTCACTGAAGGCGGCATTGGTAACCTTCGGCGATGAGAGCAAACCCGCGCCCCCGTCACGTCCCATCCAGCCGCCGTCCCGGACCGACAGACCCAGGGCCTCGGCCGCCGGTTCAAGGCTGTCCTGGTTCTTGAAGGTTTCATTGGCGAGCTTTTCCACATAATCGTAATAGGACCGCTCGGCTTCACTCTGGAGGTAGGCGTCCCGCACCTGCTGACGCACCTCTTCAAAGGCTTTACCCTGCGCATCGCGGATATCATTCAGTTGAATGACATGGAACCCGAAACTGGTCTGTACCGGTTCACTGACATCCCCCACATTCAGGCTGAACATCGCCTGGTCAAACGGGGCTTCCATACTCCCCTGCTCCATATAGCCCAGGTCTCCCCCGACGCTGTTGGATAACGGATCTTCCGAAACCTCTTTTGCCACGGCCGCGAAGGACTCCCCTTTGCGCACCCTTTCCAGTGCCGCTTCCGCCCTGGACAGCGCCGCCTCCACGGCAGCCGTATCTTTGTTATCCGCCACCCTGATCAGGATATGACTCACCCTTCTCTGCTCAGGTGTCATGTAGTCGCTTTTGTATTGTTCGTAATAAGCCAGCAGCGCCTCGTCATCGGCTTCCAGTGTCTTGGCGATATCCTTGATATTCAATTCCACGTACTCCAGCTTTACCTGCTCGGGAGTCATGAATTCACTCTGGTGGGACTGGTAATAGGCCTCGACTTCGGCGGGCTCCACGGTGACGGTCGGCAGAAAGTCCCTCACCGGGATCTCCAGGTACTCGAACGCCCTCTGTTGCTGCTCCAGACGCACCCGCTCCGCCAACTCCCCTTCCGCCACCAGAGCCGAGTCGGTTATTCCCAGGGCCAGCTGATTTTTCAGGATATCCTGCCGGAACTGGGCTACAAACTCTTCCGGAGCCTGCCCCCGCTGACGAACCTTACTATCAAATATCTCTTGGTTGAATTTACCTCCGACCTGAAACGCCGGTATCTGCCAGACGTACCGGCGCACCATGTCATCCCCGGCCCGCAAACCGATGCGGTCGACGGCCTGGAGTACAAGCTCCGCCGTAATCAGGTTTTCCAGAACCTGCGCCCGTAATTTATCTTCATCCGTTTGATCCGGTCTGTAGGCGGCACCCATGGCCTGGCGCAGGCGATTCTGATAATCGCGATAACTCTCTTCGAATTCCCGTTGCGTGATATCCCGTTTGTTGATGGAGACCTTTACCGGCGCCGCCCCTCCACCGAGATACTCCTGGATACCCCATAGGGCGAATGGAATGGTGATAAGAATAACGATTACCCAGGCTATCCACCCCTGAGCCCGATCTCTAATGGTCTGAAGCATGAGATTTGTCCGCGCAAAAAAACCGGTTGCCTGAAAGATTCCTGATTATACGGGTTTCCAGGGCATTGTAAGATACCTCCGCAGGCGCCCGGCAGGCGGCGGAGAGTTAATCCCGAGCACCGCGATTATTATAATGCAGCCCCCCCGAAGTCTTCAGGATGGACTGTTTCACAGGGTCGCCAAATAAAAACGGGGTATCAAACGATACCCCGTTTACTGGCAATAGATGGCGGAGTGGACGGGACTCGAACCCGCGACCCCCGGCGTGACAGGCCGGTATTCTAACCAACTGAACTACCACTCCCTAACCCTGGTGGGTGCTGCAGGGATCGAACCTGCGACCCTCGCCTTGTAAGGGCGATGCTCTCCCAGCTGAGCTAAGCACCCTGAGAAGGGCGCGCTAGTTTACGGCATCCTTGAGAGCTTTACCAGCCTTGAAAGCGGGATTTTTTGACGCCTTGATATTGATCGTCTCACCGGTTTGGGGATTGCGACCAGTGCGCGCAGCGCGCTCGCGTACGTTGAAAGTACCGAAACCGACCAGAGATACCGTATCACCTTTCTTCAGGGCACCTGTGATAGCGTCGATCATGCCGTCCAGGGCGCGACCAGCAGCAGCTTTGGAGATATCCGCAGACTCTGCTATAGCGTCAATTAGATCCGCTTTATTCATAGTAGTTTTCTCTCTTCGGGTAGGGCCCGCGCCAGTAGGTGACGCAGGCTGATTGGTGGTTAATATTTTTGCCGTTCTTAAGCAGGAAAACGGGGACAATTTATACCAAGCGGCCGGAACGACTGTCAAGCAGATCACCGTTAATCCGCGATATATTCCCCCCCCCGAACTACCCGCCAGTAAAGGTTTTTGAGACAGCTCTACCTGCTCCAAACCAGAACCGATTATCACCCAAAACAGGTAGGGTAAATGTGTCGGAAATCACATCAGTTCAATGCAGAAACAACCGGTTGCGGAATCGTCCTCCACCCCTTTCTAAGCGCGGCGGGCAACCGGAACGTTTCTTAAGATAAACCCTTAATGCCGGGTCAGATCGTTTTCCTTGGGAGGTTTTTTGTCTCCGGCCGATGTCGAAACATCCATTTTTTCCTGTTTCCCTCCGGCTTTACCTTCCGCCACGGAATTCGGTTCCGGCATCCGGGTCAAAGCAATTTCAAACACCTCATCAATCCAGCGCACCGGACGGATATCGAGATCCTGTTTGATGTTCTTGGGAATTTCAACCAGATCCCGTTCATTCTCGTGAGGAATGATTACGGTTTCGATACCTCCACGATGCGCGGCCAGGAGCTTCTCTTTAAGACCGCCGATGGGAAGTACCTCGCCGCGCAGGGTGATCTCCCCGGTCATGGCGACATCGGCCCGCACCGGAATGCGGGTCAACGCCGACACCAGGCTGGTACACATGCCGATACCCGCGCTGGGACCGTCCTTGGGGGTTGCCCCTTCCGGTACGTGAATATGTATATCATTCTCCTGGTAGAAGTTTTTATCTAATCCAAGGATATCGGAACGGCTTCGTACCACTGTCATGGCGGCCTGAATCGACTCCTGCATCACGTCACCCAATTGGCCAGTGTAGGTGAATTTCCCCTTACCGGGAACCAGCGCACCTTCAATGCGCAGCAGCTCCCCACCGACCTCGGTCCATGCCAATCCGGTCACCTGACCGATCTGATCCACCTCGTCGGCCCGGCCATAGCGAAAACGTTTCACGCCGAGATACTTTTCCAGACTCTTGGGGGTGATGACAATTCGCCCCCCCTTCTTCTTCAGCAGGATATCCTTCACCACCTTACGGCAGATCTTGGATATCTCCCGCTCCAGGTTACGTACTCCGGCCTCACGGGTGTAGTAACGAATAATGTCGCGAATCGCACCTTCACGCATACGCAGTTCACCTTCCTGCAGGCCGTTGTTTTTCACCTGCTTCGGCACCAGGTAGCGCATGGCGATATTGACCTTCTCGTCCTCGGTATAGCCGGACAACCGAATGACTTCCATACGATCCAGCAAGGCGGGAGGAATATTCAGTGAATTGGCCGTGGCCACAAACATCACTTCCGACAGGTCGAAATCCACCTCCATGTAATGATCGACGAAGGTATGGTTCTGTTCCGGATCCAGAACTTCCAGCAACGCGGAAGCTGGATCACCCCTGAAGTCCATTGCCATCTTGTCAATCTCATCCAGAAGAAACAGGGGGTTACGGGTCCCGATCTTGGAAAGGTTCTGGATAATCTTTCCCGGCATGGCACCGATATAGGTACGGCGATGCCCGCGAATTTCCGCCTCATCGCGCACCCCTCCCAACGCCATACGTATGAACTGGCGGTTGGTTGCACGGGCGATGGACTGCCCCACGGAGGTCTTCCCCACACCGGGAGGGCCCACCAGACAGAGGATGGGACCTTTCAATTTGCGCACCCGCTGCTGCACGGCCAGGTATTCGATAATGCGTTCCTTCACCTTGTGCAGTCCGTAGTGATCGGCTTCCAATACCTCTTCCGCAGCATTCAGATCATTCCGGACCTTGCTGCGTTTCTTCCAGGGAACATTGAGTAAGGTATCGATATAGTTGCGCACCACCGTGGCTTCGGCGGACATGGGTGACATCAGCTTCAGCTTGTTCAGTTCCGCGACCGCCTTCTCCTTGGCTTCCTTGGTCATCCCTGCTTTTTCGATCCGGTTCTGGAGCTCCTCGACCTCGTTCGGCGCACCGTCGATGTCTCCCAACTCCTTCTGGATCGCTTTCATTTGTTCGTTGAGATAGTACTCTCTCTGATTCTTCTCCATCTGGCGTTTTACACGACCGCGTATCCGCTTCTCCATATGCAGCAGCTCATTCTCGGATTCCATGAGCGTCATCAGATGCTCGATACGCTCCCTGACATCCGCCATCTCCAATACGCGCTGCTTTTCGTCCAATTTCAGCGACATATGGGCGGCCATAGTGTCTGCCAACCGGCTCGGGTCGTCGATACTGGTAAGTGAGGTCAGCACCTCGGGCGGCACTTTCTTGTTGAGCTTCACATACTGATCAAATAGATCGGAGGCGGAACGCATCAACACCTCCATCTCTTTTTCTTCCAGCGTCACCAGGTCATGCAACGGAGCTAGCTCCGCCGAATAGAACTGCTCGGTATTTAAGTATTTCAACAACCTGACCCGTTCCGCACCTTCCACCAATACCTTGATGGTTCCATCCGGCAGCTTCAGCAACTGAAGAATGGTGGCCAGGGTACCCACTTCATTGAGATCTTCGAGGGCGGGGTCATCGGTATCGGCGCTTTTCTGGGCAACCAGCACGATCTGTTTGCTCTTCTCCATAGCCGCTTCCAGGGCATTTATGGACTTTTCACGCCCGACGAACAGCGGAATCACCATATGCGGATAGACCACCACGTCTCTCAGCGGTAATACCGGTACGCCATTTATCAGGTCGGCGTTCAAAGGAAATATCGTGTCATGTTGACCCATATCGGGCTGACCTCTCGGTAATCTAAGTTAACTAAAGAAACGGGGTTAACCGGACTCATCCGGTCTCCTGGGAATGGGTAAATGTCCAGTTTCACCAGTTCTCACCCCTGACCCCCGACCATATCAGTACGGTGCGGCCAAACGAAAGGCATTTCAAGCCCTGAAACATATTTTTGCGGATTCTGCAGAGCGGACTGCGCCGGAAAAGAGAAACGGCAGAGCAGGAACAGGGTTCCCAGGCGGAATCAATCCGAGGCGGCGGCCTGTTTTTCACCACCCTCAAAGATCATATAAGGCGCGTTCTCGCCGGCGATGACCGAATCATCCACCACGACCTTGCTGACATTCTCCATCGAGGGAAGATCGTACATGGTGTCCAACAGCACCTGCTCCAGGATGGTCCGCAACCCCCGTGCGCCGGTCTTACGCTCCATGGCCTTGCGGGCGATGGCGCGCAGCGCGTCATCGCGAAACTCCAGTTCACAGTCCTCCATCTCGAACAGACGGCTGTACTGCTTGACCAGGGCATTTTTCGGTTCGGTAAGAATCTGCACCAGCGCGTCCTCGTCCAGCTCTTCCAGGGTCGCCACCACCGGCAGCCGGCCCACGAACTCCGGTATCAGACCGTATTGAATGAGATCCTCCGGTTCCACGCCGCTCAGCACTTCACCCACCTTGCGGGAATCGTCCTTGCTGTGGACCTCGGCGGAAAAGCCGATGCCGCCCTTTTCCGAACGGTTGCGGATCACCTTATCGAGACCGGCGAAAGCGCCGCCTACGATAAACAGGATATTGGAGGTATCGACCTGCAGAAACTCCTGTTGCGGATGCTTGCGCCCGCCCTGAGGAGGAACCGAGGCCACGGTACCTTCGATAAGCTTCAACAGGGCCTGCTGCACACCCTCACCCGATACGTCACGGGTAATGGAAGGGTTGTCCGACTTGCGGGAAATCTTGTCAATTTCGTCGATATAGACAATGCCGTTCTGGGCCTTCTCCACATCGTAATCGCACTTCTGTAGCAGCTTCTGGATGATGTTTTCCACATCCTCACCGACATAACCGGCTTCCGTAAGCGTGGTGGCATCGGCGATGGTAAACGGAACCTCCAGCATCCGCGCCAGGGTTTCCGCAAGCAGGGTCTTACCCGAGCCGGTGGGGCCGATCAGAAGGATATTGCTCTTGGCGATTTCGATGTCGTCCTTCTGGCCACCCGATTCCAACCGCTTGTAATGGTTGTAAACCGCTACGGAGAGAACCTTCTTGGCGCGGGACTGACCGATGACATATTGATCCAGCAGGTCGTAGAGCTCATGAGGTTTGGGCAGGGCACTTGAGCCCTCAACGGTGCCCTCCTGCATCTCCTCGCGAATGATGTCGTTACAAAGTTCGACACACTCGTCGCAAATAAAGACAGAAGGGCCCGCAATCAGCTTGCGGACTTCATGCTGACTCTTGCCGCAGAAAGAGCAGTACAACAACTTTCCGTCGTCACTCTTGCCTTTCTTGTCATCACCCATGCTTCTGCCTCTTGGTACCGCCCTTTTTATACCGATTCAAACCAATCATATCCGATTGATCCTGAATCGCAAGGTTCCTGTTCACTCCTTATTAACGGAATATCCGAGTGTTCTCCCACGTTTTTCCTGGGGTTTGAATAACCTTACTCACCTCCGGCCAAGCGTTCGGTCAACACCTGATCGATCAATCCGTAGGCCACCGACTCTTCACCGCTCATAAAATTATCCCGTTCCGTATCCTCTTCGATCTTCTCCAACGGCTGTCCCGTGTGCTTCGCCAGGATCCGATTTAACCGGTCGCGTACCAGCAGGATCTCCTTGGCGTGAATCTCGATATCCGTCGCCTGTCCCTGAAAACCACCCAGCGGCTGGTGGATCATCATCCGGGAATGGGGCAGACAAAACCGTTTTCCCTTCTCGCCGCCGGCCAGCAGCAGCGCCCCCATACTGGCGGCCTGACCCACGCACATGGTGCTGACATGCGGCCGTACGAACTGCATGGTGTCGTAGATCGCCAGACCGGCGCTGACCGATCCTCCCGGGGAATTGATATAGACATGGATATCCTTGTCCGGGTTTTCCGACTCCAGGAACAACAACTGGGCGACCACCAGGTTGGCCATGTGGTCCTCAATCGGGCCCACCACGAAGATGACGCGTTCCTTCAGCAGTCGCGAATAGATGTCGTAGGAGCGTTCTCCGCGGGCGGTCTGCTCTACGACAATGGGGACCAAACCCAGATTTGTCGCCTCCAAAGCGCTCATATTCCGTTTATCGGCCATATATATAGTTTCCTTTAGTATCTGATACCTATTGGGATTTTTCTTCCGACGGGTTCATCAGGGCATCGAAACTGGTGGGGTCATCCTCCACCTGGGCCTGCTCCAGCACCCAATCCACCACCTGCTCCTCGATCACCAGGTTCTGCATGGCCGCCAGCTGCTGCTGATTGGCGTAGTAATAGTCAATCACCTCCTGCGGCTGCTCATAGCTCTGGGCAACCTCTTCGACCCTGGCGCGAACACGCTCCTCATCGAGCTTGATCTCGTTCGCCTTCACCACCTCGGCGATCAACAGCCCCAGTGAGACACGGCGCTTCGCCTGGTCTTCGAACAGGTCCACCGGCAGTTCCATATTACTTTTGTGGCCACCCTGGGCCAGGTTCGCCCGGGTCTGCTCCAGCAGTGCCTGCGCCTCCTGTTTCACCATGGCCTGAGGGATCTCGATGCTGTTCTGCTCCAGCAGCGCATCCATCGCCTGCTGTTTCACAGCCTCACGCACCTTTCCCTCCGCCTCACGTTCCATATTGGAACGAATCTCCTTCTCGAACGCCTCCATCCCGCCTTCGGCGACCCCGAAGGCCTTGGCGAACTCCTCGTCCACCTCCGGCAGCACCGGCTCCGATACCTTGATTATTTCGACCTCGAACCGGGCCGCTTTTCCCGCCAGGTCGGCCACCCGGTATTCATCAGGGAATTTCAGCTCCAGGGAACGGGTGTCCCCCGCCGCCGCACCGATCAGGCCCTCTTCAAACCCTTCGATCATGGAACCGGAACCGAGTACCAGGGGCACATCATCCGCGCTGCCGCCCGCAAACGCCTCGTCGTCGATGAATCCCTTGAAATTGATGGTAACCTGGTCGCCGTCTTCCGCGGACCGTTCCACTTCGCCCCAGGTCATCCGCTGCTTACGCAGTTTCTCGATCATCTGCTGAAGGTCCTGGTCCGTAACCTCCACCCCGGGACGCTTAATAGTAACCCCGGAGAGGTCACTCAGTTGGATCTCCGGCATCACCTCGAAAACCGCGGTATAAGCCATCCCCTCTCCGGGGTCCTTATCCAACGGTTCAATGGTGGGATTACCCGCCGGCTGGAGCTTTTCATGGCTCAGCGCTTCAAAATAGCTGGATTGGACCAGTTCCCCGAAGACCTCCTGGCGCACCTGGTCGCTGTAATGCCTGCGAACCACGGACATCGGCACCTTGCCGGGGCGGAAACCCGCCATCTTGGCGGTCTTCGCTATACGTTGAAGACGCTTGTCAATCTCCTGGTCCACCCGCTCCGCGGGCAGCTCGACGGTCATCCGCCGTTCCAGTCCTTCACCTGATTCAATGGAAACTTGCATGAATATCTCTCGGGCAGTTAATCCGCCCCTCCTCAATTTTTAAACGTTGCTTCATCATATTGATAAAATGGTGCGAAAGGGGAGACTCGAACTCCCACGGGTTACCCCACTGGAACCTAAATCCAGCGCGTCTACCAATTCCGCCACTTTCGCTCGCTCCGGCGCCACGCGGAAAGCAGGGTATTATACAGGCTGCCGGCAGCCTCTTCTAACCTCGGAAAATCGATCCGGATGGCGGAGATATCACCCGGGAGGACCGGGCGATCCGTTTCAGGGCCGTTCGTCTAACCCCACCCCTTCTTTCTGCGGAGGCATCAGGTCGGCCTTGCTTATGCCCAGGGCCAGAACCGCGGTACTGGCCACATAGATGGAGGAGTAGGTACCCACCACCACCCCGACAATCAGGGCCAGGGCAAAACCATGGATAATCTCCCCGCCCAGGAAGAACAGCGCCAGCAACACCAGCAAGGTGGTTACGGATGTGACCAGTGTCCGCGACAGGGTCTGGT
This sequence comes from Sedimenticolaceae bacterium, assembly GCA_050291465.1. Classification (GTDB taxonomy): domain Bacteria; phylum Pseudomonadota; class Gammaproteobacteria; order Chromatiales; family Chromatiaceae; genus CBFDBF01. The sequence continues at coordinate 37,595 of JBNKJV010000016.1, read as the reverse complement.
TCAAGGAGCTGTTGATGATCTCCTGCGGCACGCCCTTGCGCATTTTCCGGAAATTCTCGCGAATCCGGTCGTACACCACGATGGTATCGTTCAGAGAGTAGCCTATCACCGCCAGTATGGCTGCCAGCACCGGCAGGTCGAACTCCACCTGTAACAGGGAAAACACTCCGACGGTAATCAGCACGTCGTGGATCAGGGCGATAACCGAGCCTACGGCGAACCGGTACTCGAAACGTAGCGCCACATAGATAAGAATTCCGATCAGGGCGTAAAGCACGGCGAGGGTGCCGTCCTCGGTCAGTTCGTCCCCCACCTGGGGGCCCACGAACTCCACCCGGCGCAGCTCGGCCCCTCCCGCCGCGGCGCCGCTGAGAGCGCTGAAAGCGCGGTCGCTAAGCTCGGTATTGGAGATGTCCTCGCGGGGTGCCAGCCGTACCAGGACATCGCGCGAAGTGCCGAAATGCTGGACCGTGGCATCGCCGAAACCTTCTTTGTCCAGCGCGGCGCGGACATCATTGAGTTCCACCGCCTGTTGATAACCGACCTCCACCAGGGTCCCGCCGGTAAAATCGATACCCAGGCTGAGGGACTGGAAGATCAGGGAAGCGACCGCGATCAACAGTACGCCCCCGGACAATATCATGGCCAGCTTGCGCTTGCCCATGAAATCGATATTCAGATTGGATTTGAAAATCTGCATATAAGGCCCTGATTCTCTATATCTATTTAAAGGTGCGATGCGCCACCGGTTGCCGTCAGATCGGCAGCTTCTGCAGGCGCCTGCCGCCGTACATCAGATTAATCACCGCCCGGGTGCCCATCAGGGCGGTAAACAGGGAGGTTGCGATACCGATGGCCAGGGTGACCGCAAACCCCTTGATCGGCCCGGTTCCCCAGCTATACAGCACCACCGCGGCGATAAAGGTGGTGATATTGGCATCCACGATGGTGGAGAGGGCCTTCTCATAGCCGGCGTGGATACTGGCCTGGGGGGTATTTCCTATACGGATCTCCTCGCGGATACGTTCGAAGATGAGCACATTGGCATCCACCGCCATACCCACAGTCAACACGATACCGGCGATACCCGGCAGGGTCAGGGTCGCATGCAGCATGGACAATAGCGCCACAATCAACCCCAGATTCATCATCAACGCCAGGTCCGCCACCAGCCCGAAGACCCGGTAGTAGACCGCCATAAAAACCATCACCACGAGCATGCCGATGACCACCGACCGGAAACCCTGGTCGATATTGTCCTGACCCAGACTGGGTCCGATGGTACGCACCTCAACGATCTCGATCGGCGCTTTAAGAGCACCCGCCCGTAACAGCAGCGCCAGGTCGTGGGCCTCTTCCTGGCTGTCGAGGCCGGTAGTCTGAAAACGGTTGGCGAACGGTTCCTGGATGGTGGCGACATTGATCACCTCCTCCACCCGAATCTTGCGCTTTACCAGCTCTCCATTCACCTCGCGGGTCTCCGTCCGGGTCTCGATAAAGACCACCGCCATGGGTTTCTTGACGTTCTCGGTGGTGACGTCGAGCATCCGCCGCCCCCCCTGGGCGTTGAGGGTGACATGCACCGCGGGCCGGTTGGTCTTCTGATCAAACCCGGAGGAGGCATCGGTAATCTGGTCGCCGGTAACGATGAACTGCTTCTTCAACAGGATGGGGCGCCCGTCCCGGGTGTTGTAGAGTTTGGAGCCGGCCGGTACCCGGCCCGCCAGGGCATCTCCCACGCTGTGTTCCGTATCTTCCAGATGGTACTCCAGGGTGGCCGTCGCCCCGAGGATCTCCATCAGTTTGCTCGGATCCTGCGCGCCCGGCAGCTGCACCACGATCCGGCGTGATCCCTGCTGCTGGATTATGGGCTCGGCCACACCGAGGGCGTTGACCCGGTTGCGCAGGGTTGTGATGTTTTGACTGAGCGCGGTCTTACGCACCGCCGTCTGTTTCGCTTCGCTCAATCTGGCGAGGAGGATAAAATTCTCACCCTCGTCCCTGGTGTCAAGTTTCAGATCACCGTACTGGCGAGCAAGCACATCCTCCGCCTTATCCCGCGTCTCGGCATCCTTGAAGGTAATTGCGATCCCTTCGGTCTGCTGGGCCACCCGGGTATAACGCAGCTTCTCCTTACGCATCAGGGTACGGAATTCACCCTCATACCCCTCCAGCGCCTTTTGTACTGCCGCCTCCAAATCCACATCGATCAGAACATGGACACCGCCCCTCAGGTCCAGCCCGAGGTACATGGGCTCCAAGCCCAGCCAGCGTATCCAGCCGGGGAGATCCGGAGAAAGGGTCAGGGCCTGTACATAACCGCTTCTCAGCGCCACCGCCAGCACATCCTTGGCCCGCAGTTGCGAGTCGGAATCCTGGAAACGCACCAGCAACTTGTCGTTTCCGGGCTCGATCGCCTTGAACGGGATCTTCGCCTCCTGCAGGGCCTGCTCGACCTTGCCGATGGTTCCCTCGTCCACCTGCGTCTGGCGGGTTCCGGAGATCTCGATGGATGGGTTCTGATCGAAGACGTTGGGGAGGGCAAAGAGGATCCCTACCAGTACGACCAACAGGACCAGCAGATTTTTCCAGAGTGGGTATTGATTCATGGTTGTTGTTTGTTCCGGAATGCGCGCACCCATCGGCGGAGACGGCCGCCGGCCGCCCGCCATCGGTGCGGCTTCCGTTATAGATCCGCCAGGGTTCCCTTGGGTAAGACCGCCGCCACTGACTGACGCCGGACCTTGATTTCCACGCCGTCCGCGATTTCGATCTTGGCGACATCCTCATTGAGATAGGTGATCTTTCCCAGCATACCGCCTTCGGTCTGCACCTCGTCGCCCTTGGACAGGGCCTCCACCATACCGCGGTGCTCCTTCTGGCGTTTTACCTGCGGACGGATCATCAGAAAATAGAGCAGTATGATCAACCCCACGGGAAAAAGCAGGGTCTCCAGTCCGGCACCGCCCTGCTGTGCGGCGGGGGCTGCTTCTGCCATTGCATTGGAAATAAAGAAACTCATGGTATTTCAACCTGTTTCAACTGTTATCGAAGGGGCGCATTATTACACAAGATCGGGGACACAAACAGATAATACAAGCTCTAATCGGGTTACAAAGGCGACAATGAGACTTCCGGGGATCCTCTTCCGCACCGGATCATATTATTTCGCAAGCGGTCCACCCTCCTCCGTGAGCGACTGCTCCCGCCGTGGCGGTTCCTCCAGCTCCACCTGTTCAATCTGCCCGAAACGGTCACTGATCTTGCGGGCCGAGACGTTGACCTCATCCACATCCTTCTGCGCTTGATGAATATGTTTGGAAAGCCTCTCCATACGGTCGCGGAAACGCCCGAAGTCCTTGGACAGCAGATTGAGGTGCTGCTGGATGATGTGAACCTGCTCCCGGGTTGCCGCGTCCTTGAGCACCGCCCGCGCGGTGGTGAGGATGGCCATCAGGGTGGTGGGCGAGACCAGCCATACCCGTTGCCGGTAGGCCTGCTCCACCAGGTCCGGATAGTGGCTGTGGATCTCCGCGAACACCGGCTCCGAGGGGATAAACATGACTGCACCGTCGGAGGTCTCCCCGGCAATGATGTACTTCCCGGCGATGTCGTTGATGTGTTTACGGATATCCTGCCTGAACTGGGCGGCGGCCTTGCCGCGATCCGCTTCCGGCAGCTCCGGATCGCTCATGCGCTGAAAGCTCTCCAGGGGAAACTTGGCGTCAATACCAATATTGCCGGTGGGATCCGGGAGAAACAGCATGCAATCCACCCGGGTACCGTTGGAGAGGGTATGCTGAAGCGAAAAGTGGCGTTCCGGTATAAGGTTGCGCACCAGAGCGGTTAACTGAACCTCACCGAAGGCGCCGCGTGACCGCTTGTCGGCCAACACCTCCTGTAGACTCATCACATTGCTGGAGAGCTCGGTGATCCGTTTCTGTGCCTCGTCGATCCGACCCAGGTGTTCCAGTACCCGGCTGAAGGTCTCGGTAGTCTTTTCAAAACCCTCGCTCAAGCGTTTTTCCACTTGCCCGCTGATCTCCCTCAGGCGCTGATCGGTGGAACCGGTGAGCCCATCCAGGCGCTTGCCCAGCTCCTCGGAATTGCGGGAAAGGGCCTCGGCAAGCAGTCGGTTTACCGCCCGAAATCCCCGTCCAAGGGACTCCTGCTGAGCCACGCGTCCCTCCGCCATCTCCCGCATCAGGGCGCGTTCCTGATCACGCAACAAAGCCTCGATCCTGTTGCGTCCCTCCTCTTCCGCATACCGGCCGCGGCGCAGCTCCCGTGCCAGCCGGGATGCGCTCAGCCAGAGCAGTACAATCGCCACCAGCAACAGCGCCATGCCGGCGAGCAGATAGAGATCGTTGGGATTGGAGAGATCCGACATGGGGGGAGTATACGGGAATCTGAAGTTGTCAGTTGTCAGTTGTCAGTTGTCAGTTGTCAGTTGTCAGTTGTCAGTTGTCAGTTGTCAACAAAGTGTATAACGGGCTCAGATAAGCACCACCCTTGACATCAACCGTCGACTGAATACGGATAGCGACAACTTATTAACTGTTAACTGATTACTGATAACTGATTACTGATTACTGATTACTGATTACTGACAACTACCTGCTATAATTTGCTTTTTTTCGAACCTCTCCCCCATGCGCGTACACCTCAACACCATCGGCTGCCGCCTGAACGAAGCGGAACTGGAGCTCTGGTCCCGTGATTTTCTGGCCCGGGGTCACCAGATCACGGACGATCCCGGTGAAGCGGACCTGGTGGTGGTCAATACCTGCGCAGTGACCGGCGAGGCGGTGCGCAAATCCCGCAAGCTCATGCACCGGGCGCACCGCCGCAACCCCCGCGCCAAGCTGGTGGTCAGCGGCTGTTACGCCTCCCTGGAACCCTCCCAAACAACGGCGGTCCCCGGGGTGGACCTGGTGGTGGGTAACGGGGAAAAAGAACAGCTCGTCGCCATCGCCCATGAACGGCTTGATCTTCACGCCATGCCGCAGCTGGCCACCGAGCCCGGCGCCAATCCCCTCCTCGCCCGGGGCCGGCAACGGGCCTTCATCAAAGTCCAGGACGGCTGCCGCTACCGCTGCACCTTCTGCATCGTCACCGTCGCCCGGGGTGAGGAGCGCAGCCGCCCGATCCATGAAATAGTAAATGAAATCAACAAGCTGCATGCTCAGGGCGTGCAGGAGGTGGTGTTGACCGGGGTACATATCGGGGGCTACGGCAACGACCGGAACAGCGATCTCTCGCAGCTGGTCAGCCGCGTCCTCGCCGAAACCGATATCCCGCGGTTACGCCTGGGGGCGGTGGAGCCCTGGGATCTTCCGGAACAGTTCTGGTCCCTGTTTGCCGATACCCGTTTTATGCCCCACCTGCACCTGCCGCTGCAGAGCGGATCCGACTCCGTCCTGCGGCGCATGGCGCGCCGCTGCAAGAGCGGGGAGTTTGCGCAACTGGTTGAGAGCGCACGCCGGGAGATCGAGGATTTCAACGTCACCACCGATATCATTGTCGGTTTCCCCGGGGAAAGCACCCGGGAGTGGCGGGAGACCCTGGAGGTGGTGGAGCGAATCGGCTTCGGTCATCTCCATATCTTCCCCTTCTCTCCCAGAAAGGGCACCCTCGCGGCGACCATGTCCGGCGCCGTGGATCCGGCGGTAATAAAGGAGAGGAGCCGGGTACTGCATCACCTCGGCGAGCGCATGAAAAAGGCCACCCTGGAGCGCCATCTCCACCGGACCTTCCCGGTACTCCTGGAGGGCGACATGGAATCGGGGACCGATTCAAGGGAAAGCTGTTTCGGGTATACCCCGAATTACCTGCGCGTGGCCGTGAACAACCCGCACGGCGGCGCAGGGACCAATCGCATCGTGTCGGTGCGCACCCTGGGACTCGCACCGGAAGGCGACACCCTGCAAGGGGTGGTTGAGGAGCGTTGATGGAAATGACGACTCCGGTAATTCCGAAAACCCGTTGGCACCCCCTCCCCCTGCTGTTCGGTAATCTCATCGCCGTCGTGCTGTTCCTGAGCTGGTTGCTGGACCCCACCCGCTCCCTCTGGCTGGCCCTGGACGATACGGTGTTCTGGACCTTTAACCACTCCCTGGCGGAAGGGGATCTCTGGCGCCAGTTCTGGGCGATCACCAACAACCGTGCCTTCGACCTGGTGGCCGCATTTTCCATGCTCGCCCTTTTCGGTCACCGCGCCCTGCTCAAGGACCGGCAGCATCTGTATCGCTATATCGCCGTCGGCATACTGATGACCATCACCGTCGTCGTGGTGGTGAAAAGCGGTAAATGGCTCCCCGTGGAACGTCCCAGCGGGACCTATATATACAGCGAGGCCCTGCGTCTCTCGGAACTGGTTCCGCACATCGATACCAAAGACATATCGGAGGACAGCTTCCCCGGGGACCACGGCCTGGTGCTGCTGCTCTGCACCGGCTTCATCCTCGTCAACCTGCCGCGGATTTACGGGGTTCTCGCACTAATAATTATGGTCGTATTCACCCTCCCGCGACTGGTGAGCGGGGCCCACTGGCTCTCCGACGAACTGGTGGGTGCCGTGGGCTGGGGCTGTCTCTGGCTCAGCTGGATACTCGCGACACCGTTGCACGATCTGGTGGTAGAGCGACTCGAAGGGTGGCTGAAGCGGATCCGCGAACGTCGCCAGACATAATCTTTCGCGCCAGCACGACACTCCTACGGTTTTCATTCCGACGGAAGCCCGGCCCTGAAGCCGGGACAAAGCTCCTCAATCAGGACGCCCATATGCCGGAAGTGACTCCCCTTCCAGTAGACTTTGCCGCACTCATGGCAGCGGCGGAAATCATCCTGGATTAATCTGATGTTCCGGGGCAGCTGCTCCAGCACCTCAGCCTTGGCAACCGATTGCAGCAGGCCGTTGCACTCCATGCAACGAGTGAAAGGCCTCAGCAGGGAACAAAGATGCAGCCGTTCGATCACATACTCCAACTGTTGGCGAGGCAGGTGGCTGCGCAGATAACAGCCGTGGGTTACTGCCCGGTGCATCAGAAGCGCACGATCGCCGGTCAGCAGGATACGATGCTCATCCGCCGATATCCGGGCCAGCTCCCGGTCGCCAAGATCATTATGAAACAGGGTGTCGAAGCCCAACATCCGCAGATAGCGCGCCAGACGTCCCAGATGGGCATCGACGATGAAGCGGGGATCACGTAACGGCCTCTCCCGCAGCCGCAGCAGAGGTGTGATGTCGAGTGATTCGAACATGGGGTAGACGCTCACCCGGTCTCCGTCCCCCACCCGCTGGTCGAGATCCACGGAAACGCCGTTCAAGAGAACAATCTCCACCTCGGTGTGGGGTACACCGAAAGTCTCGATCAGATGGCGTACCGGCGCCGGGGGCTCAAACGTCACCGACACATCCCGCTTGCGTTGATCCGCCGGGAGAAAATCGTTCAGCTCTTCGTAGAAACGAAAGGTGGCTTTGGCCAAAGGCTAAAACTCTATGGTCGATTCCGAAACGATATTAGTCCGCAAATGAACGCGAATAAACGCAAATAACGGCGATAGCAATCTCAAGGCTCGATTTCATTTCCGGGGACAACAAAAAAAGAAGGGCCTTTGCCGGAATCTCCAGTTAAACACTACTGTCTTTTTTGTTTGAGAACCATGAATACATTTGCGTTAATTTGCGTTTATTAGCGGACTGATAAACAGGCTAATTTGCGGCCAAGAAATCTAAGCCGCTTTTTCCTGCGCCTGCAAATCGCTCCCCGCCGGTCCCAGGGGATCGGCGCCGATGGTCCCGATCAGCTGTTTCAGATAATCCGGCGCACGCACCTGCTCCAGCTTCTCCCGGGCCCTGTGCAGCCGCCCTCCGATATCGAGCCTCTGCGCCACATCTACGTGGCTTTCAAGCTTAAGAAACCGTTCGAGATTTTGCACATGACGTTCCCACAGGGCGATCTCCCGTTGCTGCTTCACCTCCAGCCGTTCCCGGTACCAGTCCGAGGCAAGGAGATAGTCGCGGCTGAACATGGCCCGAATCTCGGGATGGTGGACATCCTTACCCCCGTATTCGCCGTTCGCCATGATGTGGAGCAACGCCCGGAGCGGCGGACAGGCGTCTTCGACGCTGCCGTCCTCCAGATACTGCCGGGCTACCCGTTGCTGGGCCTCGACGATATTGTCGATACCGTCCACGAACACCGCAAGATCCTGAGTCTCCGGTCGCAGGATCTCATCGGTGAATACCGCGTTCGGATTGTCGAAGATCTTGCCCAGCAGTCCCCGTACAAAACGGTCGGTGATGCGGTAGCCGAGACGGCTCGCCAGAACCGGCCTGCCCTGGTACTCAAAATCCTCCAGCTTTTTCAAAAAACCCTTTTTAATCATGTTGTCCGCATTCCGTTCCTTGGGAGACAGGCGCGTCCAGATCTCCGGGATCAGGAGACTGACATCGTGATCCACCCGCACATCGGGACCGACGAACCCCGCGCTACTGGAAAACCCGGGATAACCGGTGAGAATAAAAGAGACCAGGGCGTTATTCAGGTCGGCGGTGGCGCGCAAAGCATTGAACGGCCCCTTGGTCAACGCCCCTTCGCTGCCGGCTCCGGTTGTTGAAGGCGACTTGCCGGTGAGACTACAGATGAAATCCATGAACAGTTCCGGCAGCTCCTGGTAATGAATGGGGTTGTAGACCGCCAGGGGCCGGATACCCGATTCCGGCGGATTGTTGCGGCGGCCGGCCAGGACCGCGTTCACCGGATGACAAACGGACTCATGCAGAGGCTGCTTGCGGTGGAAACGGGTGCTCACCTCGGCCACATACCGCCGTACCGGATTGGTCAGGTCCGGCCGGGTCTGCAGATAACGGGGGTTCCTGGACGGCTCGCCGTCCACCAGCCGCGGATGTGCGGAGGAGACCACGTAACCGCTTTGCTCACGATAGGTTTTCCGGATCAGCCGGCGCATCGGGGGGGTGAACTTATAGAGATTCAGTACGTCCTCGGCGATCTCTTCCAGCTTCTCTCCCTTAAGGGGTTCGTAGTTCGCCAGAAAATTATTCGGTCGTGACAGATCGTATTCGGTCTGCTTATCGAAACCGGGGTGAATTGCGTCGTCCGGACGTTGAAACAGGCGATATTCACAGTTCTTCACCAGTTTCACACTGCGGTCCGCCGCCTTCGCCGGCTGCTTGCCGGTAACACACTCCGGGGGCACCACCACCGTGGCGCTGATATCGTCCTCCATCTGGATCTTTTCCGCGGCGATGAAATCCTGCCGCAGCTTGAAGGTCCGCCATTTGGCGTCCTGATCGAAGCCGACACGCAGATAGGAGGCGACCACCAGCCGGTCAAAGAGTTTGACCTCATGGCCGGGAGCGCCGTCCACCTCGTCCACCGACAACAGCCGGCGCCAGTCTCCGCCCCACTCCGGGCGGTAAAAACGTTTTATCAGGAAGACCAGGGCCATGATGCGTGGCGGAATCGACTGCAACCACTCGTTGAATTCCTCGGTATAGCTGGAGGACGGCGTTAACAGCTTGATAACGGAACCCAGACTGCGTTCCGGACTCAGGGGCTTGCGGCTGGGGTCCCGGTCTTCTTTCTCGAACCCCGGTTTGAAACGGGTGGAATATTCCTGATCGAAGATCTCCTGCACCCGTTCCAGATCCGTCTCCAGGTCATCCACGAACAAGGGTCCATAGATGACCGCGTCATCCAGGGCCTTGGATATCTCCGATTTGCCGCCGCCGGAAACGGTGCTCGGCTTATGGCAGAAGATCCCTTCCGGGTCGGTGCCCACCAGACGCCAGGAGGGAGCGCCGGGGTGTTTGACCATCTCCACCTTGTAGCCGTTGGGTTGCACGTAGATCTTCCCCGGCTGCAGACGTATGCGTTGCAGTTTGCCGTCCCGATGCCAGCTGATGGTCTGGGCGTTCAGATCCATACGCAGATCCTGGGGGACGTAGATCACTTCCGGATAATTGATATCCACCGCATGGCCTTCCGGCTGCAGTTCCATCACCTCTCCGTATTGCGCCAGCATCTGCTGAAAGTTATAGCCGGCCTCGCGGGTGCGGCTGTCCACACCATACTCTTCACCGTGGCTGCGACGCTCGAACGCGAGAGCGCCCCCCGCATGTTCCTCTTCCGCCAGACCATACAGATTGGCCGCATAACCAATCTGGGTCTTGACCTCCTTCTTGCAGTATCCGTAATAGTTGTCGGCGATAAGGGTCACGATAACACCCTGCCGGTCCCGGGCCGTAATCTTGAAAGACTTTCCGTTGTTATACAGTTCGTTCTCCGACTGCCAGCACATACCATCCCTGCGCTGCCGCTCGGAAGCGTCGTCATAGTGTGGAAGCCCCAGTTCCCTCTTGGTGAAACCGGTCAGGTGCGGCGCCAGAATCACACAGCCGGTATGACCGCTCCAGTGTTCCGCATCCAGCGCCGAATCGAATTCGGCCAGGTTGGGATTACCACCGTTACCGAAGATGCTCTCCACGAAGTCCAGATTGCTGACCAGATTGCCGGGAGCGAAAAAACGTATTTCCATACTCTTCTCCGCCTCTCGACCCGGGATCTGGGGACAAATCACCGGACGCAACAGCAGCGACACGAACATGTGCGCCGGATCCGGTTGATTGGCGGTAAAGGGGATGGTCAGAAGTTTTTCGGGGGGCGTGAGGGACCGCTCCAGAAGGCGGGCGAAGGTAGCCTTCGGGACCGCCTTCTTGTCCCCGGGGACGGGCAGTCCGCCCTCGGCGATATGAAAGGATCCGGCGGTGGTACGGCGATCGCTGGCGGGGTTGTTCAGTATCCCCTGACGAACCCGATAACTGGAAACGATGTCGGAATGGAACTCATCCTCCCCCATGGGCAGGGAGAGTTCGCGCGCCACACCGTGACGGTCGAGTATAAAGGTACTGCTCGGCAACTTCGGTACCCGTTCCAGATCCAGGTCCTGAAGATAACGGTCGAGAAAATCCTGAATTCGCTGATCGGCGGGACAAAAATAGGAAGAGAGCAATCTGCCCTTTTCCCGAAAGGCCTTCAACAGATCCTGGGCGGTGGCCAGAAACTCTACCGAGTTGGCGGCACCGCAGGTCGGCTGACCCGACGCCGCCAGTTTCAGATTGATATAGAGATGAAGCCTTTTCCGCTCCTCCTCTGAATTCTCCGCCGGGACATTGAGCCCCAGGGCGCGTTCGAAATCCATAAGTACCTCTGTGATGAGCCGGCCGCGAAGGGTTTCGGGCCGTTCCGAAGAACTTCCAATAGCAACCGGGAATCGTGCCATTGTTCCGTGGTCGTTGGCAAATCCTGTTCCTTCAGTACGACCCTGAAAAATACCCGGTTGTTCCGCGACGACCGTCCGCCATGGGTTCATCTGCTTCCGTGGCAGGCATCGTACGGCTGGTGCGCTATGCGGGTTAAGCCCTGTACACTATATAGATACCATGTTGATCGACAGTCACAGCCACTTTGACGACTCCAGCTTCGACCCCGACCGGGAAGCGGCCTGGTGGCGTGCCCGTGCCGCAGGGGTCGACGCCCAGATCGTGCCGGCTGTAACAGCCAACCACTGGCCCCGGGTAAAGGAGACCTGCGACCGTTACCCGGGGCTTTATCCGGCCTACGGTCTGCATCCCATGTATTGCGAACAACACCGGGAGGAGGACATCCAGGCACTTGGAGAATGGTTGCGGACGGAAAGGCCGGTGGCAGTGGGCGAGTGCGGCCTGGATTTTTTCATTGAAGACCCGGACCGGGAGAAACAACAACGGCTGTTCGAAGCACAGTTGGAACTGGCCCGGGAGCACCGGCTACCGGTAATCATTCATGCCCGTCGCGCCGTGGAAGAAGTGATACAGACCCTGCGCCGCTACCCGGGTTCCACCGGTGTCCTGCACAGTTACTCCGGAAGCGAGGAGCAGGCCAGGCGTTTGCTGGAACTGGGTTTTAAGATGAGCTTCGGCGGACCCGTCACCTTTCCCCGCGCCGGTCGTCTGCGCAAGCTGGTGGGCGGTCTCCCCCTGGAGGCCATCCTGATCGAGACCGATTCACCGGACCAACCGGACGTCAGTCACCGGGGTCAGCGAAACGAACCGGCCTTTCTGCCCCTGGTCCTGCAGGAGATCAGCAACCTGCGGGGCGAGGACCCCGCCAAGGTGGCCGCGGCCACCAGCAGCAACGCCGCAGCCCTGTTCGGCATCAGCCTATGAGCTTCGACCAGGAACGCACCCGTATTCTCATCGGCCCGGAAGGGGTGGCGGCCCTCGGCGAAAAACACGTCATGGTGGTGGGCCTGGGAGGTGTGGGGAGCTACGCTGCGGAAGCGCTGGTGCGCTCGGGGATCGGCAGGGTGACCATCGTGGATCACGATCAGGTGGCCCCTTCCAACTGCAACCGGCAACTGCCGGCACTGCAGTCCACCGTCGGCAGGCCCAAGGTCGAAGTGGTGGGGGAACGGCTTCTGGACATCAATCCCGGACTGACGCTGCACGTCCGGTCGGTGTTCGTGACTCCGGATAACTGTGAACAGCTGGTGACCGGGGAAGCCGTCGACTTTGTCCTCGACTGTATCGACAGTATCGCCTGCAAGGCGGCCCTGGTCAGGACCTGCCAGAACGCCGGAGTTCCGGTGATATCCGCCCTCGGCGCGGGCGGGCGTATGGACGTCACCCGGGTTCGAATCACCACCCTGGAGCAAACCGAAGTCTGTCCGTTGGCGCGGGAGATGCGCAAACGACTGCGGCAGTTGGGGGGATCCTTGCAGTACCCGGTCATCTTCTCCGACGAACTGCCGGTAAAGGCCCTTCCTCATGAACCCCTGGACGGGGGCCAGCCGGGCCGCCCCCGGGCCGTTAACGGCTCCAGTTCCTTTCTGCCGGGCATGTTCGGCCTGATGCAGGCCGGTTACGTCATCAGGACCCTGTTGAACAGATAGGTGTGAGGGGAAACTACTCTTCCGTTTTTCTCAACTGGGTGAGAAAAGACATGGAGGTATTGAAAAAATCCCGGTCCGGATGCCGCTCGCAGATGTCCCGTACACGGCGCATGGCACCCTCCACCTCGGCACCGTAGAGAGCGTCCATACCGGTCGCCAGGGTAAGACCGGTCACCAACCCGGCAAACCACTCCTGATACCGCAGATATTCGATTATCTGATCCTGCTGCCCGATATCCGAGCCTTTGCAGGCGGTCACGTAGGCGGTGCAGGACTTGGTGCCGTAACTCCAGACCTTGGGACCCTGGGAGACATCCGCCCGGGCGAACAGGGGTAAACAGCAAAGCAACGCCGTCAGTAAAAGGATTGTTCCAGGACGGGTCAAAAGCATGTTTCTTTTCGCGGTGCAGCTCATATTTTAACCTCCCAGGGAGTGGTCCGCTACGGACTCAAATAATACCGGCAATCCCGCCGACGATTACGGCTGCACCATAACCGGAATAGGGACGCGATTGTCAGGATATTTTACACAACCCCCTTTCCCAACCATGACGACAGAGGTAACCGATTGATTAATTTAAGAAATATATTTCTGGCGCAGAATATGCTTATAGGCAAGAAACAAAAACAACGACGTTTGAAAAAAAACGTTTCTGTTGCAACTACCCCCTTCTTCCCTTTCAGTTGCAACAAACCCGCCCTTCGGGGCGGGTTTTTTTGCGCCGGAACAAAAGGAGCCTTGGTCACCCCTCTTCCCCGATGGATATGGTGGGTCGTATAGGAATCGAACCTATGACCAATGGATTAAAAATCCACTGCTCTACCGACTGAGCTAACGACCCTCTCGATTTGCGGCGGCCCGGGGCTCCCGGGCCGATGAAGCGCGCAATTATACCGGACAGCCCCGGGCTGTCAAAGCGGCCCTTCTCATTCGGATCCCTGGTGACCCTGCAATATCTCCACGATCTTCCGGTGCCCCTGGTTAACGGCAAAGGTCAGAGGCGTGGAGCCGCTCCCGTTTCTGGCGTTGACGTCGGCCCCCTGGGAAATCAGCAGCTCCACCGTGGCCACGGAGCCTTCCCTGACCGCATAGTGCAGAGGCGTCTCCCCGTACGCATCCTGGGCATCCACCTCCGCTCCATGTTGGAGCAGTAGATCCGCTACCGCCATGCGGTCCCCTTCCGCCGCATAATGCAGCGGGGTGCGCTGAGTCGCCAGCGACCTGCCGTTGACATTCGCCTTGGCACTCACAATCAACGCCTCTGCGGTTCCCGTATCCCCCTGGCTGGCCGCCAGATGAAGGGGCGCAACCTCGTTTCCGGTAATACCGAAGGCCTTGCCTCGAACCTCCGGATTCACACCATTGCCGGCCAGGAGTTCGATCACGGCCGCGTTACCGCTCCGGGTGGCCAGATGCAGCGGTGTAAGTCCCATCTCGTCCTGGGCATCGATCGCCGCACCCCGGTCTATTAGCAGTTTCGCGGTTTCCACGCGATTCCGTGCCGCCGCCAGATGCAAGGGAGTCAGCTGAGAATTGTTCCTTTCGTTTACGTCCGCCCCGCTGTTGAGCAGGCCTTCCGCTTTTACCTGGTCTCCGTCGTGCGCCGCCTGGTGAAGGAGCGTACCCGTCTCCAGCCTGTCCAGACCGAAGTCCTTGCGGATCTTCTTCTCCTCTAACTCGCCGCAACCCTGCAGCAGGGAAACCAGCACCAACAACATCAATCCCTTGCTCAGGTTAAACCAGACAGCTCGGCGTTCCATATTTTTTCTCCACATATTCAAGTCAACAAAAAAGCAAAAAAATACCGGTGAAGGCACCCGGTACCGTAACGTATATCCTGCCTTATCTTAAGGGGTTAATCATACCGCATCCAGCTTCCTCATGCTTTGCGGAAGCAGATGCAGATCGGCCATCCCGGAAACGAGCGCCTTGCCGAAGCCGGCCTCGCTTTCATAAACCAATTTGTAATACTGAACCTTCATGGTCAAAGCGCTGCCCAGAATAATCGAACCCAGCGCCAGAAAAGAACCCAACGCCAGGGTGGAAACACCGGTCATACCCTGACCTACGGTGCACCCCATGGCGAGAACACCACCGATCCCCATAAGCACCGCGCCAAACATGTGGTTGGCGAAATCCTTGAGATCGGCGAACCACTCGATACGGAAACTACGGCTGAAAACCGCATACAGGAACGAACCGATAATGACACCGAACAGGGAGGCCAGGCCGAAGGTTATCAGGCTGAGTTTGCCGGGCCGCGTAAGATAGTAGAGCAACTCGCCCGCGGGATTTACAAAGGTGAAGGACTGGGCACCCACGCCCGGCGGCGGCTCATCCATAAACTCCGTGAACTCCACCCACTCACCGCCCATGGACCCGGCGGTCACGTACCAGCCGGCCACGATTACAAGACCCAGGATCACGCCCGCGCTGAGCAGTTCCAGGTTTAAGCGAAACTCCGCGGAACGAAAGACCACGATAAATACAGCGGCGACCACCGCTATGCCCATATACAGGTTCAGGCTCTGGGGTGATTCCATCCCGAACAGTGATCCGACGATACCGCCGAGTGACTGATCACCGATGCCGAAATTGGAGAGATCCGGCGTCAGGGGCAACATCCAGCTGTGGAATACATAGCCGTAGAAATTGGTGCGGGTCATGAGATAGGCCATGGCCCCGACCACCAGCAGAACGAAAACGGATTTGATGTTGCCTCCCCCGGCACGCACCAGGTTCTTGTTGGCGCATCCTGATGCCAGTGTCATGCCCACGCCGAACATCAGGCCCCCGAGAATATACCGGGACCAGAAAAACATGCTGCTTCGGTAGGGCGGTCGAGAACCGCTGATATCTATCAGTGAGGCCGTCTCCAGGACTATAACACCCAGGACCGCCACCCCGATGGCGAGAAACCAGGATCTGAGGCGCGCCGTGTCGCCCATGTTCACCCAGTCGGAAACAGCACCCATGGTGCAGAAATTGGTCTTGTTGGCGACCGCACCCAGAACGACACCCATTATGCCGCCCAGGAGGACCACCTGTGTCGTGATCTCCAGATTCATCTCCTCACTCCAACAATCGTGGAACCTTCTTGCAACCGTCCGACGGGCCCGGGCCGGGTCCCAGGGAGCCGATGCCCCGGCTGTCCGGGATCGAAACAGAGGTTCCGTTGTAATTATGTTACTGCGAGTACCGATGGTACCGCAGGATGGGGGGCACGAGCCAGAGGGGTGGAAAGACCGGCGTCAGTCCCGGTAACGGGTGGGATCCGCCACTCCCGCGTCCCTGAATCCCTGGGACCGAAAACGGCAGGAATCGCAGTTACCGCAGGCCCGTCCCTCGGCATCCGCCTGATAGCAGGAGAGCGTCTGGCTGTAATCCACCCCGAGACGCATTCCCTGCTGAATAATCTCCCCTTTGCTCAGGCTGCTCAGGGGGGCGTGAATCCGGAACCGCACCCCCTCCACCCCGGCCTTGGTGGCCAAGTTAGCCAGGTTCTCGAAAGCGGAGATGAACTCCGGCCGACAGTCCGGATAACCGGAGTAGTCCACCGCATTGACGCCGATAAAGATATCCCGGGCCCCCAGCACCTCGGCCCAACCGAGAGCGAGGGAAAGAAAGATGGTATTGCGGGCTGGGACATAGGTCACCGGAATACCCTCACCCCCTTCCCGGGGAACCTCGATCGCCCGGTCGGTAAGGGCCGAACCCCCGAAGCGGTCCAGGGCGATGGAGACCACTTTGTGTTCCACCACCTCCTGGGAAGCCGCTACCCTGCGCGCCGCTTCCAGCTCCACCTGATGGCGCTGGCCGTAGTCCATACTCAGGGCGTAACAGGCAAAGCCCTGCTCACGGGCGATCGCCAGGGCGGTTGCTGAATCCAGTCCTCCGGAGAGCAGGATGACGGCTTTTTTCATTGTTAGTTTTCAGTTTTCAGTAGTTGGCAAAAAAGTATGGCTCAATCGCCGACTACTGTGAACTGAAAACTGTTAACTGATAACTCCTCATCACTTCCCCTTTACATCCCCCCACAGCAGCTTATGCAACTGCAGCTGAAACCGCACCGGTAACCGGTCCTCCAGGATCCATTCCGCCAGCTCCTTCGGCTCCTGCATACCGTGGGCGGGCATAAAAAGCGGCTCGCAACGCTCCGCCAGATGCCATTCCCTCAGCCGCTCTCTAGCCCAGATATAATCGTCCCGATCGCAGATCACGAACTTCACCTGATCCGCCGGACCGAGCAGCTCGATGTTCTCCGGAAGATTCCGCTCCATTTCACCGGAAGCCGGGGTCTTGATATCCATCACCTTGATCACCCGGGGATCGACGGCGGAAAGCGGTAAGGCCCCGCTGGTTTCCAGGGAAACCCGGTAACCGGCATCGCACAGGGCGGTCAGGAGTTCTGCGCAACCTTCCTGAAAAAGCGGCTCCCCCCCGGTTAGGGTGACATGATGCACTCCATACGCGGCCACGCGCTCCAGCATCTCCGATAGCACCATGAGTTGACCGCCGGAGAACGCGTAATCCGTATCACAATAGCTGCAACGCAGAGGGCAGCCGGTGAGGCGGATAAAAACCGTGGGAAATCCTACGCTCGCCGATTCCCCCTGCAGGGAGTAGAAGATCTCGCTAACCGTAAACTGCGTCATGGAAGGGCCGGGGCCGGACCCCTAATACAGATCAGTGTCCTTCCCCGCTCAGCCGCTCCAGACGCTTTTTCGCCAACTGGCTGGCGGTAGAACTGGGGTACTTCTGTACCACGCTCTCCAGAATCTGGCGCGCCAACTGCCAATCCTTCAGCGCGTAATAGACGTCCCCTTTCTTATACAGCGCATCCGGTACCTTGGAGCTGTTGGGGTAGTCGCTGATTACCTTATTGAACCCTTCCAGGGCCGGCGTGTAGTCACCCGTGGCGAGATAGGACTCGGCCAACCAATAGTGTGCGTTATCCACCAGATCGCTGTTCGGGTATTTACCCAGGAAGGCGGTAAAGGCGGCACGGGCTTCCGTATGACGCCGCTGCATCAACAGATTGAACGCATCCTGGTATTCGGCCCGCTGCTGGGCCTCACTCACCTGACCCGCGGCGACCGGTGCGGAAGGAGGCGCAGCGGTGGCGGATGGTGCCGTGGAACCCGCGGGGACGGAGGCGGACGCAGGTTGCGCAGAGGGCTGCGTTACCGGTAGCGCGGGGGGCGGTACTGCGGGTTGCTGCGGAATCGTGGTACCGCCTGACAACTTGCCCAGGCGTTGATCGACATCGAGATAAAGTTCGCGCTGACGTTTCTTCAACTGCTCGATGGCGTGATTCTGCTCCTCTATCTCTCCGCGCATCTGCTGCACATCCCGCTGCAGTTCGTCGAGCCGGAGGACCATGTTGGAAAGGGTGTCCAGACGCCTCTCCAACAACTCCACACGTTGCTCCAGGGAGCCCTTTCCGGCGGATTTCTGGTCGTTGTCGAAAAGACCGGCCTGGGCCAGCAGGGGCGTTGCCAGAATAAGGGGCGGCAACAGGCCACGCAGGGGTTTCATCTGTCGTTACCTCTGAACACCATATACCAGTTCAACCCTGCGATTCTTGGACCACGCGGCTTCGGTTGAACCCAGTTCCGCCGGACGCTCCTCGCCATAACTGATACCGACGATCTGACTTTCGGACGCCCCCTGGGCGAGCAACAGGTCGCGGACGGCATTGGCTCGGCGTTCACCCAGACCGATGTTGTACTCTCTGGATCCGCGCTCGTCGCAGTGTCCTTCCACCGAAACGATGACCTCCGGATTGGCGGCCAGGTACTGACCATGGGTTATCACGATGTCGCGATACTCCGGTTCGATGGAGCTTATGTCGTAACCGAAATAGATCACTCTGTTATAGAGCGGACTGGCCGGATCATTCATTTCACTGCCGTTCCATTGCGCCCCCTCCGTGGCGCCGGACGTCTCAGCACCGGCGTCCACCACCTCGGCCGGCGGACCAACCTCATCTTCCCCTCCCGACATTCCGGGGAAAGAACCACAACCCGCGAGCAACAGCAGGGCCGCAGCGACCGGTATAATTCTCATGGTAAAAAGTTTCACGTATCAGTTCCTCCGTTGTGTTCGACTAAAGGGGGACCAGACCGGTTCCCGTACATCACCCGCCTGCAGGGCCAGTCGCTGGCGGACGTTGCCGTCGACCGATACCGCCGCCAGTTCCCCTTTGCCTCTGATTTTAGTTGCGTAAATTATCATGCTGCCGTTGGGAGCGAAACTCGGCGACTCATCCAGCCGCCCCCCGCTCAGTACCTGCAGGGCGCCGTTTTCAAGATCCAGCACACCGATCCGGAACTGGCCGTTCTGACGGGTCACCATGGTCAGGGTTTTTCCGTCCGGCGAATAGGAGGCCCGGGCATTATAGTCACCCTCGAATGTAACCCGCTCCACCTTGCCGCCGAAAGCGGGCACCCGGTAGATCTGCGGCTTACCGCCCCGGTCCGAGGTGAAGACGATGCTGCGTCCGTCCGGCGACCAGGCCGGTTCCGTATCGATGGCGTAGTGCCGGGTCAGCATGTTGAGGCTGCCGCGACTCAGATCGAGTACATAGATATTCGGATTACCGTCCTTGGACAGGGTCAATGCCAGTTTGCGCCCGTCCGGGGACCAGGCGGGAGCACCGTTGATCCCTTTATAGGAAGCAACCTTGCGGCGCTTGCCGGTAAACACCTCCTGGACGTAAACCGAAGGTCTGCCCCGTTCGAAGGAGACATAGGCCAGCCGCTGACCGTCCGGCGACCAGGCCGGTGACATCAGCGGTTCCTTGGAGGTGACGATGGTCTGGGGATTGTAACCGTCGGCATCCGCAACCTGCAGCCGCACCTGCTGTTTCCCACCGGGGGCGACTGCGGAGGTCACATAGGCGACCCGGGTGGAAAACGCCCCCCGCTGTCCCATCAACTTCTCATAAATGATATCGGCAATATGATGAGCAGCGGCCCGCAGATCCCGCTCCGTGGTGGGCACCGAATAACTGGCAAGCTGCTCCTTCTTGAATACATCGAACAGCCAGAAGCGAATGGTATAGCTTCCCTGACCGCCCGGATTTATCTGCCCCACCACCAGGTAATCCATATCCAGCGCCTTCCAGTCCCTGAATTCAACCTTGGATGCCACCGTGGGCCGGGCCAGCATGTCCGTCACCGGCATGGGCTTGAAGCGCCCGCTACGCTCGAGATCGGTTCGCACGATAGCCGCCACGTCCTGGCTCGGACCCGCACCTCCACCCTGCAAACCGAACGGCACCACGGCGATGGGCAGCGCACCTTCCGCACCCTCGGTAATTTCGATGGTCAAGGTATTATCGGCCAGGACCGGAAAATGGATTACCAATAACAGAATGGACAACAGTAACTTTTTCATAACTTGCTATTCGCCCTTGCTGGGATCAAACACAAAATTGATGTCACGGAACTGTTCGAACAGATTGCCCGTGGGAACGGGAAGCGGATCCGCCTTGTAGACCGCCGCCTCCGCGGAACGGTCGAAGGCCCCGTTGCCGCTGCTCTGCAGAATACTCACCCCGATTACCGTGCCGCCCGGCGCCAGGCGTACCCGGACACGGCATTGCAGATTCCCGCCGGCCCCCGCCGGGCGCAGCCAGTAACGCTTCACTTTCTGCTGGATCAATCCCATATAGCGGTTTATCTCTCCGGCATTGCGCTCCGCCTCCATGGCCGCCTGCAGTTCCGCCTCGCGCGCCTTTCGCGCCTCATCTTCCTTGCGCTTGGCTTCCGCCTCGGCCTTGCGTTTGGCTTCCTCTTCGGCCTTGCGTTTGGCCTCCGCTTCCTTGCGTTTTTGCTCTTCCTGTTTGCGTTTGGCCTCCGCTTCCTTGCGCTTTTTCTCTTCCGCCAGCCGCTGCTGCTTCTCCCTGGCCAGTCGCTTCTGCTCTTCCTGCCGCTTCTTCTCCAGATCCGCCAGGCGCTTCTTTTCCGCTTCCTGTTTCTTTTTCAGATCCGCCAGTCGCTGTTCCTCTTTGCGTCGGGCCGCCTTTTTCTGTTCCTCGGCCTGTTTGAGCTTCTCCACCTCCGCAGCCACCTTGGACTCATCCACCACCCGCGCCTGGACCACGTCCACATTAACCTTCGGCTGCTCCGGCTTTTTCAGCCAATCCACCCCCACCACCAGAAAGATTAGGATGATGATGTGCATCACTACGGCGATGGCGACCGCCTGCGGATTACGTTTCAGGATCTGCAGCATTACTGCTCTGGAGTCTCCGTAATCAGCCCGACATTGGGCGCCCCCGCCTGCTGAATCAGCACCATGGCGCGCACCACCCGTCCGTAATCCACACTGCGGTCCCCCCGCACCAGGATCGGGGTCTTCGGCCGGTACTTGAGCACCGCCGCCACCCGGATCATCAGGGTCTCTTCGTCCACCGGGTTGTTCTTGCCTTCCCCCACATCGATGAAATACTCACCCGCGGAGTTGACCGATACCACTACCGGATCATCCGCCTCCGGCGGTATCGGCTCCGCATCCGCCACCGGCAGATCCACCTTCACTCCCTGGGTCAGGAGCGGCGCGGTGATCATGAAGATCACCAGCAATACCAGCATCACGTCGATGTAAGGCACCACGTTGATCTCCGCCATGGGTCGGCGGCTCTTTTTCTGTCTGCTCACAGGGCCTCCTTCGGAGGCCGGCGGCCGGCAATCAGAGCCAAGGTATCAGGAAACCCTTTGACAAATAATCCTCGGCCCTCGGCCCTCGGCTCTGAAACCTCTTTAAGCATGCGCCTGCCGCTGGATAATCGAAGTAAACTCGTCCAGAAAATCCTCATAGCGTCCGTTCAGCCGTTCCACGTCATTGGAGTAACGGTTGTAGGCCACCACCGCCGGAATGGCCGCGAACAGGCCCATAGCGGTGGCGATCAACGCCTCGGCGATACCGGGCGCCACCAGCGACAGGGTTGCCTGCTTCTCGTTACCCAGGGCGTGGAAAGAGTTCATGATGCCCCATACCGTTCCGAACAGCCCCACGTAGGGGCTGGTGGAACCGACGGTGGCGAGAAAAGAGAGATTGGTTTCCAATCCGTCCATTTCGCGGCTCAAGGCCACGTGCATGGAGCGTCTCACCCCCTCGACGATGGCCATGGGTTCGATGTCCGCATGGGTCTTCAGACGGGTGAACTCCCGGAATCCGGCGTGAAATATATTGGCCATACCGGTGGTTCCATCGTCCTTATCAATCAGCCGGTAAAACTCCCCCAGGTCGCCCCCGGACCAGAAGCGCTCCTCAAACTGATCGGCCGCCTGGCGCGCTCTTTTCAGCACCCTGAAACGGTCGAATATCATGGTCCAGGAGACGACCGACGCCATCATGAGCGAGACCATTACCAGTTGCACCAGGGGACTGGCATGTAATACCAGTTGCAGGAAAGAGAGGTCACTCTGCATCGGCTATCTCCCGTGCCAGGCGCTCTGGAATGGCGCAGGGACGAAACCGATCAGCCGCGATACTCGCGATCTGCACGCTGCCGCTGCACAGGAGTTGTCCGCTTTTTTCTTCTTTGATCTCTTGCTGGAAAGTCATGCTTACCTTTTTTTGTTGCATCAACCGCACGCTCACCAACAGCGCATCGTTAAAGCGGGCGGGCGCATGGAAATCCACTTCAACCCGGCGTACCGCGAAGATGACGTTATCCTCCTCGATCAACCGGTCCTGTTCGAATCCGAGACTGCGCAACCACTCACTGCGCGCCCGCTCCATAAATTTCAGGTAATTGGCGTAATAAACCACCCCCCCCGAATCGGTATCCTCGTAGTAGACCCTTACCGGCCAGATAAATTCCCTGGTTGAATTCATAACCTTATTCTTCGAACAGATCCCTGCCGGAGGCAGGCGCATCCTCGGTCTGCGGCTTCGGCGTAAGGCCGAAGTGCTGATACGCGGCCCGGGTGGCCGTCCTCCCGCGAGGGGTACGCATCAGGAAACCCTGCTGAATCAGGTACGGCTCCAATACATCCTCGATAGTCCCCCGCTCCTCGCCGATAGCAGCCGCCAGGCTGTCCACACCCACCGGTCCGCCGTCAAACTTTTCTATCACCGCCGAGAGCAGCTTACGGTCCATGATATCGAAACCGTTGCCGTCCACCTTCAGCATCCCCAGGGCCCGATCCGCCACCTCAGCCGTGATCCTGCCCTCCGCCTTGACCTGGGCATAATCCCGCACCCGCCGCAACAGCCGGTTGGCGATACGCGGTGTTCCGCGGGAGCGGCAGGCGATCTCCCTGGCACCCTCCGGGTCGGTCTCGATATCCAGAATTCCGGCGGAACGCCGCACGATATGGGTGAGATCTTCCGTGCAATAGAACTCCAACCGCTGAACGATCCCGAAACGGTCACGCAACGGTGACGTCAGCAGACCCGCACGGGTGGTGGCGCCCACCAGGGTGAAGGGCGGAAGGTCCAGCTTGATGGAGCGGGCCGCCGGACCCTCGCCGATCAGGATATCCAGCTGATAGTCCTCCATGGCCGGATAAAGCACCTCTTCCACCACCGGACTGAGGCGGTGGATCTCATCCACGAAAAGCACGTCATGGGGTTCGAGGTTGGTCAAAAGGGCCGCCAGGTCACCCGGCTTTTCCAGCACCGGGCCGGAGGTGTGGCGTATGTTGACACCCATCTCGTTGGCGATGATGTGCGCCAGGGTGGTCTTCCCCAGACCCGGGGGACCGAATATAAGCACATGGTCCAGGGCCTCGTTCCGCTCCCGCGCCGCATGAATAAAGATCTCCATCTGCTCCCGCACCACCGGCTGACCCACATACTCCTGCAGTTGCCGGGGCCGGATGGCGCGATCCATGGCAGCGTCTTCGGAGCCGGCCTCGGGGGAGATGATTCGATCGGGAGGGGACATGGGGGAGTTATCAGTTATCAGTTATCAGTTGTCGGTTATTAGGGATGTTTCCAGACCTATCCGGCCACGCTCTTGAGCGCGGCGCGGATCAGTTCCTCGCTGGAGAGCCCTTGCTGTTCCACGCCGCGTACCATGCGACTGGCGTCATTGGGCTTGTATCCGAGGGCCATCAGGGCCCCCACCGCCTCGGCCACCGGCGTCTCACCCGGCCGCTCCGCCGCCATGACCGATGTTACGGCTACGCCGTCCGCCATTCCCAGCTTTTCAAGACGGTCCCGCATCTCCACAATCAAGCGCTCCGCGGTTTTTTTGCCGATCCCGGGTAATCGTACCAGGGTGGAGACATCGTCACCCTGAACACATGCGGCAAAGGCTTCGGCGCTCATGCCGGAAAGAATGGCAAGGGCCATTTTCGCCCCCACGCCGCTGACCTTGAGCAGGGCCCGAAACAGGGATCGCTCCGACTCGCTGCCGAATCCGTAGAGGACGTGGGCGTCCTCCCGCACCACCAGATGGGTCAGAAGCGTTACCTGTTCTCCCGGCGACGGCAGATCGTAGAAGGTGGACATGGGTGCTTCCACTTCGTAGCCCACACCGTTCACTTCCAGCAGCAGAAAAGGCGGATGTTTGCTGACGATCTCCCCGCGCAGCCGGCCGATCATCCCTTTTCCCCCATGGCCTGCGCCAGTTTCTGCAGGGTGCTCCCGGAATGGGCGTGACTGATGGCCACCGCCAGCGCATCACTCTGATCCGCGGTCAGGTCCCCCTTCACCTGAAGTATCAGCTTTACCATGTGTTCGACCTGTCCCTTGGCGGCGGCACCGGTACCGACCACCGCCTGTTTAATCATCCGCGGCGTATATTCAGTGACCGTCAGACCGGCCACCACCCCGGCACATATGGCCGCCCCACGGGCCTGACCCAGTTTCAGCGCCGATGCCGCATTCTTTGCCACAAAGACCTGCTCCACCGCCATCTCCTGCGGCCGGTGATCGGCGATGACTTCAGCAATCCCCCGATATATTTCCCCCAGCCGCTGCGCGAGATCCTCCCCCTTGGTGGTGATGCAGCCGCTGACCACGTGGACGCTTCTGGTACCGTCACTGTCGATCACCCCGTACCCGGTGATCCGGGAACCGGGATCGATACCGAGGATGCGGCGCATGGACTCGGATCTGTTGGCTTGACGGCCGCGGGATGACAGTGCTCTATTCCTCCAGGATCTATTCCGATCTGTCACACAGGCTGTGTGTAACGGTGTTTCCGCGATAGCGCCATCGGGCGCCGCTCCATTACTCCAGAGCCTCCAGGATTTCGTCGGCGATATCGGCGTTGGTATAGACCTCCTGCACATCGTCCAGATCTTCCAGAGCATCCACCATCTTCAATAACTTTTCAGCCGTTTCCTGGTCCAGCTCGGTTCTGGTGGACGCTTCGAAGGTCACCTCGGCGTTATCCGGCGCATGTCCGGCGGCCACCATGGCATCCTTGATTTCGGAGAAACCCTCCGGCGTGGTCAACACATCAACGGAACCGTCATCGTTGGTCACCACGTCGTCGGCCCCCGCTTCCAGGGCCGCCTCCATGAGGGCATCCTCATTCGCCCCCGGGGCGTAACTGATAATGCCCTGCTTGCTGAATAGATAGGCTACCGAACCGTCGGTACCCAGGTTACCACCGTGTTTGGTAAAGGCGTGCCGCACCTCGGACGCGGTACGGTTACGGTTATCCGTCATGCAGTCCACCAGCACCGCCGTGCCCCCGGGGCCGTACCCCTCGTAGCGGATCTCGTCGTAGTTGTCACCTTCACCCGCTCCGGCACCACGCTTGACCGCGCGATCGATGGTGTCCTTGGGAACATTGGCGCCGTTGGCCTTATCCACCGCCAGGCGCAATCTTGGATTGGTATCCACATCACCACCGCCTTCCTTAGCCGCCACCGTCACTTCCCGCAGCAGTTTGGTCCAGATCTTTCCCCGTTTTTTGTCGTTGGCCGCTTTTTTATGTTTGATATTGGCCCATTTACTGTGTCCAGCCATGTATTACCCTCTCAATTCGTACCAGGAGCCTTTAATCGGAGGCACCCTAATTGGGAAGGAAGTTTACCACTCCGGAAGTCACTCAGAAACTCGGGCCCCGGGTATCTATGCCGCCGGTTCAGTCCCTGAAAAGTATCCATGGTGCAGAAAGTGACACACCTCACGGGCCACCGCCGGGGAGAAAAGCATGCTGGTGTGGCTGGTATCCATTATGCGCAGAGCGGCCCCGGGAAGCCCGGCCTCCGCTACCGCAACGGTACCGTCGCCGGGCGCCGCAAACCCACCCAGGATTCGCCCCACCCCCACCCCCAGGGTTCCGGCAATCACCCCCAGATCCCGGCACGCGGTCCAGGCCGGGGCGTCCCCCAGAAGGCCCCGCTCCGTGCTGCGTCCCAGAATCGGCCGCAACCAACGGGACCCGGCCATATGCTCCGCCACACCGCTGCCCAGTACCGGCGAACCCATCAGGACCACCCGGCCCGGCGGCAGATCGGAAAACTGTTCAAACAGGTGCAGCAGTACGATGCCGCCCAGGCTGTGGCCCACGAGATGGATCTGATCGGCATTCAGCCGTTTCAGATAATAGCCCAGCTGCCGTGCATTCTCTGCCGGAGAGCGGTGGATGGAACGGTAATGAAAATGGCTCGGTGAAAAACCGCAGCTCGCCAACCGTAACCCCAGCCATCTCATCTCCAGCCCGGTCATCCAGATGCCGTGCACCAGCACCACCGCCCCTCCTTCCCTGTCCCGGGTGGGGTTTAGGTTTCCATTATTCCTATCTTGTGCTTTCATAATCCGCTTTCATGGGAGGACGGTCGCATATGCCAAAAACCCTCGGTGAATGGATTCAATTCCTTGGGAAACGCCCCCTGCCGGCGATGGCCGCGTCCAAGGTCCGGGTCATCCGATTATTGAACAGCAGCAGCGCCACTAATACCGACCTGCAGCGGATTATCGGCCGCGATCCGGGATTCTCCCTGGACCTGTTCCGCCACTACGCCGGCGCCGCGGGATCCCCCAAGGAAGCACCCGGCAGCCTGGCCCATGCCATCTCACTATTGGGACAGACCTCGCTCTCGAATCTCCTGCAACGACTGCCGGTACTGGAACAGATACCTGAGGGCCGGGTCAGGACGGGCCTGGCGCATTGCTACTCCCGGGCCTTCCACGCCTCCCACTACGCCCACCGCTGGGGCCTCGATAGAGAGGATAGCAATCCTGACGAGCTTGGGCTCGCGGCGCTCCTTTTTAATTGCGGGGAAATGGCCCTGCGCACCCACGCCATAGAAGAGATGGATCGGATCGAAGCCCGCGTTGCCGCCGGTGCCGATTATGCCAGCGGATCCCGGGCCGTGCTCGGCTTCACCCTGCAACAGCTCGGTATGGCCCTGGCCGAACTGTGGCGTTTGCCACCGCTGGTCGCTTCCGCCCTGTCCGAGGGCTGGCCGTTGCAGACCCGGCCGCAAAAGGTGGTGCTGGCGACGGCTCTGGCGCGGGAGACGGAACGGGACTGGGGCAGCGCGGAGACCAGGGACCTTACGGACCTCCTGGCCGAAATCCTGCTGATTTCCCCCGACCACGCCGGCGCCAGACTCCATTCCCTGGCCGCGGAGACCGCCCGGGATATACTGGCGCTGCCGCTGCCCCTCACCGCCGCAAGTCTGGTGAGCCTCTCCCCGGATCCCGGGCAGGCGGCGGAACAGGCGCCTGCTCTCGCGGCGGCGGATGCCGCAGCGGAGACCACTGCCATCCCCATCCCTGCCAATGCACTCCAGCAGCAGCTTGCCAGGATTACCACCCGTATGCGGAAGGAGATCGGCCTGGACCGGGTCATGTTTGCCGTGCTCAACCGCGACCGCAGAGGGATCAAGGCACGATTCGTAACGGGAGGCGATAAAGATGACCCCCTTCGCCGTTTCAACTGCCGACGGGATAAGCGTAATCTGTTTTCCGTACTTCTGTCCAAACCCCAGGCCTTCTGGTTAAACGATGATAACCGGGAGAAGTACCTGCCTCTGATCCCGGAGGTATTGCGGGAAGCTGTCGATAATAGAGGTTTTTTTATAATGTCCATATATGTACGCAACAAACCGGTCGGACTCCTGTACGCCGACACGGAAAACCCGGAAACCCTTAACGAGGACGGCTACGGAAGGTTTAAGCAACTCTGCCAGCAACTCTGTAACCAGTTGGCGGGGGGACGATAAGTGGGAGAGATCAGTTATCGCATCGGCGACCGGCTCTATCTGAATATCACCGACCGCTGCACCCTGGAATGCGCCTTCTGCCCGAAGAACCTGGGCAGTTTTCAGGTCCACGATTATGATCTGGCCCTGGACCACCGCCCCTCCGCGGAGGAGATCATCGCCAGTATCGACGACCCTACGGCTTACTCGGAAGTGGTGTTCTGCGGCTATGGCGAACCGACCCTACGGCTTAAGGTCCTGCTGGAGGTCGCCCGTTGGATCAAGGCCCGGGGCGGCAAGGTAAGGATCAATACCGACGGTCTGGCCAATCTGGTGCATAAACGTAACGTACTGCCGGAACTGGCGGATTGTGTGGACAGCCTATCGGTATCACTGAACGCCCAGAATGAAGAGGTCTACAACCGTCACTGCCTTCCGGCCTTGCCCGGCTCCTACAGTGCCATGCTGGAGTTCCTTAAACTAGCCCCTGATTACATTTCCGAGGTCTCGGCCACCGCCATCGACGGACTGGAAGGGGTGGACATTGCGGCCTGCGAACAAATCGCCCGGAAGCTGGGGGTGGAATTCCGCCGGCGGACCCTGGGGCGGGTTGGGTGACTTGAACCTCACCCCCGGCTGTGTAACCATCCCGGCCCCGAAGAACCTCTGATTATTCCCAAGATGACCGAGAAATCAGCCACAAAACAGCCGCTGGCCATCAATCTCCATAGCAAATCCAGGCTATTGGTTATCGAATTCGCCGACGGCAAGCGCTTCGAACTCCCCTGCGAATATCTGCGTGTCTTCTCCCCCGCCAAGGAGGTTCGCACCCTGGATGGACCGGTGACGGGCAAGGAAGAGGTCAATATCAAACAGATAGAACCTCAGGGGCAGTACGCCGTCCGGCTCCATTTCGATGACGGCCATGACACCGGGATCTACTCCTGGGATACCCTGTATGAACTGGGAGAGAAGCAGAAAGAAAACTGGGAAGGCTATCTCCGGCGCCTGGAACAGAGCGGCTACTCCCGGGAAGCGACAGCCGACACCGGTCCGCGTCGCATTCGGCTGCTGTATTTTACCTACCTGGTAAAGAAGTTCGGCAAGGAATCGGAGGAGGTAACCCTCCCCGACTCGGTTACCGACGTGGAGAAACTACTCGCCTGGCTGTGCCGGAAAAGCCAGACCTACGCCCGCATGCTGCGGAAGGGTTCGTTCCGGGTCACCGTGAACAAGCAGTTCTCGGAGAGCTTTACCCGCCTCGAAGACGGTGACGAAGTGGCGCTGATTCCCAACTCCCCCTATCCGCCGCCGGCGGAATAACCCTACCGCGGTAACACCCTATGACAACCGGAACGGAAAATGATCTCAGCCACGCGGAATCCCCGGGCCTGTTGCGCCGGCTGGCGGCGATATTCTATGACTCGCTGCTGCTGGCGGCTCTGCTGGTGGTGGCCTCGGCATTGATAACACTGCCGGTGGGTATCCTTATCGGCGAGCAGGCGGCAAAAAATCTGGGCGACAACCCCCTGTTCCTGATCTGGCTCGATCTTATACCACTGCTGTTTTTCTCCTGGTTCTGGCGGCGCGGGGGACAGACCGTCGGCATGCGGGCGTGGGGGCTGAAGCTGGTCAGCCGCGACGGCCGGCCGGTAACCGTCGGCCGAACCGTTCTGCGGTTCTTCGCCGCACTCCTCTCCTGGACCGCGTGCGGGCTGGGCTTCCTCTGGATCCTGGTAGACCCGGAACGGCTCGCCTGGCACGACCGCCTGTCAGGCACGCGCCTGGTGGTGCTGCCAAGGAACTGACGCTCGGGCGTAAACAAGGCCGCGGTGCCAGCCCGTCGCAACAGCTAATTTCACCGCGGAGAGAGCAGAGGTGCGACTGATTTCCGTCCACGCCGAATTACATATCTCCGCGTACCTCGACGTCCTCTGCGATAAAAGATAACAATAGAAATCGTCCCACTGACAAGGATTGTTCCCAACAACCCTTTTTGCATTTCCTCCATCCCAGGAGTTCAGGCGGGACCTAGTGTACCCGGCGCAACACCCAGAAACCGAGGGCCAGCATGGCGAAGGCGGGAAAGGACGCGGCAAAAAGCGGGTTCAGCTCGTACACCACGGCCATGTGACTGAACACCTTGTTCAGGAGGAAAAAACCGGTGCCGATCACGGTACCGGCGAAGATGCGCGGACCGATCCCCACCGTCCGCAGAACGCCGAATACGAATGGAACCGCGAGAAAAACCATCACCAGGGTTACCAGCGGCATCACGATTTTGCTCCAGAAGGCCACCTCGAAGGGGATGGCGCTCTGCCCGTTCTCATGCATAAAGCGAATATAGCGATAAAGTCCCCACGCCGGCAGCATAGTGGGCCTTACCACCACCACATTCAACAGCGACGGATTCAGCATGGAGTCCCAGGAGGCGTTATCAAGATGCCTGCTGACCACACCTTCGTCGGAGAACTCACTCTGCCGGATATCGCTCAAAAGCCAACGATTATCCCGGTACTGGGCAAAACCGGCATGGGTCGCCAGCCGCAGTTTCCCCTCCTCGGAAAACTCATAGATATATATATCCTTCAATCGGGCTCCCGGCAGGATCTGACGGATGTTTACAAAGGAGTCCCCGTCCCTGGCCCAGAAGCCATACTCGGTCTGCAGGGTTATCTGTTCCGAGATCCTGGAGGCGCGCATGGTTTCGGCATACTGTTCGGTATTCGGAGCGATAAGTTCTCCGACGACGATCACCACCACCATCATCACCACACCGGCCTTGAGGGCCGATATTACGATCCTGCCCAGTGAAACGCCGGCAGCCCGCATGGCGGTCAACTCGGAATGACTTGCCAGACCGCCCAGACCGACCATACTGCCGAGCAGAACGGCAACCGGAAATATCTCATAGGTCCTGCGGGGGATAATCAACAGCACATAGAGAAAGGCATCCATCGTAGTGTAGTCGCCCTCGCCCACATCACCCAGTTCTTCCATCAGGTTTCCGAACGCGACCAGAATCAACAACAACAACAGCACGATCAGGATGCTGACGATCACTGTTTTCCCGATATATCGATCCAGGACCCTCACTTTGATCTCCTTACCGGAAGCCGGCGCCGAAGCCGGTCGAAGCGGGAGGATTTGATGAACAGCAACATACCTCCCAGGGTCAGCATAAGCGGATGCACCCACCAACGACCCAGCCAGAGGGGCGTGGTGCCGTCCTTCATCCAGCTGCCGGAGATCGCCTGCAGATTCATGAAGATGAAATAGAAAATGATAGCCAGTGCGATCTGCCCCGAGATCCCCTCTTTCGGCATGGATCGGCACAGAGGAACGCTAAGCAGCGCGAACACGATGACTGCCAGCGGCAGCATCAGACGCTGCTGGAACTCCGCCAGATCCTTGACCTTGTTCGAATTCATAAGGACCATGGTCGGCTGCGCCTTACGCGAGATACTCTCCTCCTGGATCGGCTGCCTGGCGATCCGCACACCGTAATTGCCGAGTTCCCCTATAGAGTACTGGTTACTCCCCGGCTCACCTTCATAACGCCGTCCGTTTTGCAGCACCACAAACCGGTCGCCCGTCTCCTCATCTACGAACTGATGGCCTTCAGCCGCCGTAACCAGCCCCAGGGTTCCGTGCTGCCTGTTTTGTACGAAGACGTTACGCAGCTTGCTCTTGTCCTCGGACATCTCCTCCACGTAAAAAACCAGACCACCCTTGCGGAATTCATTAAAGCGCCCGGCAATGGCGCTGGCGAATTCCGCCGTCTCCTCCTGCTCTTTCAGGATTTCGTCCTTGGTAAGGTTCATCCAGGGAAGGACCGCGGTGGTCATCCCGGCCACCAGAATGGAAACCGGCAGCGCCGAGTATAGAACCGACCGGTATATCCGCAGTGTCCCGATACCGCTGGCGGCCAGCGCAGTCATTTCGCTATCACGGTACATTCGCCCGATGGCGTAAAGGATGGAAAAGAAAAAGGCCGGGGGCAGTACGGTTCCAAGAACGCGCAGGGCGTCAAGTCCCACCAGGGTGAACAACACGTCGTTACTGATAATCCCGGATGCCGCGCTCTTCAGGATCTTCATGAAACCCTGCCCCAGAAAAATAAGGAACAGCACGGAGAGGATCGCCAGAAAGGACTTGATCACTTCCCACAGGATATAGCGATCGACGATCGGGATCAGCGTATTAAATCTGGAACGGAGGCTATTGAGAATCATGCTGCCGCGGTGGTTTTATTTTCCGCCCATGGCGCCTGCAGATCGCCTTCGGGCTATGGTATAAAGTGGCATATTTCGTATATTCGACATCCTGTTCCATCCTATCGAAAAACGGCCTGGGTGAGAATAGAGATCGGTCCAGATCATCAGGAGTATCCATGGAATACAGCATCAAAACCGGAGACCCGTCCAAGCAACGCACCGCCTGCCTGGTTCTGGGCATATTCGATAAGCGCAGGCTTTCGCTGTGCGCGGAAACCGTAAACCGTGCCAGCAAGGGGTTTCTGAGCCGGGTACTCAAACGGGGCGACCTGGAGGGCAAAGCCGGCCAGAGTCTGATGCTGTACGACGTTCCGGGTATCGTCGCGCAACGGGTTCTGCTGCTGGGCTGCGGCCCGGAAAAGGAGTTCACCGCCGCCCGCTATCGCAAAACGGTGGCCAAGGCCGTGGCTGAACTGAACAGCGGCGGGGCGACCGAGGCGCTCTGTTGCCTGCCTGAACTTCCGATCAGGGACAGCTCTCTCTACGCCACTGTGCGGGATACGGTGACCACCGCGGAAGCGGGTGTCTACCGGTTTGATCAGTGTAAGAGCGATGCCGAGCGACCGCGTCGTCCCCTGAAGAAAATGGGTCTGATGCTGAACGGCCGACGGCATCTGAACACCGCCGAAAAGGCCTGCCGGCACGGCCAGGCCATCGCCACCGGCGTGGCGCTGGCCAAGGATCTGGGCAATCTGCCGGGAAACATCTGCACCCCTTCCTATCTAGCCGACCAGGCACGGAAGCTGGGCCGCAAATCCCGTCGTCTCCGGGTACAGATCCTCGGAGAGCGGCAGATGGAGAAACTCGGCATGGGTGCCCTGCTCTCCGTCTCCAAGGGCAGCCGGCAACCGGCGCAACTGATCGTGATGGAATACCGCGGCGGGAAACCCACCGACAAACCGGTGGTACTGGTGGGCAAAGGCCTTACCTTCGACGCCGGCGGCATCTCCATCAAG
The DNA here is from genome assembly GCA_050291465.1 of Sedimenticolaceae bacterium. Taxonomy (GTDB): domain Bacteria; phylum Pseudomonadota; class Gammaproteobacteria; order Chromatiales; family Chromatiaceae; genus CBFDBF01. Next base: position 4,276 of record JBNKJV010000016.1, on the reverse strand, counting down.
CCTTCAGCGGCCATGGATGAGATGAAATTCGATATGTGCGGTGGTGCCAGCGTACTCGGGACCATGGCGGCCTGCCTGGAACTGAAGCTCCCCATCAACCTGGTAGGAATCGTTCCGGCCTCGGAAAACCTGCCGGACGGCGCTGCCAACAAGCCGGGTGACATCGTAACCAGCATGTCCGGCCAAACCATCGAGATACTGAACACCGATGCCGAGGGCCGCCTGATTCTCTGCGACGCCCTGACCTATGCGGAACGGTTTGAGCCGGCGGCGGTAATCGACATCGCTACCCTTACCGGCGCCTGTGTGGTTGCCCTGGGCCACCATGCCTCCGGCCTGCTGAGCAACAATGAAAACTTGGCTAAAGAGGTACTGGAGGCAGGATCTCACAGCGGCGACCGCGCCTGGCAGTTACCGTTGTGGGACGATTACCAGGAGCAACTGGACAGCAACTTCGCGGATATGGCCAATATCGGCGGCAAGGGGGCCGGTACGATTACCGCCGCCTGTTTCCTCTCCCGCTACAGCAAGAAATACAAGTGGGCCCACCTGGATATCGCCGGAAGCGCCTGGCACGGCGGTAAGGCCAAGGGCGCTACCGGACGACCGGTACCGTTGCTTTCCCAGTTCCTGTTGAAGCGGTGCAAATTGAGTGACTAAGGTCGATTTCTATATCCTCGGGGACCAGTCTCCGGGTGATCGCTTCCAACTGGCCTGTCGCCTGACCGAGAAGGCGTGGCAGCAGGGTCATCGGGTCTGCCTGTTCACCGGCTCCGAGGCGGAGAGTGAGCACCTGAATCGGTTACTCTGGACCTTCCGCCAGGCCAGTTTCCTGCCCCACGGGATCGCCGGGGAGTCGGATCCCGAAATCACCCCTATACTTATTAGTCATAGGGATAACATCGGCACGGAGCATGACCTGTTGATCAACCTCACTACCCAGGTACCGGAATTCTTCAGCCGCTTCAACCGGCTTGCGGAACTCATAGATCACGACGGGGAAAACCGCCGGCTCGGCCGGGAACGGTACCGCTATTACCGTGACCGCGGTTACCCCCTCGACAGCCACGAGATCCGGAAATGAGCGCCGACGACTTCGATGACAATCCTTATAAGGCGTCGCCATTTCCGGAAAATGACTCCCGGGACGAGGAAGAATCCCTGGCCGTCGATGAACAGGGGATTCCCATACTGGAGGAGGTGTTTGATCCGGATCTCGATCTTTCCGAGGACAGCGCCCTCGTCTCGGGACTGGTAACCGAGTCACACGGTCTCAAGCTGCCGGACAAGGGGATTCTCCTGGACGCGCTCAAGGAACAGCTGCTCAACCGGATGGAGCAGGAGCTTGAGGAGATAACCCACCAGATCGCCATAGCGGTTACAGCACAGCTTTCCCACGGGATGGAACAGACCATCCGGGAAGAACTGCACCGCTCCCTCGGCCACCATCTGGAAGCACTGCTGGACCGTACCCTGAAACAGTCCGCTGACGACTGATAACAGTCAACCGTTAACTGTCATCCACCTCAACACCATCCACCTTACGGAAACCCCGCGGCAGTTTGCCGCCTCTACGGCCCCGCTCCCCCTGGTAGTTATCCAGATCGCTTTCCTTCAGGGTGATGTAACGCTTGCCGGAGTAGGCGGTCAGTTTGCCCCCTTGTGGTACGCAGGCGATCACCGCCACAAATTCCTCTCGGCTGACCACCCGTTTACCGGGGATCCCGATGATCTTGTTTCCCTTGCCCCGGCTCAAGGCCGGGAGTTCGGAAACCGGAAACACCAGCATACGCCCCTCGTTGCTTATGGCCACCACCCGGTCGCTCTCCGGATCGGTGACCGCCGCCGGCTGTAACACCCGCGCCCCCTTGGGCAGGGAGAGCAGCGCCTTCCCCGCCTTGTTCTTGGCATAGAGCTCCTTGAGCTGTACCAGGAATCCATAGCCGGCATCGGAGGCCACCAGGTACCACTGATCACCGTCGCCACCGAGGACGGCGCGGAAAGACGCCCCCTTGGGCGGAGTCAGACGACCGGTCAGGGGCTCGCCCTGACCCCGGGCGGACGGCAGGGTATGGGCCAGCAGGGAGTAACTGCGGCCGGCGCTGTCCAGAAACATCACCGGCTGGTTGCTGCGCAGCCGGGCGGCCGCGAGAAAACTGTCCCCGGATTTGAAACTGAGTCCGACAGGATCGATCTCATGGCCCTTGGCGGCGCGGACCCAACCCTTTTCCGACAGCACCACGGTAATCGGTTCGCTGGGAGTCAGTTCCGTTTCATCCAGGGCCTCCGCCGACTCCCGTTCCACCATGGGAGAACGGCGGTCATCGCCATACTCCTCCGCATCGGCCTCGATCTCCTTGCGGATAAGGGTGCGCATCCGCTGCTTCGAGCCCAGGGTTTGCTCCAGCCCCTTGCGTTCCTCCTCCAGCTGCTCCTGCTCGCCGCGGATCTTGATCTCTTCCAGTTTGGCCAGATGGCGCAAGCGCAGATTGAGAATCGCCTCGGCCTGGGTATCACTCAGGGAGAACCGTTTGATCAGCTCCGCTTTGGGATCCTCTTCGTTGCGGATGATGGCGATCACCTCGTCGATATTGAGGTATGCGATCATCAGGCCTTCAAGGATGTGCAAGCGTTCTTTGACCTGATCGAGACGGTATTGCAGACGCCGGCGCACGGTTTCGGTACGGAACTCCAGCCACTCCTTGAGCAATACCCGCAGATCCTTTACCTGCGGTCTGCCGTCGAGACCGATTACGTTCAGGTTCACCCGGTAGCTGCGCTCCAGATCGGTGGAAGCGAACAGATGGGACATAAGGCGTTCCACATCCACCCGGTTGGAGCGGGGCACGATAATCAGACGGGTGGGATTTTCATGGTCCGACTCATCCCGCAGATCCTCCACCATCGGCAGCTTCTTGGCCTGCATCTGCTGGGCGATCTGCTCCAGGACGCGGGCGCCTGATACCTGGTGGGGCAGCGCGGTAATAACGATATCTCCCTGTTCCATCTCGTAACGGGCACGCATCCTGTAGCTACCGTTCCCGCTCTGATAGATCTTCAGCAGTTCCGCTTTCGGGGTGATGATCTCCGCGTCGGTGGGGAGATCAGGACCCTGGATATGTTTACACAGTTCCGCCACCGTCGACTTGGGTTTTTCCAGCAGCCGAATACAGGCGGACGCCACCTCCCGCAGATTATGCGCGGGGATATCGGTGGCCATACCCACTGCGATCCCTGAAGTGCCGTTCAGTAACAGGTTGGGCAGGCGAGCCGGCAGCACCACCGGTTCCTTCAGGGTTCCGTCGAAGTTGGGTTGCCAATCCACCGTTCCCTGCCCCAGTTCGGCAAGGAGCAGATTCGCGTAGGCGGTCAGGCGCGCCTCCGTATAACGCATGGCGGCAAAGGATTTCGGATCATCCGCCGATCCCCAGTTCCCCTGCCCGCTGATCAGCGGATAGCGGTAGGAGAAATCCTGTGCCATCAGCACCATGGCCTCATAACAGGCACTGTCCCCGTGAGGATGAAACTTACCCAGCACGTCACCCACGGTGCGGGCCGACTTCTTGAACTTGGCCGTCGCCGACAGCCCGAGCTCCGACATGGCATATACAATACGCCGCTGTACCGGCTTGAGCCCGTCCCCGATATGCGGCAGGGCCCGGTCGAGAATGACGTACATGGAGTAGTCCAGATACGCCTTCTCGGAAAATTCCCCCAGAGGCATCCGTTCGATGCCTTCCAGGGCTTGGTCGTTATCTTTGGCCATATTTGCCCTATTTGCTATGCGGGAAAGGTGGATCCCGTTTGGCTGAGGATGATACGGAAAGCGGTGGAGATTGTCACAAGGGGATTGGGAATCAGGTGGTCGGGAATTGTAAGTTCACCCGGGTATTATCTGGGACCCGGCAACCAGTTTCGTGACTTGTCTGCAGTAGAATTTCCACGTTAGGAAATTAGTTTCGCAGCCTGTCGGCCCCGGTGCTCTTTGATACTTTATCTGATTGGCTGCGAGCCTATTTCTTTTGCTTGCCCAAAAGAAATAGGCGAAAGAAAAGGGCACTCCACGACTTGCCCCTTCGGGGTACCCTGCGTTCCTCACCGTCCCGGGGGCTCCAGCCACGGGCGGTCCCTCGCCCGCGCTGGAGGCGCCGCGTCCATGCGGCGCCCCTCCGGGCCTGATCCCGGTCCGGCTCCGGTACTCGGCTGCGTCGAAGGAGTTTTGACGTGCCACCCCCGACCCCTTCGGACCCGTCGAGCATCGCAGGCCCGCGAGGAT
>JBNKJV010000015.1:0-82586 GCA_050291465.1 Sedimenticolaceae bacterium | reverse complement strand
ACGTGCGCGTAGTGACGCACCGCCGACTCGTATTCCACGTGCGCCGTCGCAATGGTAATACCACGCTCGCGCTCTTCCGGGGCGTTGTCGATCTGATCAAAGGCCTTGACCTCGCCGCCGTGCGTATCCGACATCACCTTCGTGATCGCCGCCGTCAGCGTCGTCTTACCATGGTCAACGTGACCAATCGTTCCCACATTTACATGCGGCTTTGTGCGTTCGAATTTTTCCTTGGACATCGGTTTTATCTCCGAAAGACTTTTAAATTAAAAAATAACTATATAAAGACAAATTCGTGCGCTTTTCCGCACGCCACCCCAAACAAACTGGAGCCCATGAGCAGATTTGAACTGCTGACCTCACCCTTACCAAGGGTGTGCTCTACCGACTGAGCTACATGGGCCTAAACCCTAGGGCCTGAACACCAGAGCCCTGTATTACTGGAGCGGGTGATGGGAATCGAACCCACGTCATCAGCTTGGAAGGCTGAGGTTCTACCGTTGAACTACACCCGCGCTGATCCAGTCCTATTACCCACCGCGCCGCTTCGCGATCACACCCGGTAACCACGGCGAACCGCCAGCGGTACTCATCCTCCCCGCAAGCCGCTGGAGGTGATATCCACCTTACTGGTGGAGGGGGGAGGATTCGAACCTCCGAAGGCGGAGCCGTCAGATTTACAGTCTGATCCCTTTGGCCACTCGGGAACCCCTCCGAAATCAAGCCCGCTATTCTCATCCACCGGATATCCCGTGTCAACAGCGAAACACGGTTTTCTGCGGTCTTCAGGGCCCGTGCAGGACCCGGTCATGGGAACCGGAAAGCCCCGATGGAAAGCTATTCGCTATCGCCCGGCTTCTGGTGCAAACGGTTCATAACCCGCTGGTATTCCCCCCGGACAATTTCCGGAAAGGCGTCCGCCGCCGCCTCAAGAGCCGAAAGGATCGCCGAGGCGTCTTCCCGGGAGGGATTCTTCAGGACATAGTCCACCACCTGGCTGCTGTCGCCCGGGTGATTGATGCCGATCCGCAAACGCCAGAAATCGGATCCATCCATGGCACTGACGATATCCCGCAGACCGTTGTGCCCCGCCGCACCGCCGCCCTGCTTCAGCCGCACCGAACCCGCCGGCAGATCCAGCTCATCATGGGCCACCAGCACCTGATCCAGGGGGATCTTGAAATAACGGGCCAGGCTGGATACGGATTGGCCGCTACGGTTCATGAAAGTGGCCGGTTTCAATAACCAGCACTCTCCGCCACCTACCGTAACCCGGCAGGCATCACCGAAGAACTTGGATTCTTTTTTAAACTGGCCGTTGTGACGGCGGGCAATCAGATCCACGAACCAGAAACCGGCATTATGCCGGGTCTCCTGGTACTCCGGACCGGGATTGCCCAGACCGACCACAAGACGGATAGGGTTTGACATTGCGGCTTGTTAACGACCGGGATACAGACAGACCCTCTGCCGTATCCCGGCCCCGTAACCGGAATCGGGCCGGTTACTCTGTGCTTTCAGGTTCGCCGCCCAACTCGGCTTCGCCCTCTTCGGCGCCTTCCTCAACCTCCATGGCACCGTGACCCGAGTGAATATTCACCACCACCAGATCCTGTTCAGGACCCTGGGCCAGAGCCGGAATCTCCACACCCGCGGGTAACGTGAGTTCGGACAGGTGCACGGCGTCACCCACGTCCATACCGGACATGTCGACCTCTATATACTCCGGGAGATCCTTCGGAAGGCAGATGATTTCCACATCGGTGACGTGGTGGGAGGCGGCCCCGCCCGACTTGATGCCGGGTGCCACGCTCTCACCCACGAAGTGGATCGGCACGTGGGTCTTGATCTTCTTCTTGGCGCTGACCCGCTGGAAATCCACGTGCAGGACAAACGGTTTGGCCGGATGCCGCTGAAGATCCTTGAGGATCACCTCCTGGCCCTTGTCCCCGATGTTCAGGGTCAGGATATGGGAGTAGAAAGCCTCCTGCTCCAGATGCTGCGCCAGTTCGTTGTGCTCCAGGGAGATCATCTCCGGCTTTTTGGCACCACCGTAGACGATCCCGGGAACCAGCCCCTGGCGACGAAGGCGGCGGCTCGCACCCTTCCCCTCATCGCTGCGCGGCTGCGCGTTAATGGCAAATGTATCACTCATGATTTTCTCCAAATCATTCTCAGGTTGAAAAAACCGCTGTTCCGCGACCAGAACAGCGGCGGTATAAAAAATTCCGTATCAGTCCATAAACAGGGAACTGACCGATTCGTCAGTGGCGATACGGCGCACGGTTTCCGCCAACAGCTCCGCAACACTGATCTGTCTGATCTTGCCGCACTCCTTCGCTTCCGGACGCAGCTGTATGGTGTTGGACACCACCAGCTCATCCAGTACCGAAGCGGAGATATTGGATACCGCCGGTCCGGAAAGCACCGGATGCGTACAGTAAGCCACCACCCGTTCCGCTCCGGCCTCCTTCAAGGCGAAAGCCGCTTTGCAAAGCGTTCCCGCCGTATCCACCATGTCGTCAATCAGCACACAGGTCCTGCCTTCCACATCGCCGATGATGTTCATCACCTGTGATTCGTTGGCCCGCGGGCGCCGTTTGTCGATGATGGCCAGATCCGCGTCATCCAGTTGTTTGGCCAGCGCCCGGGCCCGCACTACGCCGCCCACATCGGGGGATACCACCATAAGGTGCGGATACTTTTGACGCCAGACGTCGCCCAACAGGATCGGCAGGGCGTATACGTTGTCCACCGGGATATCGAAGAACCCCTGAATCTGGTCCGCATGCAGGTCGACGGTCAATACCCGGTCCGCGCCCGCCGCACCGATCTGCTTCGCCACCAGCCGCGCCGTTATCGGCACCCTGGCGGAACGCGGTCGCCGGTCCTGGCGCGCATATCCGAAATAGGGGATCACCGCGGTTACCTGCCTGGCCGAGGCCCAACGCAGGGCATCGATCAGCACCAGCAGCTCCATCAGATTGTCGTTGGTGGGCTGGGATGTGGACTGCACCACATACACGTCCCGCCCCCGGACATTCTCCTGAATCTCCGCCATCACTTCGCCGTCGCTGAACTGCCCAACTACGGCCTTACCCAGCGGCAACCGCAGATGGGCGGCGATTTCCGACACGAGCTCGGGATTGGAGTTACCCGAAAAGAGCATCATGGTACTGGAAGGCACTTCTGACTCCCTCAATTTCTTTGACTCATCATACTATTAAAGGATATCGACCTGGACCCTACGGCCAGGGACGACTTAAAGCTCCGCCCCGGATCCAGCACCGCATTTGGCTGGGGCGCCAGGGTGAGCAGGGACCGTTGGTACCCGCAGGGCATAAATCCCGCGGACCAACGCAGCCCTGCGAACGGCTGACAGGGATGTCAGCCAGGACCCTAACGCCAGGGATGGCTCAAAATGCCTACCCCGGATCCAGCACCGCATTTGGCTGGGGCGCCAGGATTCGAACCTGGGTATGCAGGGATCAAAACCCTGTGCCTTACCGCTTGGCGACGCCCCAAATATGTCACTCGCCCCCCTGTCGCGCCTGTTCGGGCGCCAGGACTGCTCCGGGCGGTCCGCCCCGGCTATCCGGCGTCCAACCGGTCGAACAGAGGCGACCGATTCAGCCCCCGTGCCACAAATCCGGAAAAATGGGCCGGCAACCGGTCCAGCACCTCCCTGGCCGCATCCCGGTCCGAAAAGACCGCAAATACGGCAGCGCCGGTCCCACTTAGCCCTGATTCTGCAAAACGCTCCAACCATCGGTGGGCTTCCGCAACCTCCGGGTGGCGTCGGATAACTACGGGCAGGCAGTCATTCCCTCGGCTGCCGGAAAAGAAGTCGGCTATTGTGATCCGCGGTGAGTCACGTGTCAATCGGGGGTCGGAAAAGATCGCGGCAGTGGAGACGTGACAATCCGGTATCACAACCAGGTACCACTGTTCGGGAAGCTCCAGAGGGGTGAGCTTCTCTCCGACCCCCTCCGCCCACGCGGCAGAGCCGCGCACGAACACCGGCACATCCGCACCCAGCTGCAGACCGAGCTGTGCCAGCCGGTCGGTGGAAAGCCCCGTCCCCCAGATCCGATTAAGCGCCACCAGCACCGTGGCCGCATCGGAACTTCCGCCGCCGAGCCCGGCCCCCATGGGAAGCCGTTTGCGGAGTTCGATCTCGGCCCCCAAGGACGTGCCTCCGGCCCCCTGCAGCAGTCGGGCCGCGCGACAGGCGAGGTCCTGCTCTTCCGGCACCCCGCTCAGGTCAAAGGTCCGGGAAATCACTCCGTCCTCGCGCACCCGGAATCGAATCTCGTCCCAGCGATCCAGAAACTGAAACACGGTTTGCAGCAAGTGATAGCCGTCCGGCCGCCGACCCACCACTCGCAGCATCAGGTTAAGTTTGGCGGGTGCGGGCCAGGCCTGCTGCAACACGCTAACCCCTTATTTGTCCAGCCGTCCGATGGTCCGCAACAGGTACTGGTTGTCCGGGTCCTTGGCAACGGCCTCTTTCCACACCTTTCTTGCCTCTTCCCTGCTACCGGTAACCCACAGCACCTCACCGAGGTGGGCGGCAATCTCCACGTCCGGGAGCTTGTCGTACGCCTGACGAAGATAGCGTAGCGCCTCCTGGTTATTTCCAAGCCGGTATTGCACCCATCCCATGCTGTCGAGGATGGGAGGGGATTCGGGCTGCAGCGCGAGGGCCCGCTGGATATATCCCAACGCCTCCTGATAACGGTCGGTCTGGTCCGCGAGAGTATATCCAAGGGCGTTCAGGGCATCCGCATGGTTGGAATCCTGCTGAATTATCTTGCGCAGATCCTGCTCAGCGTTGACCAACTGGCCCTGAATGGAGGCAAACAGCCCCCGCGCATAGAGCAGCTCGCTGTTCTCGGGATGGGCCTTCAGCGCCCTGTCATAGTGTTCCCGAACGGCCTCCGGCGACGCGCTTTCCTGCAACATGCTGCCTTCCAGCAGATAGATATCCAAGGACCGCTCAGGCATCTCCTGCCGCAGTTCCAACATCAGCTCCCGCGCCTGTTCAAGCTGTCCACGCCGCGCCATCAGGCGCGCGATGCGAACCTGGGCATCCAGGCGCAGCCTCCCTTCCGTGACCACTTTCCGGTACCAGGCGATGGCGGCATCCGGCCTTTCCTCCTGCTCCTCAATTCGACCCAGATAAAACGCGGCCTCATCCGTGCCCCGGTTCAAACGGATCAGTTCCTGCAGGTAATTCCTGGCCTCATCCAGGCGATCCAACTGGATCGCCAATATCCCCAACGACAGGAGTATCTCCGGCGTCTCCGGCAATAACCTTCGCATGCGCTTGAATTGCGCATAGGCCAGCTCAGTCTCATTCAGTTCCACCAGCAACCGACCGTAGGCGGTATTCAGGGCCGTGTGCTTGGGGAATCTCGCTACCGCGGTCTGCAGTACGGTCTTGGCTCCCGCCTTGTCCTTTTTGGAGATCAGTATCCTCGCCAGCAGGATATAGGCTTTGGCCATCTTGGGACTGCTCTTCAGTACCCGCCGCGCCTCACCTTCGGCGGTCTCGTAGTCCGAGGCCAATACCGCGGTCAGTGCCAATGCGTAGCCGGCGCGAGGATCATCCGGGTACCCCGCGACAAGCTGCCGCATCAGATCCAGGGCCATCTGGTTTTCCCTTGCCTGGGCCACGGTGGACACCGCATGCAGAAAACCATCCTCCTTTTTTTCCTCGCTGATAGAGACGATCTTTTGCAGATGCACCAGCGCCCTGTCAGCCTGCTGCGCACGCATGGCGACCAGCACCATCATCATCTGCGCCTGAAGATCTTCCGGAGCGATCTCCACCCAACGCTCCGCCGCCTGCAACGCCTTGGGGTAGTCCTGCTGGTGAACGGCGATACGGGTGGCCCTCTCCGCGGCCTTGGCGTCGCCCGCAAGTACGGCACCTTCCAGTTGATGGGTGTAGGCAAGGTCCAGCTGGCGTCGTTGCAGGGCAATCTCACCCAGAAGAATGTTGTATACGATATCGGGGGTCAGCTCCCCGAGGTTGCCGTCCCTTGCCGACGGCATCTCGCCGCCATCCGCTATTACAGGGGCATCGTGCGGCGTCTCCGTGGTGGCGCAACCCACCAGGAGCGCAGGCAGAATCCAGTAAACATGCTTTCGGGAACAGCGGCTAGACATGAACATATAACCCAATGACAAATTGGAAATAATAGTACGTTTCCCGAAACCAGACCATCGGCTGCGAATTTCCGGGGAACTCACGCCGCTTGAATTTAACTCTTTGATAATACAAAATTTCGGATTGTTTAAATTAAATTTCTGCAATCCCCAATGCCGCTGCTCGCTCTCGGTCTGAATCACAAGACCGCCCCGGTCGATATCCGGGAACGGATCACCTTTGGTCCCGACATCATCGTCGGCGCCCTGCGCAGTCTTATGGAAACCGCCGGGGTGGAGGAAGCGGTCATACTCTCCACCTGCAACCGGACTGAGATCTATTGCGAAACGGGCGCTGTGGGAGCGGAAACAGTGAGCCGCTGGCTCAGCGATTTTCACGGCCTGGAACTGGAAACCATCTCCCCTTATCTCTACCGCCACGAAGATAAAGAAGGGGTGCGCCACCTGCTGCAGGTAGCCAGCGGGCTGGATTCCATGGTGCTGGGGGAACCTCAGATCCTGGGACAGGTGAAGAGCGCGTACCAGACGGCGACGGAGTCGGGCACCGCCGGCAAGGTACTGTGCCGACTCTTCCAGCACTCTTTCTCGGTGGCCAAGCAGGTCCGTACCGATACCGCCATCGGTCGCAGCCCGGTTTCGGTGGCGTTCGCGGCGGTCAGTCTGGCACATCAGATCTTCAGCGACCTGTCGGACCAGACCGCCATGCTTATCGGTGCGGGAGAAACCATAGAACTGGCCGCGCGTCATCTGCACCAGCACGGCATCGGTCGGATTATCGTCGCCAACCGCACCCTGGAACGGGCCCACCAGCTGGCCGACCAGTTTGACGGTTACGCCATCTCTCTCACCGAGATCGCCAACCATCTGGCAGAGGCCGATATCGTCATCTCCTCCACCGCGAGTCCGTTGCCGGTTCTGGGCAAGGGGGCGGTGGAAAGCGCCCTCAAGAAGCGGCGGCATCAGCCGGTCTTTATGGTGGATATCGCGGTACCGCGGGACATCGAAGCGGAGGTCAGCGAGCTGGACGATATCTACCTCTACACCGTGGACGACCTGGAGGAGGTTATCGAGGAAAACATGCGTTCACGCCAGGAGGCGGCGGAACAGGCCGGGGAGATCATAGATTTCCACACCGAGGAGTTCATGGCCTGGCTACGCTCCCTGGATGCGGTCGAGCTGGTCCAGGATTATCGGCATCAGGCACTGCAGATGCGCGACGAGGTTCTGCAACGGGCCCTGCGCCAGCTGCAAAGCGGCAGGAGTCCGGAACAGGCGCTGGAGTATCTCGCCCATACCCTCACCAACAAGATCCTGCATACCCCCAGCGCCCGAATCCGTCAGGCGGGGGAGGAAGGGCGGCTGGAACTGCTGAAAGCCGCCAACACGCTGTTGAAGATCAAGGACAGTAGCAACGGATAATGAAGGCTTCCATCCGCAGCAAGCTGGACCAGATCACTGACCGTTACGAAGAGATCACCGCCCTCCTCGCCGTGCCGGAGATCCAGTCCGATCAGAACAGGTTCCGCAGCCTGGGGCAGGAATATGCCCAGCTGGAACCGGTGGTGGACTGTTATACCCGTTACCGGGAGCTGGAGCGGGGAATCGGCAGCGCCCGGGAGATGCTGGGGGATCCGGAAATGGCGGAACTGGCCCGGGAGGAACTGGAGTCCTCGGAAAAGGCCCTGGCTGAACTGGAGCCGGAACTGCAACTGCTGTTGATCCCGCCCGACCCCAACGATGATCGTAATATCTACCTGGAGATCAGGGCCGGCACCGGAGGTGCCGAAGCGGCGTTATTCGCCGGCGACCTGCTTCGCATGTACCTGCGCTACGCAGAGGCGCGGGGCTGGCAGACGGAGACCGTCAGCGAGAGCCCGGGCGAACAGGGCGGATACAAAGAGGTTGTAAGCCGGATCAGCGGCCGCGGCGTCTATTCCCGCTTCAAATTCGAGTCCGGCACCCATCGGGTACAACGGGTGCCCGAAACCGAGTCCCAGGGACGCATTCACACCTCCGCCTGCACCGTGGCCATCCTGCCGGAGGCGCAGGAGATCGATGATGTGGAGATCAACGGCAACGACCTGCGCATCGACACCTATCGTGCGTCCGGGGCCGGCGGGCAGCATGTGAACAAGACCGACTCGGCGGTTCGTATCACCCACCTCCCCACCGGTATCGTGGCGGAGTGCCAGGACGAACGGTCCCAGCATAAGAACAAGGCCCGGGCCATGTCCCTGCTCCAGGCCAAGCTGCTCTCCCAGGCCCAGGAGGCGCAGATCAATGAACGGGCGGAGAACCGCAAACTGCAGGTGGGAAGCGGTGACCGTTCGGAACGTATTCGAACCTACAATTTTCCGCAGAACCGCATCACCGACCACCGCATCAACCTCACCCTGTATAAGCTGGAGGAGGTGCTGACGGGGGCACTGGATCAGATCATCGATCCGCTGCGGCAGGAATACCAGGCGGAGCAGCTTACCGCCCTCGCCGCCGGCGAGGCCTGACCGCGCCCGCTTTGCCGGCGCGTCGGGACTTCAGGTACAACCGTTTCTCCTTTCAGGTTCCGGGATAGAGTGAACACCATCGCTCAAACGCTGAAAGAGACGGCAAGCGCCCTTGCCGGACTGCCGGGAACGGATCCCCGGCTGGAGGCGGAGGTGCTTCTCGCCCATGTGCTGGAACAACCCCGCAGCTACCTGCTGGCCTGGCCGGAGCGTTACCTCAATGCAGCGCAGCTGGACCGGTTTCGAAATCTGGCGGCACGCCGCCTGCGGGGCGAACCCGTCTCATACCTGACCGGCCATCGCGAATTCTGGTCTCTTGATCTCAAGGTAACTCCGGCGGTGCTGGTTCCCCGACCGGAAACGGAACTGCTGGTGGAACGGGCGCTGCACCGAATCCCGGCAGGGCGCCCGTGGTTGCTTGCGGATCTGGGTACCGGCAGCGGCGCCATCGCGGCGGCCCTGGCCAAAGAACGGCCGGACTGCCGCATAACGGCTACCGACGCCTCTGCCGAGGCCCTTGAGGTGGCGGAGTCAAACTTCCGAAAACTGGGGCTCGGCGGTATCGCAACGGCCCACGGCCGATGGTGCGCCGCCCTGCCGCCGGAGAGCCGTTTCAACCTGATTGTCAGCAACCCCCCCTATGTGGCGGAGGATGATCCGGCGTTGGAGGCGGGTGATCTGCCCTGGGAACCGCAATATGCCCTCCGCTCCGGCCCCGACGGGCTGGACGATATACGCCGGATCATTCGCGAGGCGCCGGCACATCTGGATGCCGGCGGCTGGTTGCTGCTGGAACACGGTTTTGAGCAGGGCGCCGCGGTACGTCGCCTCCTGGCGGAAGGAGGATTCGGGGATATCGCCACCCACCACGACCTGGCCGGACACGAGCGGGTCAGCGAAGGGCGTCTCTGAGCTCTTGCGGCAGTATCCTTACCTGACTTCCGCAATAAAACGCGGAGTACGCAAAGGCGCGAAGTCGCAAAGACCATTTAATTCATAAATATCTCTGCATTAATAGCCGAATCCGATTTCATACCGGTTTGGAACTACTCTTCTTTGCGCCACAGTCGGGACAACTTCGTAGGGCGGGCGGTGCTCACCGGAGACCAGGAATTCCGTTCGTTCCCTTTTTGGCCGCAAAGTTACGCGAATCACCGCAAAGACCCGCAAATTCGATATCCCCCCTCAAGACGGGCTGAATGATAAGGCCATCTGGGATAATACGCAGAGCAGGTAGGCAGTTTTGGAAATAGAGTCCTCTGCGACTCCGCGCCTTTGCGTACTTTGCGTTAATAACCGAACCGGATCTCAGGCCGGTTCAAACTCGCTTTTTCTGGCGCCGCAATCGGGGCAGACCCAGTCCTCAGGCAGGTCTTCGAAGGCCGTTCCCGGCGGGACACCCCCGTCCGGATCACCCACCTCAGGGTCATACTCGTAGCCACACACCTGACACACATACTTGGTCATCTTCCGCTCCTTAAATTTCCCAAAGAATGTATTTTAATCCGCTTCGGCGGCCGGCCGGCTTTTCAGGGGATCGGCCTCGCGGATCAGGGTCACCAGTTCCGACAGGGATTCCCGGTCCGGTACGGATTTTCCCGTTATCCAGTCCAGGAGGGTGGGATCAGGATACGCCAATAACTGCCTAAACAGATCCTGCTGCTGTTCGCTGAGCCCGGGGTACCCGCTATCCAGAAACCGCTCAAAGGCCAGGTCCAACTCCAGCATGGAACGCCGACACTGCCAGCGCAGCCGGTCCGTTACCGCATCCATCGTTTCCGGGATCTCACCCATGGTCGAAACATTGGGGTCAGATCGACTGTTTCAACATCAAGGCGCGAATATGGCCGATCGCCTTGGTGGGATTGAGATGCATGGGACAGACATCAACACAGTTCATGATGTCATGACAGCGAAACAGGGAGTAGGGCCCTTCCAGGAAATCCAGCCGCTCCTCCGTCGCCTGATCTCTGCTGTCCGCCAGGAAGCGCCACGCCTGCAGCAGGGCCTGCGGTCCCAGGAAACGCACCGGGTTCCACCAGAATGAGGGACAGGCGGTGGTACAGCAGCCGCACATGATGCACTCATAAAGACCGTCCAGTTTGTCCCGATCCTCGGGGGACTGCAGTATTTCCACCTCCGGCACCGGATCCTTGCGAATGAGATAAGGCTGGATCTTCTTGTACTGGGTATAGAACCGATCCATATCCACCACCAGATCCCTGATCACCGGACGGCCGGGCAACGGACGAATCACTACCGGTTCCTTGAGTTCCGACACCGGGGTGATACAGGCAAGGATGTTCCTGCCGTTCACATTAAGGCCGTCGGACCCGCATACCCCCTCGCCGCAGGAGTGCCGGAAAGCCAGGGACTCGTCCTTCTCCTTCAACTCCAACAACACATCCCGCAACATCATCCCCGGCCGCACCTCGGCCTGGAAATCCTGCAGATAGGGCTTTTTGTCTTTTTCCGGGTTATAGCGGTAGATACGAAACCTCATTCCTGCTTCCTCAATAGACCCGTTCTTTCGGTGGGAACGACTCGACAGTGATCGGTTTATTGCGCACCGGCTTCCAGTCCAGCCTGTCCTCCTCCTTGAAATAGAGACTGTGCTTCTGCCACTGCTGGTCATCCCGATCGGGGTAATCGACCCGGGAATGGGCGCCGCGGCTCTCTTTACGCGCCTCCGCCGCCATCATGGTGGCCATGGCGATATCGGACATGTTCTCCAGCTCCAGGGCCTCGACCCGAGCGGTATTGAAGGTGCGGCTGTCATCTTTCAGACAGACCCCGTTCACCCGCTCGCGGATCTCCTTCAGCTTTTCGATCCCTTCCCGCATTACCGTTTCATCCCGGAACACCCCGCAGTGATCCTCCATAATCTGCTTCAGATCCTCCCGCACGGCACTGACGCTCTCTCCGCTGCAGCTGCGATACCAGCGATCCAGCCGATCCAGGGCCTGCTCCACGCTCTCTTCATTAAGGGCACGGTGGTAACGGTTCTCCTTGAGAAAGCCACTGACATGATTGGCGGCGGCGCGGCCGAATACCAGGATATCCAGCAACGAGTTGCCCCCGAGCCGGTTGGCGCCGTGCACCGAGACACAGGCACACTCTCCCACCGCGTACAACCCGGGGATCACCTGTTCCGGATTATCCACCTGGGTGGTGACCACCTGACCGAAGCGGTTGGTGGGAATACCCCCCATGGTGTAGTGGGCGGTGGGAAATACCGGGATCGGTTTATCCACCGGATCGATATGCAGAAAGGTCTTGCAGGTCTCCCGTATGGCCGGCAACCGCTTGGCAATGGTCTCCTCCCCGAGATGATCCAGCTTCAGAAAGACATAGTCGCCCTGCGGACCGCAACCCCGTCCTTCCCTAATCTCAATGGAGATGGCGCGGCTCACCACGTCACGACTGGCCAGATCCTTCGCATGGGGGGCATAGCGCTCCATAAAACGCTCGCCTTCGCTGTTGACCAGATAGCCGCCTTCCCCCCGCACGCCTTCCGTGATCAGCATGCCCTTGCCGGCGATACCGGTGGGGTGGAACTGGAAAAACTCCATGTCCTGCAGCGGAACCCCGGCCCGCAGCGCCATGGCCATGCCGTCCCCGGTGTTGATGCGTGCGTTGGTGGTGGTACGGTATATCTGACCGCTGCCGCCGGTGGCGATGAGGGTGGTTTTGGCCTCGATCAGCAACGGTTCCCCGGTTTCGATGTTCATCACCAGGGCACCCAGGATGTAGCCCTCGTCATCCCGGATCAGATCGATGGCGAAGTACTCGTCGAAGAAGTGGCTCTTGGCCCGGATATTCTGCTGGTACAGGGAATGAAGAATGGCGTGTCCGGTACGGTCCGCCGCGGCACAGGTTCGGGTCGCCTGGGCGCCACCGAATTCCTGACTCTGACCGCCGAAGGGCCGCTGATAGATCTTGCCGTTATCCAGGCGGGAGAAGGGAACGCCGTAGTGTTCCAGTTCATAGACCAGTTGCGAGGCGGCCCGGCACATATATTCGATGGCGTCCTGATCACCCAGGTAATCCCCTCCCTTCACGGTGTCGTACATATGCCAGTGCCAATTGTCCGGTGAAACGTTGGCGAGCGCCGCATTGACCCCCCCCTGGGCCGCCACGGTATGGGAACGGGTGGGAAACACCTTGGATACCACCACCACGCGCGCTTCCGCTTCCGAAAGCTGCAGGGCTGCGCGCAATCCCGCGCCTCCCGCTCCCAGAATCAAGGTATCGAACCGCCGCCGCTCGAGATTTCTCAATCTCTCTCCGTCCACATCACCCCCCTCTACCTGCCAGAATGACCACCTTCAACACCCACAATCCGCTGCCGATCAGGGCCGATCCGAAAAGCGCCAGGACCACAACCCGGATCATCAGCGGATGAACATAGTCGATCACCACATCCCGCATACCGACCCAGGCGTGCACCAGGATGGCGAAGCAGTACAGCAACAGGGAAACGGTGGTGAACGGGGAGTCCATCCACGCCTGCCAGGCGGCATGGGACTGGGGCGGATCAAACAGAAACCAGGTGATCAGAAAAAGTGTATAAAGCGCCAGGTAGACAGCGGAAACACGTTGTAAGACCCAGGCCCGTACTCCGGCAGCGCGTCGATTACTCATAGGTACAACCATCCACCGAAGATTGCGGCCACCACCACCGCCGCAATAAGAACCACCCAGGCGGTAAACCGGCCCTGGGCCTTCTCAATTCCCAGATCAAAATCGAGACATAGATAACGGATACCGGCAAACAGGTGGTGCATCAGACCCCACGCCAGCAGGATCAAAAACAACCGGACCCAGCCGTTGCCCAACAGTTCCCGCACCTGCTGAAACCCCTGCTCGGAAGCCAGAGACAGGTCCAGCAGATAGACCAGGGCCGGAATCACCAGCACCATCAACACACCGCTGGCGCGATGAGCCACGGACATTACCGCCGGCACCGGGAAACGGAATTGTAAAAGGTTGAGAAATACCGGTCGTTGATCTTGCATCTGTATATTCTAGTTTACGACGACACCTAATAAGGTTTTCATCAGCGTTCCGACATGGGTATCCATTTCCGTCGCGGCGACCCGGTGTAGAGCTGACGCGGACGCCCGATAGACTGGTTTTCCTCGGCGATCATCTCCATCCACTGGCTGATCCAACCCACGGCGCGGGCCAGGGCGAAAATAACGGTAAACATATTGGTGGGAATACCGATGGCCGACTGGATGATACCGGAATAGAAGTCGACGTTGGGATAGAGCTTCTTCTCGATGAAATAGTCGTCCTCCAGCGCGATCCGCTCCAGTTCCATGGCGATCTCAAACAGTGGGTCGCCTTCCCTGCCCACCTCCTGCAGCACCTCATGCGCCGCATCCCGCAGGATCCGCGCACGGGGATCGTAATTTTTGTAGACCCGATGACCGAACCCCATAAGCCGGAAGGGATCGTTCGGATCGCGGGCCCGATCCACAAACTCCTTGATCCGGTCCACCGAACCGATCTCGGTCAACATACGCAGCACCGCCTCGTTGGCGCCGCCGTGAGCAGGACCCCAGAGGGCGCTGATACCGGCCGAGATACAGGCAAAGGGATTGGCCTGGCTGGAACCGGCCAGGCGCACCGTGGAGGTGGAGGCGTTCTGCTCATGGTCCGCATGGAGGATGAATATCTTGTCCATGGCCTCGGTCAGCACCGGCGAGACATGATAATCCTCGCACGGCGTGGCAAACATCATGTTGAGGAAATTTTCCGCATACCGCAGCCGATTGTCCGGATAAATGAACGGTTGACCGATGGAATACTTGTAGGAGGCCGCGGCAATGGTGGGCAGCTTGGCGAGAATGCGGATCGCCGAGATCTCCCGGTGTCGCGGATCATGGATATCCAGGGAGTCGTGATAAAAGGCCGAGAGCGCCCCCACCACGCCCACCATGATCGCCATAGGGTGGGCATCCCGGCGGAAACCCTTGTAGAACCCCAGCAACTGCTCATGCACCATGGTGTGCTCGGTTACCAGCCGGCGAAACTCCTCGAACTGGTCCCGCGTCGGCAGCTCGCCGTTCATAAGGAGATAACTGGTCTCCATATAACAACTCTGCTCCGCCAGTTCCTCGATAGGATAACCGCGGTACTCCAGAATGCCTTTCTCGCCGTCGATGAAGGTGATCTGGCTGTTGCAGGAAGCGGTGGAGCGAAAACCCGGGTCAAAAGTGAAAAGCCCGAACTGTTTGTAGAACTTACTGATATCCACAACCCCGGGACCAACGGTGCCCTCGATGATCGGTACTTCCACTTCGTCACCTGTACGGTTATCCCGGATGGTCAGGGAATCTTTTGACATCTTACCCTCCAATTTGCAGGGGTCTGCGCGCCGCTCTTTATGCAGCTTGATTTAACTCAGGTATGGGACGCTCTCGCCGGATTTTTATACTTTATTCGTTTTCTATTGAATATCTTAAAAACTTAGGCCGTGGGAGAAAAAAGTCAACCACAGAAATCGCGTTTATATTACCGGTACCGTGAGAAAAGCACCCGGCTGTTCCTCCCGCTATGGCTTTGGGTTAGGATGCCGGGGCGCCGGCCGATCGTTCAACCCGTCAAACCAACCTATGAAAGACGAACAGCTCCTTCGCTACAGCCGTCAGATCCTGCTGCCCGACATCGGTATCGAAGGGCAGGAACGGCTGCACTCCTCGCGGGTGCTGATTGTCGGTCTCGGCGGCCTCGGTTCGCCGGTGGCCATGTATCTGGCGGCCGCCGGAGTCGGGACCCTGGTACTGGTGGATTTTGACCAGGTGGATTTGAGCAACCTGCAGCGACAGATCATTCACACCACCGAACGCATCGGCATGCACAAGGTGGACTCGGCGAAAGAGACCCTCCTGGCACTGAATCCCGGATGCCGGGTGGAGACGGTGGCAAAGCGCCTGAACGAGATCGAGCTGGCCGCCCAGATAAAAAAATCCGACCTGGTCATCGACGCCAGCGATAACTTCGACACCCGCTTTGCCGTGAACAGCGCCTGCGTGGCGGGTGGAATCCCCCTGGTTTCCGGCGCCGCCATCCGTATGGAAGGACAGGTCTCGGTCTTCGGCAACCAGCCCGGCGGACCCTGCTACCGTTGCCTCTACAACGACCAGGGGCGGATGGATGAGAGCTGTTCGGAAAACGGCATACTGGCGCCGGTGGCGGGTATCATCGGCAGCATACAGGCGACGGAGGCGATCAAGGTCCTGACCGGCGCGGGAGAAACCCTGAACGGCCGGCTGCTGTTACTGGACGCCCTGCGGATGGAATGGCGTACCCTGAAGCTGAAAGCAGATCCGAATTGCCCCGTTTGCGGCGGATAGATCTTCTCTGCGAACCTCCGCGACCTCTGCGGTAAGATCGTGAATAGATGGCTAACCGCAGAGCACGCGGAGAAACATAACTAAACATGACGCATAACAAGCACAACCGGGATACGAAAACTTTTTTGGATAATCTGCGCCGGGATATCGTGTTCAGCGATACCCTGCGCGGCCAACACCTCACCTTCCATACCACCTGGGGTCTGTTTTCCCCCAAGGGCGTCGATGAAGGCAGCCGCCTGTTGCTGGATCACCTGGAGATAAAGGCCGATGACCACACCCTGGATCTGGGCTGCGGCTACGGCCCCCTCGGTCTGACTCTGGCGAAACTGGCACCGGAAGGCACCAGCGTGCTGGTGGACAAGGATTTCGTGGCGGTGGAGTACAGCCGCAAGAATGCGGAACTGAACGGTATCCGTAACACGGAGATATTCCTCAGCAACGGTTTCGATCAGATCGGCGACCGGCGCTTCGACCTGATCGTCTCCAACCTGCCGGCCAAGACCGGAAAAGAGCTCTATTACCTCTATTTCCATGACGCCCTCGCCCGCCTCAATCCCGGCGGCAGCATCTATGTGGTCACCATATCCGGACTGCGCAAGTTCATAGCCAAGGCGTTTCAGGAGGTCTTCGGCAACTACGAAAAGCTCAAACAGGGCAAAACCTACACCGTGGCACGGGCAATAAAATTGGGAACTTGATCAACTTTTGTCGGCAACTCTCCGAATTTATTAGGAAAAAGATTAAAGTTCCCAAATATTCCTACCGATACCCTCTGGCAATTCAAAAAATCCCGGAAAGAGGGCTTTCCTCTTTCCCGATGAAAAAAGTAATTGTTCATAGGGAGGCCAGGGTGTCTTATCAGAATAATCATGAAACGGATGTGGAGCGGAATGCGGAGCTGATACGCCTGGTTCTGCCGTTGATGACGCAACACGGGGTCCCGGCCACACCCCACAACTACACCGTCTGGTACCAGTATGTCGCCGGGGACAATCCGGCCCTGTCGGCACAGATCGACGATATGATGCGCCGGCATGCGCTGTTCACCCCGGAGATCAACGAGAGCCTGTACGCCGAATATTCCTCCGAGTGCGACATCTCCCACCTGTTGCACATCCGCCAGGAAGTGGAACAGATCGTCGTGGAGACCGGCGATTCACTCTCTTCCACCGAAGACCACGCCAAACAGTTTGGAAAGTCGCTGGAGAATTTCACCGAGGCGTGCCGGCAAGAACCTTCAATACAGTCCTTCAGCGCCCTCTTGAACAGTGTGCTGAAGGAGACCCGGGAGATGCACTCCACGGCGGAGATGATGCGGCGCAGCTTCGAGGACAAGTGCGCGGAAATCAAGACGCTGCAGAAAGAGCTGGAAGAGGTGCGGCGCCAGGCCACCCTCGATTCCCTTACCGGGTTGGCCAACCGTTCCACCTTTATGTCAGCCCTGGAACGAACCATCCGGGAATTCGCCGAGGGCGGTAAGGAGTTTTGCCTGGTGATGTTCGACATCGATTTCTTCAAGCGCATCAACGACACCTACGGCCACATCGTGGGTGATAACGTGATTCGCTATATCGGGGATCTGCTGCGCAAGAACATCAAGGGCAAGGACACCGCCTGCCGTTACGGCGGCGAAGAGTTTGCGCTGCTGCTGCCGGATACGCCGCTGGCCGGTGCGCAGCGGCTCGCAGAAAGCATCCGTGAAGGCCTTGCCGACTCCACCCTGGTCCGTACCGGAAGCCGCGAACCCCTGGGCCGGGTTACTCTGTCGGCGGGGGTGGTCTGCTACCGCGAGGAAGAGGACTACCTGACCCTGATCGAGCGCGCCGACCAGGCCCTCTATCGATCCAAGCACAACGGCCGCAACCTGGTCACGGTTGGAAGCGAAGCGTGACCGCCTGATCCGGCCATCCCGTCGCAACAACCGTCGGCAGCGATAACGCTTTCCCGACCCCACATCCTGTCGCACCAGCGATAACTTCGCACCTGCCCGCAACTGCTGTTACAGTTTGTTACAGGCGGAAGAGATACTTCGTGGAAAAATAGGAATGATCGGTCAACGATCGCTTCGGCCTTCGTATTTGCCTTCTAAAAACAAACTGCAAGAGAACACCACTATGTTCAAGAACAGCGCTGCGGAATACGGGACCTTCTCCAAGGTGATGCACTGGCTCATGGCCGTCATCATCCTGGCCCTGGTCGCCGCGGGCATCTATATGGCAGACCTGCCGAGAGATACCGATGCCCAAAAACAATATGCCTTCTTCTTTTACGGCATGCATAAATCCTTCGGGGTAATCGCCCTGATACTGATCGCCATACGCCTGGTCTGGCTGCGTATCAGCCCCAACCCGCCCCTGCCGGCGGTATTTGAAGGCAAGGAACGGATGCTGGTGGAGGGCCTGAAGAAACTGCTTTATCTGCTGATGATCGTGGTGCCGGTCAGCGGTTACCTGATGTCCAACGCCGGCGGACACCCCATCAAGTTCTTCGGTCTGTTTGAACTGCCCGCCATTGTCGGCAAGAGCAAGGCATTCGGGGGTTTTGTTCACGAAATGCATGAGATCGCGGGCTTTGCCATTCTGTTCGTGGTGCTGCTGCACATGGCCGGCGCCATTAAACACCGGCTGAAGGAAAAAGGCGGCGAACGGGATATCCTGAAACGCATGTTGTGGTAACCACTTTCACCATGCACAAAGAAAAGCGGCCCGGCGGGCCGCTTTTTTATGTACTCAGCAGGAGATCTCCGTTTACCTCCCCGCACATGCGGGGGAAGTAGATTTTATGCTTACGAAAGCTTCTGTTTCAGCAGCTGATTGACCTGCTGCGGATTGGCCTTGCCCTGACTCGCTTTCATCACCTGACCGACGAAGAAGCCGATCATCTTGCCCCGTTTCGCCTCGTCCGCGGTGCGGTAACTCTCCACCTGCTCGGGATTGCCGGCGATCACGTCATCCACGATCCTTTCGATGGCGCCGCTGTCGGTGATCTGTTTCAGCCCCTTGGCCTCGATCACTTCGTCCGCCGTTCCCTGGCCGGCCCACATGGCCTCGAACACCTGCTTGGCGATCTTGCCGGAGATGGTGTTGTCGCGGATACGCCGGATCAGTCCGCCCAACATAGCCGCGCTCACGGGTGATTCCCCGATATCCGTGGTGTCGCGGTTCAACGCCGCCGACAGATCCCCCATGATCCAGTTAGCCGCCAGTTTGGCGTCCCCCGCCTCGGCCGCCGCCTGTTCGAAGTAGTCGGCAAGCTCGCGACTGGCAATCAGGGCTGAGGCATCCAGATCACTCAGCCCGTATTGCCCGGCGAAGCGATGGCGCTTGGCGTCCGGCAGTTCCGGCATGTCCGCGGCGATCGCTTCGACGAAAGCGTCATCGAACTCCACCGGCAGCAGATCCGGATCCGGGAAGTAGCGGTAATCGTTGGCCTCCTCCTTGGAGCGCATGGAGCGGGTCTCATCCTTGGCGGCGTCGTACAGGCGGGTCTCCTGCACCACCTCGCCGCCGGTTTCGATGACGTCGATCTGCCGCTCCACTTCGAAGTTGATGGCCTTCTCCAGAAAACGGAAGGAGTTGATATTCTTCAGCTCGGCGCGGGTGCCGAACTTCTCTTCCCCTTTGGGCCGAACCGACACGTTGGCGTCCACGCGAAAAGAGCCCTCCTGCATATTGCCGTCACAGATACCGAGGTAGCGCACCACCTGATGGATCTTGCGGGCATAGGCCACCGCCTCCCTGGCGGAACGCATATCCGGTTCGGAAACGATCTCCAGCAGCGGCGTCCCCGCCCGGTTCAGATCGATACCGGTCATACCGTGGAAATCCTCGTGCAGGGATTTGCCCGCATCCTCTTCCAGGTGGGCGCGGGTTACGCCGACGATCTTGGTGGAACCGTCGTCCAGCACGATCTCCACATGGCCCTTGCCGACAATGGGCAGCTCATACTGGCTGATCTGGTAGCCCTTGGGCAGATCCGGATAAAAATAATTCTTGCGCGCGAAGACGGAACGCCTGCCCAGTTCCGCGTCGATGGCGACCCCGAACTTCACCGCCATCCGCACCACGTCGCCGTTCAGCACCGGCAACACCCCGGGCAGCCCGAGATCGATGCCGCAGGCCTGGGTGTTCGGCTCGGCACCGAAGGCGGTGGAGGCGCCGGAAAAGATCTTCGACCTGGTTGCCAACTGGGCGTGAATCTCAAGCCCGATTACTGTTTCCCATTGCATTACGTTTTTCTCTATCCAAATTTAGCGCCACACTATTCCATTACCGTGGCCGAATCCGACATTCAGCTCATGTATAGTTCGAAAATAAACGCAGAGTTCGCGGAGACGCTGAGACGCAAAGAAAGCCGCTTGTTAAATACTAACCTTTGCGTCTCTGCGGCTTTGCGTCCTTTGCGTTATTTTACCGAATTATGAATATCCCTCGGGCGTCTGTTTGTGCCAATCGGTCTCTTGCTGAAAACGGTGCGCGACGTTCAGCAGCCTGGCTTCATCGAAGTAATTGCCGATGATCTGCAGCCCCACCGGCTTACCCTCCACCGGCCGCACCGGGATGGACATGCCCGGCAGACCCGCCAGGTTCACGGCGATGGTGTAGATATCGGACAGGTACATGGTGACCGGATCGTCGGTCTTTTCACCGATGCCGAAGGCGGTAGTGGGTGAGGTGGGTCCCATGATCACATCCACCTGTTCAAAGGCCGTTTTGAAATCCTCCGATATAAGGTGTCTGATCTGCTGCGCCTTGAGGTAGTAGGCGTCGTAGTAGCCGGCGGACAGGGCGTAGGTACCGATCATGATGCGCCGCTTTACCTCGGCACCGAACCCCTCGCCACGAGAGCGTTTATAGAGATCCTCCAGATCCTCGGGATTCTCGCAGCGATGACCGTAACGCACACCGTCGAAACGGGCGAGGTTGGAGGAACACTCCGCCGGCGCCACCACATAATAGGTAGGTATGGCCAGATTGGTATTGGGCAGGCTGATCTCCACCACCTCGGCGCCCAGCTTTTTATACTGGTCAATGGCCTCTTCGATGGCCTTGCCCACTGCGGGATCCAGTCCCTCGCCGAAATACTCCCGCGGCAGGCCGATTTTCAGCCCGGCGATATCGTTACCCAGAGCGGCGGCGTAATCCGGCACCGGTTCATCCACGCTGGTGGAATCCCTGGGATCGAATCCCGCCATCACCTGCAGCAGGGTTGCGACATCCTCGGCGCTGCGGGCCATGGGGCCGCCCTGGTCGAGAGAGGAGGCGAAAGCGATCATGCCGAAACGGGAAACCCGGCCGTAGGTGGGCTTCAGACCGGTGATGCCGCACAGGGCCGCCGGCTGCCGGATGGAGCCGCCGGTATCGGTACCGGTAGCCGCGACGCAGAGCCGGGCCGAAACCGCTGCCGCCGAGCCGCCGGAGGAACCGCCGGGGACCTTGTCGGTATCCCAGGGATTGCGAACCGGACCGTACCAACTGGTCTCGTTCGACGAACCCATGGCGAATTCGTCCATGTTGGTCTTGCCCAGTATCACCGCCCCGGCCTCTTTAAACCGGGCCGTTACGGTTGCGTCATAGGGGGCCACGAAACGGTCCAGCATGCGGGAACCGCAACTGGTCCTTACCCCGAGGGTGCAGAAGATATCCTTCTGCGCGATGGGGATCCCGGTGAGGGAGGTCGCCTCTCCCGCACGCAACCGCTCGTCTGCCGCCTGAGCCGCCTGCAGCGCCTGTTCCGGGGTCACCGTGATGTAGCTGTTGAGCCTGGAGTCCAGCCGTTCGATCCTGTCCAGGTAGTAACGGGTCAGCTCGACGCTGGAAAACTCGCCTCCGCGCAGGCCCGCCGCCAATTCGAGAATGCTCTTTTCCTGCATCTTATTCGATCACCTTGGGAACCAGGTACAGACCGGCTTCGGTCTCCGGCGCGACGGACTGGAACAGCTCCCGCTGATCAGATTCGGTGACCTCGTCAGCGCGCAGGCGTTGTGCCATATGCAGAGGATGGGCCATGGGCACCACCCCGGCGGTATCCACCGCATTCATCTGCTCCACCAGACCAAGAATACTGGAGAGATCGGAGGCCACGGCGTCCAGCTCCTTGGCGCTCACCGCCAAACGCGCCAGGTGCGCGATCTTCTCCACATCCGCTTTTTCTAAGGACATGTTCCATCCCAAACAAATAAAGGGGGCTAACGCTACCATATTCGGGCATTTTCTGCTGGGAGAAAAGTGTGACCTGCGGCCCCCTCCCCAAGACGGTATCTTGCCCAACTCTCCCGCCATTGCTAGATTATGTCAGTTTACCGTGGGGCGAATCGCTCCACTGCCGATAGATACACCAACACGCGAGTTAAATTGACATCATGTTTCGACGTATTCGGGGACTATTCTCCAACGACCTCTCCATCGACCTGGGAACCGCAAACACCCTTATCTATAGCCGTGGCCAGGGCATCGTCCTGAATGAGCCTTCGGTTGTGGCCATCCGCCAGGATCCGCGCGGCCAGGGCGGGGGCAGGTCGGTAGCCGCTGTAGGGGAAGAGGCGAAGCAGATGCTGGGCCGCACCCCCACCAACATCACCGCCATCCGTCCCATGAAGGACGGGGTAATCGCCGATTTCACCGTCACCGAGAAAATGCTGCAGCATTTCATCCGCAAGGTGCACGAGACCCGCCTCATCCGCCCCAGCCCCCGGGTGCTGGTGTGCGTCCCCTGTGGTTCCACCCAGGTGGAACGACGGGCGATCAAGGAATCGGCCATCGGTGCCGGTGCCCGCGAGGTATTCCTCATCGATGAGCCGATGTCGGCCGCTATCGGCGCCGGTCTGCCGGTTGAGGAGGCCCGCGGTTCCATGGTCCTGGATATCGGTGGCGGCACCTCGGAGGTGGCGATCATCTCCCTGAGCGGCATCGTTTACGCCAACTCCGCCCGCGTCGGCGGCGACCGCTTTGATGAGGCCATCGTCAATTTCGTACGCCGCAACTACGGCACCCTGATCGGCGACACTACTGCGGAAAAGATCAAGAAAGAGATCGGTTCCGCCTATCCCGGCGATGAGGTAATGGAGATGGAGGTGACGGGACGTAACCTGGCGGAAGGCATCCCCAAGAGCTTCACCCTCAACAGCAACGAGGTCCTGGAAGCCCTGCAGGAGCCCATATCCGGTATCGTCGACGCGGTAAAGGCGGCGCTGGAGCAGACCCCTCCGGAACTGACCGCCGACGTAGCGGAACGCGGCCTGGTTCTGACCGGCGGTGGCGCCCTGTTGCGCAACATAGACCGGCTGCTTGCTGAAGAGACCGGGTTGCCGGTACTGGTTGCCGAGGATCCACTGACCTGCGTGGCGCGGGGCGGCGGACGCGCCCTGGAACTGATTGACGAGATGGGAGTGGATCTCTTCAGTCTGGACTAGGGCCTGACCGATTAAACAGATCTTCTCAAAAGGTGCATCGACCAACGTTCGATTGCTGTTGGCAGTGGCGGCCTCCGTCACACTGATGGTGGCGGACCACAGTCAGCACTACATGCAGAGTGTCCGGTCTTTCTTTTCCGTCGCCGTCTACCCCCTCCATTTCGTAGCCAATCTGCCCCTGAAGGTCAGCAACTGGGCTGAGGAAACCTTCTCCTCCTACTCCGGCCTGCAGGATCGAAACAGCACGCTGGAGATGGAAAACCTGCTGTTGCGGGTGAAGCTGCAGAAACTCGACGCCCTGGAGCGGGAAAACATGCGCCTGCGTGACCTCCTGGACTCCTCGTTCAAGGTCGGTGACCGGGTTCTCATCGCGGAACTGGTAGCGGTCGACCTCGATCCCTATAAGCAGCAGGTCCTGATCAACAAAGGACAGAACTCCGGGGTCTTCCAGGGGCAGCCGGTAGTGGACGCGGATGCGGTTATCGGCCAGGTAATCAACGTCAACCCGTTCACCGCCACCGTGCTTATGATTTCCGATGCCAGCCATTCACTGCCGGTGCAGGTCAACCGCAACGGCCTGCGCGCCATCGCCATGGGCACCGGTGACGTCAATCTGCTCAAGATTCCCTATCTGCCGGTTAATGCAGATATCCGGGTCGGGGATCTGCTGGTCACCTCCGGGCTGGGAGGGCGCTTTCCCGCCGGATACCCGGTGGCCGAAGTCACTTCTGTGATTCATGAGCCGGGACAACCGTTCGCATCGGTAGAGGCGCGTCCCACGGCCAAACTCGACCGAATACGCGAAGTGCTCCTGGTCTGGAGTGATACAACCTCCGCAACCTCAGCGACAGGGCCCGAACCGAACAGGCGGACCGACGCTACCGAAGCGGGGAGGGAACACCCATGACGCCGGTTAAACGCCATGGCACGACGGTTATCCTGATCACCCTGATCGTGGCGCTGCTGCTTACCATAATTCCGCTGCCGGAATGGGCGCGTCCTTTCCGTCCCCAATGGTATACCCTCACATTGATCTATTGGGTCATGGCGTTGCCCCAGCGGGTAGGCGTCGGCAGCGGCTGGCTGTTGGGTACCATTGTCGACCTGCTGACCGAGTCTTTGCTCGGACTGCATGCTCTCGGCCTCTCCATCATTGCTTTCATAGTAATCAAGCTGCATCGACGGATCCGGGTATATCCGTTGTGGCAGCAATCCCTGGCCATACTCCTGATCCTTCTGCTGGAACAGTTCCTTATCTACTGGATTATCGGCTTTACCGGACATCCCCTCCCTTCGCCGGCTTACTGGAGCGCTCCTTTCTTCGGCACCCTGCTCTGGCCCTGGTTCTACATCATCCTGCGTGATGTGCGGCGGCGTTTCCGCGTGCACTGAAAGAAAGGGTTGGGCGTATGGCTCGCATTACCATCAAAGACCACATTCGGGAGAGCCGTCTTTTCAACACCCGCATCCTATTCTCAGCCGTGATGGTGCTCCTGCTTGTGTTCCTGCTGCTGATGAGACTGTTCCAGTTACAGATCATGGACCACGAGCATTTCACTACCTTGTCGCGTGACAACCGGGTCAAGGTCGAACCTTTACCTCCGCCCCGCGGCCTGATTTACGATCGCAACGGTGTGATACTGGCGCAGAACCTGCCGGTACACAGCCTGGAAATCATCCAGGAGCGGATAGCCGACATCGATCAGACCCTGGCCGATCTGGGCACGATTATCCAAATCAGTGAAAAAGACATCGAGCGTTTTCAGCGCCTGCGCAGACAACGCCGACGTTTTGAAAGCATCCCCATCCGGGTTCGCCTGACACCGGAAGAGGTGGCAAGGTTTGCGGTCAACCGCCACCGCTTTCCCGGTGTGGAACTGCAGGCAAAGCTGCTGCGTGACTACCCGATGGCGGAAAATACCGCCCATGTGCTGGGCTACGTGGGCCGTATCAACGAACAGGAACTGCGCCGCATAGACGCCAGTGCATACAGCGGTACCAGCTACATCGGCAAGGCCGGGGTGGAAAAATATTACGAGGAGGATCTGCACGGAGAGGTGGGCCACCGCCGGGTGGAGATCAACGTAATAGGCCGGCCCATCCGCACCCTGGAATCCGTCCCACCGGTACCGGGGAAAAATCTCTCCCTGTCCCTGGACGCGGATCTGCAGCAGTTGGCGGTGAATGCCATGGAAGACAACAACGGCGCCGTCGTGGCTATCGATCCGCGGGACGGGACCATACTGGCCATGGTGAGCAAACCCGGGTTCGATCCCAACCTGTTCGTGGAAGGTATCTCCTCGGAAAAGTACCGGGCCCTTCAGGCATCCGAGGAAAAACCCCTATTCAACCGTGCGTTACGGGGACGCTATCCCCCCGGCTCCACCGCCAAGCCCTTTATCGGTCTTGCCGGACTGGAGGCCGGACTGACCTACAGGGGGCAGAAAACCTTCTGCCCCGGGTATTTCCAGCTACCGGGAAACGACCATAAATACCGCGACTGGAAGAAGGAGGGCCACGGCTCCATGGATCTTCGCAGTGCCATCGTCCAGTCCTGCGACGTCTTTTTTTACGACCTCTCCCTGAAACTGGGAATCGACCGCATCCACGGGTTTCTGAGCCGTTTCGGTTTCGGCGAGAGCAGCGGGGTGGATATTTCCGACGCCCTGCCCGGCCTGCTGCCTTCACAGGAGTGGAAGAGAGAGACAAGACAAGAGCCCTGGTTCGCGGGAGAGACCCTGATTGTCGGAATCGGCCAGGGCTATTTCCTCACCACCCCTCTG
This sequence comes from Sedimenticolaceae bacterium, assembly GCA_050291465.1. GTDB lineage: Bacteria > Pseudomonadota > Gammaproteobacteria > Chromatiales > Chromatiaceae > CBFDBF01. The sequence continues at coordinate 56,347 of JBNKJV010000015.1, read as the reverse complement.
GAACTGGCCAGCGCCACCGCCACTCTCGCGGCTCGCGGTATCCGCCATACGCCGCGGATAGTGCTGTCGAAGAGCAACGGCAACCCCAATCCCGACGACAGGGAACCCCTTTCTCCACCGATGCCGTCTCCCCTCCCTCAGATAGACGAGGAAAATCTCAGGTATGTCATTGAAGCGATGGCGGACGTGGTGGAGGATCCCCGGGGCACCGCCCGCCGCATCCGCAACAGACAGTACCGGATTGCCGGCAAGACCGGGACCGCACAGGTATTCAGCGTTAAACAGGACGAAAAATACGAAGAGGAAAAGGTGGCGAAAAAGATGCGTGACCACGCTCTTTTCATCGCATTTGCACCGGTGGAGGAACCGCGCATCGCGGTAGCGGTCATAGTGGAGAACGGTGGACACGGCGGCTCGGTGGCCGCTCCCATAGCACGCCGCCTCATGGACCGATACTTGGGGTATGGGAACGGGGATCAATGATCAGTTTTAAAACCGAGAATCTGGAAGAGACCACCCCCGGCAGGGCACCGGGACTTCTGGCCCGTCTGCATCTGGATCTGCCCCTGCTGATCTCGCTGACAACCCTGTGCGGATTGGGATTGATGTTTCTCTACAGTGCCAGCGGCCCTGACCTGGCCACGGTAAAAAGCCAATCGATTCGGATCGCGGTGGGCCTGGTGGTAATGGCGGTACTGGCGCAGGTTTCGCCGGTACAGTTGCGGCGCTGGTCCCCCTGGCTGTTCGGCGGCGTTATTCTTCTGCTGCTGGCGGTCATCTTCGGGGGCCAGGTGGGCAAAGGGGCGCAACGCTGGCTCGACCTGGGGCTGTTTCGATTCCAACCGTCAGAGCTGGTCAAGCTGGTAATCCCGATGATGATCGCCTGGTACCTGGCGGAAAAATCCCTGCCGTTGAAATGGCGGAATCTACTGATAGCCGGCCTCATGATCGTGCTGCCGACGCTGTTGATCGCCATCCAGCCGGACCTGGGCACCGCACTGCTGGCGGCAAGTGCCGGAATTTTCGTATTGTTCCTTGCCGGTCTCAGCTGGCGTTTTATCGGCGGCCTGGCAATCGTCACCCCGCTTGCCGCCTGGGCCATGTGGCAATGGGGCATGCGGGATTATCAGCGCGAACGGGTGCTCACCTTCCTCAACCCGGAGCGGGACCCCCTGAACACCGGCTATCATATCATTCAGTCCAAGATTGCCATCGGTTCCGGCGGGTTCTACGGCAAGGGCTGGCTTAGCGGCACTCAATCGCAGCTGGAGTTCCTGCCCGAGCGCACCACGGATTTTATTTTTGCCGTGATCACGGAAGAGTTCGGCTTCAGCGGAGCGGTCATCCTGATCGCCCTCTACCTTTTTATTATCCTGCGCTGTCTGTACGTCGCGACCCAGGGACAGGACACCTACAGCCGGCTCCTCGCCGGCTCCCTCACCCTGATCTTTTTTCTTTATCTGTTTGTTAATTGCGGTATGGTGAGCGGCATATTGCCGGTAGTGGGTGCACCGCTGCCGCTGATCAGTTATGGCGGCACTTCGGTTGTGACCACCCTGGCCGGTTTCGGTATGCTGATGTCGATTCACACCCATCGCAGGCTGTTGCCGACCTGAGCATGAGAGTTATATGACGAAAAAATCCCTATTCCAGCCGTTTGTCGGCACCCTTCTGCTCCTTCTCTGCCTGTGGGCGACCCAGACCGCGGCAAAGCCCGCCGATTTTGATCAGGCGCTGCGGGAGTTTGCGGACGAAATGGAAAAGAAGCACGGCTTTGAACGGTCGTGGCTCGACTCCCTGCTCTCCAAGGCCACTTATCGGCAGAGCATTATCGACGCCATCCGCCGCCCCTATGAGGCCAAACCCTGGTTTCAGTACCGGCCGCTGTTCGTCACCAGGGCACGCACCGAGATGGGTGCCGATTTCTGGGAAAACAACAACTCGCTTCTGGAACGCGCCCGGGCGGAGTACGGTGTACCGCCGGAGATCATCGTCGCCATTATCGGGGTGGAGACCCGTTACGGGAACAATACCGGAAGCCATTACGTGCTCGATGCCCTATCCACCCTCGCGTTCGGTTACCCGGAACGGGCGAGCTTTTTTCGCGGACAACTGGAGCACTTCCTGCTGTTGCAACGGGAAGAGGGAATAGACGGCAGCGGCATGAAGAGTTCCTACGCCGGCGCTCTCGGCATGCCGCAGTTCATCCCCAGCAGCTATCGCAACTATGCCGTGGATTTCGACGGTGACGGGGTCAGGGACCTGAACAACGTCGCGGACGCCATCGGCAGCGTCGGCAACTACTTCAAGCAACACGGCTGGGAAAGCGGCGGGCCCGTTGCCGTCCCGGCCCGGGCAACCGGCAAGGACTATGAGATCTACACCAACTTTGAACTGAAGCCCAACGTCTCGGTGGGAGAACTGAGCGACGCCAATGTAACCACCGAGGAATCCTTCTCCCCTGAGCTCCAGACCACCCTGTTGCAGTTCGATGCCGGCGATAAGGAAGAACTCTGGCTCGGGTTCCATAATTTCTATGTCATCACCCGTTACAATCACAGCGCCCTATATGCCATGGCCGTATACCAGTTGAGCCGGGAAGTACTCAACCTGCGCCAGGATCGCCTCAGCCGGACCGCCGGAGAATGATCGATATGTCATTCCTGACCCAGATCAACCGGCGCCGTCTTCATCGTTCCCTGAAACGCGGCGGCGTTCTGGCTACCGTCCTTTTCCTCTCCGCCTGCGGAAGCGTGGTGGAATACGGTGACGGCGCCCCGCGCGGCGGTATCGACGTGTACTCCATACGGGACGCGGTCCCCAAGCCGGAACCACGCAGCCGCTCCGGCAATCCTTCCTCCTATGTGGTCAACGGACGCCGATATTATGTGATGAGCAACAGCCAGGGTTATGTTGAACGGGGAATAGCCTCCTGGTACGGCACCAAGTTTCACGGTCGTCGCACCTCCAGCGGCGAACGCTACAATATGTACGGCATGACCGCGGCCCACCGGGAACTGCCCATCCCCACCTACGTAAGGGTCACCAACCTGCGCAACGGAAAAAGTGCCGTGGTCAGGGTCAACGATCGCGGACCGTTTCACGACAACCGTATCATCGACCTGTCCTACGCCGCCGCCGCCAAGCTCGGCATCCTCGGTAACGGAACCGGGCTGGTGGAAGTGCAGGCGATCGATCCCTATCGACAGACGGCACCCCCCCGACGGGTCGCAACTAATTATGCAAGAGAACCCGCCCTTTTCATTCAGGTAGGCGCCTTTAACAACCCCAACAACGCCACCCGGCTGCGCCAGCGGCTTGCCAGATCCCTAAGCCGGACCATTCGCATACAACAGGCGGACAACGGCAGCGCGACCATTTTCCGTGTCCAGGTAGGTCCGCTTGCCAACGTGGATCAGGCCGATTACGTACACGCGCAACTTGCCCGGCTGGGAATTTATGATACCCACGTGATCATTGAGTAAGAGTGCCCAAGGGCCGCTGAATCACGTTAAAATAATCAACATTATTCTTTAGAAAGGAAGCCCGTTTAAACCGCTTTAATCAATATGAAATATTTCGCCACTGCTTTATTACTACTGCTGACCAGCCTCTCTCTTCCGGTTCACTCCGCTCTCCCCGTTCCCGCACCCCCCAAGGTGGCGGCGAGCAGCTACCTGCTCATGGATTTTCACAGCGGCCGAATGCTGGCCGACCACAACTCGGATCAGCGGCTTGAACCCGCCAGCCTTACCAAAATCATGACCACCTACGCGGTGCTGCGAGAGCTGAAGAGCGGCAATCTCAGCCTGGAGGACGAGGTACAGATCAGCGAAAAGGCGTGGCGCACAGCGGGATCACGGATGTTTATCGAGGTGGGAAAGAAGATCAGCGTGGAGAAACTCCTGAAGGGAATGATCATTCAGTCGGGCAATGACGCCAGTGTTGCCCTGGCGGAGCATATCGGCGGCAGCGAAGAGGTGTTTGCGGAAGTAATGAACGGCCATGCCCGGCGCCTGGGGATGACAAATACCAACTTCGTCAATGCCACCGGCCTCCCCCACGAAAATCATTACACGACGGCGCGGGATATAGCCATCCTCAGCCGGACATTGATCACGGAGTTCCCGGACTATTACCCCTGGTTCGCCATCAAGGAATACACCTTCAACAACATTAAACAGTACAACCGCAACAAGCTGTTGTGGCGGGACAAGTCGGTGGATGGAATCAAGACCGGCCATACCGAGAGTGCGGGGTTCTGTCTGGCGGCATCGGCCAAACGCAATGATATGCGCCTGATCTCGGTAGTCATGGGGACCGGCAGTGAAAATGCCCGCGCCCAGGAGAGTCAGTCACTGCTCAACTACGGCTTTCGTTTTTTCGAGACCCACCGCCTCTACGGTGCGGATGACGCACTGAACAAGGTACGAGTCTGGAAAGGGGACAAAGAAGAACTGGCGGTGGGCGTAAGCAAGGACCTTTACGTGACCATCCCCCGACAGCAATATAATAAACTCAAGGCGGAGATGACCCTCGACTCGAGAGTTACCGCTCCGATCAAAAAGGGCCAGCAACTGGGGCTGGTAAAAGTCACCCTGAAAGGAGAACCGGTACTGGAAGTACCGTTGGTCGCACTACAGGAGGTGGCGGAGGGCGGCCTCTGGCAGCAGGCTTCCGATGCCGTGCTGCTCTGGTTCGAGTGACGGCCGTATGATGGCGGACACCCGGCACGAGGTCTATCTCAACGGCGAGTTCCTGCCCCTCGCCGAGGCCAGGATTTCGGTCCTGGATCGCGGCTTCCTGTTCGGTGACAGTGTTTACGAAGTGATCCCGGCCTACGCCGGCCACCTGTTCCGGCTACCGCAGCATCTGCAGCGCCTTGATGACTGCCTGCGCACCATACGCATGAGGAACCCTCTGGCGGACGAGGAGTGGCGCGCGCTCCTGGAAACCCTGGTGGCACAGCGCCCGGGAGAAGATCAGTCCGTCTATCTGCAGGTGACCCGCGGTGCGGCCGAGACCCGGGACCACGCCATCCCGGAGGGCATCGCCCCCACCATCTTCGCCATGACCACTCCCATACCCCCCGTCGCCCCCGCGTACACCGATGAGGGCATCAAGGCCATCACCCTGGACGACATCCGCTGGCGCCTGTGTAACATCAAGGCAACCACGCTGCTGGCCAATGTCCTGTTTCGCCAGCAGGCAAAAGACCAACAGGCCATGGAGGCCATCCTGATCCGGGACGGGCTGGCCATGGAGGGTGCGGCCAGCAATCTCTTCATCGTCTCCGGCGGCGAGCTTATCACCCCCCCGAAAAGCCGCTATCTGCTCCCGGGCATCACCCGCGATCTGGTCCTGGAGCTGGCCGAGAGTACAGGCGTTCCCTACCAGCAAAGGGATATAGCGGAACAGGAACTGATGAGCGCCGAAGAGATATGGTTGACCAGCTCCACCAAGGAGATCATGCCGGTGACCCGCCTTAACGACCGGCCGGTGGGTTCCGGCCGGCCCGGTGCGCTGCACCGAAAGATGTCCGGGATTTACACGGAGTATAAGGACCGGATCAAGGCCGGTACGGAAGCGTGACCGACAACTGTTTACTGATAACTGTAGACTGAGTACTGAAAATTCCACCGCCCCATGCCCGATACCGAAGACACCCTCCTGGAATTCCCTTGCCAGTTCTCCATCAAGGCCATGGGACTGGCGGCATCGGACTTTGATGCCACCGTAGTCCAGATCGTACGCCGCCATGCCCCCGATCTGGGCGAGGGATCGGTGCGTGTCCGTCCGAGCAGCGGCGGCAAATACCTCTCGGTGACGGTTACCTTCGAGGCCACCAGCAAGGCGCAACTGGATGCCATATACCAGGATCTCACGGATCATGACCGGATCCTCATGAGCCTCTGACCCACTGCCGGATGAACCACCATGTCCAGTGCGCAGAGACTCCTTGTTCGCCGGCTCGGAACAGAGGAATACCAACAGACCTGGCGGCATATGCAACGGTTTACGGAGGAACGGACCGCGCGTGATGAGGATGAGGTCTGGTTGTTGGAACATCCCCCGGTATTCACCCTCGGCCGCAGCGCGGAGGAGAAACATCTGCTGAAACCGGGCGACATTCCGGTCCGGCGCGTGGATCGCGGCGGTCAGGTAACCTTCCACGGACCCGGCCAGTTGATCCTCTATCCGCTTCTTGATCTGCGGCGATTGCGGCTGGGAGTACGCGAACTGGTGCGGCAGATGGAGGAGTCGGTAATGGATCTGTTGCGTAATCGCGGTATTCCGTGCGAACGTCGGCCGGAGGCCCCCGGTGTTTATGTGGCCGACGGCAAGATCGCCGCGGTGGGCCTGAGGATACGCCGCGGCTGCTCTTTCCACGGCCTGAGCCTGAATGTGGCTATGGATCTGGAACCGTTCTCCCGAATCAACCCCTGCGGATACAGCGATCTGCCGGTGACCCAACTAAAGGATCTCGGGATCGATATGAGCGTGGAACAGGCAGGGGAACAACTGCTGGAGTCCCTGGCAGGACGGTTGGGTTACACTCGCCGATCAGTTATTCAGGACAACGCCCTGTAATCCAGGCCGGACCCGAAGGGCGCTTGCTTAAAAAAGAAATTGTGATTATCAATCATATCGCGACCTAATTACTGCCTCGAAATTTAACCGCAAATGTACGCAAATCACCGCGAATCTACGCCAAAAGTTGGGGTGCCCTACATGAGCCATTTGCGATACATTGCGGTGATTGGCGTTATTCGCGGCTTATATCTTTCATAATGGGCACTATTCAGGACGAACTCTTTCACCTTAAACAGCAATACCGATGAGCGAACAGGATAGTTACACCGCCCCCTCCCGCCTGAACCCGAGCGGCCACCAGCGCGGCAGGGAGAAGGTTTCCCGTATACCGGTCAAGGTGGAACCTGCCGTTGAACTGCTGCGCAAGCCTGCCTGGATACGGGCCAAACTCCCGATCGGGAAAGAGATCCTTCGTATCAAGAGACTCCTGCGGCACAGCGGCCTGAGCACCGTGTGCGAGGAGGCGGCCTGCCCCAACCTCGGCGAATGCTTCCACCAGGGGACGGCCACGTTCATGATCATGGGGGATATCTGCACCCGCCGTTGCCCTTTCTGTGACGTCGCCCACGGCACACCGCCGGCGCTCGACCCGGAAGAGCCCGCGCGATTAGCGGCGGCGGTCAGGGAGCTCGAACTCTCCTATATCGTCATCACCTCGGTAAACCGGGACGATCTCCACGACGGCGGTGCGGGACACTATGCCGCGGTTATTGCCGCCATCAGAGACCTGATGCCCCGCTGCCGGGTGGAGATCCTGGTCCCCGATTTCCGCGGTCGTTTGGATAACGCCCTGAGGCAGTTGCGTGAAACACCCCCCGATGTCTTCAATCACAATCTGGAGACGGTTCCCCGTCTCTACCGAGAAGTCAGACCGGGCGCGGATTACCAGGGGTCCCTGCAGCTGCTGCAGCGGTTCCGGGAACAGCATCCGGAAACCCCCGCCAAATCCGGACTCATGCTGGGTCTTGGGGAAACGGTGGAAGAGGTGGTGGTGGTAATGCGGGACCTGCGCACCCACGGCTGTGAAATGTTGACCCTCGGGCAGTATCTGCAACCGAGCAGAGACCATCTGCCGGTAAAGCGATACCTGCATCCCCGGGAGTTCGCGGAGCTGCAGGAAAAGGCCGAGGCCCTGGGTTTTTCCAGCGTTGCCAGTGCACCCCTGGTCCGCTCCTCCTACCATGCCGACCAGCAGGCCGCGCTTCTGGAATCATAGAGATCCATGGACCCGGAGCTGATCTGGACCCTGAAGACCCTGATCCTGCCACCGGGCGGCATTGTTCTGATGTTCCTCCTCGGCCTGCTCCTGTCCAGGCGGCGCGTGGGGAAACTGCTGCTCCTGCTGGCCCCGCTGTGCCTCTACCTGCTGAGCACACCGTTCGTGGCAGCCCGGCTCATGACACCCCTGGAGGGGTTTCCCGCCCTGACTCCCGACACCCTGCGCGATGACTCGGTCCAGGCCATCGTGGTTCTCGGCAGTGGCATCTATACCTCGGCACCCGAATACCGGGGCCTCGATACCGTGGGCTCGCTGCTTCTGGAACGCATCCGCTACGCCGCCTGGCTGCAGCACCACACCGACCTGCCGATCATCCCCAGCGGCGGCAATCCCGGTCAACGGGAACATTCGGAGGCATATCTGATGCAGCAGGTGCTGCAGCAGGAGTTCGGCGCCAAGGTGCCGGCCCTGGAGGAGGAGAGCCGTACCACCTGGGAAAATGCTGAAAAGACCGGGGTCCTGCTGCAGCGACTGGGCATCCGAAAGGTCTTCCTGGTAACCCACGCCTGGCACATGCCGCGGGCGATGAACGCCTTCCGCAGAACCGGTATTGAGCCGGTAGCGGCACCCACCGGGTTTGCCGGCGTCCGGGAACCGGAGAAGGGCCTGGAAGAGTGGCTGCCCTCCGCCAACGCCTTCAACAAGAGTTACTACGCCCTGCACGAACACTTGGGCGGTGTCTGGTACCGGCTCAGGGATACCCTGGATGGGGACCGGGAATCACAGTGAACCCGGAGCAGGGCCTCACGGCGCCCATCACTCCGACTTGTCGTCCTCCCGCCGATACTCCCCCTCTATCACCCGCGGTTGTTCCCGCTGCCCCGGCGGCCGGTTCCCGGGCTGGGGATGGAGGATCTCCATGCGCCGAAGAAACTTCAGCAGCCCCCATTGCCGCAGAGGGGGAATCAGCAGCAGGAATCCGATCAGGTCAGTAAAGAAGCCGGGCAACAGCAGCAGGAAGCCGCTGACCAGCAGCAACGCGCCCTCGAGCATCTCGACGGCCGGCACCTCCCCCCGTTCCATGGTCTCACGCACCCGCAGGGCGGTGGAAAATCCCTGCATCCTCACCAGCAGGCCTCCCAATACCGCGGTAAATACCACCAGAAACAGGGTCGGAAGCGCCCCCACCAGGGAACCCACCTCGATCAACCAGTAGAGTTCAAACAGCGGGACGCCGACGAAGAGCAGTAAAAATACGATTAAGGGGTTCATGTCCGCCAAGCTTACGTCGCCGATACCTGAGGCACAAGTTCGCTGGGGAATGTGTGCTGCTGACAACCGAAAAACCCGCCGCTGTTACATAACATTCACCCTCCTTTGCCACCCCTGGGGCATTGCTGTATCTTTCCGCGATGGCTTCAGAAACCCTGCTGGCACTCTGCAACTGCCCGGACCGGGAGACGGCGACGGATATCGCCGGCCGTCTCGTGGACCGGGGGCTTGCCGCCTGCGTGAACATTACCGCCCCGGTTTTGTCCATGTATAAGTGGGAGGGTCGCCTGGAGACGGCGGAGGAGGTGACCCTCCTGATCAAGACAACCCTGGAACGTTATGCCGACCTGGAACGGGAAATCGTTTCCCGGCACCCTTACGAACTTCCAGAGATCATCGCCGTACCTGTACAACGGGGCCTTACCGGATACCTGGACTGGGTGGAAGAATGTACAAAAAGCGTATCCTGAGTCTTTTTTCTCTCATCCTGATCGCCGCCCTGTTACCCCTTTCCGCCCCGTCGGCGGCCTGGGAACCACCGGAGAAGCCCTATAGGCTGCAGGCCAGAGTGGCAAGTCACGATGCGCTGTTGCTGAAATGGCTGATCGCGGAAGGCACCTTCCTTTACCAGGACAAGATAAAGATCTCCCTGTTGCAGACGGACGGCGTCGATCTGGGCGAAGTCGAACTGCCTCAGCCGACTCTGAAAAAGGATGCCTTCCGCCCTGATGACGGCACCACGGGTGAAGTGGCGGTTTACTATAACCGCATAGATCTTCCGGTACCCCTGATCCGCTCCACGGATGAGGCCCGGGAGATCAGGTTGAAGGTCCGCTTTCAGGGCTGTGCCGATGAGGGCATCTGTTATCCGCCGCAGACGGAGATCATTACGCTCCTGCTGCCTGCCAGGGGCGAAATCATCAACCCCGGCGATATGGCGTTTCCGCCGGAGTTCAATGCCGTCGACCCGGCCGAGTTCCAATCGGAGCAGGACCGTTTCGCCGCGGTTCTGGCAAACGGGGATATCTTCGCTGCAGTGGTGGTTTTCGTCATCGGCGGACTGCTGCTGGCGTTGACCCCTTGCGTGTTCCCGATGATTCCCATTCTTTCCGGGATCATTGCGGGCCAGGGGACCGGCATCACTCCGGGACGCGGGTTTCTGCTCTCCCTGATCTATGTCCTGGCAATGGCGTCAACCTATGCGCTAGCCGGTGTCGTCGCCGGTCTTCTCGGACACAACATCCAGGCGGAACTGCAGAGTCCGTGGATACTGACGGCCTTTGCCCTGGTCTTTGTCCTGCTGGCCCTCTCCATGTTCGGATTCTATGAACTGCGACTGCCTGCCCGCTGGCAGAACCGTTTGACGGAAATCAGCAATCGGCAGCGGGGAGGAACGTTGTTCGGCGTGGCGATCATGGGCTTCCTCTCGGCGCTGATCATCAGCCCCTGTGTGGCACCGCCTGTTGCCGGCGCATTTATCCATATCACCACCACCGGAGACGCGGTTCTCGGTGGTATCGCCTTTTTCGCCCTCGGTATCGGTATGGGCCTTCCGCTTCTGGTCATCGGCGCTTCCGCCGGCAAACTGCTGCCTCGCGCCGGGGCCTGGATGGACAAAATCAAATCGGTTTTCGGCGTCCTGTTTCTGGCCGTCGCCATCCTGCTGCTGGAACGGATTCTGCCGCACGCCGTATCGCTCCTGCTGTGGGGAATACTTCTTATCGTCTCCGCCATCTTTATGGGGGCGCTGCGCAGACTCCCGGAAGAGACGAGCGGATGGTCCCGGCTGTGGAAGGGCATGGGCGTAGTGCTGTTGATATACGGCGGCCTGATACTGCTGGGCGCCGCCTCCGGCGGCAAAGATCCCCTGCAACCCCTGCGCGGCGTGAACCTCTTCGGCGGGAACAGCACGGCGCCCCGCACGCTCGAATTCCAACGCATAAAAACCGTCTCCGATCTGCAGCAGAAGATTGCTCTGGCAAAAGCTGCAAACCGGCCGGTCATGCTGGACTTTTATGCCGACTGGTGCAGCTCCTGCGAAGAGCTGGAGTATTACACCTTTTCCGATCCCGCGGTCATCTCAGCTCTGGACCGCTTCGTGCTGCTGCAGGCGGATATAACGGCGCAAGACGAGGCGGATAAGGAGTTACTTACGGGCCACTTCGGTCTGTCCGCCCCTCCTGCCATCATATTCTTTGACAGCAAGGGTGTGGAGCGACCGAACCTGCGCCTGGTGGGATTTGTGGGAGCAGAGGAGTTCGTGGCTCATCTGAAGAGGGTGCCGCAATGAACGTCCAGCGCGGACTTTTGGTCCTGGCGCTTCTTTTTCTGTTAAGCGGCGTCATCTGGATGGTGATCACCTTCTCCCACCAGGGACAGCAACAGGTCCGCTTCTCATTTCCCGACCTGGCACAGCAGAACCGCAGCAGCGAGGAGTGGCAGGGCAAGGTATTGGTAGTCAATTTCTGGGCCACCTGGTGCCCGCCCTGCCATGAAGAGATACCGCATTTTATCCAATTTCAGGAGCGCTACCGGGACCGGGGGCTGCAGATCGTGGCCATCGCCATCGACGATCCGGAGCAGGTACAGGAGACGGCCCCCTTGTATAATTTCAATTTTCCGGTGCTCCTGGGGGGTACGGAGGCCATCAACCTCTCCCGGGGCTGGGGCAACCGGCACCTGGGGCTGCCTTTCACCGCCATCTTCGACCGTGACGGCACCCTTCGCTACGCCCAGGGCGGGGCCATGACCCCGGCGATCCTGGAAGCGCAGCTGCAACCCCTGCTGTAACACCGATCGCCGTCTTCCCGCTATTGAGCTATCCAGCTACTTGCGGGGATCTGACCCTATCTTGCGAGAAAACTAGACAATCTTGTGCCGATCATGCAGAATTCGATCCCTACTGATTCGGCAGGATAAAGACCCGGTTGCGGGCTGTTATCCAGCCGACGAAAATAACGATAAAGAGATCGACCCATGGCGACTATCCTGGTACTCAACGGCCCGAATCTCAACCTGCTCGGCACCCGTGAACCCGATATCTACGGCGCCGATACCCTGGATTCCATTCAGGCAAAACTGAAGGATCTCGCCCAGGAGGCCGGACATACCATCGCCTTTTTCCAGAGCAACGCGGAGCATGAACTGGTGGATCGTATTCATGCCGCCCGCGGCGACGGGGTCGCTTTTATAATCATAAATCCGGCGGCATTCACCCATTCCAGCGTGGCGTTACGCGACGCCCTGCTGGGGGCCGACATCCCGTTTATTGAAGTACATCTTTCCAACATCCATGCCCGGGAGGAGTTTCGCAAGCGCTCCTTCTTTTCCGATATTGCGGAGGGCGTCATCAGTGGTCTGGGTGCCCAGAGCTATGAACTGGCTCTGCAAGCGGCGCTGCGCCACATTAACGCCTGACCTGAAAGCCAGAGACAAGCAACGATGGATATCCGTAAAGTAAAGAAACTGATTGAACTACTGGAAGAATCGGACATTGCCGAGATTGAAATTCACGAGGGCGAAGAGTCGGTTCGCATAAGCCGCGCCAGCTCGCTCCCGATGGCAACCCCGATCTACGCCGCGGCTCCCGCGCCGGCGGCCGCCGAGTCCTCCGCTTCGCCCGCCCTGGCGGAAAAGAGAGAACCCCTGGACGTGGAAGAGATCAGCGGCCATCAGATCAAATCCCCCATGGTCGGCACCTTCTATCGTGCTCCCTCGCCGGGCGCAAAGAACTTTGTTGAAGAGGGTCAACGGGTAAATGTCGGCGACACGCTCTGCATCATCGAAGCCATGAAGATCCTCAATCAGATCGAATCCGACAAGGCGGGAACCGTCAAAAAGATCCTGGTGGAAAACGGCGAGCCGGTGGAATACAACCAGCCCATTTTCATCATCGAGTAGGATTTACCCGCCACCCATGATCGATAAAGTCGTTATTGCCAACCGGGGCGAAATCGCTCTGCGCATACTCCGCGCTTGTTCCGAACTCGGGATCAAGACCGTGGCCGTCCATTCCGAGGCCGATCGTTCCCTAAAACACGTACTGTTTGCTGATGAAAGCGTCTGTATCGGACCGGCGCCCTCCACCGAAAGTTATCTGCACGTCCCGGCGATCATCAGTGCCGCCGAGGTCACGGACGCTACCGCCATCCACCCGGGATACGGCTTTCTCTCGGAGAACGCCGATTTCGCGGAACGTGTGGAAGAGAGCGGCTTTGTTTTCATCGGACCGAAGCCTGAGACCATACGCCTCATGGGAGACAAAATCACCGCCATTAATGCGATGAAAGCGGCGGGTGTTCCCACGGTCCCCGGCTCGAACGGCCCATTGGGAGAAGATAAAAACGAAATCATCCGCATGGCACGCGATATCGGCTATCCGGTAATCATCAAAGCGGCCGGTGGTGGTGGTGGCCGGGGTATGCGTGTGGTGCACTCCGAGGCGACGCTCCTGAGTTCCATCTCCCTGACCCAGGCCGAGGCCGCTGCCGCATTCGGCAACGAGACGGTCTACATGGAGAAATTCCTGGAGAACCCGCGACATGTGGAATTCCAGGTTCTGGCAGACACCCACGGCGACGCCATACACCTTGGAGAGCGTGACTGCTCCATGCAGCGCCGTCATCAGAAGGTTGTGGAAGAGGCACCCGCACCGGGCATAACCGAAGAGCAACGCAACAGAATCGGCGAACGCTGCGCCGAGGCCTGCCGGCAAATCGGTTATCGCGGCGCCGGTACTTTTGAATTCCTTTATGAGAATGGCGAATTTTATTTCATCGAGATGAATACCCGGGTCCAGGTGGAACACCCGGTGACCGAAATGATCACGGGCGTGGACATCGTCAAGGAACAGATCCGTATCGCCGCCGGCGAACCGCTTTCCGTTCGTCAGGAGGACATTCGCCTGACCGGTCATGCCATCGAGTGCCGCATCAACGCCGAGGACGCCAAGAGCTTCCTCCCGAGCCCCGGCAGGATTACGCAACTGCATATTGCCGGGGGACCGGGCATTCGCGTGGACTCCCACATCTATAACGGTTATGTGGTTCCGCCGTATTACGACTCCATGATCGGAAAGCTGATCGCACACGGCGCCTCCCGCGAAGAAGCCCTGGCCAGAATGCGCACGGCGCTCGCTGAAATGGTGATTGACGGAATCAATACCAACATTGCGCTGCACGAGGAAATCGTGAGAGATACCAATTTCGCGGCCGGCGGAGTCAACATCCACTATCTGGAAAAGAAACTCGGACTGTAAGATAAGGGCCGAGCGATCAGGGCCTAGGTACCAGGCAGGCACCAGGGACGAAGAGTTCTATTCCTAGAGCCTGTTCATACTATACAGATACCCGATTCTCAGCACCTTCACCTATGTGGCTCCAGGTTCACATCACTGTTAACAAAGATGAGGCGCCGTTTATAGAGCTTCTGCTGGAGAACCTCGGCGCCCTTTCCGTCACCCTGGGTGACGCGGGAGACGAACCGTTGCTGGAACCGAAGCCGGGTGACTCCCCCCTGTGGCAGGCCACCCGTGTCAGCGGACTGTTTCCGGAAACCCGGGACCCGGAACAGCTGGAGCACGCCATCAGAACCAGCCTTACCCGGGGTCAAAGGATGGAACTGAAAATGGAACAACTCGCAGATCAGGTCTGGGAGCGCTGCTGGCTCGACGCCTTTCACCCCATGCGTTTCGGCCGACGACTCTGGATCTGCCCCGATGGGAGGCTGCCGGACCAGACGGATGCGGTGGTTGTGGAACTGGACCCCGGACTGGCATTCGGCACCGGAACCCACGCCACCACCGCGCTCTGCCTGGAGTGGCTGGACCGGGCCGAACTCGGCGGTAAACTGGTTATGGATTTCGGCTGTGGATCCGGAATTCTCGCTATCGCCGCCCTGCGGCTCGGCGCCGAAAGGGTTATAGCCGTTGACCACGATCCCCAGGCATTACAGGCCACCCGCGACAACGCGGAAAAAAACGGGGTGCTTGAAAAGCTTGAAATCCACGAGGTGGGGGAGATCCCGGATCTTATGAGCGACATCCTCCTGGCCAATATCCTGGCAGCCCCCCTGATAGAGCTGGAACCGATTCTCAGTTCGCGGGTAAGAAAAGGAGGAGAATTGGTACTCTCCGGGATCCTTCGGGAGCAGGGCGACAGCGTGTTCGAGACCTACCGACAGCGGTTTCTTATGTCCCCTCCGGAGGAACGGGAAGAATGGCTCCTGCTGCACGGGAGGCGACGTTGACCCGGCACCCGGTTGCTGTTCTGGAGATATTGGCATTTAATTCACTGAAACATCCGACAATCAAACCTTACGGACCCTTAAATATTAGTCACGGAAACTGATACCCGATCTCCCATGTACACCCAGTGCCCCTTTTGCAATACCCTGTTTCGCGTGCGTGCCGAGCAGTTGCGCGCCGGCCGCGGGCGGGTCCACTGCAGTCGCTGCGACAACATCTTTAACGCCCTTGAAAACCTGCGCGAGTCCGCCCCGGCGGAAAAAGAGGAGTGGCCGAACTCACTCTTCGCCGACTCCACCTCCTCCCAGCCGGACTCATCCGAGATCTCACTGCGGGATTTTGAAGTCGGGTTCAAGGACGACCCGCGGGAAGACAGCTCTTTCGAATACGACGACCTTCTGAATATTTCAACTGATCCCTTTCCAAGGAGCGAGGATATAAATCTGGACCTTGGAGATATCGATATCGGGCTCAACGACGTCGGGACTGAAGGGAAAAGGGCCGAACCTGACCTGGGTGAAATAGATTCCGATCTCGCCAACCTGGAGTCCGCCCTGGAGGAGCCCGAGTCGGAACTGGAGGACCTGGAATCGGAACTGCGGGAACTTGAACCGCAACTTCAGGAGCTCGTTTCGGAACTGGATGACCTGGATGATGAGTCGGAACAACTCATACCCCTGCCCGGGAACCCCACTCCGAGGGAAGACGAGCCGAGGTCCGGCAGTGCCGATGATACATTCAAGGAAGAGACCGAGAAACCCGCCTGGCACTCCGGCGTTTCCTACCAAGAACCGGACGAACCGGATAACTCCGAAAACGCCGAATCGGATTTTACGGAACTGGCGTCCCAGTTGGAGTCGATAGAGCCGGGATTCGATGACCTCGTCTCGGAACTGGAAGACCTTGAAGCTGAATCGGAACAACTGCTGACCATAGCAGAAGCCCCCGCAACGACGATGGGCGCACTTGGATCAAACGGTGCGCCGGGGGTAGCGGCAACCGAGGATGAAGAACCTGATTCCTACCTGGAAGAGACCGACCTGGAACCGGAGGCGTTCGAAGCGGAGACCTACACCACTCCGGTGGAATACGACCCGGGGGAAGCGGTTGAGGAAGAGAGCGCCGCGGAAGAAACGGATGTCCTTCCTGCCGCCGAGCCGGAACAGCGGGATCCGCTCTCCATCGAAGCAACCTTGACGGAAGAGCGTGAGAAAAAGGGCGGCAGAATATTCTGGACCCTGGGCTGCATCCTGCTGATACTCGTCGCCATCGCACAGGTAAGCTGGCTTGGGCGCCAGGAACTGATGCGTTACCCGGAAGGACGAAAGTTACTGGGGGCGGTCTGCATGATCAGCAGATGCCAACTACCGCCCCGACGCGCACCGAAACAGTTTAGGGTATTGAGCCGATCCATCATCTCCCACCCTGAGGTACCGAACGCCCTCAAGATCAACATCACCTTCATCAATAAAGCGGAATTCCCTCAACCTTATCCGAAGTTACGGATCGGCCTCTATAATCGGGATCAGAAACTGCTGGTGCAACGCTATTTCAACCCTCTGGAATATCTGGGGAGAAATCCGGATAAAGCAGAATTGTTGGAACCGGAACAGGCCCTGGAAATCGAAATGGATGTGGAAGATCCGGGGAAGGACGTAACCGGCTTCAAGCTGGATTTTTTCTAGCGCTGTGCTTGTTGAAACACCCGCCGACAAAACCCCCTATGAGATTGCGGATCAGCGATCGAATAAAGTGACGTAGATACTTTGCCTTCGCATCGCCGAGGGCGTACCATATCCGCCCTCGTCGTTCCTCTTTAACACCACGGTCCAGACATGCGCATCGGCCCTTACCAGCTGAAGAACAACCTGCTTGTCGCCCCCATGGCCGGGGTTACGGACCGCCCCTTTCGCCAGTTATGCAGGGAGTTCGGCGCGGGTCTGGCGATATCTGAAATGATTTCCTGCAATTCCGCCCTGCGGGGCACCCGGAAGACCCTGCGACGCCTTGACTTCGAAGGGGAACCAGGGCCCATATCGGTGCAGATCCTGGGCACGGACCCGGCGACAATGGCGAACGCGGCACAGATCAACGTAGACCACGGCGCCGATATCATCGATATCAATATGGGCTGTCCGGCGAAGAAGGTGTGTAAGATCGACGCCGGTTCCGCATTACTGCGGGACGAAGGCAAGGTGGCGCGGATACTGACATCCGTCGTTAACACCGTCAATGTGCCCGTTACCCTGAAGATCCGCACCGGTTGGGACCCGCATAGCCGCAACGGCGTCGCTATCGCCCGAATTGCGGAGGAGTGCGGCGTACAAGCCCTGGCGGTACACGGCCGTACCCGGGCCTGCGGTTTCTCCGGCACAGCGGATTACGACACCATTGGCGCAATCGTTGAGGCCGTATCCATACCGGTCATCGCCAACGGCGACATCGACAGCCCGAAAAAGGTGAAAAAGGTCTTGGCAACAACTGGAGCCGCAGGCATCATGATCGGCCGGGCCGCACGGGGGAGACCCTGGATTTTTGCGGAAATCGCGCATTACCTCGCCACTGGAGAGGAACTCCCGGAACCTTCCCGGTTCTGGATCCGCGATCTTCTCCTGAACCACCTGGAGCGTCTGTTTGTTTTCTACAGCGAGTATCAGGGCGTTCGCGTGGCACGCAAACATATTGCCTGGTACAGCAGAAACCTGCCGCAGGGTGCGCGGTTCCGCAAACAGATAAATCAGGCTGAAACGCCACAAGAACAAATAGCGCTGGTCGAGGAGTTTTTCGGCCGGCCATACACAGATAAGGAGTTGGCGGCATGAGTCCAAAGCCCCAATCGACAGCGGAAGGGGAGACGGTCGGCCTGACCGTGAAGAAAAAGCGGGGCAACGAACCGCTCCACAAGTGTGTTCGAGACGCGCTTATCAGCTATTTCCAGCAGATGGACGGTCACAGTGTCAGTGACCTCTATCGCATGGTGATCTCAGAAGTGGAACTGCCCCTGTTCGAAGCGGCCATGAAAGAGGCCGAGGGCAACCAGAGCCGCGCCGCCGGCATGCTGGGCATAAGCCGCAGCACCCTGCGTAAAAAGCTGGCCCAATACAACCTGGACTAATTACGTAAACAGAAGAGACCTTTTCAATGTCATCCATACACCGCGCCCTCATCAGCGTATCCGATAAAACCGGCATAGTGGATTTTGCCCGCGCGCTTCACCAGCGTAAGGTGGAAATCCTTTCCACCGGCGGCACATCACGGCTGCTTACAGAAAACGACATTCCCGTCATCGAGGTTTCCGAACATACCGGTTTTCCGGAGATGATGGACGGACGGGTAAAGACCCTGCATCCAAAGATCCACGGCGGCATATTGGGTCGGCGTGGAGTTGACGACTCGGTCATGAAGGAGAATGAGATCGCCCCCATCGATATGATCGTGGTCAATCTCTACCCCTTCGAACAGACCGTGGCCAATCCCGATTGCGATCTGCCCACCGCTATTGAGAACATCGACATCGGCGGCCCCACCATGCTGCGGGCGGCCGCCAAGAACCACAAGGATGTCACGGTGGTCGTGGATGCTGCCGACTACCAGCGGGTACTGGAGGAGATGGACGCCAACGGCGGCGCAGTCACCGACGCCACCCGTTTCGACCTGGCGGTAAAGACCTTCGAGCACACCTCCAATTACGACGGCACCATAGCCAACTACCTGGGAGCGCGTCTCGACGCCGAAGCCGCCGATTTTCCGCGCACCATAAACCTCCAGTTCCGCCAGGTGCAGACCATGCGCTACGGTGAGAACCCGCACCAGAAGGCGGCGTTCTTCGTGGAACGGGATCAGCCGGAGGCCTGCATCTCCACCGCCCGCCAGATCCAGGGTAAGGAGCTTTCCTATAACAACATCGGAGATACCGACGCGGCACTGGAATGCGTCAAACAGTTCGACGAAGGCCCGGCCTGCGTCATCGTAAAGCACGCCAATCCCTGCGGCGTGGCTATCGGCGCCGACCTCCTGGAAGCCTATGAGCGGGCTTTCAGTACCGATCCGGAATCCGCCTTCGGCGGTATCATCGCTTTCAACCAGGAACTTGATGCGAAGACTGCCCAAGCTATCATCGACCGCCAGTTCGTGGAGGTGATCATCGCCCCCAAGGTTTCAACCCAGGCGATAGAGGTAGTAGCGAGCAAGCAGAATGTGCGGTTACTCGAATGCGGTGAATGGTCGTCCGAGGCAATTCACCGCCTGGATTACAAACGGGTCAACGGCGGTCTGTTGGTGCAGGATACGGACCTGCAGCTCTCCAACGATATCAAGGTGGTGACCAAGCGCGCGCCCACCGAGCAGGAGATGAAGGACCTGCTGTTCACCTGGAGAGTGGCCAAGTTCGTCAAATCCAACGCCATCGTCTATGGCAGAGACAATATGACCATCGGCGTGGGAGCCGGCCAGATGAGCCGCGTCAACTCCGCGCGTATCGCCGCCATCAAGGCGGAACATGCCGGCCTGGAGGTACAGGGTTCGGTGATGGCATCCGATGCCTTTTTCCCTTTCCGCGACGGCCTCGATAACGCCGCCTCGGTGGGTATCCGCGCAGTAATCCAGCCGGGCGGTTCCATGCGGGATGAAGAGGTGATTACCGCCGCGGACGAACACGACATCGCCATGGTCTTCACCGGCATGCGGCATTTCAGACACTGATCAAACCTCGAGTTATAAACGCAAAGAGCGCAAAGACGCAGAGAACGCAAAGTCTCATTTTGTTTCGAAACGAACAAAAACTAATTTTTACCTTTGCGCCTCTGCGTCTCGGCGTCCTCCGCGTTTAATCTCCCAATCAGAACAGAGCGGAGCGGGCTCATGAATATCTTGGTAATCGGCAGCGGCGGGCGGGAGCACGCTTTGGCCTGGAAGGCGGCTCAGTCCCCCCTGGTGGAGAAGGTCTATGTGGCTCCCGGCAACGCCGGCACCGCACTGGAACCGAAACTGGAGAACGTGGCCATCGGGGTGGAGGATATCGACGCCCTGATCGCCTTCGCCGAAACGCACACGGTGGGACTCACCATCGTCGGTCCCGAGGCGCCGCTGGTGATCGGTGTGGTGGACGCCTTCGAACAAGCCGGGCTGAAATGCTTCGGCCCCACCCGGGGCGCGGCCCAACTGGAAGGATCCAAATCCTTCACCAAGGATTTCCTGGCGCGGCACGACATCCCCACCGCCGAGTACCGGACCTTCACCGATGAGAACGAAGCCCTGGACTACCTGCGGGAAACGGGGGCGCCCATCGTGGTGAAAGCGGACGGACTGGCCGCGGGCAAGGGCGTCATCGTCGCCCTGTCCCTGGAAGAAGCGGAAGCGGCGGTGCGGGACATGCTTTCCGGCAACGCCTTCGGTGAGGCGGGACACCGGGTGGTGATCGAAGAGTTTCTGGACGGGGAGGAGGCCAGTTTCATCGTCATGGCCGACGGCGAGCATGTCCTGCCCATGGCCACCAGTCAGGACCACAAACGGGTGGGAGACGGCGACACCGGTCTCAACACAGGCGGCATGGGGGCCTATTCGCCGGCGCCGGTGGTCACCGAAGCGGTCCATACCCGGATTATGCAGGAGGTGATCCTCCCCACGGTGAAGGGCATGGCAGCGGAAGGTCTTCCCTATACGGGTTTTCTCTACGCCGGTCTCATGATCATGGCCGACGGCACCCCGAAGGTGATCGAATATAATTGCCGCTTCGGCGATCCCGAGACCCAGCCCATTATGCTGCGCATGCGCTCCGACCTGGTGGCGCATTGTCTGGCCGCCCTGGAAGGCAGGCTGGACACCGAGACCGCGGAGTGGGATGAGCGCGCCTCTCTCGGCGTGGTCCTCGCCGCCGGCGGCTACCCCGGAAACTACGGCAAGGGGGCGATCATCGACGGCCTGCCCGCGGGAGAAGAACAGGACCAGAAGGTGTTTCACGCCGGCACGGCGGAGAAAGACGGCCGGGTGGTCACCTCCGGCGGGCGCGTTCTCTGCGCCACCGCCCTGGGGGTCACCGTCAGCGAGGCGCAGCGGCGCGCCTATGAACTGGCCAAGCGCATCCATTGGGACGGAGTCTACTACCGCAGCGACATCGGCTACCGCGCCGTGGCCCGGGAACAGGTGCGGTAACCGATATATTTAGGCCACAGAGACACAGAGATCTCAGAGCGCTGTATTATTTCCCGATTGAAGTTGCCGGCTCGCCACGGCTTTATGCTGGCAAGGAATAGTCTGGGTGACTGATTACAGGTTCGGGCCGGTATTCCGTCATCAACTATCTCCGTGAACTCTGTGCCTCCGTGGCAAAAAACCGGTTAATCAATCCCCATTAGCCCAGGCAGGATACGCTGTTCGATGAAGGCGCCGAGTTCCTCCAACTCCGGATAGTGCGGCGCCAGTTCCACGATGTAGCCCAGGGTACGCGGAATATCCTTCAGGTATCCCGGCTTGCCGTCCCGGCGGTTGAGACGCGCGAAGATCCCCGCCGCCTTGAGATGGCGCTGCACGCCCATGAGATCGAACCAGCGCAGAAAATCCTTTTCATGTTCCCCCTGAAGCACCCCGGACTGTTGTGCCAGGAGGAAATAGTTCATGGCCCATTGGTGCACCTGCTCCCGCGGCCAGCGGATATAGCAGTCCCTTAAAAGGGAGACCAGGTCATAGGTAACCGGCCCCACAACCGCGTCCTGGAAATCCAGGATACCGGGATTGCAGGAGGTGGTTACCAGCAGGTTGCGGGAATGGTAATCACGATGGACACAGACCTGAGGCTGTTCCAGGGCATTGGCCACCAGCAGATCGAAGACACCGTCCAGCATCCGCTCTTCCTCATCGCTCAGGCCTGATCCCAGGTGACGGCGTACCAGCCACTCTCGGAACAGCTCCATCTCCTGGAGCAGCAGATTGCGATCATAGGGCGGAAGCCCTTCCAGGGGTCCACAGGCCTGGATTACCACCAATGCGCCCAGGGCGTCACCGTAGAGCCGGTCCACCGTTTCCGGAGAAAGGGCGTCGAGATAGAGCCGCGATCCGAGATCGCTGAGCAGCAGAAAGCCCCGATCGAGGTCCTGGGCATAGATATGCGGGACATGAAGCCCCAACTCCTCGAAGGCCCGGCAGATCCGGACAAAAGGCCGGCAATCCTCATTCGCAGGCGGCGCATCCATCACTATCCGGGTACTGCCGTCCGCGAGCTCGATACGGAAATAGCGCCGGAAACTGGCGTCTCCGGAAGCCGGATAGAGTTCCGGGTTCCCCGTATCCGTCGCCTCAGATAACCATTTTTGCAGCTGCTTTATTCGCTCGGGCATGGCGGAGTCTGGGAATCGATCGTCTTTACAGGGGGGGATGGAATCAAAAGACCGGTTTACTGATATCAAACCATTGAAGAATGGGTGATTCTATGCGATTTTAAGGCCCGTTTGCCACGGGAATCCGGCAGCAGCTCGCACCCCGGCAGCGTTACCGATCCTAACCGTTTGCAATATAAGAAAAAACAGAGAATTACGTTGCCACACAAGAGAAAAATCCTATCCATAACCCTGGGCTCCTTGCTGGTTGTACCGGCGGCCCACGCCGCCACGCCGAAATGGGAGTGTGCGCCGGGTCCTGGAGGGAATTGGGAATGCCTTAAGGACGGCAAACCGGCACCACCGCCTCCGCCTCCCAAGCAGATGCCGGTGGAACCTGAGCCGGTGGTTGAACAGGCCCCAGAAGCGTCCCAACCTGCGGTTGAACAGCCCCCGGAAGCGGAAACGGCCGCGGAAGCCGCGGTAGAGACGGAGCAGGCCCCGGAAGCGCCCCAGCCGGCGGTTGAGCAGCCCACGGAAGCGGAAACGGCCGCGGAAGAGACCGCCACCCCCGCCGCGGAACCCGTCGTGGAGACAGAACCGGCTCAGCAGGCCCCGGAAGCGCCCCAGCCGGCGGTTGAGCAGCCCCCTGAGGCGGAAACCGCCGCGGAAGAGGCCACCACCCCCGCCGCGGAAGCTGTGGTAGAGACGGAGCAGGCCCCGGCGGAGGAAACACCGGTGGCGGACACCACCGAGCCCGCCATGGAACCCGCGGCGGAGCCCCGACCCACACCTCTTATTATGAGACGGGATACATCCTCCGCCCTGCGCATCGACCGGGATTTGAACTGGGGCCAGTGCGGCCCCCTCCAGTACCCGGCCGCTTCCACGGGGGATGGAACCGGGAACATACAGATTAACGCCGACTCTGCCGACCTGTTGCATGAGGAACGTACCGCCGTCTTCTCCGGCAATGTGGAGGTGAACTGGAACACCCAGTTCCTGGAAGCGGATCAAATCCGCTATAACCAGGCAAACGATACCCTGGATGCACAGGGAAATATCTATTACCAGACCCCCGGGTTGCTGCTCAGCGGTGATTCAGCCCATATGGAACTGACCACCGATCGCGGCCATATGGAAAACACCCAGTATCGCTTGCCGGCGCGGCGCGTCAGGGGCAGCGCCGCCGAGGTGGAGATCCTGGATCGTGACCGCTCTCGCTATAAGGACATTACCTACTCCACCTGCGCTCCGGGCAATAACGGGTGGGCTGTGGAAGCAAACGAGCTCGAGGTTGACCGCGCCAGCGGAATGGGCACGGTGTATGGTGGTATCGTAAAGTTTAAAGGGGTGCCCTTTTTCTATCTGCCCTACGCCACTTTCCCCATAGATAATCAGCGTAAATCCGGATTCCTGGTGCCCTCCATCGGACACTCCAGTGAAACCGGATTCGACATCACCACCCCTTACTATTTCAATATAGCGCCCTCCATGGACGCCACTTTCTCACCGCGCTATATGAGCAAACGCGGCTGGTTGCTGGGTGGTGAATTCCGCTATCTGACGGACTGGTATAACAGCCGGATACTGGCAGAGATCCTTCCGGATGATAACTCCAGGGGCGGTAATAACGAAGATACCTTACGCGGCGCCTTCTCCTATCGCGGCAACAGCTTTCCCACCACCCGCTGGCAGCTGGATACCAACATCAACTACGTTTCCGACGCCGACTATGTGGAAGACCTGAGCGGCAGCCTCTCCTCCAGCAGCGCCCGGCATCTGGAACGCCGGGGGGATCTCCGCTACCTGGGAGATGACTGGGAATTCCTCGGGCGGTTGCAGCATTTTCAGACCATCGACCAGACCATCGCCACGGTTGACCGCCCCTATGCCCGGTTGCCGCAGCTGCAACTCAGCCTGGAAAAAGAGGTCCTGGGGCCCCTCGTTACTCATCTGGAAACGGAGTATGTCTACTTTGATCTGGATGATGCGGTACACGGTCACCGCTTTGACATCAGCCCCGGCCTGAGTCTGCAAATGCGAAACAGCTGGGGTTATCTGATTCCCAAGATCAGCGGCCGCTATACCACCTACGATCTCGATGACCAAACCATCGGAAATCCTGCAACACCGGAGCGCAGTCTCTATACAGCCAGCCTGGATACCGGATTGATTATTGAACGTGAAAGCAGCTGGTTCGGAAATCCCTTTACCCAAACCCTGGAACCGCGTCTCTTCTATCTCTATACACCGCGGGAGAATCAGGACGAGCTCCCGGTTTTCGATACCTCCGAATTCGATCTCAGCTTCGCTAATCTGTTCCGCGAAAACCGTTTCAACGGCGCCGACCGGGTGGGAGACGCCAATCACCTGACGGTCGCCCTCACCAGCCGTACCCTCGACGGCGGCACCGGAGCGGAACTCCTGCGCGCCAGCATCGGTCAGATATTTTATTTCGAAGATCGGGAGGTGCAGTTACCGGGCATGATGGAGGTGGATGAAAGCAGCTCCGCCATCGTGGCAGAGATCGCCGCCCGTTTGAGCGGCAATTGGCACACCCGAGCAACCGCGCAATGGGACCCCCACGCGGATGGCGACCACACCCGCCAGGGCGCGTTCCATCTTTACTACCGCGGTGATGAGGGTGGCCTGTTTAACCTGGCGCACCGCTTTCGCGCGAACCTGCTGGACCAGAGTGACGTATCTTTCCGTTGGCCGGTCACGCAACGCCTGAGCATGGTGGCGAGATGGAATCATTCCTGGCGCGATAATCGCGACCTGGAAGGTTTTGGCGGATTTGAATACGACAGCTGCTGCTGGATCTTTCGCGCTGTTGCCCGCCACTATGTCAATGACGAGAGTCATGACAGTAACACCGCCTTTTTCGCCCAATTGGAACTTAAAGGTCTTACCAGTCTTGGCAGCAGAATTGACAACTTCCTGGAAGATGGCATTCTCGGCTACCAGTCCGATTATTGAGAATCATGATGTCCCCAAACCGCAATATACTTTCGGGCATGCTGTTGTTGACGCTCCTGGCGATCAATATCATCGATACCCCCGTTTCCAACGCAGCAGTACAAGACGTCGATCGCATTGTCGCCATTGTTGACGATGATGTGGTACTGCGTAGTGAGCTGGATACCGAATTAATACGCATACTGTCCCAATTGAAACAGCAGGGAACGAAGCTGCCCCCCAGGGAGGTTATTGAGCGACAGGTCCTGGAGCGGCTGATACTGGATAAACTCCAGTTGGCGGCGGCGGAACGGGCGGGCATCACCGTCGGCGAAGACTTACTCTCCCAGGCAATCAACAATATCGCCAAGAGAAACAACATGACCCTTTCCCAGTTTCGAAAGGTCGTTGAAGCCGGTGGGATGAGCTTCCGCAGCTTTCGCCAGAAGGTACACCAAACCATCGCCATCCAGAAGCTCCGGCAGCGGGAAACCGCAAAACGCGTGCATGTCACCGAGGGCGAGATTGCCGCCTATATGGCCCAGCAATCAAGCCAGCCACAGCGCCGTTCCGCCTACCACCTCAGGCATATCCTGGTAGCTACCGGGGAAGGGGCCTCTTCCGAACAGTTACAGAAGGCAAAGCAGAAAGCCAACAGACTGGTGGAAAAATTGCGCAGTGGCGCCAATTTCAAGCAGCTTGCCCTGGCGGAATCCGATGGTCGCCAGGCCCTGGAAGGGGGCGACCTCGGTTGGCGCAGCGCTGATCAGTTGCCGACCCTGTTTTCCGGTCTGGTACGAAAAATGGAAAAAGGCCAGATCAGCGACCCTATTCGGAGCGCCAGCGGTTACCACATCGTACAGCTCGTCGACTACCGGGGGGGGAATGCGCCCCGCCTGGTATCCCAGGTACATGCCCGTCACATTCTGATTAAAACCTCTGAAATCACTTCGGACAACGATGCCCGGCAACGTCTGGAACAGCTGAAGACGCGCCTCGAGGGTGGTGATGACTTCGCCGAACTTGCGCGCTCCCACTCTGATGACCAGGGCTCGGCACTCAAAGGAGGAGACCTGGGTTGGATCAACGCGGGCGACGTGGTTCCGGAGTTTGAAGAGCAGATGGGAAGACTAGCCCCCGGAGAGATCAGCAAACCCTTTCGTACGCCGTTCGGCTGGCATCTGGTCCAGGTCCTGGAACGCCGGCAACACGACAGTACCCAAGACATAAAACATGCCGAAGCCCGCGAAGCCATCCGTCGGAGAAAAGCTGAAGAAGAGACCGAACTCTATCTCAGGCGACTCCGGGACGAGGCGTACGTTGAGATTCGGCTGGACGATATCTAGCGTTCGGTTAACAGACGGCGGTTAACTGACAACCACATACCACCGTCAAACACCATGGACCAGAAACAGATCCGTATCGCCTTCACTCCGGGTGAACCGGCGGGCATTGGACCGGATCTGGCGGTACAGATCGCCCAGCGGGAACTGGATACGGAGATGGTGATTCTGGCCGATCCCATGCTCCTCCAGGAACGGGCCGAGACACTGGATCTCACGGTGTCCATCCAGCTGTTCGATCCTGCGCTGCCCCCTACGCCTCACCAGCCCGGTCGTCTGCTGGTCTACCCGGTCCCCCTTACTGCGGCTGTTGAGCCCGGCCACCTGAACACCGGTAATTCCGGATATGTGCTGGATACCTTGCGCAAGGCCGCGGAGGGATGCCTGCACGGCCCGTTTGACGCCCTGGTGACAGGTCCCGTACACAAAGGCGTGATCAACGATGCCGGCCATCCCTTCACGGGTCATACGGAGTTCCTGGCTGATATAACCGGGGGCACCCCGGTGATGATGCTTGCCGCACCGGGCCTGCGCGTGGCCCTGGCGACAACTCACCTTCCCCTCTCGGAGGTCAGTCATGCCATCACTCAGCCACGCCTGGAACAGATTACACGTACTCTGTATCACGATCTGAAGAGCCGGTTCGGCATCAGCCAGCCGCGGGTACTGGTTTGCGGTCTGAATCCCCATGCCGGCGAAGGCGGACATCTCGGGAGGGAAGAGATCGAGGTGATCACTCCGGTACTGCAGCGGTTACAGCAAGAGGGAATGGAACTGATAGGACCATTGCCGGCCGATACGCTGTTCACGCAGAAATATCTTGATCAGGCGGACGCAGTGCTGGCCATGTACCACGACCAGGGCCTGCCGGTTCTGAAACATCTGGGATTCGGCAAATCAGTGAATATCACCCTGGGACTGCCCATCATCCGCACCTCAGTAGATCACGGCACCGCCCTGGAACTTGCGGGAAGCGGAAAGGCGGATTGCGGAAGCCTCCTGGCGGCTATAAAAACCGCCGTAGAGATGGCGCAGAATTAGGGAACCTCGTTACTCGGAAGCCCCCGCCTCCTGCAGGAGCTGAGCCACCTCATCGTGTTTGCCGAGGTTCGCCCGCTTCAGGGCTCCACTACCGGCGCTGTCCTTCAGATTTACGTTTGCCCCGGACAGGATCAGTACCCGCACGACATCCGGATGACCGAATGCGGACGCTTCCATCAAGGCGGAAACCCCCGCCGCGTCCACGGCATTCACATCGGCACCGGCGCCGAGCAGGGCGTGTACGGTCTTAACATTTCCATTAAATGCCGCCATCACCAATGCCGGCCGGCCGGCGGCATTTTTGGTATTGGCATCCACTCCCTGGGCCAGGAGATCACGAACACTGGCTACCCGCCCCTCCGCCACGGCGGCGATCAGCTGCTGTGCCGGATCGGCACTGCAGGGGAGAGATATCAACAATAATGCACCCAATATGCCGGCAAGAGTTCTTTTCATAATAGTTCCGTTCTGAACCTGTACCCGCTTGGTATATCGGCCGCGGCCTGAAAAACTGAATTATACGGCGAACCGCGGCCTTCCCCATGCCGCCCATACATAACAGCCTACCGGCGTTTACGATCTTTTCAAGACGTGTTTAATCCCGGGCTTCCCTTGCTTTTGTCTGTCCTTGTCGTTACCTTTTCCAGCGATGAATCAAATCTCGACCAAAGAACCCGCAATACTGCTTACGTTTGTAACCCTGTTACTTGTCGCCAGCGGTATCGATCCGGTTGCCGACCGCCTTACCTGGTTCCTGGAAACCTTTCCGGTCATGATCGGTATCGTTCTGGTGGTCGCAACCCGACAAGGGTTCCCCCTGACACCGCTGCTTTATCGACTGCTGGCGCTGCACGCCGTGATCCTCATCATCGGCGGATTTTACACCTACGCCGGGAATCCTCTATTCAACTGGCTGCGCGACGCCCTGGAGCTGTCACGCAATCACTACGACCGGGTAGGCCATCTGGCCCAGGGATTCATACCCGCCATCCTGGCACGAGAGATCCTCATTCGCCGCTCGCCGCTGCAGCGGGGCGGCTGGCTTGTGCTCACGGTCACCAGCATCTGCCTGGCCTTCAGCGCCTTTTATGAGTTCATCGAATGGTGGGTTGCGCTTATCAGCGAACAGGCGGCGGAGGCCTTTCTCGGGATCCAGGGCGATAACTGGGATACCCAGTGGGACATGTTTCTCGCCTTGACCGGCGCGCTCCTGTCCCAAATCCTGCTTTCCCGGCTACATGACAACCAGCTGGAACAGTTGCCCGCTATTCAAAGGCAAAGGGAGAGTCAGGTGTAATGTCGGTATTCGCCATTGGTGACGTACAGGGTTGTTACGACGAATTACGCCGACTTCTGGACCAAATCCGGTTTGACCCGGCCAAAGACAAACTTTGGTTTGCCGGTGACCTGGTGAATCGCGGCCCTCACTCCCTTGAAGTTCTGCGCTTCGTCAAAGGACTTGGAAACCGGGCCATTACCGTGCTCGGCAACCACGATCTGCATCTTCTGGCACTCTCCCAGGGGGTCGACAGAAACCAGGACAGGCGGCACACGTTGGACGCTATTCTCTCCGCTCCCGATCGCGACGAGCTGCTTCACTGGCTGCGCCATCGGCCGCTGATGTACCACAGCAAAAAAAGACATATCAGCCTGATCCATGCCGGCCTGCCCCCGCAATGGGATATATCAAGCGCCCTGCGCTACGCCCGGGAGGTTGAAGTGGCCCTGCAGGGGAACAACTTCCCTGATTTTTTTCAGCAGATGTACGGCAACCTGCCCCAACGCTGGAATCCGTTCCTGCAGGGAATGGACCGGCTGCGCTTTATAACCAACTGCTTTACCCGCCTCCGTTACTGTGATTCGGAAGGAAATCTCGCTTTAAAAGAGAGTTGCGCCCCGGAGAATCAACAACCCCCGCTACTTCCCTGGTATGCGGTACCGCATCGCGCCAGTCGCTTTGATCCCATCATATTCGGCCATTGGTCGACCGCGGGATACCGCGCCAGCCACAATACCTGGGCACTGGACAGCGGCTGCCTTTGGGGTGGAAGGCTTACCGCCATAAAACTGAGAAAACACAAAGAACCGAAACTGTTCCAGGTCGAATGCCCCCGGGCCCAGAAACCCGGAACATAGACTCCACCTGTCCTAAAAGCGGAGGCTCCTCGCCTTCGCGCTGCCAGAAGGCATCTATGGATAGGTTGTGTTAATCGTTTCCGAACTCTTCCAGCCGCGCCTTCACCAGATCAACAAACTCCTTGTACTCCTCCCTATCCATGAACCGTGCCGCTTCCTTCACCGCGCTATTGGTGAGATCGGCATGCAACCGGGAATTTGCCTTATCCCCCTGCCGGGCGAGAAGCAGGGCCTTATTGACATGCTCCAGGGCCCGCGCCTTTATCTGCTCTCCTACCGAGGAATGGATCAGATCGTCCGCGCCCCTTTCATGGAAATGACTGGCGGTTTCCGGGGACAGTGCGCCCCCCGCCACACCCTGATGACGGGACGGTGCCGCCATACCGGACGAACCACCGACCGTCAGGTGTGGTTTGTCTCCGTCACCCGCTCCGGCTGATCCGTCGGCGGCGGTACCCAGCTTCTCCAGTCGCTCCGACAACAGGGCCTGAATATCCCACCCGGCATCACCCCCACCACCTTTGGACAATTTGCTGCTCCGCCGGTGAACGAATGTCTGAACCATGCGCGAATACAGTTGTTGCAGAGATCCGATCAGGGTCTTGATTTCCGGGTTATCAGCCATTTCCTTTCCTCTGGAATGTTTAATCCTGAGTTGCCCGCCGTAAAGTCAGGAAGGTGTAGGGATAAGGGTTCCTGTCATCCTGTGGATGCCATTCCCGTTCCACCTCTTCCCAGTCACCTGCATCTATAACCGGAAACAGCGAGTCCCCGTCCACGTCCGCATGCACCAAAGTCAGATAGATTCGCCGGGCGATGGGCAGGGCCTGTGCATACAGTCCGGCACCGCCGATTATCATCACTTCCGACACCTCCCCCGCCTCCGCCAACGCCTCCTCCAGGGAGTGAACAATACGGCAACCTTCAGCCACATAATCGGGATCACCCGTGAGTACGATATGACGTCGCTCCGGCAACAATCCCGGCAAAGATTCCCAGGTCTTGCGCCCCATAATTATCGGCTTGCCGACGGTCAACATCTTGAAGTGTTTCAAGTCAGCCGGCAGATGCCAGGGCAGCTCATTATTGCGACCTATAACACGGTTTTCCGCCATGGCAACAATGATGGATATCAGAGGTTTGCGTTTATCCATGGGCTAAAATAATAGCATGCGAAAACAGCTCCATTGATAACCACATAGTTGTCAAGATATCGGGGCCGGCGCGACGGATCTCAAATCCTGCGCCTTCGTTCCCGAAGCGTGGAATCCGCAACCGACACAGGTACGAGTAATGGGCCGAAAACTTCTGCTGTTTTTCTCCATA
The DNA here is from genome assembly GCA_050291465.1 of Sedimenticolaceae bacterium. Lineage (GTDB taxonomy): Bacteria > Pseudomonadota > Gammaproteobacteria > Chromatiales > Chromatiaceae > CBFDBF01. The sequence goes on along the minus strand of JBNKJV010000015.1, from coordinate 24,901 downwards.
TTTCTGTTGCTATTGTTTGCTGGCGGGCTGGTGCTGATATACGCCCTCGACCTCAACGACTACCGGGACTATATCATCACGGCCGCGGAAGAACGCACCGGCCGAACCATCAGCGTCGGAGAAGACCTTCATATTGAGCTGTTCCCTCAACCGCGGCTGGTGCTGACCGATCTCCGGCTGCAAAACGCATCATGGGGCTCTACACCGGACATGATCACAGCCAAGCGCCTGGAGGCTCAACTGGCCCTCTGGCCTCTGATTACTGGCGATGTCGTTATCCGGCGTATCGGAATATTTGACGCCGCCCTGCGATTGGAACGCAATCCACAAGGCAAGGGAAACTGGGAATTGGCTGAGAAACAACCTATTGACGGAGATGAGAGTCCTACCAGGTTACCCAATATCGAGGAACTGGAAATAACCGGGCTGACCCTCAGCTGGCAGGATCATAGCAGCGGTGTCAGCCACCGGTTGCAGGCGTCTCACGTCGAACTTCAACGGCAACCGGATACCAAAGCACTGAAACTGAAGTTTCAGGGAGAATATAACGGCAATTCGCTTCGGCTGTCCGCGAAGATTACCCCCCCCAATGAGGATGCGGGCAAGACGGCTGTTGAAGGACTGCAAACCACCTTCGGTGACAGCAATCTGCGGGGCGACCTGACTTTGCAACTACCCTCAGGAGGCAAACCCCGGTTGACTGCGAATCTTCAATCCGACCATCTGTACCTGGAGGACTTCCTCGGTACCGAGGAGGAAGACCGGGGAGCCCGCGACAAGATCTTCAGCCGGGAGCCGTTACCTACCTCCTTCCTGAGCCGCTGGGAGGGAGTCGTCACCTTCAGGGCCGGACAGGTGAGCGGAAAACGACTGACCATTAACGACCTGGATCTGGGGATTCAACTCAAAGGGGGCGTGCTCACCGCCAACGCCGTAACGAAGAAGGAGGAAACAGCCCGATTTCGGATCGACGCGCGTGAACAGCCTCCGGCCGCCGATCTGACCCTTTCCCTGCACGATCTGGAACTGGGGAACCTGATTCGCTCCGCACGGGATGAGGCGATGCTCACCAGCCGGGGTGATGTCTCCATTGAGCTCCAGGGAAGCGGCGGCTCCATCGCCGCCCTTATGGCCGACCTTAGCGGGCACGTCCGCCTGCTGGCCGGATCAGGGCGACTGAGTATCGGTCGGGTCGACACCATCACCGGAGGGGTGTGGAATATCCTGGGAACTCTTACCGCCAAAGACTCCGACTCCACCACCATCAACTGCCTTGCCAGCGACTTCCAGGTGCAACAGGGTATCGCTTCCAGTCGAGCTCTTCTTATCGACTCCGAAAACGCAACCGTATTCGGTAAAGGCACAATTGATCTGCGTGACGAAAAAATCGATTTCCTGTTTAAACCTAAGCCAAAAACCGCCACCCTGAATACCGCGGTACCGGTTCAGGTCGGAGGCACCCTTGCCAGACCGAGATACACGCTGGAAAAGTCAGGCATGGCCCGTAAGGCCCTCGGCGTGGTCGGACTGTTCGCCTTCCCTCCGGCCGCTCTTATCGGCCTGGGTGAACTGGGAACCGGCGAGAAAAACCCCTGTCTCCAGATCGCGGCCGGAGGCACGGTTCCGGAGGAACGATCAGGAAACATGGTGGAAAAAGGAGGGACAGCCATTAAAGAGACGCTGGAAGGCGTGGGGGGCAAATTAAAAGGGCTGTTGGGTAAATAAACCCTTAAAGGGGCTCCGTCCCGCCGAAGACAACCGAACCCCGTCAACTAAAAACTGCTAACTGTTAACTTCAGACCGCTACCGGTGCCTTGATGTGAGGGTGCGGATCGTAACCTACCAGCTCGAAATCTTCGTAGCGGAAATCGAACAGCGATCGCACCTCCGGATTCATCTGCATAACAGGCAACGGGTGCGGCTCCCGCGCCAATTGCGTCTCCACCTGCTCCAGGTGATTGGAGTAAAGATGCGCATCGCCGAAGGTATGAACAAAATCCCCCGGTTGCAGGCCGGTCACCTGGGCCACCATCATGGTCAACAGGGCGTAGGACGCAATATTAAAAGGAACCCCGAGAAATATGTCAGCACTTCGCTGATAGAGCTGACAAGAGAGCCGCCCGTTCGCCACGTAGAACTGAAACAGGCAATGACAGGGGGGCAATGCCATGGCTTCCACGTCGGTCGGGTTCCAGGCGGAGACCATCAGGCGGCGGGAATCCGGATTGGTACGGATCTGATCGAGGACCTCGCTGATCTGATCGATACTACCCCCGTCAGACCGCGGCCAGGAACGCCACTGGTGGCCGTAAACAGGCCCGAGGTCGCCGTTCTCATCAGCCCACTCATCCCAGATGGAAACCCCGTTTTCCTGCAAGTATCTGATATTGGTATCGCCCTGCAGAAACCACAGCAGTTCATGAATAATGGAACGCAGGTGAAGTTTCTTGGTTGTGACCACCGGAAACCCGCTAGCAAGATCAAAGCGTATCTGATACCCGAATACACTCACGGTACCTGTGCCGGTACGATCTTCCCGGCGAATTCCGTGGTCACGCACATGGCGCATGAGATCAAGATACTGATGCATAATTATTTCCGCCCCTTATCTTTTACATAGGCCGCCGTCACCAACGCCAGTCCCCCCGCCACCATGGGCAAGGTCAACAGCTGCCCCAAAGTGATCCAGCCGAAGGCTAGATAGCCTATATGGGCATCGGGAACTCGAATAAATTCCACCGCAAATCGAAACAGGCCGTAACAGAACAGAAATACGCCTGAGACCGCCATAGTCGGACGTGGCCGCGCGGAATAGAACCAGAGGATGAGAAACAGGAGCAACCCTTCCAGTCCCGCTTCGTAGAGCTGCGAAGGATGGAGAGGCAGACTGTGAATCGATCCTGCCGGCAGGTCACGGCAGGCACCTGGAAAGCGAACACAGGACAGCTGCATGGCCCAGGGGACATCCCCGGGCTTACCCCAAAGCTCACCATTGATGAAGTTCCCGATGCGACCCGCCCCCAAGCCGATAGGGACCAGCGGGGCGATGAAATCCGTGCTCGCAAAGAAACGATGGCCGAAACGACGCCCGAAGAACCACATGGCCAGCATCACCCCCAGCAGACCACCATGGAAAGACATTCCGCCCTCCTGAACCCGGAACAGGAGAAGCGGATCATCCAAAAATGCGGAAAAGGCATAGAACAGGATGTATCCGATGCGCCCTCCCAGAACCACCCCGAGGGCCAGGTAGAACACCAGTTCATCCACTTCCCTGACGCTCCAGCCGGAGTCGGGTCGGGAGGCGCGCACACGGCCCAACCACCACCCGCCGATGAACCCCACCAAGTAAGTCAATCCATACCAATGAACGTCTAACGGGCCGATGGAGAAGGCTACGGGATTGATCGCCGGATAGGTCAACATGGGGCGCTATCTTACCAGCCCGGCAGGCCTGATAAAAAAGAATCGGCGCCATTTCGCCGGGAATTCTGCGCCGGAACAGGGGAGCAAAGGTGAAAAATCGCCTTTATGACGCCTATTTAGCGGAAAAATATGCCACAACCGCATTTAAGAATCCGCAACAGCTGCCGCTAGCTTTCTGGCAAACCAGAAAAAACCGTTAAAGAAGGGTAAGTTGCATGATAACTGAGAAGTTGAACTTTATGTCCCCCGCGACCCTGGGGCAGCGCATGCGATCCCGGCGTCTCGAAAAGGGCTGGACCCAGGAACAGCTGGCACGGCGCGCCGGCACCAACCAAGCGGTTATCCAGAAAATTGAAAACGGAAAAAGTCTGCGACCCCGCAAAATCGACCAGATCGCTAAAGAGCTGGAGGTCAGCCCTGCCTGGCTAATGTTCGGCGACAAGGACCCTGAACTTGCCCCTGATGCGGTTACCGTAGCGGAGAATTGGGCTCGCTTGCCCGAACCCCATCGCTCTCGCATTCGGGAGGAGATCCTGCAGCTCGCCTCCGATTAGGGCGTATCACCCTCCACGCCTATTCCGTAGCAAACGTAACCCCTGCAACCCGTTATCCATTTTCGAGGCACGGTCACTCGCGTGCCGTGCCTGGGAATACCCCTGTCAAAACCTGTATTTCATTGCCTAAGCGGCTGCTAAGGTAAAAGAACCTCTGACCAAGCCCCACGCATCGCGCCATGTCTCGCAATCGACTTGCAGATTCCACCAGTCCCTATCTTCAACAGCACGCGGACAATCCCGTTGACTGGTATCCCTGGGGGGCCGAAGCCCTTGCTCTGGCAAGGGAACGCGATACCCCGATCCTGCTCTCCATCGGATATTCCGCCTGCCACTGGTGTCATGTCATGGCACATGAATCGTTTGAAGATCCGGAGACCGCGGAGCTGATGAACGCCCTGTTCGTCAACATCAAGGTCGACCGGGAGGAGCGGCCTGATCTGGACAGGGTCTATCAGTCGGCACATCAAATCCTCGCGCAACGTCCGGGCGGCTGGCCCCTGACCGTATTTCTCACCCCTGAGGACCAATCCCCTTTTTTTGCCGGAACCTATTTTCCCAACGAACCGCGTCACGGACTGCTTCCCTTCCGGGAACTCCTGCGGCGCATCGCCGCCGCCTACCGGGAACAACGGGCGGCCATAGACGAACAGAATATTGCCTTGCGGGAAACCCTGGCCGCCTTTAGTCCGGCTTCAGCGTTAACCACCCAGGCCCTGGACGCGATGCCCCTGGCCGCTGCCGTTAAGCAGTTGGAGCACAGTTTCGACCCCCGTTACGGCGGCTTCGGGCAGGCCCCGAAATTTCCCCATGCGGAGAGTCTGAAACGTCTCATTAATCATTGGGGCAACGCGGATATCGCTGACAAACAACGCCGGAATCTGCTCCATCTTCTGGAGCACACCCTGACCCGCATGGCGACGGGAGGAATCAACGATCAGTTGGGCGGCGGATTCTTCCGTTATTCGGTGGATGACCGATGGATGATCCCGCACTTTGAGAAGATGCTCTATGACAACGGACCGCTGCTGGAAATCTATAGCGAGGCCTGGCTGGCCACGGGCAGAGATCTCTACCGCGACACCGCACGGCAAACGGCCGGCTGGGTGATACGCGAGATGCAGTCACCTGACGGCGGCTACTACTCCTCTCTGGATGCGGACAGCGAAGGGGAAGAAGGGCGGTACTATCTCTGGGATCCGCAACAGGTTGCGGCACTGCTGACTCCCGAGGAGTACGGGGCGGTCGCCGCTCGTTCCGGTCTCGATCGCCCCCCCAATTTTGAGGGTCGCTGGCACCTGCACTGCAACGGCAAACAGCCGCTTGACGAGACCACAGCCAGGCTCCTGGATTCGGTACGGAAAAAGCTGTTGCAAGAACGGGAAAAGCGGGCCCGACCGGGGTGCGACGACAAGAACCTCACGGCCTGGAACGGACTCATGATTCGCGCCATGGCCAGGGCCGGGCGCCTGCTGTCCGAGTCGACACTGACCCGCTCGGCCGAACGGGCCCTGCAATTTATAAAAGACCGGATGTGGAAAAACGGCCGGCTGCTGGCGTCACACAAAGACGGCCTGGCCCACCTTGCGGGTTATCTGGATGACTATGCCTTCCTTCTGGCGGCGCTCCTGGAGTTGTTACAGACCCGTTGGCGCGGTCATGATCTCACCTTCGCCATGGCGCTGGCCGACACACTCCTGGAGCACTTCGAAGACCCTGCGTCCGGAGGATTCTTTTTCACCGCCGATGATCACGAACCGCTTATTCATCGTCCGAAACCCTTGACCGACGAGTCCACGCCGTCAGGAAACGGGGTGGCCGCCCGATCACTGCTGCTGCTGGGACACCTGACCGGAAGGACGCGCTACCTGGACGCGGCTGAACGGACACTGCGAGGGGCATGGGATGCACTGGAACGCTTTCCTCAGGCCCACTGCACGCTGCTGGAGGCGTTGGATGAGTATCTGCATCCCGACGAGATCATAGTACTACGTGGGGAAGGGAGGGAGTTGCAGCGCTGGCAGGAGCGCGCACAGAACCGATTTGCTCCGCGCCGTTATTGCATTGCCATTCCCGCAAACGAAAAAGGACTTCCTCCTCTACTGGAAGAGAAGAAGGCCGGCGCCGGGACCATCGCCTACCTCTGTCGGGGAACCGCCTGCCGGGAACCCATGGATGATTTCGAGCGTTTTGACGCAGCCTTGTCGGAGACCGAGGTCACCCGGCCAGGGTAAGGGAGTCAGCGCACGATCTTGGTGAATTTGGAACCTTCCAGGGTCAGGTTATACATCAGCCCCTTGTTGTTGAAAACAAACCCCACCACCGGATCCTTGATATCCACATTGTTGATATCCTCCCCGATCCCCCACTTGATTACGGCAATGGATCCGTCGACCCCGGCCTTCCAGCCGCTGCTCTTGCGGAATTTTTCAAGCGCCGGCTCGGTCAGAAAAACCACCACCAGCGATTTGGCCTGTGCACCCAACTGAAAACCGAAGGAGGCGGCAGCAGTGCTGTAATAGGTCACGGTCTTGCCACCGATACGCAAAGCACCCTCCCCGTACTCCCCGCCGATCCCCATGCCGGCCTTATAAACGGCGGGAAAAACCAATACACCGCTGGCCTTGTTCAGAAACTCATCACCCCCGGTTATCTCTTTCCGGAACCGCTTCAACGTTCCGTTCACACCGATATCGATCTCTGCCGCCGATGCCGCCACGGCATTTTCCGGCAGCACCACACCACCGGCTATAGTCAGCCCCAACACCATCAATACGGAAACGAGGAACACTCCGGCCGGCTTCTTCATTTCGCACCTCCTGTATATCCGGTTCAGTGGTATATATAGACCAGAACCGTCCATCCTTCTGTCTACACCCCTATCCATCGGGTCTCGCTGTCACGGGTATTGCGTCACCGGTTTATCAAAAGGAAAAACCGAAAGATTCTTTAAAACGATCGCCAAACTCATCGCTGGTGAAGCTGTGGTTTTGCGTCCCCGGCTGTTCAATTTTTATCGCCCCCATCAGGGCCGCAATACGCCCGGTAACCTCCCAATCCGCCCCGTGCATCAGGCCATAGAGCAGGCCGGCCCGATAGGCGTCGCCGCAGCCCGTAGGATCCTCCAATTTCGCCACCGGACAGGCGGGAATACGGTAAACACGTTTTTGGGTATATATGGTGGACCCTTCACCACCGGCGGTTACCACCACCGCCTCCGCCATCTCCGCCAGTTGCTCCGGGCTCCTGCCCGTGCGCTCTTCCATCAGCTTGGCTTCGTAATCGTTAAAGGCCAGCCAGGTCGCCTGTTGCGCGAACTTCAACAGATCATCGCCGCTGAACATCGGCATTCCCTGTCCCGGATCAAAAACGAAAGGTATGCCCGCCGCAACGAACTGCTCGGCGTGCTCCAACATACCCTGCCTGCCGTCCGGAGAAACCATGCCGATAGTAACGCCTTCGGCGTCACTGACCCGGTTTTCATGGGAGAAATTCATCGCCCCAGGGTGAAAAGCGGTTATCTGATTGTCATCCTGATCAGTGGTGATATAGGCCTGGGCGGTGTATTCGTTTTCTATTATCCGCACATGATCGCGGCTGATGCCGCGGGAATCCATCCACTCGGCGTATTGACTGAAATCCTTGCCCACGGTACCCATCGGCCTGCCGTCGCCTCCCAGCAGGGCCAGGTTATAGGCGATGTTACCGGCACACCCTCCGAACTCGCGCCGCAGATCGGGCACCAGAAACGAAACGTTCAGGATATGCACCTGCTCCGGCAGGATATGGTTCTTGAAATGGTCATGGAAGACCATGATGGTGTCATAGGCGAAGGAGCCACAAATAAGTGCAGACATGTTTTCTCTTTATTCTGTTAACGAAGGATTTGGGATTCTCTGATTATACCAACCCGATCCATGGCCCTGACGCCTGAACCCTCAATGCAGGCTCGACATCGGTCGAACCTCAAATGTACCGAGGTATCAGAATCAGCCCCCAGACAAAAAGCGCCATAACGATACTGAGAAACACGGCGGCGGAGGCGATATCCTTGGCCTGCTTGGAAAGTGTGTGCCGCTCCATGCCGACACGATCCACGTTGGCCTCAATGGCGGAGTTGAGAAGCTCGACGATGAGAACAAACAGTACGCTGCTTACCAGCAGGGCCCGCTCTACTCCACTATTTCCGAACCAGAACCCCAAAGGGATCATCACCAGAGAAACGATCACCTCCTGCCGAAACGCCTCCTCGTTCTTGAAGCAGGCGTGCAGGCCGGCCATAGAGTAGCCGAAGGCGTTAAAGATGCGGCGCAATCCCTTATTGCTGTTGTTCGCCATTCTCAGGCTTCCAGGCCAGATCCAGTTCCCGCGCCGCCCGTACGTCATCCAGCCGCTTTACCGGCAGGGTATGGGGCGCACCGGTGACCCGGCCGGCATCACTCTCAGCCTCCCGACGGATCTTCTCCAGGGCGTCAATGAAGCCGTCCAGCGTCTCCTTATCCTCGGTCTCCGTGGGTTCGATAAGAAGACATTCGGCCACCAGCAGGGGGAAATAGGTGGTGGGGGCGTGAAAACCGTAATCCAGCAATCGTTTGGCGAAATCCATGGTATTTACACCGAACGACTTGGCCTCCCGGCGCAGGGTGATGATGAATTCGTGGGTAGCGCGGCGATCCGGATAGGCCGCCTCAAATCCCTTTTCCTGCAGCCGCTTGAGCATGTAATTGGCATTCAGCGTGGAATATTCGGCTACCCGCGCCATACCCTCGCGACCCAGCATCCGGGCATAGACATAGGCCCGCAACAGGATTCCCGCGTTTCCGGCAAAGGCGGAGAGCCGGCCGATACTCTCTGGTCGGTCACTCTCGGTGAGCCAACGGTAACCATCCCCTTCCGATTCCACCATCGGCACCGGCAGATAGGGTTCCAGGCGTTTGCTTACCCCCACCGGTCCGGCCCCGGGACCGCCCCCGCCGTGTGGGGTGGAGAAGGTCTTGTGCAGATTGAGGTGAATGACGTCAAAACCCATATCGCCGGGGCGAACCTTGCCGAGGATGGCATTGAGATTGGCGCCGTCGTAGTAGAGAAGCCCCCCCGCCTGGTGAACCAGATCCGCGATGTCGCGGATACGGCGGTCGAATACACCCAGGGTGGAAGGGTTGGTCAACATAATGCCGGCAGTCTGCGGCCCGATATATTCCTTGAGGGCATCCACATCCACATCACCCGCGGGACCGGTGGGGATCTCCCGCACCCGGTATCCGCACATGACCGCCGAGGCGGGGTTGGTACCGTGCGCGGCATCCGGAACCAGGATCTCCTGCCGCTCCGTATCACCCCGGGCATCGTGATAGGCGCGGATCATCGCCACCCCGGCAAACTCACCCTGAGAACCGGCGGCGGGGGTCAGTGAGACCGCCGCCATACCGGTCACCTCCTTGAGATACTCCTGGAGTTCATACATACAGGCCATAAAGCCCTGGCTGTGGCTGTCCGGGGCCTCCGGATGGCGGGCGAGAAAACCCGGCAGTGCCGCAAGGGTGTGGCAGGCACGCGGATTGTACTTCATGGTACAGGAGCCGAGAGGATAGAAATGGGTGTCGATGGAGAAGTTTTTCTGGGACAGGCGGCTGTAATGGCGTACCACCTGCATCTCCGACACCTCGGGAAGCGCCGCCCGCCGCGGGCGGCGACACTGTTGCGGGATATCGGTCAACTGTTCCATCTGCAGCGGCGCTTGTGCCACTGCACGACGGCCCTTGCGGGACTGTTCCTGGATCAACATGGCGTAATTCTACACCGGCGGGTATCAATTAACACCAGATTAGGGAGCCTCTGAAGCGACTTAATCAGAGGCTCTTTAGGACGCAAAGAAAAAGCGGGACCAGGCGTGTCCGCCTGAATCCCGCCGGCTACCGTGCCGCGCGGAGTAAATCCGCCGGAACTTTAGAGTGCCGCCAGCGCGGCGTCGTAATCCGGCTCGTCCGTAATCTCCGGAACCAGCTGGGTGTAGACAACCTTGTTGTTTTCGTCCATGACCACTACACCCCGGGCACAGAGGCCGGCCAGAGCGCCGTCGGTAATCAACATTCCATAATCCGTGGGGAATGCCCGGTCGCGCATCACCGAGAGTGTGATGACGTTTTCTATCCCTTCAGCACCACAGAAACGCTTCTGGGCAAACGGCAGGTCGGCGGAGATTACCAGCGCCACGGCGTCGCTCTTGCCGGCCATTGCGGCATTGAATTTCTGGGTGGAGGTGGCACAGACCGGGGTATCCAGGCTGGGTACGATATTCAGCAGCTTCTTCTTGCCGGCGTAGCTTCCCAGGGCCACATCCGAGAGATCCGCCGCGGTCAGGTTGAAATCGGGGGCGGTGGAACCTACAGCGGGCAGTTCGCCATTGGTGTGGCAGGGGTTACCTTTCAGGGTTATATCGGCCATTTTTGCATTACTCCTTGATTGATGTGGTTTTGTGGACAATCGCTGCCCGTTTCTGGTTAGGTCCCGTAACGGAAACCCGGAAATACTTAGACCAAGTCTAAATTGGGATGGGAATACCCTTATTAAAGGGTTTAGGGGAAAAAAACGCCGTATCTTATCCTGCCCCCCCATTTCCCTGGGATGCCGGCACACCCTTACTCCTTGGGCTGCAGTCTGCAGGGAGCCTCACCGCGTAACTGAATGAGTCGTGCCAGCTTCTCAGCGTAGTTGTCCATCTCCTCATGGTTCCGCTTCTCCGTGGCGCAGATCAGCAGGGCGTCGCCCAGCTCCGGGTAATCCCGTGACAGGTCCAACCCTCCCAGCAGATTGTGTGCGGCCAGGGGACGCAGCAGATCTTTCGCCGGAGCGGGGAGGCGCAACACCTGCTCGTGGAATACGGGACGACCGAACAGAGGCTCTACCCCGGAAATAGCGGAGAGCCTGTTCGCCAGCGCCACGGTGTTGGCGTGACAGGCGGCGGCCACCCTCTCCAGTCCGGCGCCGCCCAGGAGCGCCATATGAATAGTTGCAGCAGTGACCATCAGGCCCTGGTTGGTGCAGATATTCGAGGTCGCCTTGGATCGGCGGATGTGCTGTTCCCGCGCCTGCAGGGTAAGGGTGAAGCCTTCCCTACCGTCCAGATCGACGGTCCGGCCGACGATACGGCCGGGCATCTGTCTCACTAACGACTGGCGACTGCAGAGGAAACCGAAATAGGGGCCACCGGAGGAGAGTGGCGCTCCAAGAGGCTGGCCCTCGCCGCAACAGATATCGACCCCCTCCGTTCCCCACTCTCCCGGTGGCTTCAGCAGGGCCAGGGCCAGGGGATTGACCACGGCTATAGCCAGGGCTCCGTTCTCCCGTGCCCAATCGGTAAGTGCATCCACTTCTTCCAGTACACCGAAGAAATTGGGCTGGGGGATCACCAGGGCGGTGATGTCCTCACCGCAAAATGCTTCCAGCGCTGCAGGATCGGTGTGCCCGCCCTTAGGATCAAAGGGGAGTTCCAGCAGCTCGACGCCCTGATTTCTGACAATGTTGTGGGCAACGCGACGATAGGCCGGATGCAGACTGCGCGGTACCAGTACCCGCTTCGATTTGGATTTGCGGTTAGCACGAACCGCCATCAGCACCGCCTCGGCCAGGGCGGAAGCCCCGTCATACAGCGAGGCGTTGGAGACATCCATGGCGGTCAGGGCCGTCATCATGGACTGGTATTCGTAAAGCAGCTGCAGCGTGCCCTGACTGGCCTCCGCCTGATAGGGGGTATAGGCGGTGTAGAACTCCCCGCGGGCGGCTATCTGCCATACTGCGGCGGGGATATGGTGATCATAGGCACCGGCACCGATAAAACAGACCGGCGAGCCGTCCCTGTTCGCCCTGGTCTCCAGAATATGGCTCGCCTCCATCTCGGACACCGCCGGCGGGAGGTTCTTCGACCCGCTGAAGCGCAACTCCTCCGGGATTTCATCGAACAGCTCCTCGATATCCGACACACCGATGGCCTCCAGCATCCGGGCCACCTCCTCCTCGGTATGAGGTATAAAGGGCATACTTGAAAAACTCCCGCCTACTCGTCTTCCGTCAGGGAAGTGTTATATCCGTCCGCATCCAGAAGGCCGTCCAGCTCGGTTGGATTCGACATCTTCACCTTGAACAGCCATCCTTTTCCATAAGGTTCGTCATTTACCAATTCGGGCGCATCCACCAGCTCACCGTTCACGGCAGTGATTTCGCCCGACACCGGACTATATATATCGGATGCCGCCTTTACCGACTCCACCACGGCGCAATCCCCACCGGCTTCGACAGCGGTCCCGACCTCCGGCAGCTCTACGAAGACCAGGTCCCCCAGTTGGTCCTGTGCGTGGTCCGTTATGCCCACGGTAACGATCCCGTCGCCCTCATCCCGGGCCCATTCATGGGTTTTTACATATTTCAATTCAGTCGGCGTATCACTCATTTCATATCCCCAGGAAAACCTAACGATTATCAGGGCAGACTGCCCGCATAAAAATATCCGCTATCGGTGGCACATCCGATTAGATCTAACCCTGTTTTTCAAGATCAATCAGGGAGGCGCCGTTGCGTACGAACGGCGGCTTTACCACCTTAACCGGGAGGCGCTTGCCGCGGATCTCCACCTCACAGTGACCACCCAGCGCCCCTTTTACCCGCGCCAGCGCTATGGAACGATCAAGGGTGGGGGCAAAACCGCCGGAGGTAATCTCCCCCACCACCTCGCCATCGGCGACAACCTGCTGGTGGTTGCGTAATACCCCCCGCTCCAGCAGCACCAGGCCCACGAGGCGTTGATTGTCATCTTTATCCCGCTGTTTAACAAGTGCATCACGACCGATAAATTCCCGTCCCTCCGGCTCCCAGGCGATAGTCCAGCCCAGACCCGATTCCAGGGGAGAGATCTCCTCATCCATATCGGATCCGTAGAGATTCATACCGGCTTCCAGTCGCAAGGTGTCCCGGGCACCGAGTCCGCAGGGCTGAATACCGGCCGCCGCCAGTACCCGCCAGCAGGAGTCCGCCCGATCCGCCGGCAACATGATTTCAAAACCGTCCTCTCCGGTATAGCCGGTGCGGGCCACCATCCAGCCATCACCTTCCAGCGCACTGAACACCCCCAGTTCTGCGGCGGATTGCCGAAGCGCTTGCGGCAGGCAGGGCAGGCTGCTCTCTCGAGCGTTGGGCCCCTGAACAGCGATCATGGCAAGATCGCGACGCGCGGTTATTTCCAGATGACAGGAAGCGGCCTGCTGTTCGATCCATGCCAGATCCTTTTCCGCAGTCCCTGCATTGACCACCATCCGATACCTGCCCGGCGCGAGAAAATAGACAATGAGGTCATCTATCACTCCTCCCTGCTCGTTGAGCATACAGCTGTAGAGCGCCTTTCCCGGTTGCCGCAGCCTGGCCACGTCATTGGCCAGCAGCCGTTGCAGAAATATCTGACACTGCTCCCCCTCTAGGTCGATAACCAGCATATGGGATACGTCAAACATACCGGCGTCCTGACGCACGGCATGATGTTCATCCAGCTGTGAACCATAATGCAGAGGCATATCCCAGCCACCGAAGGGAACGATACGGGCACCCATCTCTTTGTGGGTGTCGAAGAGGATTGTTTTCAGGCCCATTTAGATTCCGGAATCGATTCAGATAAATTTCAAAGACCCCATCAAGGATTCGATATCCTCGACCGATTTGGGGGCGTCCTTGCTGAGGATGTCGCAACCTTCGGGGGTGACCGCCACATCATCCTCGATACGTATACCGATATTCCACCATTTTTTTGCCACCCCTTTGCTGCCTTCAGGTATATAGAGTCCGGGCTCGATTGTGAGCGTCATTCCCGGTTCCAACAGACGCCACTCACCATCGATTTTATAATCGCCCACGTCGTGGACATCCATTCCCAGCCAATGACCGGTACGATGCATGTAATACTTCTTATAGCTTTCGTTTTTAATCAGGGTGGAAACGCGGCCCTTGAGGATACCCAGTTCCACCAGACCCTTGGTTATCACCTTCACCGCGGCGTCGTGTGGATCGTTCCAGTGATTACCGGGCCGCACCTTGGCGATGGCCGCTTCCTGCGCCTTTAGCACCAGTTCATACAACTGCCGTTGCGGAGGACTGAAGCGGCCGTTGATCGGATAGGTCCGGGAAATATCCGAAGCATAGAAGTCATACTCACATCCGGCGTCGATCAGCAACAGATCCCCGTCCTGCAGTTCATCCTGATTATCCACGTAGTGCAGCACGCAGCTGTTTTTGCCGCCCCCGACGATGGCGGGGTAGGCCTGGTGACGCGCTCCCCGGCGTGCACACTCATGCACAAACTCGGCCTCCAGTTGATATTCCGTCAGTCCCGGCCGGCAGACCTGCATGGCCCGCCGATGGGCCTGTGCCGAAATCTTTGCCGCCTTACGCATCGCCTTTATCTCGGCACGACTCTTGTAAAGCCGCATATCATGCAGGTAGTGGTCGAGCGCGATGAACTCCAGAGGCCCTTGCACCCCGGCACGGGACTGGGTACGGATGGCGTTTATCCACTCCGACATATGCTTATCCAGTTCCGGATTACAACCCATGGCATGAAACACACGCTCACACTGTTCAAGCATGCGCGGCAGGATATCGTTCAGGTCTCCGATAGGAAAGGAATCATCGGCGCCGTAGTTCTCTACCGCCCCTTCCTGTCCGGCCCTGAGGCCGTCCCAGCGCTCCTTCTCCTCATCCCGCTCCCGGCAGAAGAGGATGTATTCGCCGTGCCCGCGGCCGGGAATCAGCACCGCTACGGCTTCCGGTTCCGGAAAACCGGTCAGGTAATAGAAGTCACTGTCCGGGCGATAATGGTACTCCACGTCCCGGTTACGCCTCGCTACCGGCGCCGCCGGCAGGATAGCGATGCTGTCCGGTCCCATCATCCGCATCAGTTGGCGTCTGCGTTTCTTAAATTCGTTGTCTATCATGATCCATCCGCTATAGGCGCCAGCTCATCGTGTACCAGGGTGGCCGCCACCCATATGAATTCTACTACCTCCGCCAATGCGGTCTCCTCCTCTTCGCTGTCGCCTAAGTCTTCCACCTGCATGCGCGTCATCTCCGCCAGGTCTTCCAGTGCCTCTTGCGCCTCCGCGGAGAGCTCCCTGTCCCCGCCCCCCTCTGTCAAACCCATGCCGTAAAGAAACCCCTGGCACCAATCCCGAACCGCCGCGGCGCGTTCCTGCAGGGGCTTACCGTCGTCGGGCAACAACAGGGAAAATCCCATGTGCTCTCCGGAAATGGATTTTCGGATCTCCCGCGCCAGCCCCTCCAGCGACTCACGACACGCCCCCCAAGGCGGATCCTTGCGTTCCGGGTCTGGCGTCAGTTCCGCGAAAAGGCGTTGTTCAAGATGCTTCTCCCCCGCGCAAAGCAGGCCACAGAGCAGCCCCTGAACCTCCGCCGCAGAAGACTTTATGTCCGCCTGGGTCAATTGATCATCTAAATAGTCGTAATCAGGATACATGGTGTTTCCGGGCTGAAAGACCGGCTGCCGCCGGCCCGGGAGTTCGCTTTTCGAATAAACCGGGATGATACCACGGGGCCGTCACCGGAGAAGGCCGCCACACACCCTTCAGACGAAGCACGGATACCCCCCTGCCGGCCTATTCTGCTACCTATATCCCTCTCTGGAGGCGCTTTTCCCGTTGACCCGTACCGATGCGCGCTCTATATTCCTTATCCATGAGCAATGAAGAAAATGATGCCATAGATCTGGACCTGAAGAGTCTGGAAACCCGGGTCGAAGAGCTCATTCGCACTTGTGCCGCCCTCACGGAGGAAAACCAGGCCCTGAAGGTCTCACAAGAGACGCTGGTAGCGGAACGTGCGGAACTGATCGAGAAGACGGAACTCGCCAAAACCCGGGTGGAATCCATGATAAGTCGTCTGAAATCGATGGAAACCGGATCGTGAGCGAAGAAACTGTTCCGGTCAGCGTGCTGATCCTGGACAAAGAATATCGCATTGCCTGCAGAGACGAAGAAAGGGAGTCTCTTCTCCAGACCTCCCATTTCCTCGACCAGAAGATGCGAGAGATTCGTAACAGCGGCAAGGTCATCGGTACCGACCGCATTGCGGTAATGGCCGCATTAAATCTGGCCCACGACCTGTTGCACCACCAGAACCTCAGCCAGACAGGCAATGAGGCGATCAACCGACGCATTCAATCCATCCGAGAAAAAATCGATATCGCTCTGTCCAAAAGCAACCAACTGGAACTTTGAGCGTTTTCGGTTTAGCCTTAGTTATACGGACATCCCCTGTGGTGTACGCCATCAGATCGGGTATTTTCTTGAGCCTAATAGATACCCCGGGGGCATAATGCCGGCGCTGGTGAGCATGTCCGCCATGAGCGGAAAGCCTGATGCGCCCCTGTTGCCTCCACTTGAACCTACCGGTTCAAGAACGATGGTCAGAGACGGCACAGACGGGGGATGTCCCTTTTTTCCTTGGAGTACCCGGCGTGCAAGACTTAGCTAAACTGCGGAAAGAGCTTCGCAAGCGGCGCCGGGCGCTATCCGCGCAAGAACAGCGTCACCACGGCCAGGCTATGGCGAAACGATTGTGCCGCTCACCTCTATTCCTGAACAGCCGGCGTATTGCCCTCTATCTGCAGGAGGACGGCGAGATATCCACCGACGATATCCTGACCAGGGCGCAGGAACTGAAAAAAAGCTGCTATTTACCGGTACTTCGTCCTCTACCACAACAGGCACTTTGGTTCGCGGAATATAGTCCCGGCGACGGTCTTTGGCGAAACCGTTTCGGCATTTACGAACCCTGCATACACAAACATCCCCCGACCCCACCTTGGGGATTGGACCTCATACTGCTCCCGTTGGTGGCTTTTGATACCGATGGTAACCGTCTTGGCATGGGAGGAGGTTTTTACGACCGGACCCTTAGCTATTTCAGAAACAGGAGGTTCTGGCGGACACCCAAGTTGATCGGAGTCGCCTACGAGATTCAAAAAGTATCCCGGATAAAAAGGATGCCCTGGGATATTCCCCTGGATGGTGTGGTAACTGAAAAGAATTTTTATCGCTGGTAGCAGTCACCTGCTTCACCGTTCTTCCAGCCCCGCAGCTACTTCAAAGCCCTCTGCAATCCCCAAACCAGAATACCGAAAAGCCGGTATTCAACATCTCAAACCACCGTGGGGGCCTGGTATTTTCAACAATAACACGGTTTTTATACCTCTCCGGTTTATATCCTGTCGGTTTTAGAAAAGTGCCCGCAAAAGATATTTCCAGCGTAAACCGCCTTCTCGAAACCCGACAACTACCGACTCAGGGCCATGATTATGCCGGGATTACTCACCGGTTTACTCTATAGCACGTCAAAATATCTCCGGTATTTAAGACACCGCGGAGAATCAATATCTGAAATCGCCAAACTCTTCGATCAAGACTTAGTTTTGCTGAGAGAAAAGGAAATAATGAAATCTTCACAAAACATTTAGACGTTTTTGCACCGCGAAAGAGTAAATAGAAAATAATTAAAAAATTGAAAATAAAACCTGTAATTTACTAGCATTTTCAGCAAACTTTATTATACTCAACACAGAATTTCGTCAACTGAGTTCTGGAGGAAGCAAAATGGCTATCAAAAGAGCCGCCAAGAAGAGCACAGCAAAACGCAAAACCGCTGCCAAGAAGAAGACGGCAGCACGTAAGAAAACGGCTGTAAAGAAGAAGGTCGCGAAGAAGAAGGTCGCGAAGAAAAAGGTAGCCAAGAAAAAGGTTGCCAAGAAAAAAGTCGCGAAAAAGAAGGTAGCCAAGAAAAAAGTCGCGAAAAAGCGTACGCTTCGTCCGCGTAAGGTAACCCCGCGGAAGAAGGTAACCAAGAAGAGGTAACCTCGGGGTACCAAGCAGTAATGCAAAGAAGGCCCGCTTTGCGGGCCTTCTTTGTTTTTCCGATTCCGACTGAAACCTGAACAAATCCGAACAATGCCGCTTGTTGATCCAGCCGGCGCCTCACCCTATCTTGCTGTTTTTATTACATTAATTGTTTGTCCCGAGAAGGGATATGCAAACCCAGCAGCTGGAATAAAGTCTTCAGAAATCCCCTAGGAATCACATCCCGGACCGGCGAACAGACGATAAGCCGGATTCTCTGTCTCTTCCCAACAGGCAAAACCGATATTCTTTATCAGCTGCAAAAACGCCCGCTTCCCGCTCTCTTCCATCTCCACCCCTAACAGTACCCGTCCATATGCAGCACCGTGGTTGCGGTAATGAAACAGGGTGATATTCCAACGTCGCCCCATCTGCGTGAGGAAATCGAGCAGCGCCCCGGGGCGTTCCGGGAACTCGAACCGGAAGAGGCTCTCATTTGTAATACAGGGCGCATGCCCACCCACCATATAACGAACATGGAGTTTGGCGGTCTCATTGTCGGTCATATCTATGACTTGATACCCCTTCTCCCGCAAAAGTGCGATTAACTCTTCCCGCTCCTCCTCGCCGCGAGCCAGTTCGATCCCCACAAACACATGGGCCTGTCTTTCGTCACCAAACCGATAGTTGAATTCCGTTATGCTGCGACGACCGAGTGTACGACAGAAACCAAGAAAGCTTCCGGGGCGTTCCGGGATCTCCACTGCCAGCAGCGCTTCCCTTCGTTCACCGAGTTCCGCCCGTTCCGCCACGTGGCGCAGCCGGTCAAAATTCATATTTGCGCCACTTTCGATTGCCAGCAGACGGCGTCCCTCGATCCCCTCCCGCTGAACATATTTCTTTAAACCGGCCACTGCCAACGCCCCTGCCGGTTCGGCAATGGCTCGAGTATCGTCAAATAGATCCTTGATGGCGGCGCAAATCTCGTCGGTGCTCACAAGGATGACCTCGTCAACAACCTTTTTCGCCAGGCGGAACGTCTCTTTTCCCACCTGTCGTACGGCCACGCCATCGGCAAATATACCCACCTGCTTCAGGCTGATCCGGCGCTTCGCCGCCAGTGAACTGTAGAGCGTAGGGGCGTCTTCCGGCTCGACGCCTATCACTTTCACCTGCGGGTAGACATATTTGATATAGGCACCGACCCCAGCCACCAGACCACCGCCGCCCACCGGTATAAAGATCGCGTGCGGCGGCCGGGTATGCTGCCGTAATATTTCCATACCGATGGTGCCCTGACCGGCAATCACCTCCGGATCATCGAACGGATGAACAAAGGCCATAGCCTTCTCCACCGCCAGCTCTGTTGCGTAAACATAGGCCTCATCGTAGGAATCGCCATGCAACAGCGCCTTCGCCCCCAGATTTCTCACCGCCTGAACCTTTATGGGCGGTGTGGTTTTGGGCATGACGATCAGCGCTGGAATACCAAGCTTTTTTGCGGAAAGGGCCACTCCCTGTGCGTGATTTCCGGCTGACGCGGCAATCACCCCTCCCGCGCGCTCGGAATCCGATAAACTCCGTATCTTGTTATAAGCACCCCGCAGCTTGAAAGAGAATACCGGCTGCAGATCTTCCCGTTTCAGATAGACCTCGTTTCCAAGGCGCCTGGAAAGCAAATCCGCTCGTTCCAGGGGGGTTTCCCTGGCTACATCGTAAACCTGTGCACGAAGTATTTTTTCTACATATTTCTGTGGCATCTCTCCTCCCACACACCGGGAATCCCTGACCGGCTCCATCATGACCGAGATAGGTCCTTTGCGTCAAAAACGGCAACACCTCAACGCTCGCCATCTAATGCAAGGATCACCATGACAGAACCAAAACACACGGCTATCATAGCCCGGATAACATACGCTGCAGGAGAGATTCATGAACCAGGATGAAATGAAAAAGATGGCCGCTGAGGCCGCCCTGGAATATGTCACAGAGGGGGTCGTGGGCGTGGGGACCGGATCCACGGTCAACCACTTCATCGATTTGCTGGCTTCGATCAAGCACCGCATTGAAGGTGCGGTCTCCAGTTCCGAGGCTTCCACGGAACGGCTGCGTGCACACGGCATTCCGGTGACGGACCTCAACGCCGCAGGGCAACTCGACCTGTATGTGGACGGCGCGGACGAATCCAATCGTCAGTTGGAGCTGATTAAGGGCGGAGGTGGTGCCCTGACGCGGGAGAAGATCGTTGCCGCAGCCAGCAGAAAGTTTGTCTGCATAGCAGATGAGAGCAAACTGGTAGATGTTCTGGGTAAATTTCCCCTGCCGGTTGAGGTAATCCCTATGGCGCGAAGCTACGTAGCGCGGGAACTGGTCCGTCTGGGAGGCACCCCCGTCTGGCGAGAGAACGTTGTTACCGACAACGGCAACCTGATCCTCGACATACATAACCTGGAGATCATGGAGCCGATCAAGCTGGAACAACGCATCAACAATATCGCCGGGGTGGTTACGGTGGGACTCTTCGCCCAGCGGCCGGCGGATGTCCTGATTCTCGGCACACCGGCAGGGGCCAAGAGCATTACGGCTTAGCGCAATCAGGGAAATGGCGGGCAGGGCCTGCCCCGGATTCCGGACAGGGGTCTCCCTAAACCCTCGTCCCCAGAGCCTTTATAAGCGGTTGCAACTGACGCTCATAGCGCTGCCACAGCTTCACGGAATCGCTATAGATCTTCCGCCGCACCTGGGTCTGACTTGCGGTGACCACGGCCCGCTCGGTCTCGTGGAAACGCAGACAGCCGTCCTCCCAAGGCAACCCACAGAAATCCAGTAACTTGCGGGTCATACCCTCCTGATCGGCCACCATCTCCTCGTATTGGAGATCAAAAACAAACTCTTCAGGCAATACCTGCCGCCAGTGCGACATCAGGTCTTCATAGAGGCGATAGTAGCCCCCCAGTTCCTGCAGATCGTAGGCGTATTTGTGGGTCGCGTTGAAGTCCTGCTTATATATGGACAAGCAGTTATCGATCGGATCACGCCGGCAATGAATCACTTTGGCATTCGGCAGGGCGAGATAGATCAGCCCCAAACGCATAAAGTTGTGAGGCAATTTGTCCGTCACCCGCTCGGCACCCCGGGAACAAGCGGCCAACTCTTTCAGGTACTCCTCGCCCAGAGCCGCGAATTCTTCCCTGTTCCAACCCGCTACCACTTCCACACACCTTTCCGTGGGGATTGATTTGCATCTCTGCTCCAGCAATTTCTGCAGCAAAGCCAATTCACCACCCCCGAATACCCCGGAATGGCTGGCGAGTATCTGCTCCACCAGGGTGGTACCCGAGCGTGGCATACCGAGTATAAATATGGGCATACTGCCGTCCGCGCCACAACCGCTCCGAGCCTGCATAAACTCCCCGGAAAAAGTGGATTTTATGCGCTCGAATCCATCCCTATCCTGCTCCGGAGCATAATCGTAACCCTGCCGCTTGAGCCGATTTCCCTCCGCCAGATAGTTGAAGGATTTGTCATACTGCCCCTCTTTCTCGAAAAACCTGGCCAAAGCAAAGGCCAAAATACGTTTTTCATCGTCGCTCCCGGCGGAGTCATAGAGATCTTCGATTTTTCCAATCTGCTCCAGCATGATCTCCCGATCTTCCAATCCAAGAAGCCCGGCATAACACCCGCTTTTACCCGGTTTCATTTCCAACACCCGGTAGTAGAGCCGCTTAGCCTCGTCAAACCGCCCCATCACCCCGTGGGCCTCGGCCAGTCCGGCCATGGCATCCGGGGTATCAGGCTGCAGCTCCAGACCTCTGCTGTAGGCGGCAATCGCCTCTTCCCACCGCTCCGCCTGTTGTGCCACGCGCCCCAGGTTAAACCAGAGCTCCGCGGAGCCGGGATTCCTCTCCAGCGCCTGCCTGCATAGCGGCAGCGCCTCCTCGCTTTTATCCAAGGCCGTCAGTACACCGGCCAGATTGTTCAGCACTTCGCCGTTGTGCGGATTGAGTTTGAAGGCGCGGCGCAGCAGGGTTTCCGCCTCGTCCAGTTTCTTCTCTCCAAAGCGGATGGTGCCGAGATTGGACAACGCTTCCACCAGATTCGGGGTGATCTTCAGGGCCTTTTCCAGGGTCTCCACCGCCTCGTCCGTCTTGCCGGCACGCCACAACAGGTGCCCCATATTGGAGAGGGCCGAGCTGTTTTCGGGATTAATCTTCAACGCGGCACGGCAGGCGTCCACCGCCTCCTCCAGACGATTCAGTTTGCCGTATACGATCCCCAGGTTGACCTGTATCCATTCGTCCTTCGAATCCAGCTTGAGGGCCTCCCGAAAGGCAAACAGGGCCTCCTGCGGCTTGCCCTGCATCTCCAGCATATGCCCGAGGTTGAAGTGTAACTTGGCGATCTTGGGATTTCGTCGAATCGCCTTACGCAGTAGTTTTTCACCCTCCTTCGGGCGACCCATCTGAAAAACCGTAAGCCCCAGCAGTTGCAGTGCATTTATTTCGCGCGGATCCAGGTTCAGTACCTCCCTGAACACGCTCTCCGCTTCAGGCAGTCGTCCGGAATGAAAAAACTGCATACCGCGATGTAACGCTTTTTGTATATCTATATTCACATTCTCCACCAAGTTATTCCGACGCCCGGTCAATCCAATTCAGTAAAGGCTATTTGCGGATTGCCCCGTTTAAACCTTTTCCGAACAAGATACCCCGGCAAAGTAACATAAATCCACTTAATCGCTGTTCCCTCGGCTTCGCAAAATCAGCAGTGAAGCCGCAACTTCTTTTATCACCCCGCTCCAGTCTTCGCTGCCATTCTGCCGGAACAGTCGCATGGTCGGATACCAGGGGGTATCCGGCCGCCCCTCCATCCAGCGAAACTCCGTGGCCTCCGGAAGCAACGTCCAGACCCTCTTGCCAAGCGCACCGGCCAGATGAACCGTGGCATTATCAATGGAAATTACAAGATCCAGCGCGGCGATCTGCGCCGCAAAATCCTCCTGTTCCGTCAACGGATCGGCATCATCCCAGTCATGGACCTGAATCCCCGAGACCTCTTTTAAATGCCTCAGCTCATCAGCACAATCACCATACTGCAGGTTGATGAAATGGGCCTGTTCCAGACTGAACAGGGGAATCCATTGATCCAACGGTATGGAGCGCCTGGCTCTGACGAAATCCTTGCTGCCCCCTCTCCAGGAGATGCCGATTTTCAGCCCCTCACCCAGGTCGTTGAACCTGGCGCGCCACTTCTCCACCCTCTTGCTGTCCGGGATGAGAAATGAAGCGCGTCGAGGATACGCCTCAATGCCGTCTCTGAAGAACCCCGGAAGGCTGCCTATGGGGATTTGCACATCAATCTCGGGCAATTCCGCCAACCAGTCCAAACTCCCGTCCTCATAACGCCCACACACCATCACGCCGGGAAAAGAACGGGCGAACAATGATTCCAAGCGTGGATCGCACTCCAGGATACAGAGCGCAGGCCGATTCCGGATTAAATCAGGGATACAGGAGGCAAACATGATCTCATCGCCCAGTCCCTGCTCCGCATACACCAGGATGGTCTTTCCTTCCAGGGATGAGCCGTCCCACATGGGATACGGCAGGACACGCGCCACCTTTTGCGTCTTTTTCCATCGCCACTCGTAATCTTTCCAGCCCTTCTCGAACTCACCCCTGGCAAGCAGGACAAGAGAGCGATTCCAGTGCGCTTCCGCATAATCCGGGTCCACCCGCAAGGCGCGGTTGCAGAGATCATGCGCCTCATCCCATCTACCCTGCTCAATCCTTACGCTCGCCAGCCCGACACACCCCTCCTTGGACGACGGATTCCGGGCAATGATCTGTTTAAAGCGATCCGCGGCTTGTTCCAGCAATCCCTGCTCTTTCAACTGCGTACCGAGACCGAGTTGGGCCTCCAGGAAATCCGGTCTACGCGCGACGCATCGTTCAAAAGCAACGGCCGCCTCTTTCGGTTGCCGCCGCTCCGCCAGGATACGCCCGAGATGGAAGGCGGCATCCGCAAACCCGGGTTCAATCTCGAGCGCCCTGCGAGCCACGCTTTCCGCCTGATCAAGTCGCTTTTTCGCCAACAACACCCCGGCCATATTATTCAGCGCCACCGGATTTCCCGGCCTCAAGGCAAGCGCTCTCTCCAGGAGATCCTCGGCCCGATCAAGATCTCCCTTCTGCAGGCAGATTCCTCCCAGGTTGACCAGCGCCTCCGGTTGCTTCGGATCAATAGCGATCGCCTGCTCCAATACTTCAACAGCCTCCCGGATGCCGCCGGCCTTGCTCAGGAGATGACCCAAATTGGCAAGGGCGGATGTATTTCGGGAATTGATTTTTAACGCTCTGCGACAAGCCGCTACCGCCTCCTCGCTGCGCCCCAGCTTGCCCGAGATCACACCCATACTGACATGAATCCACTCGTCCGATGGATTCAGCTTGAGCGCCTTCCGGAAGCAAGACGCCGCCTCTTTCAACTTGCCCTGAGCCTCCAGTATCTGCCCGAGATAGTAATGCAGCCCGGATACCTTGCCGTCACACCGAATGGCCTTGCGCAGCAGCTTCTCTCCCTCTTTTGGGCGTCCCTGCCGAAAAACCACAAGTCCCAGCAACTGCAGGGCGCCGGTGTTACGCGGATACTTCTCCAGGGCAGTTCGAGATATTTTTTCCGCCTCCTGCAGGCGGCCGGATTGCAGCAGCGCCGCTCCCTTCCGCAGTGCCATCTGTATGTCGCTGCTAGATTGTTTCATTTTGCTTGCAGACAGGCTGTTACCCGCCCGCGGATCGCTCCACAGGTTGTTATCGCGAAAACAGGAATTCTACAGCGGAATCCCGGCCCTGATAAAGAAAGGAGACCGACGGATAAAGAGGGCATAAAAAACGGGGCCCGAAGGCCCCGTTCTTGGTACTGCTTCAGATTCTAAGCGAACTTAGAAGCTGTGCACCAGACCCAGGGAGAAACCGTCCCAGGAGCCGTCAACTTCGCCGGCGCCGAGGGTCTGACCCTGGTCAACTTCCACGTCGG
>JBNKJV010000014.1:0-84649 GCA_050291465.1 Sedimenticolaceae bacterium | reverse complement strand
TTTTTTTTTGGTACCTTTCTTTTGAGCGCTCAAAAGAAAGGTACTCGTGACCTTTTAGCCAAAGGCAGAGAAGAGACCCCATACCAGACAGGTCACGAAACTTGTTACCGATAGTTAAACAAGTCCAAGCTAGGAAATACTGGAAAAATTAATACCAATATCAGAGAAAGCTCCAACCACCTGATTCCCAATCAGGCAGCATTCAAAAAAAGGCCACCCTAATCCGATCCCTCACGATGCACAAAAACCGTCTGCGTAGGATAGGCGAATTCAATACCTTCCTGCTCAAAACGCTGGTGTATTCTCAGGTTAATAGCCTGCTGGATATCCATATACAGATTGTAATCCGCCGCAAGCACATAGTAGACAATCTCGAAATCCAATGACGATGCACCATAGGCCTGGAAATGGGCCCGGTCGAACCGAACCTTTTCCTGTTCCAGGACAGCATCGCGCACAATCTGCGGAATGAGTTTGAGCTTCTCACGCGGTGTTTGATAGGTCACGCCGAGTTTGAACAAAACACGGCGCTCGAACATACGACCATAATTGCGGATACGGCTACCTAATATATCCGTATTGGAAAATACCAGTTGCTCACCCGAAAGGCTGCGGATCCTTGTGGTCTTCAGGCCTATATATTCAACGGAACCCATGTGGTCACCGATAATCAGAAAGTCACCGACCGCAAACGGTTTGTCCAGAACAATCGACATCGACGCGAACAGGTCGCCGAGTATATTCTGAACCGCAAGCGCTACCGCGATACCGCCGACACCCAGCCCGGCTACCAGAGCGGTCACGTTTATCCCCAGGTTATCCAGCAGCAGAATCACCACCAATGACCACAACACCAGGCGGCCTATAAATCCGGCGGCGGTGATGGTACTCACCGTAGAGGGATCCGCTTCACGGCGGCGCCGACTTTCCTGCTTCACCCAGTAGGTAACGGACTTATTCAGCCACAAACCACCCTGTACTATCAGCGCAATAAACGTGGCGCTGATAATCGCTTCACGAACCCTATCCGGGAATTCCAGAAACAGAGAACCCACGAACAACGCCATAACCAGCAGAAACAGCCAGTGGGTATGAGATAGGGCATCGGTTACAGCATCGTCCCAGAAGGTGTCTGTCCCCTGTGCCAGTCCGGCTAAACGTGAAACGCCCACTTTCATTATGACTAGAATCATGGAAAAAACGGCCGTTGCCACAATCAAGGCGATAACCCAGTCCTGCAGCGAGTTTCCGAACAATTCGTAGTCTAAAAAACCGATAACGTTATTAGCTTCCATAAGAGCTACTTCTCCCTATGCACCATCATCAGATCAATCATCCTTTTGCTCTTCCGTTTGAACGGTATTTCCAGCGTCCCTGTACTCATGGATCTTTCCTTCAGATAACGGCGCGGTTGGCAATTTTTCCCGCGCGGATGGCACATTTCTAAACTGCGAAGGATTTCCCCTTGCCCCCTGTGCTCCTTCGTTAATTTTATCCTGAATATAATCGTGAATACCCAAATCTATCGCAATCCATAGCAACCCCACCGGAATAACATGACTTAGGATTACCGCGGTTCGCGTGAATACGCGTCTTCTTAATACATAAACACCCCGTACACATAATACGATAACTGTAGAAGCCACCGCATAGCCGACCCATGCAAGCCAATAGAGCTTGGTAAACGTATACTTCTTTATCAGCCCGCCGGTGCTTTCAGGACTGAACGCTTCACCCGCAAAAAGAACGACTCCCAATAAAGAAAGGACAATAAGAATATATATATGAATCGTAAAAGGTCGCATATCAGTTGCTCCTGCATTACATAATACCCACACACCAGCGGTATTTGCTATTTGTCCGCTATTACTTTTTGCTTATCGCCTGCAAAACCTGATCTGTCGCAAGCAACTCAACCCCGATATTGCGCATTTCCTTCTTACCCTGTTCATATATTCCGGATATGGCGTCCTCTACCAGCACCAGGCGAAAATCCCTCTCACTCGCCTCGTAAATAGAGGTACGCGGACAATTCGGGAAATTGCAACCGCTGAAGACGAGGGTTGAAACACCCTCTTCTCTGAGGTGGCGCTCCAGTGGGGTCTTGTAGAAGGCGCCCCAGCGTGGTTTGTATATCACCACCTCTCTTTGTTGCAGATTTTGTATCCCACCTGAGAGCAATAGATCCGTATCGAGTTCTATTTCAGGTTGCGGAAGTAGTTCAGGCGCCAACCGGCAACCCGGAGACCCTGCCAGAACCAGTGAAGCACCCTGCTCCACCCGCTCTTTCCGACACAAATCGACATTCGAGCCGTCAGCACAGTAAATGCGGACAACATGTATAATGGGTTTGCCTGCTTTGCGGTACGCTCGCAGGAGTTCATGCATACGAGGGAGAACCGCTGATGTTCCGGGAATCTCAAAAGGCTGCCCGTCCAACGTATCGCATTGGGTATCGATAGTAACCAATGCCGAACGGGTCCATTCCGGGTCCGTGTACTGACTCATACCTCCTTACCCTGAGCTTTGCTCTCCCGTCAACCAACGCCGCCGCAAACCTTCCCTGTGCAATGCCAACCACTGTATTGCGATTATGCTGGAGGTGGAATTGATCCTTCCTCCATAGAGTTCCGCGATGGCCTCTTCCGCTGCCATGACCTGTACCCGTATATCCTCCCCTTCTTCATCGATACCATGGATACCCGCGGCTTGTGAGGCGTCCACCCGACCACAATAGAGATGAATGCGTTCAGAGGTGGTTCCGGGACTTACCAGGTATTCACAGATGGGTTCCAATGCGGTTACCTCACATCCCGACTCCTCCACAGACTCGCGCATTGCCACGTCCTCCGGCGTCTGCTCTCCCTCCAGAATTCCCCCTACCACTTCCAGGATCCATGCGCCACCGCGGTCCTCAAGAGCACCAATCCTGAACTGCTCGATCAGCACCACCTCATCCCGCACCGGGTCGTAGGGCAACAGCGATGCAGCGTGATATCCTTCCACCCGTTCCCGCACCAGTTCGTTGCTCCAGCCACCGGCAAACATACTATGACGTAGCCGATAACGATTCAGGGTTAGAAACCCATCCGCCAGTGTTTCCGCGCTAATTATTTGATAACTGTATTCCATGGCTTGGAGCGGTTAACCGGGCGATATCAAGAAACCGCCTCCTGACTATTTGACCTGCGCCGCTGGAGCCAGATACGAATATAGGGAAGACTCATGGAAATCATCAAAATAAACATGGCCGTCTGCAATCTGTTCTCAGAAAGCCAGATAACCAACGCAAACGCCACACTCATAGTCAATGTACAGTCAATCGCCGTTGCGATAATCCGCTGCCTGCGTAAAACCGGCACATCCACATTCTGAAAGAAAACAATCACTATCGGAATCAAATAGTGCAGCGGAGCATAAAACAGGGCGATTATCACCCAGGTGATGATGGTATCCATAAACACCTCCAGGATACTGATGCAAAACAGGATTATACCGCGATGTGCCGTCTTTTACCGGCTAATTTCCGCATCCTCAGCCAATTCAAATGCACCCGAGCTGAGATAACTGTAGGTACGATTGCGCCCGCTCTTTTTTGCCATGATCAAAGCATCGTCCGCCCGCTCGATCACATCCACGGCCGTATCCGATGTGGTGACTTCAGTAATACCGCAGGAAATGGTAACCCTGATCCCTGACGAGACCTCATGCCATGGCGCCTTCGCTATATCTTCTCGAACCCGTTCGAGCATGCGGGTACCGTCTTTTATTGTAGTGAACGGCATCACCAGGAGAAACTCCTCCCCGCCGTATCTCCCGAGCTTGTCTGTCTCTCGAATAACGGCTCGAATACGCGCTGCCAGCGCCTCCAGAACAGCATCTCCGACAAGGTGCCCGCGTGTGTCGTTGACCCGCTTGAACCGGTCCAGATCTATCATGGCGACACATGCAGGTATATCGTTGCGCTTACGTATGGCGATCTGATCTTCCACCGCCGGGATAATAATACGACGATTAAAAGTGTTCGTCAGTACATCATGCGTCGCAAGCTCCTCGGCTTCGCTTACCTCTCCTTCAAGCGATCGCGTTTTTTCAAATATCTTGATTCGCAGCATGGTACCGTAATAACCCAAAGCGACAACGCGAAGCAAAATCGTCACGTAAGCAATCCATATAACAGCGAGTTCCGGCACGCTCGGCATTCCGATGCCAACGGTTGAAGGCGTAAGATTCAGCATTACGACCGCGAGCAGAAGGCTGCAGAATAGCCAGGCCAGTATTGCTTCACGTACAGCTATTCTGAGGGTGGCAAACCCGAAAACGATAAATACAAGCGCCAGAAAATAGGCCAGAAGACGCGGCGCCAGAAGGATACTGGAAAACAATACCGCAATGGCATAGGACATCTGCCAAATAGATAAATGGGGATTGGCGAAACGATCACTGAACCCGGTCCAGTGCAGACTCGAAAACAGCAGGATATGCCCTACCCCCGCTATCCCAAAGAGCAGAACCGAGCCTGGTCCAACGGTGCCCAGCGAATAAAACAGGTACAGAATAGCGGTATCGGTGAAATAGCTGACACCACCTGCAATTACCATAAGAACACGATAAATACGACGACGTTGCGTCCGGGTAAGCCCTTTCCAACGCCCTAACTTATCCATCCAGATATCGTCAAGGGAAAAGCTCATACGTATTGTTCTTTTAGCAAAACTATTCCTGCAGTCTTCGGCAATCCGGTAATTACCCGTCCAGGCTAAATCCTTTCTCCCGAAACAGCTTCAGCGCTGTTTCTGCGATAACAGGATCAAATTGTTTCCCGCTCTTTTCCTCGATTTCGGTCAGGGCCGCTTCTATACCAAGTCCCGGACGATAGGGTCTATGCGAGGCCATCGCCTCAATGACATCGGCAACAGCCATTATTCGCGCCTCCAACAGGATATCATTTTCATGCAGACCTTCAGGATAACCGCTGCCATCAATCCTCTCATGATGTTGACGCACTACCTGCGCGATAGGCCAGGGAAAATCTATGCCCTTTAGTATTTCGTATCCTGAAACCGGATGCTGCTTAATCAATTCGAACTCTGCCTTGGAAAGCTGTCCCGGGCGACTGAGAATCTCCGCCGGTATATTTATTTTTCCGACATCGTGAACAATGCATGCCAGTTTCAGCCCTTCGATCTGCGCCTCCGGCAACTTTAGCTCCTCAGCAATAGCAACCGCAATACGTGCCACGTTACGCTGATGTCCCGCAGTGTACGGATCGCGCAGTTCCACCATGGCCGATATCACTGCAACGGTCTCAAACAGGCTCTTTCTTAAACGGACTTCACTTTCCCTAAGGGAACGGGTGCGTTTCTCCACCACATCTTCCAGATGGTTGCGTAACCGACGCAGCTCAAGATGGGTACGAACCCGAGCCAATAGCTCTTCCCGTTGAAACGGTTTGGTTACGTAATCCACCCCGCCGAACTCAAACCCCTTGAGTTTGTCCTGGGTATCAGAAAGAGCACTGACAAAGATTATCGGCACGTCACGCAGTTGCGGCTCCTGTTTTATACGGCGACATACCTCGAATCCGTCCACATCCGGCATACTGATGTCGAGAAGTATGAGCTGTGGTGCCTGCGCCACAGCGGCACGCAAGGCCAGTTCTCCGTTAATCGCAGATCGCACGGTATATCCTTCGCCGTGCAGTATGTCTGTCAACAATCGTAACGAAGCCGGTGTATCATCAACGGCGAGGATGTAATTGGAATCAACTGCATTCATGTACTTTCTCTTGGTTTTATCAGGAATTCTTTACGTCTTTCTTGAGCTCTTCCAAAATGGAAGGATAGTCGAATTCTTTAACCATCCTATCCAAAACACCTGCCAATCCAGCATCTATCTTACTGATATGATCTATTGCGGCATCAATCCTCGCGGAATCCAGGGATTCTACAGCGGATTGCAGTTCCATACGCAACTCCGGCCCGATCACCGCGAGTCTCTCTGGCGTGAGTGGGACAGCCGCTGCCTTGACAGCCTCTGATCCTTTATCGCTATATATAAATTTAACGCCCAACTGTCGCGTCATGCTGTCGTAAATCTCACTAAAACGGAATGGCTTGCGAATATAGTCATCCAGGCCCGCATTGCGAAGTTCCGGCTCCTGCTCCTTGAAAGCCGAGGCGGTTACCGCAACAATTTTCACCTTGTCACCACCTGGCAATTTCCGAATACGCCGAGTGGCCTCAACGCCGTCCATTATCGGCATACGCCTGTCCATCCAGATCAGATCCGGGTGCCATTCCTGAAAAAGCTTCACACACTCCTCGCCGTCGGAGGCGATCTTTGTCTCTAAACCGATGTCGTCCATCAATCTTGCCAGCAACAACTGATTATCATGCTGATCCTCGGCAATGAGTATACGGTATACGGGCTGGCCTGGCTCCATGCCTACTATCTCCCCATGCACATCGCCGGACAGAGCGACTATATCCGCGTCATCGACCGCCTCCGATGGCAGCTCGACACGAAACAGCGAACCCTTACCAGGCTCACTGCGGATGGTTACAGTACCACCCATCAGCTGCACGAACTGATGCACGATAGAAAGCCCGAGGCCGGTTCCGCCCTCCTCCGCCCCCTCACGTAACTGGACAAAGGGCTTGAACAGAAGTTTCTGATCTTCCACGCTGATTCCCGGCCCGGTATCCTCCACTTCAATCACCAGGTGGTGTTGGTTATTGTTCGTACCTCCAAGACGGAGAGTAACCTTGCCCTTCTCTGTAAACTTTACGGCATTACTCAACAGATTAACCAGGATCTGTCGCAGTCGCGCCTCATCCCCATTTATATATCGGGGAAACTGAGACGACTGATCCACCTCCAGTTTCAGTCCTTTCTGTTCCGCCCGCAATCGCATCATATCGCTCACTTCGCGCACGACTTCCTGCAAATCCATGGGGGCAATCTCCAGCTGAAGCTTACCTGCTTCGATCTTGGCGATTTCCAGTACATCGTTTATCAGCTTCAGCAGATGCTCACCACTGTTATTGATGATATCGAGAATTTCCAGCTGCCCTTCATTCAACCCGGAGTCCTGCCGCATCATTTGCGAGAAGCCGAGGATCGCGTTGAGCGGTGTACGCAATTCATGGCTCATGTTGGCCAGAAATGTACTTTTCGCCCTATTGGCCGTCTCCGCTTCGTCACGCGCCAGGCGTAGTTCTTCTGTTCGCAGGTCCACCAGTTCTTCGAGGTGTTCCTTATGCATGCGTAGCGCTTCCTCAGCCTCTTTACGCTCGGTAATATCCGGGAAGGTGACAAAGCCGGCAATCAAATTGCCTTCGCTGTCATAGATAGGGGAACCGGTAACCATTTCCCATTTTCTGGTACCGTCTTTTCTTACAACCTGCAGCTCGAGGTTTTGCGTGATTTCGCCATGCAGTGCCTTGGCCAGGGGTAAATCCATGGTGCTCAGCGGCTTCCCCTCGGCGTCGTAGTCCTTCCACGGTTGCCTCATTTCCTGCAACTTAACACCCGGGACGAGGGTCGGTTCATCCCAGGTATGCAGAAAATCGGCGCAGGCCCTATTGAAGATCAGTTCCCCTGTCGGCTTTGCCAGCGCCATGGGTACCGGTGACTGCTGGACAACCCCCTCGAAAAGCAAACGGGCGTCAAGCAACTCCTTTTCAGCCCGCTTGCGCTCGGTGATATCCGTTGCCACGCTCAGAATGCATTCTTGATTGTCAAAGTTGATGAATACCAAAGAATCGATGACCGAGCGGATCTCTCCCGATTTTGTGCGCAACTCGACAGGTTCATACAGTGCACTGCCTGTCCGCTTCAGTTTCTGAACGACTTTGTCCCTCTGTTCCGGGTGGACCCACATTTGCAGTTCCGCCGTGTTGTGACCGACGCACTCTTCCCGCTTGTAACCAAAGAACTGACAGAACGACTCATTAATTTCAATAATGAGCCCGTCTTTCGGTCTTGTTATGGCCATGAGATTGGGCGAGGCAAAAAATGCCTTGGAGAACTTCTCCTCGCTGCGTACGAGTTCATCTTCTGCTCGTTTGCGTTCGGTGATATCGGTGACCATGGCAAATGAGCCGCTGAAATCACCCTCATTGTCGAAGACGGGGGTAGCCGAGATCAGTACCCAAAGGGTTTCACCATTCTTGTGGCGAAGGCGCCTTTCATATACCTCGGACAGATCCTCTCTCCTGTTCACCACCTTCTGTTGGTGATCGATCATATCCTCTTCAAACATGAAGTCAGTAACGGGCCTTCCCTGCAACTCTTCCACGGAATAGCCCAGCATATCGGCCATGCGCGCATTAACAAAGGTAGTATTAAAGTTTTCATCCTGCCCCCATATACCCTCTGTCGCCGTATCAAAGATACGGCGGTATTTTGCTTCGCTCTCCCGCAGGTCGCTCAGTACCAGCAGGCTGGTCAGGGCATCAGCAATTCGCTGTCCGATTTCCTCCAGTAACTTTTGCTCATCTTCAGTCCAAACACGGCCATAGGAACACTGGTGAATACCGAATTGCCAGGGTTTACCTACTTTGGGGAAAAGGGCGAGTGACATAAACGATTTGAAACCGTAACGCTCCGCGATCTCCGTCGGCAACGGCCGCTCCGTCCCGGGGCCGAATACCAGGACACCGGGAGTTGCCAATATCAACTCCAGCGTCGTAGCGACATCCTGGTCCATCGGTATATCCGCTTTCTGCGCCCCGGCACCGGGAAATTCCGGGCGCGTACGTTCCATAGGTACGCTCCAGGATTCGGCGTCGGGGTCGCAGGGGTACATCAGGAAAGCTCTGTCGCAGTTAAAAATAGCCAACACCTCATCGAGCACTTCGCGCATCATGGTTTCGAGATCGCCGGCACTCTGGATGACGCGATTGACCCGGTCCAGACTCGTCATAAGGTTAGCATGAAGCAGACGCACCTGTTCGGCCTGCTTGCGCTCGGTGATGTCGCTTGAGACGACCATGACCGTGGCGACCTCTCCCTCGAGATCCAACTCAGGTATGAAACGCGAACTGGTCCAGCGAATTTCACCATCTGGCGTGCGGTAGGTGTGCTCGTCGGAACACTCGGAGGCCGTCTCGATCGCCCTTCGAATGTGGCCCATATAGCGTTCAGGATCGGTCAGTGGTGACGATTCTGTCGGCGGTGCGCCGATTATCTGCTCTGACGCCGCCGCAAACTGTTCCTGCAATGCCGGATTGATATAAATACGCCGCAGTTCCCGGTCGTAGCGCGCAATATAATCGGGTGAATGTTCCACCAGGGTACGGAACAGTTGTTCGCTGGACGCAAGCTGTTGTTCCGCATTTTTTCGTTCTGTGATATCGGTAAGCATGGCGAATGAGCCATGAAAACGATCGCCTTCAAATACGGGGGTGGCGGAAATCAGCATCCAGATAACAGAACCATCCTTGTGAAGCATGCGTCGCTCGTAAACATCTGAGATATTTCTGCTCCGATCCTCCATCTTACGCTCGTGGTCGGTCGCATCCTCATCCAGCATAAACTCGGTAACCTTATGTCCCGTTATCTCAGCCGCGGTATAACCCAGCATTTTGGCCATGTGCTCGTTGACAAAAGTGGTTATGAAGTTTTCATCCTGGACCCAGATACCTTCATTGGCGGTATCGAACATCCGCTGATATCTCGCTTCACTCTTTCTCAGGTCGCGTGTTATCTGCAGACTGGTCAGACCATCGGTCAAACGCCGCGCGATCTCCATCATCAACTGTTCTTCCGCTTGGCTCCAGGTACGAGCGCGCGAACATTGTTGAATACCGAACTCCCAGGGCTTCCCGGTCTTTGGAAACAGGGCAGTGGCCATAAACGATTTAAAGCCGTACTGTCGAGATGTTGATGCAGGAATAGGATGATCCGTTCCCGGACCAAACTGGAGGGCACCGGAATTGTTTAGCAGTGACCCCATGGTGTCCGATATCTCCGAATCCATTGAGATATCGTTTCCGATAACTCCTGCGCCCGGAAACTCCGGACGGGCACGCTCCATCTGTATGGAAAACGATGTTGCGGCAGGATCGCAAGGATAGAGTAGATAAACACGGTCACAATCAAAAATATCCAGCACTTCGTCAAGCACATCCTGCATCATGGTTTCGAGGTTACCGGCGCTCTGGATGGCGCGATTGATCCGGTCCATATTGACCAGAAACTCCGTATGGAGCCGGCGCTCCTCTTCCGCCTGATTGAGTTCGGTGATATCTCTACAGATTGAGGCGACGCCGATAGCCTTGCCGTCCTTGTTTACCAAAGTCGTATTGAACCATTCGACGGTAATAATGCGGCCATCCTTTGTGACATTCTCGTTTATGCTATGCTGACCGCCTTTTTGATTCATCAAGTCACGGTAAATACCGTCAACCAGCTCGCGAACCTCAACAGGCAGTATCAGATCCTTTGCGTGCCGGCCAAGGGCCTCCTCCCGGGTATAACCAAAAATCTTTTCGCAGGCGGCATTCCACTCAGACGCACGGAAGTTTTCATCCCATTCCAGAAATCCCAGGGGAGAGAGTTCCGCGTGCAACCGCAATCGCTGCTCTGACCGGAACATCTTCTCCTCGTCCTGCTTGCGTTCAGTGATATCGCGCACCAGCGCAAGGTTGAAATCCTCGTTATCGTATTGAAAGTGGTTGGCACTGATCTCGACGGGGAACATCCTACCGTCCTTGGTCCGGTGACGTCCCTCAAACAGGAGCGAATGTTCAGCCTTGAGCTCCCGCCAGTGCTCCCGCCAGCGCGTCATCGGAAAATCCGGGTCCACATCCGAAACATGCTTTCGAAGCAGCTCTTCGCGCGTGTAGCCCAGGACATGGCAGGCGCCTTCGTTGACGAAACGGAAACATGCGTTTTCGTCGATCAGAAAAGCGGCTTCGCGCACGTTGTCGAGGGCAAAGCGCAAAAGCAGGAGGTCCCGTTCCGCATGCCTACGCTCAACAACCTCCTGCTGGAGAGTATCGAACGACTTCCTGCGCTCGGCGTTGAGGCAGGCGATGGTCATCACGGAAACCACCAGGGAGGCGAAAAATATTTGCAACGACTCCACATTCTCCTCCGGCGATCCGGTGGAAAACGGTCCGACGCCGTGCGTTGCGGAAAAGAAGGCGATACAGGCAACGATGGTCGTGGTGAACGCCCCGCCTGGCGGCCCGAAGCGTAACGCCGCCCATAACAGAATCGGCACTGGGAGGAACTGAGTACCACCTACGGGCAGGGAGAGTCCGAAAATCCCGAAAGAAAGCGTGGTAAACAGCACCAGGATCGCAAGCAAAATTACAAGTTCCGTAGTCCTGCCGGGCTTTTGCAATATAAAAAACCGTCGCCACGTGCCCCAGCTGAGAACCAGCGGCGCGAAAAGGCAGTAACCGAAGAAGTCCGCCAGGCTCCAGCGTAACAAGATGGTGCTGAAATCGCCGCCGGTCAGCATCGCAGCTGAGCTACCGATACTGCCTCCAACCAGGGATGCCAGGAAAGCGAACCCGAGAAAAACAAGCAGTTCCCTGATGTTATCGAAGGTAAGCGTATGAATCGACTTTTTGCGCAATAACCAAAGAAACACAGCGACTTCGGCAACGTTCGCTAAGCTGTAAACTGCTGCATTGACTGGTGGATATCCGATCCAGACCTCGGCGAGAAAGTAGGTCGGCAATGCCATTAACAGGGTGACACGCGCCGGTCTCGCCGGTATTAAAAAAACCCCCGCTAACAATAATGCGTTTACCGGCCAAAATACGGAGATGCCCGTAGGTGGCAAAGAAAAAAAACCACCGAAACGAGTGAATATCAATACAACCAGAAGTATGACGACAGTTGGCAGAACTGACGTCTTGATTGGTGCCTCAAGTTGCCTCATCGATATCTTTCCGTCTCCACATCAGCAG
This sequence comes from Sedimenticolaceae bacterium, assembly GCA_050291465.1. Taxonomy (GTDB): domain Bacteria; phylum Pseudomonadota; class Gammaproteobacteria; order Chromatiales; family Chromatiaceae; genus CBFDBF01. The sequence goes on along the minus strand of JBNKJV010000014.1, from coordinate 72,719 downwards.
CTCCAGAGGAATATGGCATTATGTCAAAATAATAGACCAGATATGGATGATAACGATGTATCCCGCCCCTTTCCGGGGCAGTACACCGGCAACAGGGTATTATTGCTGTAATACCAAAACATCGGTAAGAGCAGGGACAAAAAAAGGGGCGCTGAAAGCGCCCCTTTTTCAGATAACCCAAGCAAGACTATTTGTTCAAGCTCTGATAATAGTCGATCAGGATCTGCGCCACCTCGGGCCGGGAAAACTCCTTGGGCGGAGCGATGCCGTTGCCCAGCATCTCGCGCACCTTGGTGCCGGAAAGCAACACGAAGTCCTCTTTGCTGTGGTCCTCGGCCTCACACATCATCACCACCTTGTTGAGCTTCCTGGACCAGGCGGTGTGGTCGGCCCGGAAGATCTCGATATCCAGGGCACCTTCCGGCACCTCGTCGTCAAAGATGGTCTGGGCGTCGAAGGCGCCGTAGTAATCGCCAACTCCGGCGTGGTCACGACCGATAATGAAATGGGTGGCACCCATGTTTTGACGGAAATAGGCGTGCAGTACGGCCTCCCGGGGACCGGCGTAAAGCATATCGAAACCGTAGCCGGTGACCATGGCGGAGTTGGGCGGGAAATAGAGCTCCACCATCTTACGGATGGCGGCGTCACGTACCGGCGCCGGGATATCACCCTTCTTCAGCTTGCCGAGCAGCATATGAATCACCAGACCGTCACAACCCAGGCGGTCCATGGCCATATGACACAGCTCTTCGTGGGCCAGGTGCATGGGGTTACGGGTCTGGAAGGCGACGATTTTCTTCCAGCCGCGCTCGGCGATCTCGTTGCGAATCTCCACGGCGGTGCGGAAGGTATCCGGGAAGTCGTCCTGGAAGTAGGAGAAGTGCAGCACCTGTATAGGACCGGAAACGGCTAAGCGGCCCTGGCCGTTGAAAGCGGCAACACCCGGGTGCTCCGTATCGTCGGTGCGGTAGACCTTCTGGGTCATGGTGGCCATCTGCGCGTCGCTCACCTCTTCGATCGCCTCCACGTCCATTACGGCAAGAATCGGATTGCCCTCCATGTTGGGATCGCGCAGGGCGATACGCTTGGCGCCCTGGATGGCGTCCACGCTCTCCAGCAGGCAGAGCACGGGAACCGGGAAGAAGCTGCCGTCGGTCAGGGTCATCTTCTCCGCGGCACCCATGGCATCGGCCACGTTCATGAAACCCTTGAGCGGGGTAAAGTAACCACCGCCCATCATCACCGCGTTACCGGCGGCCTGGGAGCTGATTAGAACGGAAGGCAGGCCTTCGGCCTCGGTCATCAGCTTGTGATGCTCTTCCGTGTCATACACGAACAGCGGGGTGAGGGTATCGGAACCGACTGGCTTGATCATGAAGTTCTTCTCCTTCCACGTGTGGATCTGAATTCAGGGTACGGGCAACGGGGCCCATAAGTCGTGATCCCCACCGCCAAGAAAAAAGTTAGTTGGCCGTTGCGACCGGTTCGAGGGGGCCGTCGCGGCTGATTCAGCCTAACGGCAAATACATAACATTCTGTTTTTAAAAGAATTATTTAATTCTTTTCCCCGGCCTGCAAGGCAGCGATACGGTACCATAAAGCGCGGCGCGGCTCTCCCCAAGACATTTTTTTAGCGACCAAAAATATTCCTATAGCCAAACCTCCCTGCGACCCCACCGGGAAACGGACCGGAGGGCCCTCTCCCCTATGCCTCCCAGCTCCGCCACCCGCCGAGCAAGGGAAAATAGAGCCCCAGTCGGATGGGGCGATCCTCCTTGCCACGAAGGATCTCGGCGTAGCCTTCCAATTGGCTTCGATAGCGCTCCCGCTCCCGATCCAGGAACTCCTCCCGCCCCCCTCCTTCATGGGACGAGGTCTTGAAATCGATAATCCAGCGCGTCCCCTCCGGGTCCACGAAGGTACGATCGATCACAATGGAGACCAGCTTCCCCCCCCGCAGCGCCTTGAGCGCGTACTCGCTGCGCTGTTCCTTGTGGACAGCGGAGAGAATCCAACGACCGCGTTCATCCACAACTGTATTGCAGAGCGCCTGCTCCACCTTGGACACCGCTTCCGGACACAGTTCCGGGATTACACCCTGGTTCCGCAAGGCGGCATCGAATGCGGGCCGCGTCTGGCGGATACGTTCACCATCCCATTTTTCAAGACCCTCATCGGCCATACGCTGCAGATAACGGTGAACCACCGTACCCACGTGGCGTGCCGTCTCCCCCGCCCAATCGAACTGCAGGGAGAACTCTTCCTCCATCTTCCCGGGGTCCGGCGCAATGGACTCCCAGGTTTGTTCCACCGCCGGGACGGACCGTTCCCAATCCGTGGGGAGACGGCACAGAGGCGTAACCGCCGGCGTCTCCACCTCTCGCTGTTCAACCACCCCCTCAGGCCGGGAAGAAAGGTGCTGCTCAAACAGCCCCTCCGCAACAGGCCAGAGGGCGGCGAGTAGGGAACGCGATTTCGGCGGCTTCAGCAACACCTTCTCCCCATCATACTCCGTGTGTCCGAGCAGATAGAGCCGCCGCTTCGCCCGGGTGGCCGCCACATAGAGCAGACGGCACTCCTCATGGCGGGCCTTGCTGTCATCAATCCTCTTCAGGAAGCGGTAGATGGTATCTTCCTCTTCCCCCATACCCCTTACGGGCGCCATCAGGAGATCCGGCGGAGCGTCCGATAACGGCCGTTCCAGCCACTGCATCAATTTGGTGTCATCCAGGCGCGGTGCGCGCCCCAATCCAGGCAGGATGACCCAGTCGAACTGCAACCCTTTCGCCTTGTGGATGGTCATTACCTGAACCCGCCCGTCCGTCTCCGGATCCGGCGGCGCATAGAGCTTTCCCACCGCCCGTTCCAGGGCACCGAAATCCCCCAGATCACCGCACTCCTCCAGTTCCTGAATCAGCTCGAAGTAGATCCTCGCCTCCTGCGATTCCGCGGACGACCGCAGCACCGCGGCACCGCCCAATGCCAGCCAAACCTGCTCCAGCCAGGGACGCAGGCCGTCCCGTCTCCGATCCGCAAAAGCCCGTTCCAATACACCCCTGATGCGAAGCAGTCGCTGCCGTCCCGTATCGCTCAGACGCTGAACCCGATCCCCCTCCTGCATCAGCTCCCAGATGGAAAGCGCCTGTTCATCCCCCGCCAAGAGGTACAGGTCCTTCAGATCGAGGCCGCACCAGGGGGCGCGCAGCAGCGCCAGCCAGGAGAGCCTGTCCGCCGGGTGAAGCAGTGCGCGGGTGAGTGCCTGCAGATCAAGTATTACCGGTCGTTCGTTCAGGGGTTCCACCTCCACCGCCTGAAAAGCGATCCCGGCCTTATTCAGGGACGGAACGATCCGGTCCAGATGGGTACGATTGCGCGCCAGCACGGCGATGCTCTGCGCATCGTCGGCGGTCAGCGCCTCCCGCACCAGGCCCACCACCGCGGCGGCCTCCTCCGCCTCACTGCGGCCGATAAAAGGAAGGAACTGCACCGCCGTTCCGGGAAGGGCCGGATGATAGGCCACCGAGGGAGCGTAGGAGACGGCCCCCGTGCTTATATCCTCCTGGGGTGGAAATAAGCGCTGAAAGGCCCCGTTGACCCAATCCACAATACCTTGCTGGGAGCGGAAATTGACCGAAAGGGTGACAGGCTCCAGCTCCACGTTGCCGATACCTTCCCGGCGCGCAGCCAGATAAAGCCCCACCTCCGCCTCACGAAAACGGTAGATGGACTGCATCGGGTCACCTACGGCGAACAGGGTGCGGCCGTCACCCGGTTCCCAGCCGGCGGTCAGACGCCGCAGCAGTTCGAACTGTCCGAATGCCGTATCCTGAAACTCATCCACCAGAATGTGCCGGATCCGGTAGTCCAGAAGCAGGGCCAGCTCGGTGGGTGCATCATCACTCCCTAACGCCAGTCGTGCCCGCTCCGCTATTTCGATAAAATCCACCTCCCCCCGGGCGGCCATAACCACTTTGAGCTGGGCCACCGCCAGTTTCAGCAACTGAAACAGCGCCCGCAGGATGTGCCACTGCTGTTCCGAATAACGAAGCGGAGGCAGATGGGGGAGCTGCGCTAACAGCGTGAGGAACGATTCACACCCGGACAGCTGCTCCAGCAGTTCGCCAAAAATCGTTTTGCTCTGCTCATACTCCTTCGCCGTTACCTGGTCGGGTGCCGATTTCGGCGTAGGAAATCCGAGGTTCTTGTTCACCCCCCTGATCCTGCGCAGCGCGCCTTCTCTGGTCAGCAGCAGTTCCGCCAGTCCCAACCACTGGGGTAAGACGGCCACGTCGGCTGCCGGGACTGCATCGAGGGAAGCGCACGGCAACAGGGGATGGCCCTGATTGCCGCCGTCCGCGCGCAGATTACGTGCCGCGAAACGGGCCAGCCCGAGGATTGTCTGCGCCGGTTGTTGCGGAAAATGCGCATGTAATTCTTTTAAAACTTCCGTGACCGCTCTCTCCAGCGCCTGTTCCAACGCCTTCCGCTCGATCCGTGAGGGATCCGCCCCGGCCACGTGACGCAGCCACTGGTCGCGCCGGGCCAGCATGGTGGCCACCATCTCCTCCACTTTGTCGGTCCGGTTGTCCAGATGACGCAGCAGATCCCCTACCGCAGCGGACCACTGCTCCCCCTCCTCCACACCGCGGATGGTGGCACGGGCCGCCTCGAGATAGAGTTCCTGCGCATCCTCGGTGATCTTCGGCTGACCGCCGAGGCCGGACAACAGAGGCATCTGGCGGGTCACACCGGCGCAGAGGGCGTCGATGGTCTGAATGCGGAAACGGCCCGGATTCCGTTCCAATCCCCAATCCAGCTCCCGGTCCCTCTGCAGGGCTTTGCAGGCCAAAGACCAGGTCAGCCGATCATGATCCTCCTCCGGTTCCGGGTTCCGGCTAGCCACCAATGCTTCCTGGATGCGGGCGCGCATCTCTCCCGCCGCCTTGCGGGTAAAGGTGATGGCAATAATCTCTTCCGGGGCGTCGACGGTGGCCAGCAGGCGCAGATACCGCTGGATCAGCAGTTCCGTCTTGCCGGAGCCGGCCGGCGCCTGAACGATAAAAGAGCGATCGGGTGACAGCGCGCAACGGCGCTGTTGCCGGTCTGCCACCGGAGGCGACATCACTCCTCCCCCTCCGGTGACAGCCACAAGGTTTCCTGCCGCTCATGGATACGGCAGAAAGAAGGCAAGGGACAGTAACGGCAGCTCTTGGCCGGATCCTTGGGATCCACCTCCGCGCGACCCGTCTGAATCTCACCGGCCAGCATCTCCAGCGAACCTCGCCAGCGCCGGAACAGGGCACCCCAGTCTGCATATCCCTGAGACTGTTTGCTCTCCATAAACGCCTGGACTCTGGGAACGACCCCGCTCTTCGAAACAACCCCCAGAAAGGCGCTCTTCTCGGGATTCAGGTGCGCAAACAATACCGCCGACACCGCCTCCTTCCCCCCGGCATCTGCGGTAGCGTATAGGGGGAGTTGAGGCTCTTCCAACCTCTCCTCAAACCACCCTTTGATACTGACATTTTTCCCGGTCTTATAATCAATGACGGCCAGCCCCCCGTCCTCCAGCCGGTCGATCCTGTCTGTCCGGGTATCGAGGAGCAGTTCGCCCACCGCCAGGGTCGCCCGCTTTTCCAGCTCCTCGACGGTGAAATCCGTACGCTCTTTCTCCAGCTCCAACCACTGTAGTACCAGCCCGGTCAATCGTTCCCGCTCCAGTTCCGTGAATCTGGGCGCGAAGGTGACCGGTTTACGGTACGCCACCGAAGCGATGGCCCGGTCCGCCGCATCTCCAATCAGGATCTTAAGTTCCTCCTCAGGAGTGGCCAGCAGGGTTGCCCGGTCCCGTAACCGTGACCACACGGCTTCCATGACGGAGTGCAGCAGGCTGCCCCGTTCCCGGCCGTCGAGGCCCGATACCGGCTCTTCGATGGCGCCGGCCCCCAGACGATGGACGGCAAAGGCCCGGAAGGGGCACTGGGCCTGATCGGAGAAGATCCCGGTTCCGCCCGGCACACAGCTTCCGGGAACCAGGGGAGGCGCCTGATTGTCTATGAACTCCTCGACTGCCGCTGCTTCTGCTCGATAGAGGACTGGTTCTGCGGCCAGATCCAGCGCAGCCGGATCCAGTGCAGGCAGCTCGGCGATCAACGGACTCGGTCGCAGAGGTCCGTCTTCGTTCCGTGAAGCATGACTGACCAGAACCTCCGGTGCCGAGGCCAGCAGCCGCTCCGTCATTATCGCGGCAAACGCCAGCTCACGGTCGGCAGACCCGTGAGGGATGTTGAGCTTTCGTTGCAGCCCCTGGGGCAGCAGGGGATTCGGTGACGCCGCAGAGGGCCATTGATCGTCCGTGAGACCCGCAACCCAGAGGTGATCAAAGGCCAGTCCCGCCGCCTCCAGCACACCCATCACCTGAACCGGGGCGTCCATCCCTTCCGCCTGAAACAGGGTCTCCTCCGCTTGGCTGTGCAGACGGCGCAACGCTTCCCCCAGGGTCATGGAGGGCTGGATCACTTTCAGCGAGGCGAACGCCGCGAGAAGTTCGCGAAAACGCCCCACCTGCTGATACTCCTCGCTGTCGAGCAGGCCTGCGTTGGGCCAGCCCGCGGCCTGTAACAGGGCGAGAAACTTCTCCCCCCATTTACCCGGCTCCAACCTGCCGCCCATACCCCGCAGTTGATCTCGAAACCGTTCCAGCAGTTGCAGCAGTTTCGGACAGGCATCCCGCTCCCGCTCCTCCGCCTGACGTAGTTTTCCCAGCAGGGTGCGCAAGGCTATATGACGCTCCCCTATCTCCCGGCGAATCCTCGCATCGAGCCGCGCCCGGCGGCTCCACTCCTCGATGCCGCCGGCGAGAAAGGGTGAGCGCAGCAGGCGCCCCAACTCAGCGCATGGGAGTTCACCCCGTGCCAACTGCAGCAACAGCAAGGCGTCTCCGATAACCGCATAGTGCGCCAACGGCTTGCCCAGGGATAGATTGTAGACCGGCGCCGGCGGTGGCCGCGCCGCCGGGTAAAAGACCTGCTGCAGGGTATGAAGCATCTGTTCCCGCAGCTCCGTTAAACGGGGAATGATCACTCCGATTCGGGCTTGCGGATCGGACTCCAGGCGCCGCGCCGCCCAACGGACCGCGGTTTCCAGTTCCTGGTCGGGAATGTTCAACTCAATACGATAGGCATCCCGCGGGGCGTTATGCTGCTCCACAACGCCGATCCGACAACCACATTCTTGCAACTGCGTCAGGAACTGATCCTGCCGCGGGGTGCGTTCATCGAATCCCACCAACAGCAGCCGCTCCGGTACACCCGGCCGGCGGTCCCGCAACTGTTCCATCAACAGGGTGGGAAGAAGCTCGGGATCGACCCATCCTTTACGTCGGCACAGTCTGGAAAACCGATCCGCCCAATCCAGATATTGATCGGTCTCCGGAGTGGCCCAGGCATGCAGCTGCTCTCGGGGTATCATCCACTCCTGCGTCAGCCTCCACGCCTCCTCGGCGCTGCGAGCGACGGCGGCGGGTCTGAGTACGGCCGTGTATTCGTCCGGAAACGAGCCCCTTACCACCTCTTCCCAGAGCACACGCGCCTGCCAGGGAGAGAGCAGCGACAGTTCCGTCAGCCCCAGGTCGAGGAGTTCCTGGAAGCAATTCAGCAACCATGCGCCCCAAGGCAGAATTCTTGCCCGTTCCCAGACCTCAAGCCCCCTTTCCTGCTGCAGGGCGTCGTACCGGGCATGCAGCTCACGCGCCAGGCGATTATTGGCGGTCAGCAGCAATGCCCCGTCAGCAACTTGCTCAAGGGCTCCGTCGGTTGTCAGTGATGGGTTGTCTTGAAACATCCCTCGTCTCTGCGGTCAGCTGGAATCCCGATTCTAACCGGAGCAGGGGCTTTAGGGGTGAATCTGTTTAGTCACGCACAATAAAGCGCGCCGGGAGAAGTGGAGTTGCGGTGACCTAGGCGGCGATGACGTTCTTATACAGCACTTTTTCAATAACCTGGAAAAGATCTCCGCGAGTAAAGGGCTTGGCGAGAAACGCGTTAGCGCCGATTTTCTTCATCCAGAACTGATCAATGGCCTCTTTGTTGCCGCTGATAATGATGATGGGGATATCTTTGGTTCTCTCTTCCTTGCGTAGATAACGCGTGGCGCGGAAACCGTTGATGCCCGGCATCATGATATCCATGATAATCAGCTGAGGTTGATGATTGATAGCCTGCTTGATACCCGAGGCACCATCATCCGCGAGTTTCGTATCGAACCCCGCCTGATTAAGCATATGCGAAAGTGTCATCCTGACGGTCTTCGAATCATCCACCACCAGAATGGTTACGCCCTCTTCCGGTACGGTACGCTCATTGACCCGGCGCTCGACGTTACGGGACTTCTTTGGTGACGGGTTACGACGAAAAAACGATGCGAAGCTAAAACGATCCATATACAACCTATTTCTTAATTATCTCGTTTCCTATCCAGTTTAATATCTCTGACGGCGGTCTTGTGTGCGCAAATTCAAATATTACTATGATCTTGTGAACTATTGGGAGTCCCTGTTTAGGACCTCTCCTAACAACCTGACAAAAATGTCAGATCAGGCCGCACCCTTATCGACCTTGTATACCGGCTCGACCTCCCTCACGCCCTGTTACGCACATCTTTTTCCTGAAAAAAAGCGGGTACCGGAAGATTGCGGTACCCGCCTGTAACGCGACCCGTATAAACGTTACTTGTCGGCCGCGGAGGGGGCTGTCCCGACCGTCAGGTTTGCACGGTTTTGTTCCAGAATCGTTTCTCCGATGCCCTTTACATTCATCAGCTCATCGACCGTCTTGAATCCGCCATGTTGGTTGCGGTAGGCGATTATTGCTTCAGCTTTGGCCTGACCAATACCTTTTATACCTTCCGTGAGTACGGTGGTATCGGCGGTATTAATGTTTATGGGTTCCGCGAAAACGAAGCTTGATGCCAGCAAAAGAATTGTTGCGAGAATCATCCGTGTTAGACGTACCATGTCGTTTCTCCTTATTTCTTCAGTTCCATGAAATCCGACTCTTTCATCCTAAGGAGCCGGTGCGACACCTCAATCCCGAGATGTGGAAACCAAGGGTAGGTTTCCCAGGGATGTTTGTCAATCGACCGGAATACCGGATAACTCCGCGTGTATCGCCCGCAGACTCCGTAACGGATCTTCAGCTCCTGTAATGGGCCGACCGATAACCAGATAGTCAGCCCCGTTCGCCACCGCCTCGGCCGGGGTCATCACCCGCCTCTGGTCATTGGTAGCAGCGCTCGCGGGTCTCACTCCGGGAGTAACCAGCAGAAATCCCTCCCCTGATTGCGCGCGCACATCCGCCGCTTCCAGGGGCGAACAGACGACACCATCCAGTCCCGAATCTCGCGCCAGGAGCGCCAGACGGCGAACATTCTCCGCAGGTTCGCCCTGGAATCCGACCTCGGCGATATCTTCCCTTTCGAGACTGGTCAGGATAGTGACGGCAATCAACAACGGCCGATCCCGCAACCCTTCGAGTCGCTCCCGGGCGGTTTCCATCATGCGTCGCCCCCCCGAGGCGTGAACGTTCACCATCCAGACCCCGAGATCGGCCGCCGCGGCACAAGCAGCCGCAACGGTATTCGGAATATCGTGAAACTTCAGATCCAGAAATACATCAAATCCCCGACCGGTGACCTGTTCGACAAAGCCGGGACCGAACCGGGTAAACATCTCTTTGCCGATCTTCAGGCGACAGAGCCCTGGATCCAGCGCCGATACCAGCTTCAACGCCGGCTCCGCCGCCGGATAATCCAGCGCGACTATGATCTTCGGGTCCGATGCTTCTCGTTCCGACATCAGCGAATACCGTTTAACGCATGTGCCGGTTTGATGCTGCTCCAGGTATGGCAACTGGGGCATTGCCAGTGCATCGCCTTGGCGCTGAACCCGCAGCTGAGGCACTGGTAGGCATGTTGCTCCTCCAATAGCTTCTTCATCAACTCGCGCAACATATTCAATATTTCGGTGGCGGCACCCATATCTCCCTTCAGCGGGAGTTTCAACAATCGCTCCAGACCCTCAAGATTCGGGTGTTCCTGGAGATGGCCGGTGAGAAACGACACGGCCGCTTCGTCGCCCTCCCGCTCGCGGATGATTTCAGTCATGGCAAGAGCCTCGGAATACCCCTGATTGCGTTTATAGACCTGCTCCAGGTATTCACGAAGCTCCGAACCCCTGTCTAACTGCTTATAACTATTCACAAGTGCGGACAATATTTCGGACATATAGGCCGGATCCTGCTGCGCAACCCGTTGAAAAGCGCGTATCGCCGCCCGATGGTCTCCGGCATCCTGTTCCATCTCACCCAACAGAATCGATGCCCGAACGCAGGCGCGGTCCAGCGCCTGCGCTTTTTTCAGATGCTTCGAAGCCAGAGCAAAATCCTTAATTCCGCGTGCCTTCTCTGCCAGCTCACAGTGATAATGGGCGCGTTCCTTCAACAACTGTTCACCCGTCAGCGACTCCAGACGATCGGAAACCTGCAGGCACTTTTCCCACTCTTTCTCCCGCTCATAGATAACCAGTAGATTACGCAGGGCCTGTTGTTGATAAAGACTTGATTCCGCCAGTTCCTCAAACAGATTTTCCGCCCGATCAAGCAGCCCCGCCCGCAGATAATCCTGGCCCAGCTCAAGCAGGGCCTGGGCCCGGTGGTCGCGACTGAGTGCGGGTCGGGCGATTAGATTCTGATGAATTCGAATGGCCCGTTCCACCTCTCCACGGCGGCGGAACAGGTTGCCCAGAGCAAGATGGGTCTCAACCGTATCGCTATCGACCTCCAGCATCTGGATGAAGACGTCGATGGCCTTGTCCGGCTGTTCGTTCAGCAGATAGTTAAGTCCCTTGAAATACGCGGGGCCCTGAGCGTGCAGATTCCGTTCCCGACTGCGCTCACTGCGCTTGGCCGCTAACCATCCGGAAGCAGCTGCCAGCGGCAACAATAACAACAAGAGTTCCATCATTGTTGGTTCTAATCCTTGATTGGAATGGCCCGCAGGTTCTTTACCTCTTCCTGGGCCAAGCTCACCTTCCGGCGCAGCTCGGCGTTTCGATGCTTAAGGCGTAACAGGGATCCCAGCGTCGCCAATACACCCAGCAACGCACCGATCCCCAGGGTAGCTATAAGGACCAGCGGAAGTGGGAGTTCAAATTCCCCAAAATAATAGTTGATATGGATGCTTTCCGTGTTCATCACGGCAAACGCCGAGCCCAATAAGATCAAGAACAGGAAAAACAACAGCTTGATAATTCGCATAACCCGCCCTCTTCCACGGTTTCTTACCCCGTATTCTACTCGGTGGGCGTTGATGAGGCTATGGCGCCTGCGGAATCGCTTATCACACGGTGCCGCCGCAGCGGTGACCGCGGATTACCGCCTTATTTTCAGGTATGGTTGCTTGCGGGCCCGGCCGGTCTCTGGTCAGGCATAATCATCCAGAAGTCCGTCACTCCGGTAATAGTGAACCAGGGTGGATTCCGCCTCGGATTCCACGTCGTCACTGAAGAGGTACTGGTCAGGGTTCCCGTCCCGGCGTCCCTGGTAAAGATCAGCAGTCTCACCGCGCCCACCCGGATCACGATGGCTTACATCCACGTTCACCAATTGGATATTGTTCTCAGCCAGCATCTCCCGCAGCCGGGGTATGGCGGCTTCCAGGGCGTCTTTGACGACACCGTGTTGTGCCGTGAAATTCACCGAGGCCTGATCGTTCTGTATGGAAATCTGGATATTCAACGGTCCGAGGTGCGGTGGCTTTATGTTGACCGATGCTGCCTGGAGATCCCGTCCGACCATCCAGAGTATCCGTTCGCCCATAGCCTGATCCCAACCCTTGTCCCCGGGCGGGATGGTGATTGCGGGCGGGGTCTGGTGCGCTCCCGATGTGGGGGTTGATGACAGGTTGGATACAACACCCGCCACCGCCGGCGATTGCAACCCGCCGGAAACACCAGCCTCAAGGTTGGCCGCCGCCGTGAGGAGGGTTTCGCTCCCCACTCCCGCCGGCTTTAGGGTTGTGGAAACGGCTTCACCGGAAACCGCCGGCCGCATCGCGGATACCTGTCGAAGTATATCCTTCAGCGCCTCCTGATCCTCCGGTGATAACCCCTTCGCGGCACCCGTTACATCGGTCTGCCCGGAAAGGGAGGGATTTTCCCTCGCAGAAGAGTGTTTGCTCATCTGCAGTAGCCTGGATAGGGCTTCTTCCGCGGTTGCGGTCGGGCGGCCACCGGGAGGAATACCCCCGGCCGTTTCATCCGGTAGAGGATTGGAAAGCACCTCTTCCACCGGGGTGCCGGTGGGAGCGGGATTGTTCGCCAGGACCTCCTGAAAGAGGCCGAGGATTGCCGGAAGCGGTAAATCGTTGCCGCTTTCCAGCATCTCCTCCAGACGGGCGAAATCCTCCGGAGGTATGCGGCTCTTGAGCAACTCCATCAGCTCAGGCATCAATTTTTCACTGGATAATAGTTGTGAAAAATCAATACCTTCCACGTTCTCCGCGAAACACTGCGGACTGCCGCCAGCGGTCACGCCGGCCGACGGGGCGGTAAACAGGGCATTTGCAATTCCAGCGGAAACCGGACTATTCATCAGGCGACCTCGGTAACAGTCTATCTCTGCATTGTTAGTAAGCAGAGACCGTGCCAAAGGTCTGTCCGCCGGCTATCCCCACATCCCTTCCGTCCTCCGGGGATCAGAGGGGGGATATTCTGCCTTCAATTCAATCCTAAAACATCCTGCATATCGAACAGCCCGCTCTCCTTGCCGGCAATCCAGCCCGCTGCACGGACCGCGCCGTTGGCGAAAGTCATGCGGCTGGAGGCCTTGTGGGTTATCTCCACGCGCTCGCCCGTGGCCGCAAACAGGACCGTATGATCACCCACGATATCGCCGGCACGGATGGTTTCGAAGCCGATGGTCTTACGATCCCGCTCACCGGTGACCCCTTCCCGACCATAGACGGCACACTCCTTGAGATCCCGGCCCAACGCCTCCGCAACCACCTCGCCCATGCGCAGCGCCGTCCCCGAAGGGGCATCCTCTTTATGGCGATGGTGGGCCTCAATGATTTCGATGTCCACGTTGTCGCCGAGGACCCGCGCCGCCATATCCAACAGCTTGAGACAGAGATTGACGCCGATACTCATATTGGGGGCGAAGACGATGCCGATCTCCCCGGCCGCTTCCTGAAGTCGCTGTTTCTCGTGATCGCCGAGCCCGGTAGTGCCGATAACCATTTTCTTGCCCGCTTTCAGGCACAGCTCCAGATGAGCCATGGTGGCTGCGGGTCTGGTGAAATCAATGACCACGTCAAAATCATCCAGCGCCTGCTCCAGACCGCCGACGATCGTTACGCCCAGATCGCCGACACCCGCAAGGGCTCCGGCATCCGCGCCGATAAGGGTACTTTCGGGATGCTCAGTAGCCGCACCCAGTTCCACACCATCGGCTTCCTGGATCGCCTGCACCAGATTTTTCCCCATTCGTCCGGCTGCTCCAACTACGGCCACTCTAATCATTTTATTTCCTTGGTATTAATGTAGGGCGGGCTGCGCCCGCCGGACAAAATAAATTAAGCCGCTTTACGGCGGGCACAGCCCGCTCTACGGTACTTTTCAGGCAAGCAGGTTTTCCTCGGCCCTCGGCCCTGTATTTATAGGCCCATCTTCTCGAAAAAGCTCTTTACCCCGTCGAGCCAGGTCGAGGACTGAGGACTGTGCCGGCTACCCCCCTCCTGTATGGTCTCATCCAGCTGACGCAACAGTTCCTTCTGTTTCTCGGTCAGATTGACCGGCGTCTCAACCGATACCCGACAGATGAGATCTCCCACAGGACCGCCCCGAACCGGTTTCACGCCCTTGCCACGCATGCGGAACATTTTCCCGGTCTGGGTACCGGCGGGTATCTTCAATTTAACCTTACCGTCCAGGGTGGGCACCTCCAGTTCGCCACCCAGCGCCGCCGTGGTATAGCCTATGGGTACCTCGCAGAAAAGATGGCTGTCATCCCGGCTGAAGATCGGATGCTCCTTCACCGCCACCTGGACGTAGAGATCCCCGGGCGGTCCACCGTTCTCTCCCGCCTCTCCCTCTCCCGAGAGCCGGATACGGTCACCGTTGTCCACTCCCGGGGGCACCTTAACGGAGAGGGTCTTATGCTCCTGCACCCGCCCCTGACCGCGACAGACATGGCAGGGATCATCAATGACCGTTCCTCTTCCGTGACAGGTGGGGCAGGTCTGCTGTACCGAGAAAAATCCTTGCTGCATGCGGACCTGGCCATGCCCTCCGCAGGTGGTACAGCTCTTTGGAACGGTGCCTTTTTTAGCACCGGTGCCATTACACGCCTTACAGGAGACCGCCGTGGGGACACGGATCTTGACCGTAGTACCCGCAACCGCCTCCTCCAGAGTGATCTGCAGGTTGTAGCGCAGATCGGCGCCACGATGGACGCGACTGCCGCCGCCCCTGGCGCCGCCACCAAAGATGTCCCCGAACACATCGCCGAAGATATCGCTGAAACTGGCACCGGCGCCGAATCCGCCCGGTCCACCGCCCATGGAGGAATCCACTCCGGCGTGACCGAACTGGTCGTATGCCGTGCGCTTCTGGGGATCAGAAAGGATCTCGTAGGCTTCCTTGGCCTCTTTGAACTTCTGTTCCGCGACCTTGGCATCGTCACCCGTATTCCGGTCCGGATGATACTTCATTGCAAGACGCCGGTAGGCCTTCTTTATCTCGGCCTCACTGGCATTCTTGTTGATACCAAGTACTTCGTAATAGTCGCGTTTGGACATCTTTAGTTAGCAGTTGTCAGTTGTCAGTTGTCAGTTGTCAGTTATTAGTTTTCCGTTGACAGTTTTCAGTATGCAGTTTGCTGAACGTGTTGAAGCGCGCGGATGAATACACCCGCACGCCCCATTTACAACCCCAGACTGTCGACTGTTTACTGTGAACTGTTAACTGTTCACTTCTTATCGTCCTTAACCTCTTCAAACTCCGCATCGACCACATCTTCGTCGCCGCCGCCTGAAGCGGCCTCCGCGCCCGCCTGTGCCTCGGCAGTCGCTTCCGCGCCCTGCTGAGCGTAGATCCGCTCCGCCATCTTGGCCGAGGCCTCGGTCAGGGTCTTGGTCTTCTCCTCAATGGCGCTCTTGTCGTCACCCTTCATCACTTCTTCCAGATCCTTGATCGCCGCCTCGATAGACTCCTTCTCACCGGACTCCATCTTGTCGTCGCCCAACTCTGTCATGGACTTGCGTACGGCATGGATCATATTGTCGGCCTGGTTGCGGGCCTGCGCCAGTTCCTGGAACTTCTTATCCTCCTCGGCGTGAGCCTCAGCGTCCTTGACCATCTTATCGATCTCCTCGTCGCTGAGACCGGAGGAGGCCTTGATGATAATGGACTGTTCCTTGCCGGTCGCCTTGTCCTTGGCGGAGACGTGCAGAATACCGTTGGCGTCGATGTCGAAACTCACCTCGATCTGCGGCACACCACGCGGGGCCGGGGGGATATCGGTGAGGTCGAAGCGCCCAAGGGATTTATTGGCCGCCGCCTGCTCACGCTCGCCCTGCAACACGTGCACGGTCACCGCGGTTTGATTGTCGTCCGCGGTGGAAAAGACCTGGCTGGTGTTGGTCGGGATCGTAGTGTTCTTCTCGATCAGCTTGGTCATTACACCACCCAGGGTCTCGATACCGAGAGAGAGCGGGGTTACGTCCAGCAGCAGCACGTCTTTCACCTCGCCGCCCAGCACACCGCCCTGAATGGCGGCACCGATGGCTACCGCTTCGTCCGGGTTCACGTCTTTGCGCGGTGCCTTGCCGAAGAATTTCTCCACCACTTCCTGCACCTTGGGCATACGGGTCTGACCGCCTACCAGGATCACCTCATCGATATCCGAGGCGCTCAGCCCGGCGTCGTTAAGGGCGGTGCGACAGGGGTCGATGGTGCGCTGTACCAGATCATCCACCAGGGACTCCAGCTTGGCCCGGGTCAGCCTGGTGTTGAGGTGCTTGGGACCGGAGGCGTCCGCCGTGACGTAGGGCAGATTGATATCGGTCTGCTGGCTGTTGGAAAGCTCTATCTTGGCCTTCTCAGCCGCTTCTTTCAGACGCTGCAGCGCCAGCGGGTCGTTGCGCAGGTCGAAACCCTGGTCCTTTCTGAACTCTTCAACCAGATGGTCGATGATGCGCAGGTCGAAATCCTCGCCGCCAAGGAAGGTGTCACCATTGGTGGAGAGCACCTCGAATTGATGCTCACCGTCGATCTCGGCGATCTCGATTATGGAGATGTCGAAGGTACCGCCACCCAGGTCGAATACCGCCAGCTTCTGATCGCCACGCTTCTTATCCATACCGTAGGCCAGGGCCGCGGCGGTGGGCTCGTTGATGATGCGCTTGACTTCCAGACCGGCGATACGGCCAGCGTCCTTGGTGGCCTGACGCTGGGAGTCGTTGAAGTAGGCCGGCACCGTGATTACCGCCTCGGTCACCTGCTCTCCGAGATAATCCTCGGCGGTCTTCTTCATCTTCTGCAGCACCTTGGCGGAGATCTCCGGGGCGGCCATCTTCTTTCCGTTGACCTCCACCCAGGCATCACCATTGTCCGCTTTGACGATCTTATAGGGCACCATCTTGATGTCGCGCTGCACAACGTCGTCCTCGAATCGACGACCGATCAGACGCTTGATGGCGAACAGGGTATTCTGCGGATTGGTCACCGCCTGACGTTTGGCCGACTGACCCACCAGGATCTCACCGTCACCGGTGTAGGCGACGATGGAGGGCGTGGTGCGATCACCCTCGGCGTTTTCGATCACCCGGGTCTTGTCGCCTTCCATCACGGCGACACAGGAATTGGTGGTACCCAGGTCGATTCCGATTATTTTTCCCATTGCTTAATTTCTCCGCTGAGTATTTCTACATCTGTATAACATTTCGGTTATCCCCTGAGATGGGGAAAAACCACTGTTTTTTCAAGCCTGTTCATCCATATTTCCGGCAGCCGCCTGAGAAACCATCACCATGGCCGGCCGCACCAGGCGACCGTTCAGGGAATAGCCCTTCTGCACCACGGTAACTACGGTGTTGGGCGGAACATCATCGCGGGGCTGCATGGCCATCGCCTGGTGGAGTTCCGGGTTAAAGGGTTCGCCTTCCGGATTAATCTGGACCACATTGAACCGTTCCATCACATCGGAAAAGAGTTTCAGGGTGAGCTCCGTCCCCTCCACCAGCTTTTCTATATCCGCGCCTTCCTCCCGGGCTGCGCCCAGGCCGAGCTCCATACTGTCGCGCACCGCCAAGAGCTCGGAAACAAACCGCTCCAAGGCATATTTGTGGGCGTTTTCCAGATCCCGCTCATGGCGCTTGCGCAGATTCTCGATCTCCGCCTTGGCCCGCACCAGGTTGTTCCAGTGCTCATCCGCCTTGCTGCGGGCGTCTTCCAGCATCAATGTCAGGTCATCCGCGGAAGATGCCTTTTCATCTGTCGCCTCTTGAGCTTCATCGGGCGCCTCTATGCCCACCTGCTCCGATTCCTTGTCTGCAGCGGCGTCTTCCACCGCTTCCCGCTCTTTCTTCATTCTGTTACCTCGTAATCGATCACTGTAAACGCTGACCGCAAAGAGAGGGACGCGCCCGCCTTACAGCCATACGCATCCCTTGTTTCGAACGCTCTGTGCTCGAACAATCCCCCATATTGGGGAAGGTTATCGCTGTTTCAAGGCCGCACCCAATAATTTTGCGGTTACGTCGACAATCGGGATCACCCGGTCGTAAGCCATACGTTTTGGTCCGATTACGCCCAGCACTCCGACCACCTCGTTGTCGATCTTATAGGGGGAGGTTATGACACTGCAGTTGTCAAACGGCTGATAGCCTGACTCTTCACCAATAAAGATCTGCACGCCTTCCGCCTCAAGACAACCGTCCAGCAGATGCAGTATCTGGTGTTTTTCCGTGAACAGATCGAAAAGCTTCTTGAGACGCTCCATGTCCGCCAGCTCATTGAACGACATGAGGTTGGTCTGGCCGGCGATGACACAGTCGTCTTTTAGGTCAACGGGCTCAAGCACCTGTTCCGCCATGGCCATGGCCCGCGCCATGATCCGGTCCATATCCGCCCTTGCCTCCCGCATGTCTTTCAGGATCGCTTCGCGGACCCTCTGTAATGAACACCCGGAAAAGGTTCGATTGAAATAGTTGGCCGTCTGTTCCAGTTCCGCCGCCGAATAGGTGCGGTCGGTGACAATGATACGGTTAAGCACCTCTTCCTCATTGGTTACCAGAATGGCCAGCACCCGGGTTCCGGATAGAGGAAGAAATTCGATCTGACGGAAGGAAACCTGCCGGTGTCGCGGCAACATTACAATCCCGGCCATGTGGGTCACGGTCGATAACAGGCTGGACGCCGATTCCAACAGTTTGGGGGATCCACACCCCGGGTCCAGCTGGCTCTTCAGCCTGGCGATCTCCTTTTCGCTCAGAGGCTTTATCTTCAGCAGCGAATCGATGAACAGGCGATAACCGTCCACTGTCGGAATACGGCCGGCCGAGGTATGCGGCGCAGAAACCAGCCCCATCTCCTCCAGGTCCGCCATTACATTCCGGACCGTGGCCGGACTCAGATCCAGACCTGCATCCCTGGCCAGAGTGCGCGAACCTACCGGTTCGCCGTCCAGGATATAGCGCTCGATCAACACCTTGAGAAAGTGCTGAGCCCGCTCATTGAGTTTGCTTTTATCTAACGCCTGTCGTGGCACAAGTATCGCCTATCCACCAACCCTATCCACTATTTAGCACTCTCCCGCGGGGAGTGCCAAGAATCGAAAATTATCAGGAGCGGCAGTTTGGGTGTCAAGATTATCCTGCTGTCCGGATCGATCCCTTCCGACCACCCGGATTTACGCTCTTGGCTGGTTATCGGCACCATGCTAAGTTTCGAATACGGGGGCAGGCAACTCCGGACAGGATCCGGATATTCCATATTTAATTAACAGAAAATGCCGAATCAACAATTCCACTCCATCGGACTGATTGGAAAACACGGGGACAGCGGTATCCGGGATACCCTGCTGTCGCTCGGTGAATTCCTTTGCCAGCGCGGCTGCCAGGTCCTGCTGGAGGACGAAACGGCGCAGCGCCTACCGGATCACGGCCTGCCTACCGCGGCTTTGGGAGAGATCGGGAAGCAGTGTGGACTAACCATCGTGGTGGGGGGAGACGGTACGCTTCTGCACACCGCCCGCAGCCTGGCGGATTACGACGTGGCGCTGCTGGGGATCAACCTGGGTCGGCTGGGTTTTCTCGCCGATATCTCCCCTGACGACATGATCGACACCGTGGAACAGATCCTCGACGGGCACTACGACGAGGAGCACCGTACCCTGTTGCAGGCAACCGTGGATGGAGAAACGTTCAAGGCCTTCAACGACGTGGTTATTCACAAATGGAACGTGGCCCGGATGATCGAATTCGAAACCTATGTTAACGGCCATTTCGTCAATATCCAGCGTTCCGACGGACTGATCATCTCTACCCCCACCGGCTCCACGGCCTACGCCCTCTCCGGCGGCGGTCCCATAGTTCAGCCCAGCCTCAATGCCACCATCCTGGTACCCGTATGTCCTCACACCCTCAGCAACCGCCCCATCGTTGTGGACGGAGACAGTGAGATCGAAATCGTGGTGAGCGACCGTACGGAACACCAGCACGTACGCGTTACCTGTGACGGATTGAGCACCCTGCCCCCTCCGGACGGCCGCATATCCATCCGCAAACACAACAACATGATCCGCCTGATCCACCCCAAGGGGCATGACCATTTCAACCTCCTGCGTGCCAAACTGGGATGGAGTGAATACCGAGTCTAGTCCGACGCGATGCTGACTCAAATCCACATCCGGGATCTGGCCATCGTCTCCGCGCTTGAGTTGGAGCTGGGTACGGGGCTGTCCGCCCTCACCGGCGAAACCGGGGCCGGAAAATCCATCCTCATCGACGCCCTCGGGCTGGCGCTGGGTGAACGGGCCGACAACAGCATGATCCGCTCCGGTTGCGACAAGGCGGAAATCACCGCCGTATTCAACATCGCCGGTGACCGGGAGATCCTCGAATGGCTCCGGGAACATGCCCTGGACAGCGGTGATGAGTGTATCCTGCGTCGGCTGCTGGTCCAGTCCGGCAGTTCCCGCGCATTCATTAACGGCAGCCCGGTCACCATCAAGTTGCTCCAGAACCTGGGGGATCTGCTGGTGGATATCCATGGGCAGCATGCCCACCAGTCCCTGCTGCACCGCGGTCATCAAAGGGATCTGCTGGACGAGTACGCCGGTCATGCCGAACCCCGCAGGCGATTGGATCAGCTGTTCCATAACTGGCGGGAAGCGGAGAGGCGTCTGGCGGAATTGCGGGCCGAATCCAGCGACAGGAGCGAACGGCTGGAACTGCTGCGCTACCAGGTGCAGGAACTGGAGCAACTCGGGCTGGGGCCGCAGGAGCTTGAACAGCTGGACGAGGAGCATCGCAAGCTGAGCAATGCGGACCGGCTGCAGGAAGGTTGCGGCCGACTCCTCTCCCAGCTGTACGATGACGAGGGATCCCTACAAACCCGTCTCGCCCGTGTCGGCGGTGAACTGGAGGAGCTGGCCGGCAGCGACCCGTCCCTCGGTGAGGTGCGGGAGATGGCGGAGAACGCCGCCATTCAGGTTCAGGAAGCGGCCCACGCCCTGCGCCAATATCTCGACCGTATCGAATCGAACCCGGCCCGCCTTGAGGAGGTGGAACAGCGCCTCTCTGATATCCATGACCTCAGCAGAAAGCACCGTTGCAAGGCTGACGAGCTGCCGCAACTGCTCCTGGATATTCGCAACAGCCTGGAACAGTTGGAACATGCGGATCAGAACCTCTCACTCCTGGAACGGGAGGTCGCGGACCTGCGTTCCGAGTACCTGACGGCAGCGGCGGCCCTGGAGGAACAACGCCGTACAGCCGCCGGCAGACTGGAACAGGAGGTCACCGCGGGAATGCACTCCCTGGGGATGCCCGGGGGCCGGTTCACGATCGATATAGAGTCGCTCCCGGAGGAAAAGGCCACTGCAAGCGGCCTGAACCGGATAGAGTTCCAGGTCAGCGCCAACCCCGGGCAACCGGTAAAACCGCTGGTTAAGGTAGCGTCCGGAGGGGAGCTTTCCCGTATCAGCCTTGCCATTCAGGTTGCTACCGCCCGCTGCTCGGGCGTCCCGACCCTGATCTTCGACGAGGTTGACGTAGGTATCGGCGGCGGGATTGCCGAGATCGTGGGCAAACTGCTGCGCCAGGTTGGGGAATTCCGCCAGGTACTCTGCGTGACCCACCTGCCCCAGGTCGCCGCCCAATGCCACAACCACCTGCAGGTGGTCAAAAGCGGGAACGGCAGCGGAATCCAGACCGAGATTGCACTTCTGGATGGAGAAACACGGGTTCAGGAGATCGCCCGCATGCTCGGGGGCGTGGAAATCACCGAACAGACTCTGGCCCACGCGGCGGAGATGGTCAACAACTCCCGGACCTGACCCTGACCGCCTCCAACCTCCCGGGTCGACGGCGGGCACAGCCCGCCCTACAGCTAACCTCTAACTGATCACTTCTTACACCCCGGCCGGCTGCAGCGCCCGTAGATAACCAGGGAGTGATCTTCTATCTCGAAACCCCGCTCTTCCGCGATCTCCCGCTGCCGCTGTTCGATGGTTTCGTCCACAAACTCCTCCACCCGACCGCAGCTCACGCAGAGGATGTGATCGTGGTGGCCGCCACGATCCAGCTCGAACACCGAAGATCCCCCCTCGAAATTATGCCGTTTCAACAGGGCCGCCGCCTCAAACTGGGTGAGAACCCGGTAGACCGTCGCCAGGCCGATATCCTCCCCCTTCTCCAGCAGCAGTTTGTAGACCTCCTCGGCGCTCAGGTGATCCTCCGGATGCTGTTCCAACACCTCCAGGATCTTCAGGCGGGGCATGGTCACCTTCAGGCCCGCTTTGCGTATATCATGGTCTTCCACGGCAGGTATCTCCCGCAAGATCGTGTTTTCATTCGGCTATTGAGTTATCATGCGGCGATTCGATTTCACAACAGCCTGGTACCTCAGGAATGCAAAAGCTTCTCATTTCTTTACTGTGTGTTGCAAGTTTGCTTATCGGCGGCTGCTCCACCAACAAAATTCCCGGGGTTTACCGCCCGGATATCCAGCAGGGCAACGTGGTAACCCAGGAGATGGTGGATAAACTCCGTCCCGGAATGACCCGGCAGCAGGTCCAGTACATCATGGGTACGCCGCTCCTGGTGGATGTCTTTCATCAAGACCGGTGGGACTACCTCTACAGCATGGAAGCCGACGGCAACGACCGTCAACAGGAGCGGATATCCATCTTTTTCGAGGATGACCGTCTGGTGCGCATCGCCGGAGATTTCCGCCCGATGCCGGCACAGGACCCTCTGGCGGGCAAGGAGACGGTATATACGGTTCCCGATTACGAAGAGCGGGAGAAGGGGTTTTTTTCCCGCACCATGGACGCGGTGGGTATAGGCTCTGATGAAAACGTGAGCACCGAAGCCGTGCAGAAAGATGTCGCCCCGGAAGAAGCTCCGGAGGAGCCGCAATCGGAGGAGAAGGGGTTCTTCGGCAAGGTGTGGGACACCGTCACCTTCAGCTCGGATGACGAGGCGGAGGCCTCCCAGACCGCCCCGGCCGAGGAGATAACGGCCCCGGAGCCCGAGGAATCTCCGGCGGTACCGGAGAACAGACCCGAGCAAGAAGAAACCGTCCAGAAGGAGGAGAAGGGCTTTTTTGGCAAGGTGTGGGACACCGTCACCTTCAGCTCGGACGACGAGGAAGAATAGTATCCCTCTCTAACACCCTTCAGCTCCTGAATACAGGAGCGTAGCAAAGATCCGGAATCCGGGGATATGGTTCAACGGCCGGAGCCCCAATGAAAAAGGGGGCTTTCACGCCCCCTCTCCTTTAGCAACGGTTTCCCGCTTACGGATCAACCAGCGCTCTCTTCCTTCTTCTCTTTGGCGGCCGCTTTTTTCTTTCGCGCCGCCTTGGGATCGGCGATCAATTCACGATAGATCTCCACCCGGTCACCGGACTGCAGCTCCACGTCCTGACTGGTCGCCTTCCCAAAAATTCCGACCTTGGCCGTGGTCGGATCGATTTCGGGAAATTTCTCCGCGATTCCGGAGCGCTCAATGGCCTGGAGTACGGTCATCCCCGTCTCTCCCTTGACCTTCAGAATTACCTGCGCCTCCGGTTTTGCATAGGCGACTTCCACTTCAATATTTTCAGCTGACACGATATACCTCATCCGCTCGTTTACAGAATGCCTCCACAAGCTTGTTCGCTATCTGGTTGAACACGGCTCCGAAGGCAGTATTAATCAGTTTTCCCGAGAACTCAAAATCCAGTTCCAACTCCACCTTGCTGGCATCATCCCGTAGCGGAGTAAAAACCCAACTGCCCTGGAGCCGTTTAAACGGCCCTTCCATCAGCTGGATATCCATACGTTCGCCGGGGGTCAGACGGTTACAGGTGGAGAAGGTCTGGCTTATCCCGGCCCGGGCCACTTCCAGCTCCCCGCAGATTTCGTTCTCGCTCCTGGAGAGCAGTCGGGTGGAACGGCACCATGGCAGAAACTCGGGATAGGACTCCACATCACATACCAGTTCATACATCTGGTTCGCTGTATGCAGCACTAACGCACTCTTCTTGACTACCGGCAACCTCTCTACCTCTTACCCGATCACATGGATCGCACTCAGGAATACCAGGATAACGGCCACCGGCGTTACATAACGGATTACCGTCCACCATATGTTGTACCTGACCCCATCGCCCATGGCGAGTTCATCCGCCGTGGAAGCCCTGGCCATATGCCAACCGGCAAAAACGGCTATCAGGAGACCGCCCAACGGCAGCATGATATTCGCGGACAGGTAGTCCAGCAGATCAAATGCCGTCATGCCAAATATCTGCTTCCCCTTCCAGATATTGAAGGAAAACACGCTGGCCAGCCCTAGAAGCCAGACCAGAATCCCAACCAAGATAGCGGCACGTACCCGGCTCATTTGCCGATTCTCCACCAGCCAGGCCACCGCGGGCTCGATCAGCGAGATAGCGGAGGTCCATGCGGCAAAGACCAGCAATATAAAGAACAGGGTGCCGAAAAACTGCCCCCCCGGCATAGCACCGAAGGCGATGGGCAGGGTCTGGAAAATCAGGCCGGGTCCGGCTCCCGGTTCCAGGCCGTTGGCAAATACGATAGGGAATATTGCCATACCCGCCAGTAATGCTACGGCGGTATCCAGCAGCGCGATGGTGATGGCGGAGCCGGCGATGGAGCTGGATTTCGGCATATAGGAGCCGTAGACCATGATGGCACCCATACCCAGGCTGAGGGTAAAGAAGGCGTGACCCATAGCCACCAGCAGCGGCCTGCCGCTGAGGCTGCAGCGCTCCACCTCCTCCACGATCTCGCAACGGAACAGGATCTTTCCGAAATCGGGTTGAAAGAGAAAATCGAGCCCCTGCGTGAAGGCGCCCTCATTCCAGGCATAACCCACCAGTACGAGCAGCAGAACAAACAACATCGGCATCAGGATCCGGACCGCCTTCTCCAGACCGTGTCGTACGCCCCGTGCCACCACCCCCATGCTCATCACCATGAACAGGGTATGCCAGGCAAGGAGTCGCTCCGGATCTCCCACCAGTTCGGTGAAAATACTCTTTACGCCGTCCGCCGTCGCCCCGCTAAACACCCCGGCAGCAGTCCGGAAGATGTAAGCTACGGCCCATCCCGCGATAACACTGTAATAGGAGAGAATGATAAATCCCGCCACCACACCGCCCCAGCCCAGAAGCGCCCAGGCCGGGTGGGCGCCTTCATCGGATGCCAGGGTACGCATGGTGTTGATGGGGCTCTGGCGCCCGCGGCGCCCCAGAAGGATCTCCGCCATCATGATGGGGATCCCCACGATGGCGATACAGACCAGATAAACCATAACGAAGGCACCACCGCCGTTTTCGCCGGTGATATAGGGAAACTTCCAGATATTGCCCAAACCGACAGCCGAACCGGTCGCCGCCAGAATAAACATCAGACGTGTCGACCATTGTCCATGGATTGAGGTACGTTCTGCCATTCCCGGGTCCCCTGATCGCGTGTTTTTCTTAATTCCGGGCGATCCGCCCGGCCTCTTCACCGCTATCCACTGTATCCGGGGCTATACCCCATGCAGACGCCGGTTGAAATAATACCGGTATTATTCTCAATGAAATCCGCCTCAAGGACAAGGAATCGCCGGAATTCGCCCTCAGGTCTATCACCTCCGGGCCCGCCTCTAATACAATGCCCGCCATGGCAAAAAAACCGAAAAAGAAAGCCGCCGGCGGCGCCACCATCGCCCTCAATAAAAAGGCCCGGCACGACTACTTCATTGAGGAGCGCTATGAATGCGGCATCTCCCTGGAGGGTTGGGAGGTAAAGAGTCTGCGCGCCGGCCGCCTGCAGCTCAGCGAGAGTTACGTCACCCTCAAGGAGGGTGAGGCGTTTCTGTTTGGCGCCCATATCACCCCCCTTCCGACCGCCTCCACCCATATCCACCCGGACCCGATCCGGACCCGGAAACTCCTGCTCCAGCGCCGGGAGCTGGACAAGCTGGTGGGCATGGTGGAACGGCGGGGATACACCCTGGTACCCCTGGCCATGTACTGGAAAAGGGGTATCGCCAAGGTCGAGATCGGCCTGGCAAAGGGTAAGAAACAGCACGACAAACGGGCATCCGAGAAGGACCGCGACTGGCAGCGGGACAAGGAACGCCTTTTCAAGACCCACTGATCATGAGGGCCGAGTTATCAGGGCCGAGGGCCGAGGACATTTCTACTGATGTAGGTCCCGCTTCAGCGGGATACGAAACCTTAACCCCACCACCGCTATCCGGCTGTTATGCAATCTGGGTAAAAACTGAACCTACGTTCCTAGGCCTTAGAACCTCGGCCCTCGGCCCTGATACCTCGGCCCTGTTATCTCGGCCCTGTTATCTCGGCCCTGGTATTTCGGCCCTTGCCCGCGCCCCACCGGACTGACCGAAAGACACGGAACCCTATTCCACCTATAATGTCCAATAGTTAACACCGAATCGGGGGCGACTTGGCTTCGACGTGGGTAGCAAAACCCGAGGTGCATGCCGAGGATGCAGATCTCCTCGTAAATCCATCTGCAAACTGATAGTTGCCAACGACGACAACTACGCTCTCGCCGCTTAATACCCGGTAGGGAGCCGTCTGACTGGAGCCGTGCTTGTGCGTCCGGATTTCAGGCGTCGATTCTCACAAGATCGTGATGAAGCTCGTCCGGGGCGGATTCATTAAACCTTAACCGGAATCGCCGCTCTGAGCGCCCTGTCGGTCGGGTATCAGGCGGTTAAACTTAATAGACTCGACTAAGCATGTAGAGCCGAAGGCGGAGTGCTTGCGGACGTGGGTTCGATTCCCACCGCCTCCACCAAACGACAAAGGGTCACCCCTCGGGTGGCCCTTTGGCGTTTTCGGCGGTGCGGATGAGAATCCACGTTCCGGGTTTTGGACAGGATGTCCTTATGTCGCGGAGGCCAGGGATGGCCGAGAGCGACACGATTCAAAGAAGATACCCCTTTAGTGGTGTAGAGGAGGATTAGGATATCCAACTCAGGAAACCAGCGAAGAGATTAGTCCCGGTCCGAAGAGGGCCCATACACCGATAAGAATAGCGTATTTGATCGCTGTTCCGATTGCCGAACCGGGACGCTGTTTCCCCTGTTTTATGGTGGTGACTATGGTCGGTTCTTTGAGCCGTTTGAAAAGCACCAACGCCGTCAACAGCATCAACAGGCCGCCCAGGATGAGCACTCCAGTCGGCCCCAGAAGATCCAATATCCAGAGAAAAAGTTTTTTCAACCCGCTGCGCCGTCCGCTGACCTCGATCTCCGTACCGGCGGCAATTCTCGCGGCCACTGCATATAAAAACTTGGTAATAAATATAAAAACCGAGAGCGTCATCAACGACGGGAAAATTGCACGCGGGAGGCTGTATTTCTCCGTCATAGTGGTAAAGTCTTCGCCCAGGTGTGACTGTATTTCCGTCAGGATCTCCTGCCGTACGGCCGTATCCACCGGACTCAGGGTTTTGGATTTAGAATCCTTTTCCGCCTTGTAATAGACCTCGATATCCTCGTCATTTTCTTCCAGCTTTATTTTTTTAATACTGAAATACGGAATCATGGTCGCCCGGTCGCCGAACACGTTGAGGGGGCTCTCTCCTTCCTCAATGCGGCGCTTGGCATCTTCCAAGTCATCGCTATTTAGCGCTCCGGTGGTAATGGCATCGCTGCCGATCACGATTATCGAATCAAATAAGGTCTCTTCATTTATCCAGATTTTTGGCATGAGGTTGTCCTTTCTTATTATTAGGGACGGAATTGCATATAGACCTGTAGGCGTCTGGAAAGAGGATTTCTTGAGTCTTCCCAATGCTTTTTCAGTCAGCACCCCGTTTTCTTTCACCGCTTTTCTGGATCGGCCGCCTCGCACCCCCTCTGAACCATTTCCGCTTGCGCCACCACCTACCCATGACGTTGGGCGGCAGCCGAGTGGATGCTATGATGCGAAGGAAATCCGTAAAAAAATACTGTCACAACCGGGGGTTTTATGCGTAGCTTTTCCTGGAACACTGTTCTGCTGGTCACCACACTTCTCCTGTCTTCGGCCACGCTCCAGGCCGCACCACCGGGTGACAAACGCTTGAGTATCCAACCGCGCATTACGGCGACCCTGTCCCGGCCGGACCTCGTAATTCAAAACGTAACTTACGCCACACCGCCGAAGGCGGGCGACCGGATCGGCGCCACGACCATATTCAACGTACAGATCAAGAACGCCGGCAATGCGGCCACGCCGCGGAACCGCCTTAAGATCACCTGTACACCGCTCGGCGCCACCTCGTGTAACCCGAAACTCTCAGGTTCCATGACCGTTTCCCCGCTGGCACCGAACGGGCAGTACAGTCTGTCTTGGCCGCCGATGTCGCAGGACAAATGGGCGGCCGGGCGGTACCGACTCACCTTTGAGGTGGACGCCGACCACGCCGTGACCGAAAAGCAGGAGGGCAACAACATCCGCTCGTTGATTATCAACGTTCCCGGCCTGCCGGCGCTCTCCATGGGCGGCCAGAAGAAACCCAAGCTGTCTAGACCGTCGCTGGCCGCACAATTGAAGGACTGCTCGTTGCAGGACGTCAAGATCACCAGCCCTCAGGACTATTCCACCCACTATCTGGCGGACAACGTCACGGTCACATGGAGCGGCACCTCGGACAAGTCGTGTAAGCTTGCGGTAAACCTGCATAAGCCCGGTGGAGGACTCACCTGGCAAACTGAGAATACGGGGAGCTACACGTTCAAACCCCCGGTTACGCTGAATCCTTCCCGGGATTTGGGTGATGCCTACACGCTGTGGCTGTCGCCGCCGAACAACACCCAGCAGCGACTGACCCAGACGCATCTTATTTTAAAGAAACCCACCGCGATCCCACCCGGCGCCTGCTCCGGAGCAGGTTCATGTGCCGCGTTCAACGATTCCTGGACGGATCTCAAACCTACCGGCTTCGCCGTGAGTTACCCGTCGACGCCCGACACGATCCATTTCCAGATCCGTTGGAAGAACACGGGCCCGCAGTGCCTGCCGGTGGTGCGCTGGCGCATTACCGAGAATGGACGCGGCATCAAGGAAGGCAGCTACATCGCCGGCGGGGCCTCGGCGACGAGCTTCTCGGTGCTCGGGTGCCAGGAGAAGATGATCGAAGGTGCCGTGCGCAAGAGTGATTTCAAATATTTCTCGAAATGTCAGAACTCGAGCGACCAGTGTTCGAAGGCTTTGTTCACCATTGATTCCGACAACAGCGTGGTGGAAACCGAGGAATACAACAACGCGCAGGTCATGATCTTCCGCTGGCGCGATCCGTGGCCGCAGTGAAGCAGGTGCGGTTGCGGTTAGGGTTGTTCGCGGCAGGTTCTCCAACCCGGGAACCTTATTGCGCCTGAGGGGCGCAACACCATTGGAATATGAGCCCTTAGCAGTTCAAAAAGGGCTCTATTTATTCAGACTGACCGCTCCGGCGCCTTCCTGATACAGGTTTTTACCCGACAGGACTCTCGCCACCTCCGCCCCCACTAAAATTAACCGTGGGTTCGATCCTCTGCGTCCGCTTCGCAGGTCGAGCCGCAATCTGTGCCAACCCTGCGCCAGCCCGAGGGGCAGAAAGCGCTCCTGACGCTTCTTTGATTTCTGCATCTCCAGAACGGCTTTATCGTCGATGGACACCCTGGCAGGATTGTTTCCGATTGCCAGCAACTGGTAAAACCCGGGAGTACTGATCTTGAAATAGCCCTGCAGACTTATTCTGTCCACTCCGATCTTGCCCTTGTTCAGATCCTTGAAAAAGCTGTCTATGTCATCGACGGCAACCGTATAGGATTCCCCACCCTGTAGATATACGGTAGCCGTGAGACCCGCCACGGGCGATTTTACATCGGCTACCGGTCCTATCAGGCCCGGATCCTTGATGGTGATTACCAGTGGAACGCTCTGTGCGACGGTTTCACCGGAGACCAGCGCACGAGCCTGGAGAGATACCGGTCCGGCGCCCAGATCGGCGGTATCTACGATCACCTTCCAGCTACCCTCCTTGACCGGCGCCTCGCCCAACTTGCGATAGCCCTGAAAAACCCCCACCAACTCAGCTCCGGACGCTGTTCCGGAAACGGAGATCTTCTCACCATAGTCCACGGCGTCCGCAAGGCCGTCCATCCGCACCTGGCTTCCACCGTTATCCACACGAATATGGAAACGGGCGAAGGAACGTGTTTCGATAAGGCTGTCCTCGATCGCAACCAGTCTCAATTCATGGTAACCATCCGCCGCGGAGCCGGTATTCCAGGCAATCGACTCTCCCGCGGATGCCTCGGCCGTCAGGTGGCCGTCGATCCACAGCTCCACCCTGCCGATCCCTCTTCCCGGAACAGCTTGGATGTCGGGAATGATGTTCACTGTCCCCGACCAGGGAGAGACCGGGTCCGGTGCATCGAGCCGCACCTCCGCAAACCGGGCGAAGGGTCGCGCCAGCGGGTCCCCTACGATAATGAGCTGGTAGGGTGCCACCAGGCTTTGGTAGAAGGCCTCCGCAAGAGAACAACCGTCCGCGTAGTAGGCATGCAGCAACGGCACCGGAAACTTCTCCTGAAACGCAAAGGGCTCCATCACCGCCCCGCTGGATCCCGCGGCACCATAACGCAGAAGCTCCGTCAGTTTGGTCTGACTGCTGTTGTTGAAATCACCCCCGTAACTGGTAAGAGACTCCGCAATGGCACCGGGAAGCAAGCGGCTGCCGCTCTCCCCCCACTTGTAATTGCGGGAACCCACCACCGCACCAATCACGTCACGCTTGTTCCTGGGAACAACCCCGTCCTGTTGATCTATGTCGTCGTTCAGTATCTCCACCTTGCGTCCGCGCCGCTCCAGCTCCGCGGCGGTGGCGGTGAAAAGCGGCTGCCGGGTCTGTGAACGAATATTGGGGTTCTCCAGCAAATAGACGGTGCCGTCCGGTCGGGTTCCGTCACTGGCCGCGGCGGAGGTGAGGTAATCCATCACTTCCGGGAGGCTGTTCCCCCGGATACCGGTATAGGCCAACAGGGTGGAGAGATAGTAGCGATCCAGATCGTCACCGGCCTCCCAGCGCATCAGATCGGAATTGGACCAGACATAACGGTTACTAAAGCCGTGGGGCAGTTGGAACGGACCGTAGGCGGTCTCCATGCGTTCTAATAAACGCCGGAAACGGGGATCCCGACGCAGGGGTTTCAGATACCTGTCCTTGGCTGTAAGCAGGCTTTGGGTCCACCCCAGATCCACTGCCGAGGTAAGAACCGACAACGCCTCTTCCTGTTTTCCGGCGGCCGCCAGACTCCGACTCAGGTCATACCAGGTCCTGGATTTATCCGGATAGCTGTCCCGAATCTTGCGATACGCCGCCACGGCGACGGAGTAATCCTTACGGCCTAGGGCGCTTTTCGCTTTTTTACGCAGCTCGCTAATTTCCCGCTCACTGAGCTTCTGGGTACTGACCGGAAGTTCATCCGGAGTCTTGTTGATCTTGGGACCGGCAAAATCGGCAAAATAATGATTCCGCTGCAGATAGCCGGTATCCCCTATCTCCACCCGGCGGGCAAAATAGGTCAAGGCGGTCAGGGAGGCCCTGGTACCCAAATGCTTATGTTTCTGAATCTTCCTGGCCTTGAGATCGGAGGCAAAATCCACCCCATAGGGAAAATCGGCGGAATAAGCGATAACGTCGATCTCTTCTTCCAACCCGCGGGTTCGTAGAAACTCATCGATGGGTTTCCAGACCTTTTTCCGATAGGTCTCTAGGGGTATCGACCCAACCGAGGGGACTTCCTCCAGCCAGACCACATGATTCGACGGAATCTGTCGGAGACGGAGATATTCGTTGGCGATCCGTTTGGAGAGAGGTGAGCGAGCATTGACTACCACCAGCGTGGTCTCGGGTCCGCCGCCCGCGGTAGCGGCGGGGGTAAACGGGAAAATAAAAGTCAGCCCGAGGAGAATTTGCAGACTTAAGATACGCAAACCTGATTAGTCCCTGGGTTTAATCACCTCAATGGCAGCCGATTAACTGCACGGCCTGTTCCGGTAACTCTTCCCGAAAGCGCCGCAGATCCTCCTCAGTATCGATATCATAAAGAGGACGCAGCTCTTCACAGTCGATTCCGGCACCGACACAACGTCGGCGCGTCACCTCGAACACATCGCTACCACCCCAGTTTATGTCATGAAACAGGTTTGGTTCCATGGTGCGCATG
Organism: Sedimenticolaceae bacterium; assembly: GCA_050291465.1. Taxonomy (GTDB): domain Bacteria; phylum Pseudomonadota; class Gammaproteobacteria; order Chromatiales; family Chromatiaceae; genus CBFDBF01. Next base: position 40,709 of record JBNKJV010000014.1, on the reverse strand, counting down.
CCGATTAATACATACCCGCCGTCCTCCACCGGCCCCAGTACCACCTCCGTGCTCCCATGCAACCGGGCTAATGCCTCTTCCAGATAGTCTGCGTCCAGCACCGGGCAGTCGGTTCCAATAAGTAACGCATAGTCCGAGGTACTAAGCGCAGTGGAAAGGGCATTCCCCATACGTTCCCCCAGATCCGCTCCTACCTGCGGCTCCACTTTGACAGCAAAACGATCCCGCAGGGATCTGAAGAAATCGTTTTCCCCGTCTGGCATGGCGTGCAGCTCCACCGGGGCGAGTCGCGCCTCCACCGCCAGGGCCACCGTGTGCTCAACCATGGCCGCGTACAGATTGGCGGCCTTATCGAACCCCAACCCTTTCGCCAGACGCGTCTTCACCTTCCCGGGTACCGGGGTCTTGGCGAAGATCAGAATACGGCCGCGGGGATACATCATCTCGGGGTATTTCCGTAGATTCCGGCCAGGCGTTCCGGGGAACGGCCGAGAAAATAGGCCAACCGCAGATACCACATCAACAGGACCGTACGGAGAATACCCCGGTCCTCCCAACGCCTGCTGGAAGTGATCAGACGTTGTGTGCTGCAACAGGGGGGAGCGAGGCGTTTCAAGCGTTTGCTGAGATCGATATCCTCCATCAAAGGAATCTCGGCAAAGCCGTCAACGGCCTGGAAAAGCTCCCGCCGGACAAAGATCCCCTGATCTCCGGTGGCGATTCCGGTCAGCCGTGATCGAAGATTCATCAGGGCTTCAATGACACGAAACAGCCAATGCGCTCCGGACAACCGAACGTTAAATCGTCCCCATTGAAAAGACCCGGAATCTCCCACCGCCCCGACGATGGTTTCCGCAGCATCCGCCGGAATCTGCGAATCCGCGTGCAGAAACCAGAGGATGCCGCCTTCGGCCGCCTGCGCTCCGTGGTTCATCTGCAGAGCGCGCCCACGCTCGGATGTAATCACCTTATCCGCATAGTAACCGGCCAATCTGACGGTTTCATCGCTGCTGCCGCCATCCACGACGATCACCTCATGTCCCTTACCCCGTAGCGGCTGCAGCGACTTCAGGATTGGTTCCAGTGTCGCCGCCTCATTCAGGGTCGGAATGATAATGGAGATCCGGCCGGTCATTCATTCACTCAAGGCCCCGCCGCAACTGCAACCCTGTCCCGCGGTACAACCGTAGCAGTGATCCGCCACCAGGATCGGCAGACCCTCCAGGTCCCGTCCAAGCAGATCCCGCAGCCGGCATCTGCCCTTGCCCGCAAACTGCAGCGGCATCCCCAGCATCTGGTTGAAATCGCAATCATAGACATAACCCTGCCAATCGACGCTTAACAGGGAACGGCACATTACGTTGTCGAGGTTTGCCTCCTGAAAGGAGCCTTTCAGAAGATCCATGTACTCCTCGAATCTCCCCTTGGATACCAACATGCTGCCGAATCGCTGGATCGGCATGTTCACCAGGACATACAGATTGCTGAATACGACTCCCTCCCGCTGCTGCAACTCCCGCCGGTAGTCCGCCTCCAGCGCCGCCTGTGGTGGTGGCAGGCTGGGTCCGGCCGGGTTGTACATCAGGTTGAGCACCAGCCCGCTACCCTGTTTGCCATAACCGAGTCCATTCAGCCTGCGCAATGCCTCGATACTGGACGCATAAACACCGGAACCGCGTTGGGCGTCGATATTCTCCTGCAGATAGCAAGGCAGGGAGGCGACAATCTCCACCCCCTCATCGGCAAGAAACTCAGCCATCCCCTCGAGTCCCCGCTCGTTGAGGACAGTGAGGTTACTGCGATCCATCACATGCACCCCCTGTCGGCGGGCAGCCGATACCAGACGACGGAACTCAGGATTCAGTTCCGGAGCACCGCCCGTGATGTCAAGGTTCTCTATAGCGCCGACCTCCAGAAACTCAAGGACCGTGTCGACGGTCTCCGCATCCATCATCTCGCGACGGTTGGGACCCGCGTTTACATGGCAATGAAGACATTGCTGATTGCACCGGTATCCCATGTTGACCTGCAACGTACGCAATTTTCGTCGCTGCAATGCCGGAAAATCGGATTCGATGAGTTTTGGAAGCATCTCGTGCATAATTTGATTTGCCTTACTGGTCCGGTTCCCGACCACCCCCATCCGGGTCTTCCCAGGTCCGGCGGTTGATGGCGTAGGCGCTAATCTTACCGATAAACGGCAGGGTGAGCAGACCTGGCAGCCAGCTGCACCACCGGGTGTCACGGTAAGAACGAATACCGATAGTCATCCCTTCCTGCCCCCCGCGCGGCTGATCCCGGTAGGTACCGAATACCCGATCCCACCAGGGGAGGTTAAATCCGAAATTGCTGTTTGCCTCGTCATCCTCCACCGAATGATGAACCCGATGCATGTCGGGTGTCACAACGACCCAGCGCAGGAGACGGTCCAGCGACTCAGGCAACCTGACATTACCATGATTAAACATGGCGGTTGCATTCAGGATCACCTCGAACATCAATACCGCCAGTGCCGGCGCTCCCAGCAGGAGTATAACGCTGAGCTTGATCAGCATGGAAAGCAGGATCTCAATGGGATGAAAACGCGCCCCGGTGGTGACATCGTAATCGAGGTCTGCATGGTGCACCCGGTGCAGACGCCACAATAGGGGAACCGCGTGTACCATAACGTGCTGCAAATAGATAAAAAAGTCCAGGATCACCACCGAGATCGCGACAACACCCCAGCCATTCCATCCATAGTAGTTGATCACACCCCAACCCTGCTCCTGCGCCATCAGCGCCATACCCACCGCAGTAGCGGGAAAAACGATTCGTAGCAGAAGTGTGTTCATAAACACCAGAACGAGGTTATTCGTCCAACGCACCGGCTTGGATACTTGCAGACTGCGGCGGGGAGCCATGATCTCCCACAGCGCCATAAGGGTGAAGACGCCGAAAAAGAACCCGAGCCTGATGTGGGTCTGGTTTTCCAGGGCCCAGCTGTTCAAATCCACACTCATAGCAAGTATTTCCTCAGTTATAACTCCGCTCCATTTTAACAGAACAAACCTTTACAAATTCTTAACACCCCCCCCGCTAGCGCCCCGCTCCCTCGCGGCGTACCCTGAAACACGGAGATCTCCATGATGCTTGGGCGAATAACGACCGCCTTTCCAGATCCAAGGAACCCGTGAACAATCTCCGATGCTGTCATCTCTACCGCAGGGAGGGATCCTAGTCCCGGGTGAGTGCGAGGGATCTCCGGAAGATCTCTAACTATCGTTCAAGACATTGACGCGAATTTTTCACTTTGCGGGAATGCTCATTGACTATTCCGGCGGGGGACGAATAATAACCGGTACGTTTTCATTTCCCTCGGTTTGTCTATGCCTTCCAACAATATCGTGCTTATCGGATTCATGGGTGTCGGCAAGGGTACCGTCGCCAGGGCCCTCGCCAAAAAGACCGGAATGTATGCCCTGGATACAGATGACCTGATCGAGAGCCTTGAAAACAAAAGCATCAAGGACATATTCAAAAAACAAGGGGAAGAGTACTTCAGAAGCCTGGAAAAGCGCACGGCCGACTGGCTGGAGTCCGGCGTTTCCAACTGCATTATTTCCACCGGTGGCGGTTTTTATGCGGTGGAAAATCTGAACCGGATAGGCACGGTGGTTTACCTTGAATCGGACTTCGATGCCATTATCAAGAAGCTGAATAAGCACCGTAATTCCAAAAAGAAGATTGAGAAACGGCCGCTGCTCAAGGATTTCGATAAGGCCAGAAAGCTGTTGGAAACGCGCTTGCCGGTATATCAGGAGAAAGCCGACATCGTTCTCAATGTGACCGGCAAAAAAACCGGCGAGATAGTGGAAGAGCTGCTTGCCCAACTGCCTCGGAACGCCGCGATACCGTCCGGCTGAAGCCACATCCGCGACTGTAGAACCGTCCTTATTTAGCCCCCTTGCTCTGCATTGCAGGGGCGGCATGCCCGCGGGAATGGAATTCATCCGAGGTTCCATAGTATGCTTCCGGTCGTTCCGGTATCCACCGAAGAGAAGAACTGCAAAGGAGATACACGCGTGGAAGTCGCCTGTCTTGACCTGGAAGGGGTGCTCATCCCTGAAATCTGGATCAATTTTGCCGAACGCACCGGCATCGAGGAGCTGCGCGCAACCACCCGGGATATTCCGGATTACGATGTCCTGATGCGGCAGCGGCTACGCATCCTCGAAGAACACAAACTCGGACTGCCGGATATCCAGGAAGTTATCGATGGTATGGGCCCGCTGGAGGGCGCCAGGGAATTCCTCGACTGGCTACGGGAGCGATTCCAGGTGGTGATTCTTTCCGATACCTTCTATGAATTCGCCGCCCCGATGATGCGTCAGCTGGGCTGGCCTACCCTGCTCTGTCATCGTTTGCAGGTGGACGACAACGGCTTTGTCATCGATTACACGCTGCGCCAGAAAGACGGTAAGCGGCAGGCCGTAAAGGCCTTCAAGGGCCTCAACTACCGGGTCATCGCCGCCGGCGATTCCTACAACGACACCACCATGCTGGCTGAGGCGGATCGCGGCATCCTGTTTCGCCCGCCCCAGAACGTAATCGACGAGTTCCCCCAATATCCGGTTGTCACCGACTACCTGGACTTCCGGACGGCCTTTAAGGAAGCGAGCAACCGGGATATCTGAACCGGGATATTCTCCCCTACTCAGTTATTCCCATGTACTTCCGGGGGTAATTTCCCTCATCGCCGAAATCCGGGCCCCGGGGCCCAAAATGTGACTCTTCCCCGCCATTACCCGGCCTTTGGGTCTAAAGTTCGCAACATGGCCTGCCGTTATAATTTCTTATCAAATAGCGCGTTACAGCCGCTGGTGGGGAGAATTCCGATGGGCCTGAAGTTCGGTGAAATGACGGTTATGCTGGTCGAGCCCTCCGGCATGCAACGAAAATTAATCGATAACTATTTGAATAATTTGGGGATTACGGCAATTACACAAGTAGAAACCGGGGGCGATGCCCTCTCTCAGATGCAGGCCTACCCCCCGGATCTGGTGATCAGCGCACTCTATCTTCCTGACATGTCCGGCACCGACCTGGTGCATGCCATGCGGCTGGATGACGCGCTGGAGGATACCGCCTTCATGCTCATTTCCAGTGAAACCCGTTTCCGGTATCTGGAACCGATCCGTCAGGCGGGCGCTATCGCCATCCTGCCGAAACCCTTTACCGAGGCCGAATTGAAAATCGCGCTGAACACCACCCTGGACCATCTCGACCCGGAAGCCCTCCAGTTGGAACACTACGATCCGGAGAACATCGAGGTACTGATCGTGGACGACAGCCCGTTGGCCAGAAAACATATACGGCGGGTCCTTACCGCCATGGGTCTGGAGAGGTTCACCGAAGCCAGCGACGGTATTGAAGCGATGGAACTTATCGCCGACAACTTTTACGACCTCATCGTCACCGACTACAACATGCCGCGGATGGATGGAAAAGAACTGGTGGAGCATATTCGAAGCGGCAGTTCCCAGGCCAGCGTACCGATACTGATGGTTACCAGCGAGCAGAATGAAAACCGATTGGCAGCGGTGCAACAGGCGGGGGTATCGGCGGTGTGTGACAAACCGTTCGAAGCGAACTATGTAAGAAGACTGGTAGAACAGGCCTTATCAGAAGAGTAAATGATGAAGAGTTAAGCGCAACAGGGAAATATCATGTCTACCGTATTAATCATTGATGATCAGTCTGTCAGCCGAATGATCCTGGAAGAGCTGATTCACTCCATTGATGACGAAATCAGTATCGAATCCTTCGCCAACCCGGTAAAGGCGTTGGATTGGGCGAAAGACCACTCTCACGATCTGGTCATCACCGACTATAAGATGCCGGAGATGGACGGTGTTGAGTTTACCCACTGGCTACGTCAGATACCCGGTTGCTCCGACGTGCCGGTGATCGTAGTGACCGGCGCTGATGACCGTTCGGTTCTCTACCGCGCGCTGGAAGCGGGTGCCACCGACTTCCTGACCAAACCCATAGACCATAATGAATGCCGCGCCCGCTGCCGAAACCTTCTTCAGCTGCGCCAGCAACAAGCCATCATCAAAGACCGCGCCCGCTGGCTCGAGGAAGAGGTAAAGCTGAAGACCTACGAGGTCGAACACCGCGAAAAGGAGACCCTGTTGCGTCTCGCCAAGGCGGGTGAATTCCGCGACGAGGACACGGGTTACCACGTTATACGTATGGCCCGCTACTCCCATCTTATTGCCGACGAACTGGGGCTTCCCGCGGAGCGGTGTGAAATCATAAAACACGCGGCCCCCATGCACGACATCGGCAAAATCGGCGTACCGGACCATATTCTTCTGAAACCGGGAAAATTGACTGATGCCGAGTGGAGTCTGATGCAGATGCACACGCAAATCGGATATGAGATTCTGCGTGACAGTCCTTCCTACTTCCTCCAGACCGGCGCCGTCATCGCCCTCAGACACCATGAGCGTTTCGATGGCACGGGCTATCCTCATGGCTTGAGCGGCGACAAAATCCCGCTTGAGGCGCGTATCGTAACCGTCGCCGACGTGTTTGACGCTCTGGGATCGGACCGCCCATACAAGAAAGCGTGGCCGCTGGACAAAATACTGGATTACCTGGAAGCGGAAAAAGGCCGGCATTTTGATCCGGACTGTGTTGAGGCCTTTCTGTCAAGACTGGAGGAAGCGATGGTTATCCAGAACCAGTGGAGTGAGCAGTCCGGTCTGTTGGAAAAGGTTCAGACGTTTACACCCTCTCAACCCTCACTGCTGTAAACGCACCCGAACAGCCTATATTGGTTGCAGGTCCGGCTTTAGCCGGACAGCCGGCAGATCATGGCCGCCGCTCTCTAAAAACCCTTTTTTTAACCAGATATTCCGGACAATACCGGGGGTGCGGCAACGCGCATCAGACGGTATATTGTAATTATCGTTCTTGCCGGAGGAGTTGTTAGATTGACCCCGCTAAAAGTCGTACTGATCAAGCCGAGCAAATATGCGGCTGACGGATTGGTGGAACGATTCAAGACAGGCTTTATGCCTAATGCAACACTATTTCATATCGCAAGCCTCACCCCGGAAACGGTAAGCAATACCCCGGTAACCGTGCATACGGTGGATGAGTACGTCCTGGACAATCTGGAATACCTGAGACTGCTGGAGAAAGATCCTGATTTCATTACCCTGGTTGCTTTGGTGGGGGTCCAGTCACATCAGTTTCACCGTGCCCTGGACCTGGCCGCCTATGCGCGCGAACACGGTATCCGACACTGTGTAATCGGCGGTCCTCATGTCATGACCTGCGATACTTCCCAGTTCCAGGATCGTGGAATCAGTTTTGCCCTGGCGGAAGCCGAGGTGGTCTGGCCGGAGATACTTGCCGACGCCGTAGACGGTGAACTAAAGCCGGTCTACGGAACAGATCAGCGCTGGGCGCCCATACTGGAAGGGCGCGTGGTTAACCCTCCTAGTCCAGAGGCGATGAAAAACTACTGGAGCCCATTGATGGGTCTCTATCCAGTTCGCGGCTGCCCCTACAAATGCAATTACTGTTCAGTAATTAAGATTGCCGGACGCCCGATTCGAAGTGTACCGGTCGCTTCGACCCTTGAAAGCCTCCGCCGTGCAAAAGCGGCGGGCGTCAAAATGATCATGTTCGTGTCGGACAATTTCAACAAATATCCGGACGTAGTCGAACTATTAGAGGCAATGATTGAAGAAAAACTGGACCTGCCCTTTTTCTGCCAGTGTGACACTCAAGTCGTTCGCCAACCGGAGCTTATAGAACTACTTGGAAAGGCAAACTGCTATGAAATACTCCTCGGTATCGAATCATTCAACCGCGAGATACTAAGAAAGGCGAATAAACACCATAACCAACCCTCTCACTATAAAGAACTAGTAAACCTCTGCCATTCAGCGGGGATTGGGGCTCATTTTTCCAACATAATAGGGTTTCCGGAAGACACTGAAGAAAGTATCAGAGAACAGCTTGCCATCATCAATGATCTTAATCCGGCACTTGCGTCATTTCATATCCTGACCCCCATGCCAGGCACGGAACAGTATAAAGAATACCGCTCAGCCGGCCTCATATGGGAAACGAATTTGGACCGGTTCGGCGCAACATCATTGACGTGGAGCCATCCGGTGCTTAGTGCAGAGCAATTATCCCATTTACTCTATCGTTGCTATGTCGAATTTAATACTTCTCATCTGAAAAAAGGCGCTTTCTCAGAGGAGACCAAGGCGATAGCCCTGATATCAAGGCATGTAGCGAAGCAAGGTATACACCCTATGTCCGGGGGCACGGGAAAAGTTGCTCTTGACCGTGTAGAGAGTTACCTGGAACTGCGTAGACGGTGTTTCGATATCGAACTGGCGCCTCTACCGGATAATCTTGAGCTATCTGTAGCCGACGAGCGATTCAATAACAAAATAGAATTGCGAAATATTCCGTTGGTTAAAAACCCTAATTAGCGATCAAACCCGCGCACCAGGAGCACCGCGTTCAGGCCCCCGAATGCAAAAGAGTTCGACATGGCCACCCTTAAGTCCATCTCCCGCAACTCATTAGGTACATAGTCCAGATCACACCCCTCCCCCGGAGAAGTAAAATTGGTAGTGGCTGGTACCACGCCGTCCCGTATTGCCAGCACGGTCGCTATCAGTTCCAAGCCCCCTGCCGCTCCCAGGGTGTGTCCAAGCATGGACTTGGAGGAAGAAACCGCCAGGCGACCGGCATGATTGCCGAAAACGTTATGAATCGCCTTCGTCTCGGTAATATCGTTGGCCCTGGTACCTGTCCCGTGGGCGTTGATGTAGTCCACCTCTTCAGGGGAAACAGCTGCATCCTTCAGCGCCGCCTCCATGGCTCTCGCGGCCCCGTCCATAGAGGGGTCGGTAATGTGGCCCGCGTCGGACGACATTCCACATCCAGCCAGCTCCACATATATCCGGGCTCCCCGACGCTCAGCGTGTTCCAGGGATTCAAGCACCACCATTCCCGCCCCTTCACCAAGCACCAGACCGCTTCGATCCGCGGAGAAGGGCCGGCAGGTATCGGCTGACAACACCCGCAGCGCGTCCCAGGCCTTCATGAGCCCAAAGGTAAAAGGCGCATCGGTACCTCCGGCGAGAGCGACATCCACGAGACCGCTGCGAATCATGAGCATCGCCTGGGCAATGGAATGAGCGGCGGAGGAGCAGGCGCTGGCCACGGTAAAGACCGGCCCCTTGATCCCGAACTGAATACTGACCTGACTGGCGGCGGCACTGGGCATACCTTTCGGTATGGTCAACGGATGGGCCCGTGACTTTCCTTCTTTATACAGCTGCCGATAGGTCTCCTCGTCCGTGTGTTTTCCACAGCAACCGGAACCCACCACAGCGGCGGCGGAAGCCAGGTCGGACGCCCGAAGACCTGCGTCCTCTATGGCCTCCTTTCCCGAAATCAGGGCAAATTGACTGAATCTGTCGAGATAAGGAATCTCTTTCCCTGAAAAAACCTCCTTTAGGTTAAAGTTCGGCACTTCAGCGCCGATAGCGGTCTTTAAGAGATCCGTGGGGAGGCTTTCCAGAGGGCGAATGCCCGAACGGCCCTGTTTCAGGGCCTTCCAGAACTCGTCACTGTTTTGGCCGAGGGCGGAAACGGCGCCGAGGCCGGTAATAACGACGGTTTTCGGCATGCTATCTGGTGTCTTCAATGAGGCTCGCGATGCTGTCTACGATGTCCTGGACGGTGCGCAGGCCTTCGAGGACGTCGCTCGGAACCTCGATATTGAACTCCTCCTCCATCTCGTAAACTATAGTAATAGCGTCAAGGGACGTAATACCGAGCTCATTGAGAAGGGATTTGCTGGATAGTGCACCTGGATCCAACTGTTTCTGTCTGGCAATAGAAGCGATTACTTCGGTAAGGATTTCTTCACTCATGGCTGCTTGGAATTTTCCTTATCTAATTTTCTAGGGTTGTGTAAAATCATTATACCATTTGAAAATTAATATGTTATGGAAAATATCGCATCCAATCCTGTAGGTAACCGTGCTAATCCATTGAGATGGATAGGCAATCGTCTTAGCAACCGCGAAGACAGCGAACACGAACAGGCGCTCGTTCGAATCTTCATTGCCATTGCGATTCTCCTCTATGTGGTTTTTGTTCGTCCGCACGATCTAAATGATAACTCTATTTGGATTTTTGGCGTAATTTCAGCGATTTACATTCTATTTTTCTCTTTTGGGGTGATAGTTGCCATCATTATCAACCCTAAAAGATCACCCATACGACGTGTCTTGTGTCTTTTGGCGGATATCGGCGTAACAACTGTGTTCCTTTCTATTACTAACGAATATGGGGCCCCCTGGTGGCCTGTTTATCTTTGGATGATATTCGGATATGGATTTCGCTACGGTGAATATTATCTTTACCTTTCCGCCACCTTCTCCTTTCTCGGATTCAGCGGCATTCTCCTCACCAATCCTTATTGGTCAAATCACACCGGACTGGGTATTGGTTTATTGGCGGCGCTGGTGGTTCTTCCCGGTTATGTGGCGACCCTCCTGAGACGTCTCACCGAGGCCCAACGGCGCACCGAGGAGGCCAATCGGGCCAAGAGCGATTTTCTCGCCCGCATGAGCCACGAGATGCGAACCCCCCTCAACGGCGTCATCGGGACCAGCGAGCTGCTGCAAGCCTCCGAACTGGGTAAAGAGGAAAAGGAATATGCGGACACCATCTACGCCTCCGCCCACAGCCTGCTCCATCTTATTGAAGATATCCTCGATCTGTCGAAGATCGAGGCCGGCAAACTGACGCTGGAGCACACGGACTTCGACCTCCACAGCCTCCTGCATACGTCGGTACGGATGTTTACCGACCGCGCCAAGACCAAGGGGCTCGATCTCTCCTGCCAGATCGGTCTGGATACCCCCTACAAGCTGATAGGTGATCCCTTCCATCTGCGGCAGATCCTGAACAACCTCATCAGCAACGCCATAAAATTCACGCAAAAGGGCTCCATCGAGGTCCGCTGCCACATGATCCGGGGAGACGACGCCAAGGCCCTGGTGCGTTTCGAGGTGGTGGATACCGGTATCGGCATCCCGGAGGCGAAACAGGAACGGATCTTCGACACCTTCTCCCAGGCCGACGAAAGCACCACCCGCCGTTACGGAGGAACCGGCCTGGGCACCACCATTACCAAACAGTTGGTGGAGCTGATGGGGGGCCGCATCGGACTGCGCAGCACCGAGAATATCGGCTCCACCTTCTGGTTTGATATCGAGTTTGAACACCAGCCCGAATCGGAAGAGAACCTGGACACTCAGACGCTTGCAGAGTGCCGGGTTCTGCGGTTGTGCGGAAACAGGAATTCCGACACGGATATCACCCGCTGTCTGCAGGGCTGGAAGGTCCAGTACCTCGACGTAAAAACCAACCGTGACGCAAAACGCCTGCTGTATGACGCCTGCTCGAAAAACTCCCCGTTCGAGGTACTTCTTATAGACGGCATAAACGTGGACGAGGGCATGAGGGTCTTCCTGGAATCCATCGGGCGGGATATGTTCCTCTCCCGGGTTACCATCCTGATCGCGCCGCCCGCCGGGCAGATCACCCCCAAACTCGAAACCAGCCCGAATACCACCTTTACCCTTTCCTCTCCCCTGAACAAGGCACTGCTGTTCAACGCCCTCCATGCCTCTCACGCGAGCACCTTCGAAGAGGAAGGCATCATCAGCCTTTCCGACCATTTCACCAAGGCCCGCCAGTCCCAACGTTCGCTCAGAGTGCTGGTGGCTGAGGACAACTCGGTAAACCGGATGGTGATCGGGAGAATCCTGGGACGCGCCGGACATACCCATCACCTGGTCGAAAACGGGCAGGAGCTGCTGGACGCCCTGGAAGAGGCGGAATACGACCTGGTGATCGTGGACATGCAGATGCCCGTACTCGGCGGTATCGACGCCTACAAAATGTACACCATCGCCCACGCCGGGGAAGAAAAGCCGCCGTTTATCATGTTGACCGCCAATGCCACCCTGGATGCACGTAGAGAGTGCAGAGAAGCGGGTATCGAGCACTTCCTGACCAAGCCGATCTCCTCCGCAAAGCTCCTCGAGACCATTCAAGAAATCACTTCCCTCGCCCCTGGCGACGAGTCCATGGTTGATGAAATACCGCTCCCCCGGGTTTATCCGGAGCATGAAGAACTACCCACCATCGACCGTGCCGTACTGAACGACGTTATCGAACTGGGTCATAACAAGGGATTCATGGACAGACTGTATGAAAATCTGGACCGGGAGGGAGAACAACTGCTGCAGGGGATGATCGAGTCCCTGGATTGCGGAGATTACGTGCACTTCCAGGATCTCGCCCATGCCTTGAAAGGTTCCGCGGCGAATCTGGGACTTGTCAGACTCGCCGATCTCGCTTCTCAGGCACAACACCTGCCCCACACCAGATTCCTGAGAAAAGGGGAATCCAGCCTCGATGATCTACGCCGGGAATTCAAAAAGGCGAAAGCCGCGCTTGCCGCTGAAATCGGCCTGAGCAAACCGGCCGTAAACTAGCATCTGCTCAAACGGCGTATTGGATCGGCAGTTCCTGGACGCCGCTCCATCGCTTCTCCTGTGCCCGCAGCAGGTACTCCATCAGACGCAGGTTCTTCTCCGAAAGCTGCATCGCCGTATCCACCCAGACGTTTACGCTGTTCAGAAGTTCTCTATAGGTCAGCGGATTGAATTGATCCATCACCACATCCAGACCCTGGAATCCCCCGTTCCTGTTTCTCCGCTGTTTCATGAAATCGTACACCGCGTCCCTGCCCTTGCCATCCGCCACCAGGATATCCACCACACCCATTTCATGCAGCTCTTCCGCGGTATAAATCCGTCCGCTGGTGATTATGCGTTTTGCCAGTGCCGGCGCTACCCGGCGGGCCAGAAAGTTGAATGCACCCATTCCAGGAAACATACCAAAAACCGTCTCTGGAAATGCGAAGGTAGCGCTCTGCTCGGCGATCAGGATATTGGCGGAAAGGGCCGCCTCGAATCCGCCCCCAAGGGCCTCCCCCTGCACCAGCACGATGGTTGTAAACGGTATCCCGTAGCTGGTGGCCGACGGATAGGTGACATCAATACAGAGCTTAGCGTATTCAAACAGTGCATCACGGTCCTGGGAGCGGATCAGTTCCAGGAAATAACCGAGGTCCCCTCCTAAATTGAATACACCGGGTCGATCAGACGCAAATACCTGATATAAAAGTCGGTTACCATCGCCTTCCCTAAAGCCCTTTTTTGCATACTCGGCTATAGATTTCTGGGCGACCTTCAGTTCCTTCAGCAGCTTCAGACTCATACAGGGTCGATCGGAGCCCTGAAACATCCCCCAAACAGCCTGCATATCTGGCTCGTAGCGGATCTCCAGCTGTTCGAAGCTAGAGCCACCCCTTACCATGTATTCTTCCAGATCCATGGTATCTCCCCCGCAGACTATCTGCTGCGGATCATTCTTGACGATTGTGTTTGATGGTATGCGCGTTTCCGTGCGGAAAGCGATGCTCCCAGTAATTGAAAGCATACCTAGGTGGGCCCTTCGGTTTCAAGCCCGTTCTTTTTGTTCCAAACAACCCGCAGGCCGGTTAATTCTTCCTCTATACGAATTTAATTCCCTGACGGATTCCTTTTGTTCCAAGCCTTCCAAACAAATTACCTTAATAATCTATCAGGTAGATTTCTCCCTTTTGGAAGGAGCCGAAGGAGGTGCGAGGCGAATACCTTTGGCCCGAATTGTGACAATATTCACTCTCGCCTTTTGCGGTTCGCCCAGACAACCGCCGCCAGGGCACCGAAAAAAGCAACGAGCATAACCGCGTCCTGCCCCATACCCATCCAGAGGGCGCCATAACCGGCCACGGCCGCCCCTATGGCACTGAATGCCAGAGCCCTCATAAAACGGCAAATAGCGCAGGAGCTATAGGGATCTTGTTCCGCCATTTACATTACCAGGCTCTGTTGCTCCCGGTCGCAATCGATAACAAGGGCGAAGTGCTGCTCAGGGGGAAACTCCTGTGCCGCTATCCAGACCTGGGTTATCTGATCACTCAACTCCGGCAACACATTTAAGGCACTGCGAGTACGTTCCTGATCGAAAAACGCGAAAGGTTCATCAAGAAATACAAACTGCCCGCCCGCGGCGGTCCTGTTAATCAGTTCCTGCGACAGAGCCAGACGCACCGCCAGCATGATCTGTCGCTGTGTACCGCTGGATATCTCCTCCAGGTTGATAAAATCCCGTTTCTCGTTGGAGAAAGCCCGTACCGTCAGGTCCTCATCAATCTGCAGATGTTCATACCGCCCCTCGGTAAACAGCGGCAGGGTTTTTCCCACCAGGTCCTGCAGATCCCTGTTAAAGCGGTGGGAAACCTGGCGGGCCGCCCCCTGCAGAAGCTCCAGTGCCCGCTCCCGCAGTTGGATCTGTTGCTGATGCTCTTTCAGGTGCTGCTCCAGTTCCTCCTGCCTCTCCCGGATCCGGCCGGCCTCCCGCAGCCGTTCCTTCTCCTCTTCCATATCCCGATCCAATTGTTCAATCCGCTCCCGGCTGTACTCAAGCCCGCTGCGCATCCAGTCGAGTTCCCGGCCCACGGCGGTATCCACCTCACCGGCTTTCGCCTCAAGGGAACAGATACGTTCACAGAGCACTGCCACTTCACCCTCGCCGAGTCCCACGACGGTGTTCCCGGCAACCAGCCCTGACAGCTCCACTTCACCCCCTTCACTGCTCTCCACGCCACCTGCATCCGCCCCCTGGGAGAAACGGTAAGCGGCGTCTATTTGCTGACTGAGATCGGATGCCCCGAGGCGTAACCGGTTTATCTTCTGGGCGATATACAGCATGTACCCCAGGAACGGTAAAGCTGTTATTCCGAGGACCAGGGCCAGGTACTGCACCATCGAAGGAACGGCGTCAAACACCCCCCAGAGAAACGTCATTACCACGGACAACAAGAGGAGGAGCACCGCAATCTGACCGCTGCTTTTCCTTCTCTTCTCCAATTCCGGAATGAGAGGTACGGATTCCCTGTAGTTTCGCGCGGCCTCTTCCAGCTCATCTATATGCTGTTTCATGCCGCTTTCGCTATCCACAACCTCTGCCCGCTCCTGCTCTAACTGCAGCAGGCGGTCATCCTGGATGTTCAGCTCCTCGAGCGCCCTCTCCAGGCCGGCGACGCCCTCTACCGTTGACTCCATCATCCCCTGATAGAGCTCTACCTCGTCACTGATCTCCTGGGTAACCGACTCCAGGTCGGAAAGTCCGGCCATTTTTTTTACCGCCTTACTGTGCGGGTGTGGTGTGGTGATCTCCCGCTGCGCCAGATAAAAGGATTCAATAAACTCATCGAAGCCGTATCCCAATACCCGGCTGAGGGCGTCCGCAACCTGCCCCTCACCGCTGGCGATCGGTTTTTCCTCTCCCTTACGGTTCAGCCGGACCCCGTGATTCCCCTCCCGGTTGAGAAATCTATGGATTTCGTAATCGCTTCCGTCGGCGGTATGGAATCCGAGAGTCACACGGCAATCGGCCCCTCCCCAGCGAATCACCTTCTCCAGTTCGTCGGAACCGAGGGAAAAGGTGCGTCCGAAAAGGGCGAAGCAGATAGTCTCGCCGATGGTGCTTTTCCCCGACTCATTATGGCCACTGATGGCGATGACCCCCGCTTCCGGCAGATTGTCCAACGCCAGACTGGAGTACTTGAGCAGGTTTTCCGAATTTATCGAGGTGATGATCATCCCTGCCCCTTTTCCTTTCTCGTCCGCAGTTTGCCCAACGCCAACTCCATGGCTTCCCGGTAGGCCCCCTCATCGAACGGTTCACCCGAACTCCCACGGCGTTCAAATTCCGCTTCACAGTAATCGGTGAACTCCTGAACCGGTCCGCGTAGGATTGATGACTCAAGAGGTTTCTGGCCGCCACTCTTTGGCATGCTAATCTCCATCTGTTTAACCCCGGATAACGGGGTCGGGGTTTCAGCAATCGATAAATAGAGTACCAAATTCATCGCCCGATGTTGTCAAAATCGGTCACTATCTACATAGTGATCATCCCTGCAGGAGCGGGCTTGTATGTTAGTTCCCGGCAAGTCAAAAAGGACTTGTCGGGGTGGAGGGACGAAGTGGGCATCTGGCCAAAGGCACAGACTGTAGGAGAGATCGTCCCACCCCTCACCTTAAAGCGCCTATAAGGAATCTATCGGCTACGGACCGACGATTTAGGCAAGCCAGCGCCAGGTGAGCCCCGACAAGCACTATTCACCTTAGTCGGGAGAAACAACGATGGCAATGTCTGTACAACCGTATCTGGTCGGGGTCGATGTCAGCAAAGCGGAACTGGTTATTTGTCAGCATCCGGATTCACCCCTTGTGGTGCTGGACAATGAGCCCGGAGCGATAAGTGACTGGCTCCGAGGCCTTGGCGCCGCCCCCCTTTGCGTGGCCGTAGAAGCTACCAATACCTTTCATCTGGAGCTGGTCGAGCAGGCCCACCGCCGCGGTCATACGGTGTATGTAGTCGACGGGTTTCGTCTTAATCGTTACCGCCAGAGCATCGGGGGACGGGCCAAGACCGATGCCGGCGATGCCCGGCTGCTTCGGCGTTATCTCGACCGGGAGCGGGCCGATCTTCGGCCCTGGAGCCCGCCTTCCAAGGGGTACCGTAGCCTGCAGCAGTTGCTTCGCAGCAGTGACGCCTTTATTGCCTTTCTGGGGCTGGATGTACGGGTGCGGGATTCGGGCACCTGCCGAGGCAGGCGAAAGCTTACCAAGCAGGGTGACCCCGAGCTTCGACGTCTGCTCCACCTCGCCGCTATGCAGGCTTGTCGGCACCCCTCTTGGCAAGGGTTCTATCAGCGCTATACCGACCGGGGCCTGTCTAAAATCCAGGCATTGGTCATCCTCGCCAGAAAGCTCGCGCGGGTCGCTTTTGCACTGCTTAAAAACCAGTCAATTTATCAGCCCAGGGACCGAATGGCTGCTTGTGCCGGAACATAGAATCTCCTACTCCCCAATCAACCTGAACCACGCCGTAAGCTCCGGGACATCCACCTCTCGCAACGCCAGTTGCAGCTCCGTATCGAGGGGTACCTCACCGGGCAGTCGAATCTTGGTCTCCAGTGCCAGTTCAGGAATGATCATGGTGGCCCGTTTCTCCGTCATCTCCACTACCGTACCCTTTCCCTGCCATGCCCGGTTCTGCAACAGATAGATCATCTTCCAGTGGTTATTGGAGAGCCGTTCCGCACGGCGCACCCCCCGGGAGCCGCTTTCCGACATGGCGATACGTTCCGCGATCTGTTGTTCCGACATCAAATCTCCCCCTCGCAGGTGACAGCGCAACTGCTGATGAACCACCAGGTCCAGATAGCGCCGCAGCGGACTGGTGGAACGACAGTAGCTCTCCAGCCCCAAACCCGCATGAGGTTCTGCCGTACTTTTCGATTGCCCCGGTTTCAGTTGTCGCCGGTATCCGTAGGTCTCCGCCAGCCCCTGGGGAACCCGCGGGTTCTCCGGGGGTTTCTGGGTTGCGTAGGGAACAGGGATTTCGTGCTCCCGGGCATAGCGGGCCACCGCCTCCCCGGCCATGGTCATGGCCTCCGCCACCAGTTGCCTGGCGGCGGTACGTTTCAGGGAGTGGATATCCACCCTTCCATCCTGTACCCGAACAGCCACCTCGGGCAGATTGAGATTAGAGGCGCCGGCTCTTTTACGCCGCTCCCGGTAGCGATCGGTCAGTTCCAGAAGCGTTGCGAACGGCTCCTCCTCCAGCCGACCGTCTATATCGCCATAACTGTGACGCAGGGCCCTGATCCAGCTCGGGGTTATATCTATGTCCACCGGCTCCAGCCGGTCGTTCAGACGGAAGCCGAAAGAGAGTGCCGGCGAGACCGGCTGCAGCCCGAGACCCAGTATCCCGGTGACCTCCGGCGGCAACATGTGCAGAATCCGCTCCGGCAGATAGAGGTTGGCGCCCCGCGCCCGTGCCTCCCGATCCAGTTCCGAATCGGGGGTTACGACCGCCGCCACGTCCGCCACGTGGACCCAGATCCTGTCTCCCTCCAGGCTCAGGGCGTCATCCGGATCGTGAGTCTCCTCGTCGTCGATGGCATAGGCCGGAAGATGCGTCAGATCCCGGCGCTCCTCCCCGGGCAGCTCCGGCACCGCCAGATCCGGATCCGCCGTGGGCAGGGAGAGGCGCTGCGGATAGGGATTGAACGTCCGTTCCCAATATCCGATCCCCACCAGAAAGCGATGCGCGCTCTCGGACTTTTCCGGATACCCCAACGCACCGAGGATACGGCTTCTCTCCGCCTGGTTGAGAGCCACTCTCTCAACCTCCTGAAGCCGCTCCCGGTCCTGCTCCAGGAAGGTGTTGCGCTTGAGGTGTTCAAGGAGTTCATCCCACTCCCGTTTGGCCGATTCCCTGGCCTCCCGTGCCGCCCGGTCAGCGGCGATCTGCTCGGCACTGCGGGGGCGAACGGCATCGGGATCACCTTCAAAGTAGAGCCCCTCCGCCAGCAGCTCCCAGGCGGCCCAGGCGGTGGCGGGAGAATATTCACCAAAAACCAGCTCCGCCAGTTCCGTAAGATTGGTCTCTCCCCCCTCCAGCAACTCCCAGGCTTCATCCACATTTCCAACCTGCGGATGCAATTGCGCCAGGCTCCCCACCGGTCCCGGATGGAGTGGAACGATATCCTTTGGCCGCACCCTCTTGATCTTGCTCCCTTCCAGCTCAATATCGATTTTGTCACCGACGCCTACCACGCGCGCCGGTTTTGACTTGTATAGCACCAGGCTATCGTTTGCTAAGGGAATATCGGACATTGTTGAAATACGGGACGGAGCCCTATTGGATTACACGAGAACCGGTATGATACCGTCTCAGCGTGAAGAGTACCGCCAATTGGAGAACGTTTAGATGAATCCCGAATGGAAAACCTTCCTCGAATCCGGATCCGCTACGGTTGATGAACAGGGTGTTGCACACCTGGCGGAGGCCGTGCCTTTCCCGGATTGTGCCCTCCACGACCTCTCCCATCTCGGGCTGCTCCGGATCAGCGGTGAAGATGCGGCGGATTTTCTCCAAGGGCAGCTCACCAACGACATCAAGTCGCTCACCGGGAAACGCAGCCAGATGAGCGGATACTGCACGCCCCAGGGACGGATGCTGGCGAACTTCCGGGTGTTTTTCCGTGACGACGCATTCTTTCTCCAGATGCCGAGGGAACTGCTCGAGCCCATTCAGAAACGGCTCACCCTATTCATCCTTATGTCAAAGGTAGCCATCGACGACGTCAGCGATCAATTGGTTCGCATCGGTCTGGCGGGGTCCTGCGCACACCAGCTCCTGAACAAGGTGTTCCCTGAAATCCCTGCCGCCGCCGGCGATGTCTCCCGGACGGACGGCGTAACCCTACTGCGGTTACCCGGCACGATCGAGCGATTCGAGGCCATCGGTCCTTGCGAGGCCATAATGGATCTTTGGAACGGGGTAAAGGAAGCAGCCTCTCCCGCCACAGCCGATCACTGGGCACTGCTGGATATCCGCGCCGGAATTCCCACGGTCTACTGCGCAACTTCCGAATCCTTCGTACCCCAGATGGCCAATATGCAGCTGGTGGACGGTGTCAGTTTCACCAAGGGCTGTTATGTGGGCCAGGAGGTTGTGGCACGCATGAAATATCTGGGCAAGTTGAAGCGCCGCATGCGCCTCGCCTATGTGACGGGTGACAGGCAACCCCGGGCCGGTGAGGAAATCTTTGCTGAGGAGCCCGGGGATTCGGCTCAGGGAACAGGTACGGTGGTGGACGCCAGGCCCTCCCCCGAAGGGGGTTACGAGCTGCTACTGGTGGTGACGGATGAAGGGTTCGAACGGGGCGATCTGCATATGGACAGCCCCACGGGACCGCAGCTGGAGTTTCGTTCTCTCCCCTACCTCCTTGAAGAAGAGGAATAATCAACTTTAATCTGTTGATATTTAAAGATAAACAGCCGCGGATACCCTTTATGGAGCGAACTATGCCCGCCGCCAGCCGGCGGCCGGAATTTACTTTACTTTTGCGGCATCCTGCCAATATATACACTTAGGAACGGATGGGCCGCGCGGCACCATTTCCTCTCGAAAAAATAGGGAACCAGGTCAAATCAACCTCAAGAGTACTGTGTAGCTATGATCAACGAACAGGAATTCCTTACCGAACTCCAATCCGCCATTCACGAGAATAAGATAACCCTGCCCACGCTGCCTGAGGTAGCCCTCCGGGTACGCGATGCCATGGAGAGCGAAAACGTTACCAGCAAACAGATTGCGGATATCGTCGCCACCGACGGAGCCCTTGCCGCGCGATTGTTACAGGTTGCAAACAGTCCGCTTTACCGTGGCCGGGTGCCTATAGAGAACATCCAGATGGCGGTAAACCGTCTGGGAAACAATCTGGTGCGCAACCTGATCACCAGCCTTGCCATGAAACAGATATTCCAGGCTACATCCCACACCCTGGATAAGCACCTGCGAGCGGTTTGGGAAGAAGGGGTTAAAGTCGCGGCGATATCCAGGGCCCTGGCGAACCAACTCCCCCACCTCGATTCCGAACAGGCGATGCTCGCGGGCCTGATACACAACATCGGAAGTCTGCCCGTCCTGATGATGGCCGACGCCCATCCGGAGCTGATGCGCAGCGAAGAACAGTTGGACCATCTGGTGGAGAATCTCAACCCGATAATCGGGAAACAGATCCTGGAGGAGTGGAACTTCCCGGCAACCCTTATTTCCGTCCCTGAGAACTACCAGAACCTGGAATACGACGGTGGACCGCAGGCGGACTACGTGGATGTGGTCCTGGTTTCCCGCCTCCAATCCCTGCCCTCCCATCACCCCTCGGCCCAGGCCGACTGGAGCCGGATTCCGGCATTCGCCAAAGTCGGCCTTGAACCGGAAATCGAAATCGTCGCCATTGAAGGAATGGCGGAAGAGGTAAAGGAGGTCGAGGATATGTTTTTGAGCTGACTCGGACACTGCACAGCATCCCCACTTACGCGCGCGATGGAGGAACACGCACACCTTCCAGGGGGGACAACAGGGGGGGCGACAGCCTCCTCAAACGCCCCCCTTAACCTCCCCTGCAGATGGAGGGAGAAAACAACATAGAATCCTTAAGACATCTTTAACTTGAGCACCTAAAATTCTGGATAGGAAGCCGGAAAAACTGTTTGCATAGGATTTAGCGATGAAACATTTTGTCGCAAACATCAACAACTCTCAGGATATAGCGGAATTCCTTGAGCAACCGGAGGTACACGAGGCGACGGTCTCCGCCAGTGCAATATTGATTCAGATCTTCTCCGGACGCGCGGATACTTCGTGGATTGAATCGTTAACGTGCCAAATCAGAAAATCATTACCGCAGGCCGTTGTCGCGGGCGTTTCCTCCAGCGGTGAGATTTCCGAAGGCAATGTTCAGACCGGAACAACGGTACTGTCGCTGCTCAGTTTCTTCTCAACCAGGCTCCATCCCTTGCTTCTTGAGTGCCGTCGCGGTGAGGAATACGCCACCGGCGAGGTAATCGGCCGAACATTCTCCGATCTCAATCATTTACAGGGCGTCCTCATGCTGGCGCCGCCGACAAATCTCGATTGCGCTCGCCTGCTTGACGGCTTCAACACGTCGCTCCCCGGGGTGACGCTGTTTGGCGGCGGAGCGGGCACCGACGAGGAAAGCGGGAAATCATTCGTATTCAACACCGAGAAGACGTTCGAGTCCGGAGTATTCGCGATCGGTTTCCAGAGTGAGACCCTGCACATCGCAACGGACCTGTTCTTTGGATGGGAGGGGTTGGGTCCGCGCCTGACCCTTACCGACGTCGAGGACAACAGGATCTGCACTATCGACAATCAGCCGGCGTTCAACGTTTATAGCCGTTATCTCAGTATCGAACCCGGCGAGGAACTGTTTCTGCTGGAGTTTCCGCTGCTGGTGGAACGGGATGGCCAGATACTGGCGCGCAACCCCGTCACCTGCGATGAAGACGGCTCGGTGTCCCTGGTGGCCGACGTATACAACGGCGAAAGTGCCCGTCTCGGATATCTCGACATCGACACCGTCATGGAAGATACCCGCGGCACTGTCGCCGTTTTGGAAGCGTTCCAGCCGGAGGCGATTCTTCTCTACTCCTGCGTCTGCCGCCGTTTCTTCCTGCAGCAGGAGACCAGGCTTGAGACCCGGCCCTTCCAGAAGCTCGCGCCGGCAGCCGGTTTTTTCACCTATGGAGAGTTCATCCCTCTTGGCGGGAAACCACAGTTGTTGAATTCCAGCCAGGTGGTCGTCGCCATGCGGGAAGGTGAAAAACGGCACTCTGCAATAAGCGGCGATGCAAAAGTCTACAACGACGGCGATCGCTATCGCATGCGCCACATCCGCGTAACCAGCAGACTGTTTCAATTCATCGACGCGCTGACTGAAGAAGTGGAGGAAGCCAACCGCCTATTGCAGCACGAGGCGGAACACGACGCCCTGACCGGCGCCTACAACCGGCACCGGCTGGAGGGGGATCTGCTGGAAGAACTTTCAAGAGCCAAGCGCTACGACCACCCGCTGTCACTGGTAATGTTCGACATCGATCATTTCAAGCGCATCAACGACGATTTAGGGCATATCACCGGTGACTATGTGCTGAAGGAAGTGGCTCGGTCGGTATGGGAACTGCTGCGCAAACACGATGCCATATTCCGCTACGGCGGTGAGGAGTTCCTGTTGCTGCTGCCGGAGACGGATCTGGAGGGCGCACTGGCGGTTGCGGAAAAGGCCCGCGCCACTGTCGAGGCCCTATCCCTCTCCTTGAACGGCGAATCACTACCCGAGATCACGGTTTCATTTGGTGTGGCCACGGCACCACAACACGGTAGGACCATTGAACGATTACTCCAGATGGTTGATTCCGCCCTCTACCGGGCAAAACAGGAGGGACGAAATCGGGTGGTGCCTGCGGGACCCGATCCCGCCTGAGCCGTATATTGTTCCACTCCCGCTTTCAGACGACGGAACAGGGATCCCCCAGGTAGGCTTTTCCCCACTCAGTCGGGCTTTCCCCGGCGCAATGATTTCATCCTGCCCAAAAAGGCAAGGCCGGGAAGCATAAGCAACAGTACGGAAGGGGCCGGAACGGCTTCAACAACCTCCCAGGACTCCACACCTATTACCAGTTCCGCGTGATCCAGAATTCTTGCGTCGTTCGCCGCCACGTCCGTGAAGGGGTTGAGGAAACCGGCCCCCCCGTCCAGGCTGAAGGAACCCGCAAATAGTTCCTGATCCGCATCAAACGCCAGACGAAGCAATATATCCCCTGCCAGATCACTTGGCGTAAAGGTAAAACCCTGAAAGGCGAAATCCCCACCCGGAATATCCGCCGAACGGCCAAAAAACACCAGGGGACCGGAAGGCAATCCGAGGTACCCGGAAATATCCGTGTCAAAATTGGCCACGCCAATCTGGATACGTTCCCGTTCAACCAGGTTTTCATCCGTGATCAACTTCATCCAGTACAATTGATTAACACCCGGTATTGTCGGTAGCCAGGTCGAGGTCACCACATAGTCGCCGGCGGCGTCCGTTATGGGGTAATTGCCGTGGATGTAGCTCATCTCGCTTTCAATCGATAATGTACCGAGCTCACCCTGGTTAGGTGTTCCAGGGTTGCGAAAGCTCACTGTAGAGCCGGATTCGATCACGGTATCGTCATAGATCTCCCAGAATGCCAAATCCAGGCTGCCGTCATCGAACTCATCGACGGCGCTGAAAGGAGAATTCCCAACCAATTCAAAACGATCCAGCTGGAAGTTGTATGGAGCCGCCTGAGCCGTGGTGACCAGGAAAAGGCCCAGAATGAACAACACGATCGGGCAAATCTGCGTCTGCTTCCTTCTGCACATGGTCTTTCTCCCTATTCTGTTATTGTGATTACACAACGACCACCGCTACTTTATCCTGAAATACGCCGTTTTCGCCAGCCTGTCTGAGCGTACGCGCAGCCCTCCCCGCCGGACCCCACCGAGGACTCCGATAACTGGGTCCCAGATCAAAAAACCTTCAGAACTGTTTCCAGCTGCCGATGTCTCCTGAATACAAACAAACATCGGTACCGGACAATATGGATACACCAGGCAATAACACCCGCTCTTTCTTATTCTTATTCTTATTCTTCACCCGACATATGAGTGTTCCTTCAACTAGAATATCAATAGAATTTAAACCACATCATGCGTCGTAATGAACTCAATAACGACGATGGCCATACAGCGGATGGGATAACCGATCTAAGTGACCTCTTCGTCACTTACCTGGAACAACTGGGTGTGGAATACATCTTCGGAGTTCCGGGAGGCGCCATTGAGCCTTTATATAACGCGTTGGCCAGAAGTGAGCGCCGAGGGGGTATTCGCAGCGTCGTATCGCGCCACGAGACCGGGGCTGCCTTCATGGCCGACGGCTATACCCGCGAAACCGGCAAACTCGGGGTCTGTTGCGCCACCACCGGACCGGGCGCGACCAACCTGATAACCGGCGTGGCAACGGCCTTTGCCGACAATACTCCGATGCTGGTGATCAGCGCCCAGACCGCATTGCCCAATTTCGGCCGCAGGGCCCTGCAGGAGTCTTCCTGCACGGCGATCAACACCGTCAGCATGTTCCGGCATTGCTGCGTCTATAACACCCTGGTATCGCATCCTGAGCAGTTGGAGGGCAAATTGATCGCGGCCGTGATGGCGGCTTTTCGTTCTCCGCGCGGCCCGTCGCACCTGAGCATCCCCCGCGACGTCTTCAGCACCCCCTGGCAACGAACCGCACCCGAGTCACGCCTGCAGGATCTGATTCAGGAGCATGCCCTGCTGGACAACGGCACCCTGGGACGCCTGCGTTCGATACTTGAGGAGTCGAAGCAGATAGTCCTGGTGGTGGGCCACGGATGCGGCAATGCCATCGGCGCGGTCATGAAGTTCGCCGCGCTTACCGGCGCCTTTGTCGTCACTACCCCGCAGGGCAAGACCTGGGTTGATGTCTATCATCCCCTGTATCGAGGTGTCTTCGGGTTTGCGGGGCACGAAAGCGCCCGGCAGATCCTGATGGATGAAAATACAGACTGTATCCTGGCGATCGGAACCAGTTTGGATGAATTCGCCACCAGCGGCTGGGATCGTATGGCGCTGCTCAATGAAAAACTTATCCACATCGACGATATCGCGGACAACTTCTCCCGTTCCCCCATGGCGCGCATGCACCTGTACGGGCATATCGGCGCCATCTTCAAGCGGCTGGTGGAGTACACCAAGGAACAGGGGAAACGCCAACCCTATCAGGACGAGAAGCAAACCGGTGCCCCGGTATCGACCGACATACCTTCTGATCGCCGTAACGACGATCGAACCCGGTGCGCACCCCGACAGATCACCCTGCAGGATGCGCCCAAATACCGTTATGACGACGGAAACATCACACCGCAACGGCTCATCTGCGAACTCACCCGCCTGTTCCCGCCGGAAACCCGTTTTCTGGCGGATGCCGGCAACAGTTTTGTCTGGACCACCCACTATCTTCACCCTCGCCGGCCTGGAAACTACCGCGTGGGGATGGGCTTCGGCACCATGGGCTGGGCCATCGGCGCCTCGGTGGGGACCGCGCTTGGCAATCCGGAGGTTCCAACGGTGTGCATCACCGGCGACGGCAGTTATCTGATGAGCGGCCAGGAGATCACTGTAGCCGTTGCGGAGAAGGCCTGTGTGGTTTACGTCATTTTGAACGATCAGGCCCTGGGCATGGTAAAACATGGTCAGCGCTTGGGCGGAGCCGAGGAGATCGGCTATCAACTCCCCTCTATCGATTTCTGTGCAGTGGCTGAAGCCATGGGGGTACAGGCCTTCCGGATTCGCACCGCCAGAGACATGGCCAAGCTGGATATCGATGCCATATGCCGGCGCAGGGGACCGACCCTGCTGGACGTCTATATCGATTCGGAAGTGGTGCCACCGATGGGGGTCCGCGTAAGATCCCTGGCACAACAGACCGGGAAAAAACTGCCCGGTTTCAAGAAATAGCGAACGGGAAAAACCATGAGCGGGAAAGACAAACCCGAGGTACGCAGCCGGGGTGAACAGTTCAGTCGACGCACGCCCACGTCGATCTGGCGGGAAGTGCCGGCATCCGGTAACCCCTATTTGGCCGAGTCGTGCCGCTGCCGTGGTTATGATCTTGTGGCACTTCTGGAAAAACGCAGCTTCGTTGATGTCCTGTACCTGCTGTTTCGCGGCGAACTGCCGACCACATCCCAGGCGAGGCTTCTGGAAGGCCTGATGATCGGCTGTATAAATCCCGGGCCCCGTTACCCCGCGACCCGCGCGGCGATGAACGCCGGTGTCGCCCGCACCCATACCGCCCATATCCTGCCCATCGGATTGCAGGCAGCGGGCGGGGCCCATCTCGGCGGCGGCGAGGTGATCTCCGCCATGCGCTTTTTTCTGGCCAACCGCGAACACGATCCCGTATCCCTGGCTAAGCGGGCACTGGAGTCCACCCCGCCGGAGAGCGGCGACCGGCACCCCCTGCCCGGTTTCGGTACCCGCTTCGGCGGCAGAGACCCGATGCCCGCGCAGCTCGCCCGGCATTTGATGAGCTGCAGCGAGGATACGACCACGCTGCAGTGGGGTGAACACCTGGTCTCCGCGCTGGATTCGTCTCCTGTGGGCTGGCTGAACACGGGTGTGGTAGCGGCCACCCTAACGGACCTGGGTTTCGAACCCCGGGAGGGTGCGGGACTGTTTCAGCTGCTGGTGGCACCCGGACTGTTGGCCCACGGCCTGGAGTTGGCGAACAAACCGGTTACCAGCATGCCGTTTCTGGACGAGGAGCACTATCTGATCGATGAACAAGCACGCAAAACCTGAATACGACTATTGGGATTCCCGGCGCGGCTTTATACGCACCCGCAAGGGGGGCTGGGAGATCGGCAAGGCGGTCCACAACCACGGGTACTCCATGATGGAAGACCTGGTTGGCGGGGCCTCCTATTTCCAGGTACTAGTGTTGAATACCACCGGCCGACTGCCTTCCAGAAAGCTTGCGGATTGGTTGGAGGCCCTCTTTATCTGCCTGAGCTGGCCGGATGCGCGGATCTGGTGCAATCAGATCGGCAGCCTCTCAGGTACCCTGCGCACCTCGCCGGTAGCCGCCGTCTGTGCCGGAATACTGGCCGCCGATTCGCGCATGTACGGGCCCGGCACCCTGTCAGCCGCCGCGGATTTCATCACCTCCGCCCTGGAACGGCACCTGGCAGGGGAATCGGTGAAACAGATCGTCGAGACGGCACCCCGCCATCGGGATCGACCGATCCCGAACATCGTCGGCTATGCGCGACCCCTGGCAACCGGAGACGAACGGATCGCCGCCATGGAACGGGTTTCACGGGAGCTGGGATTCGAGACGGGGCGACATCTGGCGCTGGCCTATGAAGTCGAACGCTGCCTGCTGGAAACTTATCAAGAAGGCATGAACCTGGCCGGATACTGTGTGGCGTTCCTCACGGATGAAGGATATTCGGCGACGGAGATCTACCGCCTGCTGAGCACCTGGGTCTCTTCCGGGGTTCATGCCTGTTTCGCCGAGGCGGCGGACAGCCCCGCCGAGGGCTTTTTTCCCCTGCGTTGTGAAGATGTGGAATACCGGGGCGAAGCGGACCGGCCGGTACCGGAAGTACCCTGATATCTCCGTGAAACCCCTACCGTCATTCCAGCCAGGGCCGGATACTTCAATTCAATTTCAGGGGAGAAGCGCAAGCAGCTCCGTCAGGCTCTTGACCACCTGGCCGTAACCCTCGTTTATATAGATCCCAAATTGCGCTATCAGGGAATAAGCAAAACCGATCTGAGCCAGGGCGTACCCCGCGATCGCGAACTGGCCGATACTCACGACCCCCAGACCGAATTGCGATATGGTCAGTACTCCATAGGCGAACTGGCCGATTGCAATAACCCCCTTCGCGGGTACCGGAACAAAGTTGGGACGAAACTTGAAGGCGACATGAAGCAGCGGAAGACCCAGTAACGTCGCCTCGGATTTATACTCGAACCCCCATCCATCCCATTTCTCCCGTGCGGGATACGGAACCCCGCAGTTCGGGCAGACCATTGCCTGTTCCGATACCTTATGCGAGCACTCTCGACATGCCTTCATAATCGGGTATCCATCCAGCGTTCAACGTCCCGGTGTATTTGACAGAATAAGCTCCCAATATCCCACATCGATCCATGCCCCGAACTTCCATCCCACCTGCTTGAAATGAGCGACCTTTTCAAACCCCAGTCTCTCATGCAGCTTCACGCTTGCGGGGTTCGGCTGTGTGATACCTCCTATCACACTATGGATGTTCATTTCCCTTAGCCGGGAAATCAATGACTCATAGAGCTGCAATCCTATTCCCCGGTTTGTATGGTCCGGCGCCACATACACGGTACTCTCCGCGGAAAACCGGTAGGCGCAACGGCTTTTCCATGCGGCGGCATAGGCAAAACCGGATATTTCTCCATCCTGCTCAAACACCAGCCAGGGATAACCCGCCGTAACCTCTGCAATCCTGGCCGTCATATCCTCTACCGACACGACTTTCTCTTCGAACGTGACAATAGTATTTTCTACATAATGATTATATATCCCGCTTATTGCCGCCGCGTCGCTCTTACAGGCGTCTCTTATCATCTTTTCGTTATCACTGACTGTCGTATTTCTGTTAACCGCAGTTGCACCTGCTACGCCCCGCAGACAACATCCGGGTTCCCGGAAATACCGAGCAATTGCCCCTCGACAGCCAGGGTGGAAAGGTAATCCACCCGCCTGGAACAGGAATATTTCGGGCTCATTTCCATGGATACATCGATTTTTCCGTCACCATCCCTGTCCCCCGCCCATAACAGCTCGAATCGCGGCTCGTCGTAGGACAGTTTATTCTCTCCCACCTCCGCCATGTCCCACAATATCTGGCTTTTATCATTACAGGTATATAGCAGTCTAAAAGTATTCGCCTCCGCACTGCCCTCGGATTTCAGCGTACATTGTTCGGACCCCATCGTGATTTGCACCGATCTTCCAGATATACCCAGATAGGTCTCGCCGGAGATATGAACGCCGGCTATTTCTCCCGACTGGGCGATCTGCGTGACGGCCAACGCGACTATCACAAGCACCCATTTTATGGCGAAAACTCTCATATACCGGATTAATATGTGAACGGTAAAAAAACCCTGTTGGATAAAACGCCGCCTGCTTCTTCGGGAAAGGCGATGCCCCACATATCATCCTGCTCACCTTCCTCTCCCTGATCCATAATCTCGATCTTTCCAATTACAGATGCTTTTCCGATTATTATGGTAACGCTATTCTCGACACACACCCATGATCCCGCATGACTCTCGGCCTCCATGGTATCCCCGGATTCATAATATGCCTGGATATTTACTTCACTGTTCGGCTCAAAGAACATCTCAACGAGCCCTGAATCTCCTTCCGCGGCCCATCCACCATCCTGCAACGGGATGACGCATTCCGCATACGGTGTTGCGCTGAACACCAGTAACCCCAGAGATATGGCCCGGACATCTCGCATTACACGAATCCCCCCGAATTAATTGCGCACTGCCGGATATGAAGTCCTCGTCTCTCTATGGGCTTTACCGCGCCCCAGGGCAACAACACCGTCCCAGGACCAAACATTGGTCTTAGTATTGCTGCTGATTTCATCATATTGTGAACATTTTCCATACCCCTCGCCGGTACTGCGGCACACATTAGCGATCACATTTCGCCCCCTGTACGGCGATAGGTGCATTATCTATCTGGCTAATCACCTTTATTCGGCATCCTGTCCCTCGTTCAATCCGTATTCGCTATCCAGATCCAGAATATGATAACCGTGGACTTGCTTTTCACTTGGGCTTGTCACTAAGACAAGAAATAGATTTTCCACACCCCAGCTGAACAGGATATGAACATATCCTTTCTTTTCACTCATATATATTGCGTGCAGCTCAATGTCTTCTATCGAAGTGGGTAAGGCCAGAGCGTCTATCAGCTCCTCCACATATGCACTAATCGGGAATGGCTCATATGATTCGTCATCGACCCCGATGAACCGCATAGGCGCATCCATTGTTGCCAGATACTGATCTTTACTGAGTTCTTTTATGGCCATAAATTAACCCCAAAAATTGAGTCCACCGGACCATTAATCACACTTCAGTTCCCTCTCCAATCGCCCCGGCACTAAGCAATGCAAAAACAACTGCGACCCTTAAAGTCTTCCTTCCATTCCTAACGGTCCATTTGCGGGCACTTTTAGCCACGTCCCACCGGCGATACTTACGGAAAAACATTGCCCTTCTCGTTATAGCCATATATCCCGTTCCTCCAGGGCCATGAATTCCCGCCACTTTTTATCCGGCTTCCATTCTTCGATGATTACCTTCTTCGCTTCTTCCACCCTTACCTTACGGACCAACCGGTAATACTGATACAGGAACGCTGATACTCTGTAATTCACGACGCAATGCACCCAGCACTTCTTCCCCTCAAACGCCTTCAAAAGCGCAAAAAACGACTTTAGATGCTCGACAGTAGGGGCCTCGAACGGCACGGGAAGATGAACATATATCATCTTTCGCGCCGCAACGATGTGGCCTTCTTCCGGTATTGCATTATCGGAGTTGGGCATCGCCAGATTGATCACCACCTCATATCCGGCCTGAGCGATTTCCTTAAACTGTCGTTCCTCAGGCTGTCCGGAAGATGCCAATGTTTCCGATACCGCCTTGTAGTTCGTGATATCTTCTATACCCATGAGTTATAACGCCGAGCTAAGCGGCGCTTTGTACCTCCTGATTAATATGATCCACATAAACGTCCCACAAGAGAAACCCGATGGTGTTCTGCGCCCCCCTTACGGTTGTTAGGGCCTCACAACTTTCAGTTGAAGATAAGGCGTTGTGCGATTCCTGATACTTGAAGGGTATTCACTCTTATATTCACACCCCATTTTCTCATAGAAACCTACGGAATTAGGATCAGCAAGAATATTCAGCTCATGGATACTGCGGGAGAGGCACCTCTCCCGCAAATGCCCGAACATCTCTCCTCCGATTCCTTTACCGATGCTTTGAGGCTCTATGAACATATGCTCAAGCCAGAAACCCTTGCATATAGTGATACCAGATACTTCGAGATCGTCTTTGAGTTCGACAATTGAATAATAACCGATAATTTTTCCGTCGTTTTCGAAAACAAATACATCGTTACTTTTAATATAATCAGGAGTTATAGTCAGTTCAGGGGACCATATTTCATAATACTCTTTTGGATAACTCCAATATCCCTTTGAGTTAAAGCCGATTTCTGTTAAAACTTCCGCGTCCTGTATTTTTGCTTTTCTTACCATTTTCTTTACTACACCGAGGCCATCATTAATGCGTTGACTTGCTGGTCTCTACATTTGACCTATTAACCGGCCATTTCCCTTCAGCCTGCTTACAGGCCGCTATAGCGCCGCCGGCATCAAACGTATTTTTCAATACCAAAACCATGTCGTGGTGATCTGATTTAGGACTGCTCACACATCCCCCAATAGACCATGCACAAGAAAATACAACAGATATTCGCCGAATCTCGTTTCTTTAGCCTATTCTTCGGTTAACGCCTGAATAATAGGCGAATATTGCTCAACAGCATTCCGCGGACCTGCATACCGCATCGCGAACCAACCTTTGCGGTACCGTTTCATACACCACGCCAAACTGAACTACCGTACGACACGAGGTATGTTCTCCCACTAGTTCACCACACGTCTCACAGTTGCTTAATGATGTAGAAGCACCTTTGAGAACATTTTCAATAGGCCTACCGTCAACCTCAATGAGATTACTTTTTTCTATTTCCAGAGGACCCAGGAGAGTTTCTCTTAGCTCCACCGACACTCCCCGCCCGTTACACTCCTCATTCAGTTTCTCCACAATCGCTCTGAGTTCCTCACCAGTCCCAGAACACCTATCGCACGTTTCGCCATTAACATCCAGATGGAACCACTCGACCATTACTTTATTCACCGAATCTTCTCCTGTCTTCTCTCGTCGCCGAGTAAAAGCATTCAAACAAAGCGTAGCGCAATCTGCATCGTTTCTGATGCGATATATTAGAGATTAATTAGCGGGTCTATAATAGAGGACCAAAAGACTAGCAACACAAGCCCAGAACACAACACTAACGTGACCAATGCGCGCGCCTTTGCGACGCCATAACAATAACCGGACAACCAAACCGCCAATATAAGTGATGTTATAGAAAGTGTGATTGGGATACCGGAATACAGTATTCTCGTGACAACTAATTGCTCTGTGTCTATCCCGGGCATTGGATCCCCGAGCGCACCCACAAACCCATAGAAACCTAGAGGCCACATTGCTACTGCAGCAAGTAAAGCTATGTTAGCAAGCATGGATTTACTCATTTGCAGCTCCAAAGTCTGAGGTAAAGTACTAATTTAGCGCGCAATTGATGGCCATGGCCTTACCTGATATCGGATTGACCCAGCAAGAGATCACCCACCAGGTTTTGTCTGATGCAATATATGGAGATCTTTTAACTTTCTTCAATATCGACGGCCGAACAGCCGGCGACAATACATCCTCACTTAATAGTTTTGGATATGCGCAATCCCCAGATAAACCTATCTCTCTATCATTAGCTTTAACTAGAGAGTCTCCGTAGATCGCGCTTATGCCACCTGTATATCTTAAACAAGGAGTGACTAATTTGCGTGGGAGAGGGTTGCCTTAAGTTCCTTGTAATCCTCCTCCCGCCCCGCAGCGTAATTCAAAAAGGCCCTGATCGCCGCAGCTTGCCTCGGGATGGAATGAACATCAGCACTCGCGACGATCCATACAACAAGCACTTCATCTGAGATACGCATTGCCGCGGCGCATAGTCCCTGACCATCGGGTGAGCAATCAATAATGGGCTCATCGTCTTCAAACTGCATATTTCGCACCACTTGAAACACCGACTCCTTTTGATTCCCAATGGACATAGTGTGGGACGTCGCGAGCGCATCAACGTGGATTACGGAAAACTTCCGAAGGGAGTCCCTGAACAACGAAGGTCCGGTGCAT
The DNA here is from genome assembly GCA_050291465.1 of Sedimenticolaceae bacterium. Classification (GTDB taxonomy): domain Bacteria; phylum Pseudomonadota; class Gammaproteobacteria; order Chromatiales; family Chromatiaceae; genus CBFDBF01. The sequence continues at coordinate 7,433 of JBNKJV010000014.1, read as the reverse complement.
TGCTGGCGCGCCCATTGCCGCTGCAGCATTCCACAGAGTTGCGGAATGTTGAAATATTTTTCTAGCCTCTTATTGTAATAAGAACGATAGTCATCAAGCGTAACCTCGACGTATATTGCCGAGACAGGCTTCCCATTAATTCCGGAGTCCGCCACAAGTGTCTCCAGTGGCACGGCACACAACCATGGTGAGTCTTTGCCCGGACAGCGAAGCGAGACATTTGACTGTCCGGCCCATGTGACCGCCACCACCGGCAGATAGAACCGGCGTGCGCCCACTTCGATCGGCACCGTCTTTGCCAGCGTATCCACAGGGGGTGTAAATCCGGAACCTTCGCCACGATCGCATGCGGACAGAAGCAGCGCCAAGAGTACGATGAAAAGCTGTTTCCATCTCATTGCAGCCTAACCTCCCCGGCGACCGAACTTGACCCGGTTATTATGTGCGATTGTGTTTTTCACTGATTATTCGCCGAATAAGTCGGAATAAGCCGCGAACAGATATAACCATAATAAAAAGAACAATGCATAGAATGATACCCATGGAATCGCTAAAAATACCGGCATCATAAGTTGGGCTGTTTTCTCTTCCCATCTGGTAGAAAAATAACAACCACAGTGCAAACCACACGGTGATGCAGTAGATAAGCAGTTTTTTGCCCCAGGGTAAAAATATAGGCATGATAATTAGTACCGCCAATATCGTTAGTATCAGATATACCATAATCACAGTTTACCCATAGCGCGAAGCTCCCCCGGGCTACAAATGCATGGCAAAATGTGGGCGAAGAGAGCGCCATGCTTTTGCGGATCCGTTGCAGCGGATTGTTTCGTGACGTGCCCTATTCTTTAACGGTTATCAACCCGCCTGACTCGCCGGCATAGAAAACTATAATAACTGCCGGTTTGTTACCATTATTCTTCCCGTAATGCCATTTATTTACAACCTCTACGATTGAATCTCCTTCTTTGAGAAGTAATGTTTCGCCCTCCTCTGTCACTACCGTTAGCTCTCCGCCCAACATTACACCCGCATTTATAACCGGATGCTTATGCAGCGGCAATTGCACCCCGGGCGGTATTACAATTCGCAGAATTGTTATCTCTGGACGGCCTTTCGGATAGTCTGGTAAAACCATCCCGTCCCAGCTTGAGCTCGATTTAGCCAATACTTTAACTTCGACTGCATTTACATCTTTAGACCAGGAATTACCCGACAGCAACAATGTCAAACCAATTATGATAAAGATTTTCTTCATATATATTTTTACTCTTTGTGCATAGAACGGCTGGTCTCAATGGAATGATCGATAATGAGCATTCATTATAACCAATTGCTTTGTTTCGCTATAAGCCCACCTAAACGCCCCCTCTTCGATTTAGGCGGATAGTAAACCACCATGCAAATATCGATAGTGCAAAACCAAAACCATAAGTAAGCAGAACAAATGAACCAATATGAAATGGTAATCTTTGATTCATAACAAGCAAGCCTGCAAACAACGAACCGGCACTCGCCAGAAGAAATGTATTTGAGCCATAACGCTTAAAAATGAGTAAGATAACACCCGCCAACATAACGATATCGGAAATTTGCCCTAGCAGTGGACCGCCAATATTGATTGCCCCTATTCTGATCTGCTCAAAATAACTATTTGCAAAGTAAGCTAATATCGCAATGTGAACAACGTATAAAGTAACAATAACAACAGATACGTATTGACCCGATTTACTTGAAACGGACGAAGCCATAACGCTATTACTTTCCAAGTCATCTGGTTCCGTTGATTTGATCATTCTGCCACCTCTTTAGAGGCCCAACATGCTTAACCTATGGAGCGCGTAGCGACGCAGAGCGACCCTGTTAACGATAGCGAATGATCTTGATATGATTTCTAGGCTTGCGATTCACCAGCTAAAAACCGATTGTGAAACCTATTAATATGCTCAACGGCCAAATTACCCCGTGCTATATGAGGCAACACAATCTCGCTTGACTTCGTAAAGCGATGCCCGACACGCACAGTGTATGACTTAAGCGCCCAGCTCCAGAAACCCGTGAAATAGACTGCATCCTCCAGGTCTCGCCATTTGACGCCACTGAATCCTTTGGACCACGGCAATATTCCGCTATAGACCCAAACGCCTTCATCATTGGTATAAAGACGCACACTACGAATCGAAAGAATCTGGATAACCAGCAACCCTACTGCAAAAACACAAAGAATTATTCCTACTGTTGAATATCCATTAACAGTAACTGCAACTCCGATAGATAAAATGATAGCGAAAACCACTAGCGGTCGAATATAAGCAGTCCAGGCCATACGGTAAGTTTCGTGTGTGGCGGGTGGTGTTTGAGACGATTCCATAACGTTTCCCTTTTTTGTTATTCAAATTGTTGCGATAGCCGAACATCCTTAATGCCTGACGTGAAGCTGTGGGGCCGGTCCATTTATCCTGCAAAGCTTTAAGACTCTCTTTGCATCCGCGCATTGCGAAATTACGTAATTTGTTAATCCCCCCAGTAGGTATTTTCAGCCAGATTTTCCAACCATGCGATTACAGCTTGTGGCTCTCCGTCCTGAGAAGGCAATTCGTACATTTTTCCATCATCATCACCTATCTCTCCGACCAAAACGGCCATTCTGTCATTTTTCGTACCGTATAAGATTGCATTACTAAATACCTTCCCCATTTGTAGCGAGAAGCATACATGTTGTGGTGGTTGACCAAACCGATGTTCTTGGGTTACCCCTAAAGTAATATCTCCCAGCTGAATCTCTCCGAATGTTTTCCATGCTACAGCAATCTTTATTGGTGATATCTCTGTTGAGTCTGGATCATCTGGATTTGGCAGTTGTTTGAGTGACCATTTTTCGAGGCCAGGCACTTCTTCCAACGGTTCTCTTACCAGCTTAAACATTCTGTGTTGTTGCATAAGTTTTCCTTAATTATATTTCTCCACGTTATACAATACAGGATTTTCCGACTATAAGCGTTTGCTATATGCGCCTAATTTAAGCTATTTACTTGTTTCATATTTACTGCCGCAATAGTAGCTGTAAGTCATAAAGACAATAAGTGCAATTGCAAAAAGAGGGATAGTGATACTTAATTCTATAGTTCCATCTAGTGAAAACGCAGTTCTTACGAAAGCTATCAATGCAACAACAAGTATAGTGGGAATAAGTATCCATCTCCTCTCCAATGGTTTTCTATCGGCCACTATTAAAAGCACAGCCCAAGAGAAGATTACTACAGACGCGAGGCCCATAGGATACACAATTTGTGTTACTCCCATCCTTTCAGGCATCCACACCAATATTGCGACACCGAAGTCCGCAATTGCCGCTATCCAATAGCTCATTCGTAACAACAAAACGGGCTTAATCATGGATCACCGTTACTCGTCTCTTACGGTATCTGAAGGCTTGATGATAGCCCCCGCGATAGCTCCCCCGACGACAGTCTCAACAAGGCTGCCTCCGAACCAAACCAATGCAAGATGAATAGGAACCGGCATAACGCAGTATGTTCCGAATCCCATTGGAACCCCAGTTGCAATACCGAATAGAAGTCCGTATTTCAGTCCCGCAGCCATTGACTTGGGATTCACCACTGCAGCATAGAGTACTACGAATGCTGCAGCGCTTACTGCACCAACGACATACATCAGCCCCATCTTCATCTCGTCCATAGGGCGCCATAAAGAAGCAGTCGCCTCATATGTGGACCCGAGCATCAATCCATGAATAAAAAAGTCCAGCACAGACCACGCCAGGAATATTGCACCACCAGCAAGTATGAGTCTCTTCATCATCTTGTTTACTCCTATCGTTGTTCTCTGGCCCGACTTTGCCTTTCAGCCGTCGGAAGCGATGCGAGCGTCGGCTGGAGCGGTCTTATCCACGCCTGCATAGACTAACCAAAAAATGGAGGATACCAAAAACCCGCCAAAGGCGAAGAACAAAACTTCGATATATGGCGGTGGCTGCTGGCCGAATAATGGAATTGACCATCCGGCGCCCAATATTGTGCCCGTAACAACAATTAAAGACCCTTTGAGTATGCGTAACCGGTCGAGGATAATAATCGCCGGCACCCCGGCAAGAACAGCTGTTAATAACACAAACAGAAGATATATCAGAGCAAGAGCTGGAAAATCTTCAAAGCTGGTAAAAAACCTACCTACGGGATAGCCGGACCAAGAATGTAGAACTCCGAGTACAATCGCACTTACCAAAGACCCGACAGTAATGGCCAGGGCAATACGCTTCCAATGTATTTCTCTAGATTCCATTTTTTGCTCGCTAATGATTACGCTTCAGCCAGGGAGACGCTATAGCGCTGACGTCTGCTGGAAGCGCTTGTTATGTTTCTACTTCATCTTTTCTAGCTCCTGAACAACACCCATTGAATCAGTTACCATCTTTCCCTCCGAAAAGTCGGTTACCTTGATGCTATGCGAACCTAAGACTATTTCGTTACCTTTTATTCTAAATATCTCCGGCTTCATTGCGACACCACTTGAACTAACAATCCATAGATTTTCTCTAAATTCCCAAATATCCTCTCCAAGCCCTAGTTCCTTTGTGTCCATATCCCCCATTTTTACGATCAACCATCGACCTTGTATTGCCTCTTGTGATAACTCCAACGCCTGGGCTGCAATGGATAGTGTACAAAGAGCTATAACTAAAATGATTCTATTCATAATTTTCTCTTAATAGTGAACAAACAACATATAATGGTTAAGGTAAATGGCAAAGTAAAGCACGCAGCTCATTACGAGGTCCTGCTCGTCTCCGTTGTTAGCCGATACCAGGGTTCGATTCAGCCGTTTATGCCTGCCATGCCCCATTTATCGTAGCGATCGCCCATGACGCGATCTGCTAAAGCATCCAGCGTTGCCCTTTCATCATCAGACAACACTACATTGTAGGCGCCGAGATTCGATCTGAGGTTTTCCAGTTTCGTCGTTCCCGTAATGGCCAATACGTGTTCTCCACGACCGATGACCCAGGCGAGAGCAACCTGTGCCGGCGTGCATGACCTGGCTGAGGATGCCGCTTCAATCTCGTCAACCAGCGCCACGTTGGCGGCAAAGGCATCGCCTTGATACCGAGGGGTTGTCAACCGCCAGTCGCCTTCACCCAGCGTTTCCGTCGTAAATCGTCCCGTCAGCATGCCTCTGCCGAGTGGTGAGTACGCCACCAGCGATGCGCCAACCTCAATGCAGGCGGGAATGACACTGACCTCGATATCCCGGCTGAAAATCGAGTACTCTGATTGGACCGCCGCAATCGGGTGAATTTTCGCTGCTCGGCGGATCGTAGCTCCTGATGCCTCGGATAAACCAATGGCGCGCACCTTGCCTTCTACTACCAGCTCAGCCATCGCAGCCACTGTTTCCTCAATCGGTGTAGCCGAATCGACACGATGCAGGTAATACAAATCAATAACGTCGGTACGTAGACGCCGTAGTGAACCTTCCACAGCACGCCGGCAGTTTTCAGGCGAACCATCAAGTCCCGTGAACTCGCCGGTTTCGAAATCCCGTGTCGGTCCGAATTTTGTGGCGATGAATACGCGGTCGCGGCGATCCGCTAAAGCTTCGCCAAGTAGTTTTTCATTAGCACCGCCTACTCCATACATTTCTGCTGTATCAAAGTGCTCGACGCCCAATTCTATCGCTTCGTGTAGCAGGCTGATCGCAGCTTTCCGTTCCATGGGTGGGCCATAGAACTCCGAAAGCCCCATGCAGCCTAGGCCTATCGCCGCTAATTTTCGTTCAGTATTGCCCAGCAATCGTTTTTGCATTGCGGTTATTTCCACGATCTTTCATTGTTCAGTTCTTAACAGTACAATCAAATAACACCGGAAGTAAGCTAATCGAGCTAACGCCGAAAACAACCGGAAGGTTGAGGAGCATAGCGACGTAGCTCGTCTGAACTAATTTTCCTTTTTAGGTGTGTATTTATAAAATACGTTAAGCATGAGCAGATAAGTATTTTTTCTGTAATGCAAGATAAATTATTAACAATATGGTTTGAGGCAATAGAATTGGTAAACAATAATATGCAAAAAGCTCTAATGTGACTCCATTGCTATAGATAAAATACATGTAATATATAATGAATGAATAATTTACAAGAAAAGGCCAAGTACCTGTATTAGGTGTTAGCGGTGATGTATTGGCTTGTGATTTTAGCTTTACTATTAGTACTACTGATACGACTAATGATACCAACAAACTCGTATTTATTAATAATTCTGCTACGGCTATCCAACCCATTCCATTACCTCTTCCATCATCATTCTTTACACCAGCAGTAAATAGCGCAAATAAAATACCCCAAGTTATCCACGCTGAACTAGCTAGCAATATTCTTTTTATGAACTCAGTGTTCATTCATCTGTACACCTAACGACCCTGCTTAGTCTACCGCTGCCGCAAAGCGATGAAATAATCAGCGCGGTGCCGGATTGCCCTGGAGCGCCGAGTTAGGGCTGATTGCTTTGTGTACCACTTTCACTTCCATGTTTACTGTTTAGTTCCATAATTACGATTTTGTGTTGTGGTTCCTCACTTTCTCCAGATGTAATTACTTTAATGTATATCCTATTTTCTGCGATTTTAACAATCTGACTTGTTCCCGGAGATATCCAAACTCCAACTCGCGCTTTTAGCACTTCGCCATCAGCTGCACGGATATATGCCACCCATTCACCCGAAGCCACTTTCATCGAGCCAACAAATGTAATTTCGTTCAGCTCGAATGATTCTGGTGGGTCTTGATGTGCAAAACACGGAAGTGCAATAAACAACAAGACATAAACTAAGTCTCTTACGTTCATTTTCCTTGCTTGCCCTAACGTTTACGGCAAGGGACCGATGCGAAGCCGAGGTCCCGCGCAGTGCCGCAGGACCGGAGCTGACCTTACCCCAATAAAATTGACACCCATTATGCCGCCATCCTTTGGTATCTGGCAGGAAAATCATAGCCAATCCCGGAATGCAGTCGCTCATAATTATAGAAATGAATGTAGTCCATAATATATGCGGTTGCCTCTTCCAGCGTCCTGAAGTGGTTAAAATATACCATCTCCGTCTTCAGGCTCTGAAAGAATGATTCCATATGCGCATTGTCCCAGCAGTGCCCTTTTCGGCTCATACTGATCCGGATGCCCCTTTCCGCCAGCGCCTCCATGTAAATCCGTGACGCGTACTCCGAACCCTGGTCCGAATGGAATATCAGGCCATCCTCAACCGGGTTACCCTGCACTGCCATTAGAAGGGATTCTCGCACCAGTTCGGCCGATCTGTTTTTATCAAATGCCCAGCCGATAATCTCCCGGCTGTAAAGATCCATGACCACGCTCAGGTAGCTCCACCGCCTGCCAACCCGAATAAAGGTAATATCCCCTACC
>JBNKJV010000013.1:0-89104 GCA_050291465.1 Sedimenticolaceae bacterium | reverse complement strand
GCATGGATAAAACGGAAGCTATCTACTTTTTTCCGGGGAAAATCCTTTCGGCCTTCTTGAGAACCGCGTTTTCCTCCCGCACTCGCTTGAGTTCGCGCTCTAACTTCTTGATCTTTTCCTTGGCTTTGAGCAGTTCGTCTCTGGAGCGCGCTTCCTGATCGTTATTTTCCAATACACCATCCCTCAGTTGTTTTTTCCACCGCGACAGCATGAAAGGATGTATACCCAGCGCATCCGCCACATCCTGCGTTTGTATATACGGATGATTTGCCACGCTGACCGCCGTATGTTTGAACTGATAATTATAGAATGTGTGTTTTCCCTTTTTCATTTCTCACCTCGTCTACTATCCAACTAAAACGAGGTGTCAATTATTTCGGGGTAGGTTCAGTCCCTCTGGTGCGACTTGTTAGTTTTTTTGCATACATTACTTGCGCGTTTCATATTTAGGGCTAGGCCACAAATAAACACCATTGTTGACATAGTATGATTTTAAAACTGGCATTTTATGTTGTTTAAACAATTGAGGTGCTTTCTCGAACCTGGATTCGTAAATTGATACTGCCCTCAATCTTTTTACCCTCCAATAGTAAAACGCTTTACCTGATTTTATGCAACGCGCTTCTTTTGTGGCAAACCTATGAATTAGCGATTTTAATTGCATTTGTTGAATATGCTGCCAAGTAGAGACCCTGAGTAATTCGCTACCTTTATCTAGCTTATATTTTATGCTTCCGAATTTAATGTGAGTTACCTTTTATAAAACTAACAGGTGCTTATGTGGACGGCACGTATATTGTGTTATGTAGCCGGCACAAATATTGTAATATGCCGCAAAACGTTCTATATTGGTTCTCTATATGGATATTCCAAAGCACGGAGGCTTGTCCATGGTTTCGAGAACCCCCTCTTCCGATCCCCGTATCGAGCGTTTCTGGACCCGATATCTGGAGGTGCTGCGCCTGTTCCGGGTGCCCGATAGCGCCCTTCCCTGGTACAGAAAGCATGTTCAGGGCTTTCTTGATGATCACCCGGGTATCCGTCTGCAGGAACAGACGCCGGAGCATCTGCGGCTTTGGTTTGAGCGAATGGGCCGCAATCCCCTGATCGGGGAGTGGCGGTTTCGTCAGAAGATCAACGCCCTGCGGCTGCTGTTCAGCCATTTCCTGAAGACGCCCTGGGCAAGAGATTTCGACTGGGAGGGCTGGGCCGGCGGCGCGCAATCTCTGGGCAGAGACCACCCGACGGTGGCCAGAACCTACGAGATGATCGACAAGGCGGTGGAGAATCCGACAAATCGGCTGGGTAAGGTGTTTCCAGAACTTTACCGTAAATTCCTGGCGGCCATTCGCATACCGGAATACTCTCCCAATACGGAGAAGAGTTATCTCAGCTGGATCAACCGATTCCTTCGCTTTCACAACGATACGCTCCCTCACCATTGCGCCGAACGTCAGGTTGCCTCTTTTTTAGAGCATTTGGCGGTGCGGCGCAAGGTAGCGGGGGCCACCCAGGCCCAGGCGCTGAACGCCCTGGTGTTCTTCTTCACCCGGGTACTGGAAAAACCGCTGGGCGACATCGGCCCTTTCAAACGCCCCACCCGGCCGCGGCGTATTCCCACCGTTCTCAGTCCACGGGAGACGGAGGGGCTGCTGAAGGCGGCGCGGGGAACCCACGGTCTGATAATCCGCTTGATGTATGGAACAGGTATGCGCGTTATGGAGTGTGCACGACTACGTATCCTGGACCTGGATTTCGACTATCGGAATATCGTCGTGCGGGGCGGCAAGGGTAAAAAGGACCGTGCCGTACCCATGCCGGAGCTGCTGATCGACAATCTGAAAAAGCAGATCAGATCAGTAACCCTGATGCACGATATGGATCTCAAGGCCGGGCTGGGATCGGTATTTATGCCTACCGCGTTGGCCCGCAAGTATCCTAACGCGGAGAAAGAGCTGCGCTGGCAATATCTGTTTCCCGCCAGCCGTGTGGCACAGGATCCGAGAACCGGAATCGTGCGCCGCCACCATATCCATCAGTCGGCTATCCAGAAAGCGGTCTACCGGGCGGCGGCGCAGGCGGGCATAACGAAACGGGTAACCAGCCATACCCTGCGCCACTCCTTCGCGACCCATCTGCTGGAGTCCGGCTCGGATATCCGTACGGTTCAGGAGCTGCTGGGCCATGCGGACGTCTCCACCACCATGATTTATACCCATGTGGTGGGACGGGGCGGACAGGGAGCGCGCAGCCCCCTGGATCGGTTGTAGGGCCCCGGACGACCCCTAAACACCCTCCACGCAGGCACAAAAAAAGGCCCGGAATCCGGGCCTTTATTATTTTCTTACCGATTTTTGGTCGGAGCGCGGAGATTCGAACTCCGGACCCCCACAACCCCATTGTGGTGCGCTACCAGGCTGCGCTACGCTCCGTAAGAGCGCGCATACTAGGCGCAGCGCGCAATCATGTCAACTTGGATCCGGGAAACCGGCCGCTAACGCTTCAGGATCTGAAGCACCTCTTCCAGTTCCACCCGCAACTGACGGATGATCTGCTGGCTCTGGTTGTTGTCTTCCTTCGCTTCCTCGCCGGTCAGCTGCTGCCGGGCGCCGCCGATGGTGAAGCCCTGCTCATAGAGCAGACTTCTGATCTGACGGATCATCAGCACATCATGGCGCTGATAGTAGCGGCGATTGCCGCGGCGCTTTACCGGTTTCAGCTGCGGAAACTCCTGCTCCCAATAACGCAGGACATGCGGCTTGACGCCGCAGAGCTCGCTCACTTCGCCGATGGTAAAATAGCGTTTGCCGGGGATCGCCGGCAGGTCTGCCGTACTGCTACTCGCTTCCAGCATAAGCCTCTACCCTCGCCTTCAGTTTCTGACCGGGGCGGAAGGTTACGACACGCCGGGCAGTAATAGGTATTTCTTCGCCGGTTTTGGGGTTACGACCGGGACGCTGCTTCTTCTCGCGGAGGTCGAAATTACCGAACCCCGACAATTTCACCTGCGACCCGTCCTCCAGGGCGGTTCGGATCTTCTCGAAAAAGAGCTCCACCATCTCCTTGGCCTCTCTTTTATTAAGACCCAACTCATCAAAAAGCCTTTCGGCAATTTCAGCCTTCGTCAGTGCCATCGCTAATCAATCCCTCAATTGTGCGTCGAATTTTTCTTTTAGGGCCTGGAGGATGCGCTCGATGACGCCGTCCACCTCTGAATCTGTAAGAGTGTGCGAAGTTTCCTGTAAAATCAAGCCCAAAGCGAGACTTTTTCGTCCGGAATCTACCTTCTCCCCAGTATAGACATCAAAAATGAGAATGTCTTGAAGAATTTGCGGCGCAATCTGCCTAATACAGGCCTCGATCACACTGTAGTCCAGGTCTCGATCCACCACAATCGCGATATCCCGCCGGATGGAGGGAAACTTGGACAGGGCCTGGAACGCCGGGAGCCGTCCTTCCTTGACATTATTTATAGATATTTCAAATAGATATACGCTATTATTAAAGTCCATTCTATGTTCAAGTTCCGGGTGCAGCATCCCTACCCATCCCACGGGGTCACTTCCCCGCAGAATCCGGGCGCTCTGCCCCGGATGGAGAGAGGGGTGCTCCGCGGCCCTGAATTCAAAGGTTTCGGGGCAGCCGGTCAGGGCCAGAACGGCCTCCAGATCGGCCTTCAGGTCATAAAAATCCACGCTTCGGCCCGCTTCTCCCCACTGTTCCGGGGCGGCATCGCCCGACACCAGGCCGGCAAGCATTAAATCCTGTTGTATTTCAGTATGTTCCTTTATAAACCTGAGACCTGACTCGAAGATGCGAATGCGGCTCTGCTGACGGGACTGGTTGTAGAGCACGGTCTGCAGCAGACCCGGCCAGAGGCTGGTGCGCATAATGGACATGTCGCTGGAGATGGGGTTGGCCAGCTCCACCATGCCGTGAGCGGGATCGGTCAGGTCGTGCATCTCCCGGCTGATGAAGCTGTAGGTGACCACCTCCTGGTAATCGCGATCCACCAGCAGCTGCTTGGCCCGGCGCAGACTGAAGGCGGCCTCCGGTTCCCCCCGCATCACGGTCGCCGCCGCGCTGCGGTGCATGGGGATCTCCGCGTACCCGTATATACGCCCGATCTCTTCGATAAGATCCACCTCGATACCGATGTCGAAGCGGCAACTGGGCGCCGTTACCGACCATCCCTCTTCCGTCGCTTCCACGCTCATTTCCAGGCGACTGAGGATATCCACGATGGTGTCGTCATCGATCTTCAGGCCCAGCAGTTTGGCCACCCTCTCCCGGCGCAGCAGGATCTCCGGACGCTGCCCCATATGCTCCTCGGAAACCGCCTCCACGATGGGGCCCGCCTCACCGCCGACGATATCCACCAGCAACCGGGTGGCCCGTTCCATGGCCCGTACCTGCAGCTGGGGATCCACTCCCCGCTCGAAGCGATGGGAGGAGTCGGTGTGCAGCCCGTAGCTGCGCGCCTTACCGATAATGGCGGTAGGCGTGAAGAAGGCGCTCTCCAGCAGCACGTCCCGGGTCTCATCGGTCACGCCGGAGCCTTCACCCCCCATGATGCCCGCCATGGCCAGAGGCCTGGCGGCATCGGCGATAACCAGGGTGTCGGCACGCAGTTCCACCTCCTGGCCGTCCAGCAGGGTCAGCTTTTCCCCCTCCCCGGCCATGCGCACCCGGATCTCCCGGTCCAGCTCCGCCAGATCAAACCCGTGCATGGGCTGCCCCAGCTCCAGCAGTACATAGTTGGTGACATCCACCACCGGGCTGATGGGACGCAGGCCGCTGCGGCGCAGCCGTTCCTGCATCCACAGAGGGGTACGCGCCGTGGCGTCGATCCCCCTGATCACCCGGCAGGTGTAGCGCGGACAGGCTTGGGGCGCCTCCAGTTTTACCGGAAAACGCTCTTCACTCACCGCTTCCACCGGTACCATGACGGGCGGGGTCAGGGGGCTGCGGTTGATCACCCCCACCTCCCGGGCGATACCGGCCAGACCCAGACAATCCCCCCGGTCCGGGGTCAGATCCACCTCGATGGCCCGGTCGTCCAGGGCCAGGTACTCGCGGAAATCGGTACCTACCGGCGCGTCCTCGGCCAACGGCATGATGCCTTCGGAAGACTCGGCCAGACCCAGTTCCGAGGCGGAGCAGATCATACCGAGGGACTGGACGCCTCGCAGCTTGGCCTTTTTGATCTTGAAATCCCCCGGAAGCGTGGCGCCCACCAGGGCCACCGGGACCTTCATCCCCGCCGCCACGTTGGCGGCTCCGCAGACGATCTGCAGTTCCTCGTCCTGGCCGGCATCCACCCGGCAGACGCTCAGCTTGTCCGCATCCGGATGCTGCTCCCGCGCCAACACATGGCCCACCACGACGCCCTCGAAATCGCCGGCCACCGGCTCCACCGAATCCACCTCGAGACCGGCCATGGAGAGCTGGTCCGCCAACTGCTCGGTGGTGATATCGGGGTTAACCCACTCCCGTAACCAGGCTTCACTGAATCGCATTTTTATATCCTAAAAACTGTTATTTGCCACGGAGACACAGAGGGCCCAGAGAAAAATTATTCATACCCGCTCTGTGTACTCTGTATCTCTGTGGCATGTTTCAATCTTGCGAGCTACCGTTGCTTTCTTCGCCATGGAGATACAGAGGACACGGAGGAAAAACATTTCTTAAAACAAACTCTGTGTGCTCTGTGCCTCTGTGGCATGCTTCACTCAAGCAAACTGCCGCAAAAACCGCAGGTCGTTCTCGAAGAACAGCCGCAGGTCATTCACGCCGTAACGCAGCATGGCGAGCCGTTCCACGCCCATACCGAAGGCGTAACCGGTGTATTTTTCGCTGTCGATACCCACGTGCCGGAACACCTCCGGGTGGATCATGCCGCAGCCCAACACCTCCAGCCAGCCGGTCTGGCTGCAGACCCGGCATCCCTGCCCGCTGCACATGACGCATTCGATATCGGCTTCCGCCGACGGCTCGGTGAAGGGGAAGTAGGAGGGCCGGAAGCGCAGCTTCAGATCCCGCTCAAAAAAGCTGGTGAGAAAATCGTACAGCACCCCTTTCAGATCGGCGAAGGAAACATCCCTGTCCACCAGGAAGCCCTCGACCTGATGAAACATCGGGGTATGGGTCAGATCCGAATCGCAGCGGTAGACCCGCCCCGGGGCGATGATCTTCAGCGGCGGTTCCGAGTTCTGCATCACCCGGATCTGTACCGGCGAGGTGTGGGTGCGCAGCAACAGGTGCTCGTCAAAATAAAAGGTATCGTGCATGGCCCGGGCCGGGTGGTGGGCCGGGATATTCAGCGCCTCGAAGTTATGGAAGTCGTCCTCGATCTCCGGGCCTTCCGCCACCCGGAAACCGGCATTGGCGAACAGCTCTTCAATACGCTCCAGGGTGCGGGTGACCGGGTGCAACCCCCCGTGGCCCCTGCCCCGTCCCGGCAGGGTGACATCGATACGCTCCGATGCCAGCCGCTCCTTCAGGGCCTGTTCCTCCAGCCCCGCCTTGCGGCCCCGGATAAGCTCTTCCAGTTCCTGCTTGGCCCGGTTGATGGCCTGTCCGGCCGCCGGACGCTCCTCCGGGGGAAGCTTGCCGAGGTTTTTGAGCTGCGCCGTCAACAGGCCGCTCTTGCCCAGGTAACGGACACGTGCATCGTCCAGGGTCTGCAGGTTTGCCGCGCTGTTGATCGCGTCCCCGGCCTCCCCTATCAGTTGCTCAAGATCCAGGCTGCTGTTTTCGCCCATTTCGCTCTGTTTCCCAATATCTATAATTTATTGCCACGGAGACACAGAGCGCACAGAGAAAAACAATTCAAAAGTTGCTCCGTGGGCTCTGTGCCTCTGTGGCAAATTCCAATCAAGCAAACTGCCACAAACTACTGTTCTCCACAGAGGACTCAGAGGAAAGCTAAAAATAAAAAGCTCTGTGTGCTCTGTGCCTCTGTGGCAAACAAAAGGGGGAAGACCATCAGGCCTTCCCCCTTGGTTATGTCATATTGTAGCCGGGCCTTCGACCCGGCGGGATGACAAGCGCTTAGCTGGAGAGGTTGGCCTTGGCCTGGTCCGCCAGCGCGGCAAAAGCCGGCTTGTCAAAGATGGCCAGATCGGCCAGCATCTTGCGGTCGATCTCCACCCCGGCATTCTTCAGACCGTTGATCAAACGGCTGTAGGAGATACCGTTCTCGCGGGCACCGGCATTGATACGGGCGATCCACAGGGCACGGAACTGGCGCTTTTTCTGGCGCCGGTCGCGATAGGCATACTGCCCGGCCTTGATCACCGCCTGCTTGGCGACGCGATAGACCTTGCTCCGGGCACCGTAGTAACCCTTCGCTTCCTTCAGCACCTTCTTATGTCTGGCGCGTGCTGTAACGCCACGTTTTACTCTTGGCATGACTCAGTCTCCGGATCAGGCGTACGGCAGCATACGACGGGCCGCGGCCACGTCTGCCTTGTGCAGCTGCATGGGTGAACGCAGCTGGCGCTTACGCTTGGTACTCTTCTTGGTCAGGATATGGCTCCTGTGAGACTGACCACGTTTGAACGACCCGGAAGCGTTTCGCTTGAACCGCTTTGCCGCGCCGCGATTGGTTTTGATCTTCGGCATTTCACTTAACTCCGCATTTTCTCAATTAATTTAAATAACTACTTTTTCTTGGGGCTCAACACCATCACCATCTGCCGGCCTTCCATCTGGGGCTGCTGCTCTACCTGGGCGTATTCGGCCAGATCGGCCTCGACCCGTTGCAGCACCTCCAGACCCAGCTCGCGGTGGGCATGCTCCCGGCCGCGGAACCGCATGGTTACCTTGGCCTTGTCCCCGTCTGACAGGAAACGTATCAGGTTGCGTAGTTTTACCTGATAATCCCCTTCTTCCGTCCCTGGACGAAACTTCACTTCTTTAACGTGAACCTGCTTCTGCTTTTTCTTCGCCGCCTGCTGTTGCTTCTTCTGTTCGAACTGGAACTTACCGAAGTTCATGATTCGACAAACCGGTGGTTCCGCATTCGGTACGATCTCCACCAGATCCAGATCCGCCTCTCCGGCAGCCTCCATCGCCTCGCTTAGGGGTACAACCCCTATCTGTTCCCCATCCTCGCCGATCAACCGTACCTCCGGCGCGGTGATCTCCTCGTTCAGGCGATTCTTCTTGTTTGCAGCGATAACCGGTTCCTCCGAAAGAAGCAAAGCCTGCCTCGCACCCGGATACCCGGTCTTCGGGCACCCTGCGCGGGACAGACTCTAAATTAAGCGCGGCCTTCCACTTCCGCCGCCAGCCTCCCCAGGAACCCCTCGGCACTCATGGTCCCGAGGTCCTCGCCGGTGCGGGTGCGGACGGCCACACTCCCGTTTTCCATTTCGCGGTCGCCCACTACCAGCATATAGGGCACCCGCGCTAATGTGTGCTCGCGGATTTTAAAGCCGATCTTCTCGTTTCTCAAGTCCAAATCGGCCCTAAATCCCTGTTCTCGCAGCATTCCTGCCACTTTTTCCACATATTCGGCCTGGCGATCGGTGATATTCATCACCACCACCTGCAGCGGGGAGAGCCAGAGGGGCAGTGCGCCGGCGTAATGTTCGATCAGAATACCGATAAATCGCTCCAGGGAACCGAGGATCGCCCGGTGCAGCATCACCGGCACCTGCCGGCTGTTGTCTTCCGCTATGTAGCTGGCCCCCAGCCGCTCCGGCATGGAGAAATCCAGCTGGATGGTGCCCAGCTGCCAGACCCGGTTCAGGCAGTCGCGCAGGGAGAACTCGATCTTGGGGCCGTAGAAGGCCCCCTCCCCCGGTTGCAGTTCCCAGTCCAGGTTCTTGTGATTCAGGACCTCCTCCAGGGCCTGTTCCGCCCGATCCCAGACCTCGTCGGCCCCCACCCGCATCTCCGGCCGGGTAGAGAACTTCACCAGCACCTCGTCAAAACCGAAATCCCGGTAGACCTCGAACAGCAGGTCGATGAAATCGGACACCTCGGAGAGGATTTGTCCCTCGGTACAGAAGATATGAGCATCGTCCTGCACGAAGCCGCGCACCCGCATCAGGCCGTGCAGGGTGCCGGAGGGCTCGTTACGGTGACAGGAGCCGAACTCCGCCAGCCGCAGGGGCAGGTCCCGATAGCTCTTCAGACCATGGTTGTAGATCTGGATATGGGCCGGGCAGTTCATGGGCTTGATGGCGAAGGTACGCTTCTCCGACTCGGTGGTGAACATATCGTCCCGGAACTTCTCCCAATGACCTGACTTCTCCCACAGGCTACGGTCGATGACCTGGGGCGTATGCACCTCCTGGTAACCGTTTTCCCGCAGCTTGCCGCGGATATAGTCCTGGATCACCAGATAGATCTGCCACCCTTTGTCGTGCCAGAACACCATACCCGGCGCCTCTTCCTGGGTATGGAACAGGTCCAGGGCCTTGCCGATCTTGCGGTGGTCCCGCTTCTCCGCCTCCTCCAGACGATGCAGGTAGGCCTTGAGTTCTTTCTTATCGCGCCAGGCGGTGCCGTAGATGCGCTGCAGCATCTCCTTATTGGAGTCGCCCCGCCAGTAGGCGCCGGCCACCTTCATCAGCTTGAAGCCCTTACCCAGCATGCCGGTGCTGGGCAGATGAGGACCACGGCAGACATCGAACCACTCCCCCTGACGGTAGACGGAGACCTCCTCCCCTTCCGGGATGATCTCCTCGATGATCTCCACCTTGTACTTCTCGCCGATGGCGGTGAAGGTCTTGATCGCCTGCTGCCGGTCCCACACCTCGCGCTGCAGGGGCAGATCGCGCTTGACGATCTCGTGCATGCGCTCCTCGATCTTCTTCAGATCATCCGGGGTAAAGGGTTCATCGCGGGCAAAGTCGTAATAGAAGCCGTCTTCGATGGCGGGGCCGATGGTCACCTGGGTACCGGGATACAGCTCCTGCACCGCCTGCGCCATGACATGGGCCGCATCGTGGCGCAGCAGCTCCAGCGCCTCCTCGTCACGGCTGGTAACGATGGCCAGCTCCGCATCTTCCGCTATGGAGTAGGAGGCATCCACCAGTTCCCCGTTCACCCGGCCGGCGAGGGTGGCCTTGGCCAGGCCCGGGCCGATATCCGCCGCCACGTCATGGACGCTGACCGGCTTATCAAATTCACGTTTGGAACCGTCGGGGAGGGTGATGACAGGCATTACATATAACCTCTTTTTCTCAGTGGTGACCCATACGAGAGGCCACTTGAACAAAAAACCGGGTTCCGTCAGGACCCGGCCTGTATTCTGCTGAAATAAATCCACGTCGTACTGAGCCGTGAATTTTATTTATTTCGTCTTTAAATGTAAAACCGCGGGTCTTTTTCAGATACCGGCAACACCCACATCCGTGGACTTCTTAAATTAACCGACGCATAAAAAAAGCACCCAGGTTCGACCCTGGGTGCTTTTATAATGGTAGGCGCGATTGGAGTCGAACCAACGACCTCTACCATGTCAAGGTAGCGCTCTAACCAACTGAGCTACGCGCCTAAAACTTTAATAATCTGAAAAAGCCTTGTGAAACGGCTTTTTCCGCCTTCGGCACCGATGCTCACCCAACTGAGCTACCGGCCTGCAAGGAAGGCGAATATTACCGGTTTCGTACCGGCCTATGCAAGCACAGGGACGCGGGCCCTACTCCCGGTCCCGGGACATCAGCGTCTCACCCATGAAAAATGCACCTTGTACTCATCGATCCAGCCGCTGATCAGACGGGCGGGGGTGATATCGAAATAGCGGTTCCTCACTTCTACGCCGTGGAAGCGGGGAGCCCCCAGTTCCGCGGCTTCCATCTCTTCCAGGATCAGCTCCCCCATATCCGGTGAACAACGTTTAAAGCTTTCGCAACAAACGTAAAAAGGTACGTCCTGATCCTCCGCCGCCAACGCCGCCAGGTAGCTGCCGGCCTTGTTGACCAGGCTACCGTCCGGCAGCAGACTGTCGGCCCCCATAATCACGGCGTCGGCCTCGCCGATGAAGAGCCCGATCTGGGCTTCGCTGATCAGCGTCGCCGGTATACCCTGCTCGCTCAATTCCCCGGCCAGCAGAAATCCCTCCTGCAGGGGACGGGATTCGGTAATGATGGCCTGCACCGATTGCTCCCTGAGCTGCTGAAACACGGCGGCCACCGTGGAACTCAGACTGTGGGTGAACAACGTCCTGCCCGGACCGAGATAATGGGCCGCTCGCCGCGCCACCTCGGCGACCGCATTCCGAGAACGGCCGATGAGCTCCTCGGCGGCCAGGGCCGCGGCGGTCCGTAACGGAGGCAATTCCGTCTCTTCGCTCTCCTCCACCGCGCGCAGCCATTGCTGCAGAAGATTGTAAACCGGCACCATGCTGGGGCGGGCGGCGATAAGCCTTTCCGCCTGCTGCTGAAGCCTCGACAGCAGTTCATCCCTGCTTGCCGCTGGAGCGACGGCCGCGCTTTCAGCCAGGATGCGCAGGGCCTGACGCGCCAACTCGCTGGCCCCCTGCTCCCGGTCCGCGCCGAAGGCATCCAGCGCCGCCTGAAAACCTTCTTCACTCATGCCGTGCTTCCAGGCAGCGGCGCAGCGCCTCCGCCAGTTTGGGCACCGTAGTGTAATCCTCTAACAATTCCGGTTTCACCCAACGCAACTCGGTGTTCTCCCAGTCCAGACGAACCCCCCGCCGATCATCGATCTCAAACAGGAAGGGGTGGACCACCCAGCACACCTCCAGATCGTCGTCCGCCACCTCCAGGGGTTCTCCCTGCGCCTTAAGATGCAGGACCTCTTCCCCGATACCGGTCTCTTCCCGAATCTCCCGCCGGGCCTGCTGCAGCGGCGTGGCGTCTTCCAGATAACCGCTGATGGCCGACCAGCGCCCCCGGTAACTTCCCACCCTGCCGCTGCGCCGGACCAGGAGCAGTTCACCCCGGTTAAACAGGAAGGAGGTCACCACCTCGCGTTTTTTCATTGCGGTTTTCAGTGCTCAGTTTTCAGTAGTCAGTTAACAGTTGGTAGTTGGTGGCACGGATGTCCGTCCGGACATCACTTCTTGTCCTGCAACAGGTCCTTGAGGTTTTCAAACGGTCGGGAGGTGGCCGCGGTTCCGCCCCCATCACGCGCCGCAGAACCGCCGCGGGCGATCTCTTCCTCGTAACGCGCATGTTCGTTGTCATGGCAATAGAGACAGAGCAGTTCCCAGTTGCTGCCGTCCGCCGGGTTGTTGTCATGGTTGTGATCCCGGTGGTGAACCGTCAACTCCCGGAGATTCTTATGGGTGAATTCCCGTCCACAGCGACCGCATATCCAGGGGAAAAGCTTCAGCGCCTGCTCGCGATACCCCTGCTCCCTCTGCTCGCGGCTACGCCGCGCCTCGGCGACCACCTGATCGAGTTTGGCGGTATCGGTTTGCGTTCTTTTCGAAGACATGGCCTCTCCCCGTCTTTAAGAGGTAGGGTGTTTCGGATCATACCCTTAACCCCTCCCCCACGTAGGGGGAGGAATTATTCAGAGGACCTGAAGATTATAGGCGACCGACTCGGGCGCCGGCAGCCCGGGAGCGGATTTTCACAACAGAATTTAAGGACTTATTTTCCTACCGCCGCCTGGAAGGCATCCTTGATCCCGTCCGGGGCACCGGAGATCTTCATGAAGGTACCCATGGTGAGATCCGGAAAACTCTGGGCGATACGGAATTTTCCGTGCAGCATCAGTACGTTATTGCCGGAAACCAGCAATTCATAGGGGAGGTGCGCGGTATGCTTCAAGGCCGCTTTATCGGTCACCTTCATCACCGTAACATCGGCCCCGTCACCCTCTTTCAGCCCGACACCGAATACGCTTTCGTCCTTTCCGGAAACATCCACACGATAGATCTTTGCGGTACCGCCCTTCCCCGCCGCAAGTCCCGCTTCCACCGCCGCCAGCGCCTCTTCGTGGGAGCCGTATTCCGCCAGGGCTACCTGATCGGTGAAATGGGGCATGAACATCATGTAGTTGTAGTTGCGCAGTTTCTCGCTGGACCAGTTGTCTTC
Organism: Sedimenticolaceae bacterium; assembly: GCA_050291465.1. Lineage (GTDB taxonomy): Bacteria > Pseudomonadota > Gammaproteobacteria > Chromatiales > Chromatiaceae > CBFDBF01. The sequence goes on along the minus strand of JBNKJV010000013.1, from coordinate 76,079 downwards.
GCTACCGAAATCCTGCTGTCGCCCCAACGCCGCCGCCAGCTTTGCGGCCACCGCTTCCATGTCGGCATCCATCTGATACATGTGTCCCATCCAGACCGGATTGGTGTAGCTCACCTGGACCTTGTCTCCCGCCTGTGTCAGGGCGACCCGCTGTACGGCACCGTAACCGCCGGTATTTGATCCGGCGGCTCCCGCCCGCAGGGCGTCGCTGGTCACCACGATGATATGGGTACCCGGATACGGGGCATACTCCCCCGCCACCTGGAATCCCTGGCCCGCAAGGGCCTGCTTGGTCTTGGCCACCAGTTGGGCGACACCTCCGCTATTCTCCGACGCCAGCACATAGGGTTTAAGGTTATCGGCGGCGGAAAGGGGCAGGGAAACCAGCAGCAGAACAGCGATGTAAAATGCAAACAGGGTCTTTCTCATTGGATGTATCTCCTCCTTAGGGATAAAGGCCTCCGGCCGGGCCTTTGATAATAGGAATTATTATTATTTGAAAGCCATTCTAGCCCCAATCCCGGGACAGGACCAGACCCCCAATGAGGGCCGTCGATGAGGGCCAAGGTATCAGGGCCGAGGGCCGAGGAAAATCACCCTTCCCATCAAACAACCCCGTAGGGCGGGCTAGGCCCGCCGTTTATCATCCTTGAATAATGCTCGGCAGACACAGCCTGCCCTGCGTGAATTACCACAGAGGACACAGAGAACGCAGAGTTTTTTAACGCCGATACTTCTTTGCGAACCCATGCCTTTGATACACCTAAAGTACCCCTGAGAGGGAGGGGACCGCCCTTCCAACACCAAGCCGTTCCCGTCCCCCCTTCCAGGGGGGACAACAGGGGGGTCACCCGTAGGGCGGGCTATGCCCGCCGTTTACCATCTTTAATAATTCTCGGCAGGCACAGCCTGCCCTACGTGAATTACCACAGAGGACACAGAGAACGCAGAGAACACGGAGTTTCTATTACTTAAGGAACCTCTGATTAATTTGATTATTGTCATCTCGACCGCTGGGAGAGATCTTTTTTTACATGAGTTATCAAAGAGATATTAGGTGCAAGATTTCTCGCTTCGCTCGAAATGACATTAAATCAGAGGTTCCTTAATGAGATTACTTTGCGCCTCTGCGTCTTTGCGTTCTCCGCGTTAAATACGCGGCCTGAACAGGGGCGTCACGCCAGAACCCCCTGCCCCTGCAGCGCCCTTATCCGGTCCCGCACCCGCGCCGCTTCTTCGAACTCGAGATCCCGGGCGTGCTGATACATCTGCTTCTCCAGCGCCTTTATCTTCTTCGCCATCTGCTGCGGCGTCAGGGCCGCATACTCCGCCTGGACCTCCGCCACCCTGGCGTACTCCCTTGCACTGACCGGCGCCCCCGGACGCGCCCCTTCCATGATGTCGGCGATGGCCTTGCGGATACTCCGGGGGGTGATGTTATGTTCCCGGTTATATTCAAGCTGTTTCCGGCGCCGCCGCTCGGTTTCGTCTATGGCCCGTTGCATGGAACCGGTCATTTTATCAGCGTAGAGGATTGCGCGGCCGTTGGCGTTGCGGGCGGCCCGACCGATGGTCTGTATCAGAGAGCCCTCGGATCGGAGAAAGCCCTCCTTATCGGCGTCCAGGATGGCCACCAGCGACACCTCCGGCATATCCAGACCCTCCCGCAGCAGGTTGATCCCCACCAGTACGTCGAACTCCCCCAATCGCAGGTCTCGGATGATCTCCACCCGCTCCACAGTATCGATGTCGGAATGGAGATAGCGGACCCGCACCCCGTGATCATTGAGATAGTCGGTAAGATCCTCCGCCATACGTTTGGTGAGGGTGGTGACCAGCACCCGTTCCTTCCGCTCCACACAGCGGTTGATCTCGGAAAGCAGATCATCCACCTGACTGCCGGCAGGCCGAACCTCCACATCCGGGTCCACCAGTCCGGTAGGCCGCACCACCTGCTCCACCACCGCGCCGGAGCGCTGCAACTCGTACTCCCGGGGGGTGGCGGACACGTATATGGTCTGGGTAGCCCGGGCCTCGAACTCTTCGAAACGCAGGGGGCGGTTATCCAGTGCCGAGGGAAGCCGGAAACCGTATTCCACCAACGTCTCCTTACGGGAACGGTCTCCGCGGTACATACCCCCCAGTTGGGGAACGGTCACGTGGCTCTCGTCCACCACCAGCAGGGCGTTGTCCGGCAGGTAGTCCAGCAGGGTGGGCGGCGGCTCACCGGCCTTCCGGCCGGAGAGGTAACGGGAGTAGTTTTCGATCCCGGAGCAGTATCCCAGCTCCATGATCATCTCCATATCGTAACGGGTGCGCTGCTCCAGCCGCTGTTCCTCCACCAGCTTGTCGGCGGCCCTGAGCTGCTGCAACCGCTCCTGCAGCTCGACCTTGATCTGCTCCACCGCTTCCAGCAGGGTCTCCCGCGGCGTCACATAGTGGGATTTCGGATAGACGGTATAGCGGGGCACCTTGCGCAACACCTCGCCGGTCAGGGGGTCGAACAGGGAGATGTTTTCGATCTCGTCGTCGAACAGCTCGATACGCACCGCCTCCCGCTCCGATTCCGCCGGAAAGATATCGATCACCTCGCCCCGGACCCGGTAGGTGGCCCGATGCAGCTCCACTTCGTTGCGGGTGTACTGCAGCTCCGCCAGACGTCGCAGGATCCCTCGCTGGTCCATACTGTCCCCCCGCACCAGGTGCAGCACCATGCTGAGATAGGAGCGTGGATCGCCCAGACCATAGATACAGGAAACGGTGGCCACGATGATGGTATCCGGTCGCTCCAGCAGGGCCTTGGTGGCGGAGAGACGCATCTGCTCGATATGTTCGTTTATGGATGCATCCTTCTCGATGAAGGTGTCGGAAGCGGGTACGTAGGCCTCGGGCTGATAGTAGTCGTAATAGGAGACGAAGTACTCCACGGCGTTGTCGGGAAAAAACTCCTTCATCTCGCCGTAGAGCTGCGCCGCGAGGGTTTTATTATGCGCCAGGATCAGGGTCGGACGCTGGACCTGCTGAATCACGTTGGCAATGGTGTAGGTTTTACCCGAACCGGTCACCCCGAGTAGGGTCAATCCCACCTCGCCGTCGTTCAGCCCCTCCACCAGACGTCTGATCGCCGCCGGTTGATCACCCGCCGGCGCGAAATCGGAGACCAGTTGAAATTCTTTTGCCATGGGGGATTCTGCTTCCCGATGTGATTGGATATGATTATGGTGCGTTGTCCCATGACCTGCATGGACCAGGCCACCCTACCACAGGAAACACCGATACATTCACTGTAACTTTGGAAACCCAGATGAGTATAAAACTTTCAGCCCGCGTTCAGGCGGTTAAGCCCTCCCCCACCCTCGCCGTCACGGCACGCGCCGCGGAAATGCGCGCCGCCGGTAAAGACATCATCGGTCTGGGAGCCGGGGAACCTGACTTCGACACCCCTGAACACATCAAGAAAGCGGCCATTAAGGCGATAAACGACGGCTTTACCAAATACACGCCGGTGGACGGCACCGCGAGCCTCAAGCAGGCCATAATCAACAAGTTCAAACGGGACAACGGGCTGGAATATGAGGCGGATCAGATCCTGGTCTCCTGCGGAGGGAAACAGAGCTTCTACAATCTGGCCCAGGCGATCCTCGATCCCGGCGACGAGGTGGTCATTCCCGCACCCTACTGGGTCTCCTACCCGGACATGACTCTGTTGGCGGGGGGAGTACCGGTCTTCATCCAGGCCGGGGCCGACCAGAGTTTCAAGATCACCCCCAATCAGCTGAAGGCGGCCATCACCGAGAAAACCCGCCTGGTGGTCATCAACAGTCCCTCCAATCCTACGGGAATGGCCTATTCCAAAGAAGAGCTGGAAGGCCTGGGCAAGGTACTGTTGGAACATCCGAAAATCGTCATCGCCACCGACGACATGTACGAGCACATCCTCTGGAGTGAGGAACCGTTCGTCAATATCCTCAACGCCTGCCCGGAGCTCAGCGACCGTTGTCTGGTGCTGAACGGGGTCTCCAAGGCCTACTCCATGACCGGTTGGCGTATCGGCTACGCCGGCGGTCCGGCCAATATCATCAAGGCCATGAAGAAGATCCAGTCCCAAAGCACCTCCAACCCCACCTCGATCTCCCAGGTGGCGGCGCAGGAAGCCCTGGACGGTCCTCAGACGTGCATCAAAGAGATGCTGGTTCATTTCAAAGAGCGCCACGATTATGTGGTGGAACGCCTCAACAGGATACCGGGCGTGAATTGCCTCCCTACCGATGGAACCTTCTACTGTTTTCCGGATGTCTCGGAGGCCATTAAGAAGATCGACGGAGTATCCAGCGACGTGGAACTGGCGGAGCACCTGATCGAACATGCCGGCGTGGCCCTGGTACCCGGTTCCGCCTTCGGCTTGGCCGGTCATGTCCGTATCTCCATCGCCACCAGCAAGGAGAACCTGACCAACGCCCTCGACCGCTTGGAAAAGGTGTTGGCGGGTTGAACAACCGGACCTCGAAATTAGCTACCAGCTGCAAACCGGTTGTTTGATGAAGGCCTCTGGAAGGGGCCGATACACTCTAACCACAGAGGACACAGAGGTTTTTATCCGCCAGTATCCCTTTGTGAACTTCGAGACATACCCCCTCTACCCCCCCTGAAAGGGGGCGGACTATCCTTCCAGCCTCAAGCCGTGCCCGTCCCCCCTCCAGGGGGACAACAGTGGGTCAAACGGCCCTTCCCGTTATTCATTACTTTGGTTTAGACTGAAGCCCTGCACACGGATCCGTGCAGTTCGGAAAAAGCAAAGGAGTGCTTTATGGATACGCGTATGTCCGCGCCCGGCCGTATGGCCGGATTCACCCTGCCCGAGGTCGTAGCCCGGATTACCCTGGGAGCCATCCTTCTGGGGATCGCTGTTCCCTCTTATCAGCATCTGATTGCCGACAGCGCCATGAGCAGCGCCCGCAACAGTGTCATGACCCATCTCCTTCTGGCCCGCAGTGAGGCGATAAAACGGGGTATCTCCACCGTTCTCTGCCCCAGTTTCGACGGCCTCGAATGCCTCAACGGTTTCCAGTGGCAGGGGGGATTCATGCTGTTCGGAGACCGCAACAATAACCGGGCCTACGATCCCGGAGAACCACTGCTGCGGTTCAAACAACACGATTTCGGCAACATTCGGGTGCTCACGTCCACCGGCCGCAGACGCGTGGTCTACAAAACGGACGGCTCGGCGGCCGGCTACAACGCCACCTTCACCTTCTGTGACGAAACCGACCAGGTTCCGCCGCGGGCGATCCTGCTCTCCAGCACCGGTCGGCCGCGGCTCTCCGACACCCGCTCAAACGGAGATCCCCTGGACTGTGGCGGTTGACCTGATCTGGTCGGACCATTAATATACGCGCCTTCATTCCCCGGTAGCTCAGTCGGTAGAGCGGGTGGCTGTTAACCACTAGGTCGGCAGTTCGAGCCTGTCCCGGGGAGCCAAATGAAATCAAGGGCTTAGCTGCCACCCCAGCTAGGCCCTTTTTGTTTGAAGCCGGAGAGAAGATTCCGGCAACATCTGCGGGTTAGAATCCCGCATTGATACCTGGGAGAGAAGGATATGCCTACCTACGATTACAGTTGCCCGGCAAACGGCCGTGTGGTCGAAGTCATGCACCGTATGAGCGAGACCATCGGTAACTGGGGTGAGCTTTGCGCCAAGGCCGGTATCGAACCGGGAGATACGCCGGTCGAGGCCGCAGTCGTGCGCCTGGCTACCGGCGGCAACATCATCAGCAGCTCCAGCCGCGGCAGCGGTTCCGCACCACCCTGCAACTCCGGCGGCTGTTGCAGCGGCGGGATGTGCGGGTTGGGTTGAACAGTCCCCGCATCTCGCCATCCTTAACGGCGGGCACAGCCCGCCCTTCAAACCGCCAGCTGTTAACTACAACCCCCGCTGCAGATCGGCTTTGATATCCCCGATATCCTCCAGCCCGACGGATACCCGCACCAGGCCGTCACCGATTCCCGCTTCCCGCCTTGCTTCCGGTGAAAGCCGGCTGTGGGTGGTGGTGGCGGGATGGGTTATGGTGGTCTTGGTGTCCCCGAGATTGGCCGTTATGGACAGCATGCGGGTGGCATCGATAAGTTTCCAGGCCGCCGCCTGCCCGCCGCTCAGCTCGAACGACAGGATACCCCCGGCCCGCGCCTGTTGACGCTCCGCGAGTTCATGCTGCGGATGGGAGTCCAGACCCGGGTAATGAACCCGCTCCACTCCGGGCTGTTTCACCAGCCACTCCGCCAGTGCCGTCGCATTGTCCGAGTGAGCGCGCATGCGCAACCCCAGGGTTTCCAGTCCCTTGAGAAACACCCAGGCGTTGAACGCACTCATGGTGGGCCCGGCTGTTCGCAATACGCCGAAAACCTCTTCGCCGACACGCTTGCTGTCTCCCACCACGGCGCCGCCCATGAGACGTCCCTGCCCATCCAGATACTTGGTTGCCGAATGAATAACGATATCCGCTCCGAGTTCCAGCGGCCGCTGCAACACCGGGGTACAGAAACAGTTGTCCACCACCAGCAGGCAATCGTTGGCATGGGCCAGTTGCGCCAGGGCCGGAATATCACCGAGTTCGGTGAGGGGATTAGAGGGAGTCTCGAGAAAAAGCATGCGGGTCTGCGGCCGGATCTCCGCCCGCCAGGCGGACAGGTCGCTCAGCTGCACGAAAGATGCCTCGATGCCGAACTTGGACAGGTACTTGTCGAAGAGCACCGAGGTGGTGCCGAAGATACTGCGGGAACAGAGCACATGGTCACCGGCCTGCAGTAAACCCATGCAGGTAGCCAGGATGGCAGCCATCCCGGACGCCGTCGCCACACAGCACTCACCCCCCTCCATGGCGGCCAGCCGTTGTTCAAAGGTACGCACGGTGGGATTGGTGAATCGTGAGTAGACATTCCCGTCCTGATCACCGGAAAACCGGGCGGCCGCCTCCGCGGCGCTCGCGAATACGAAACTGGAGGTGACAAAGATCGGCTCTGACTGCTCCCCTTCCGCGGTACGGATCTGACCCGCCCTAATCGCCTTGGTTGCAACCCCCCATTCCTTCTGGTCGTTATTCATCAATCTCCTCCGGCCCGAGGTTTATTCGTTGTTATGCAGATCGAGAATGCCGCTGTCGGTCATTTCCCGTTCCTGCTTGGCGCTGTCACAGCGAATGAGCTCAAGTTGCTCCAGGTAGTGTTCGCTCACGTCGCCGGTTATGTATTCACCGTTGAATACCGAGGTATCAAAACGGTTTACATTAGTCTTCCCCTTCTTCTGTACCGCCTCGATCAGATCTTCCAGGTCCTGAAAGATCAACTGATCAGCACCGATAATCTCCCGTACCTCTTCCACACTCCGCCCGTGGGCTACCAGTTCGCTGGCCGCCGGCATGTCGATCCCGTAAACGTTGGGATACCGAACCGGTGGCGCCGCCGACGCGAAATAGACCTTACGGGCTCCTGCATCCCGTGCCATCTGCACGATCTGCTGCGATGTGGTGCCGCGCACGATAGAGTCATCCACCAACAGTACGTTCTTATTCTTGAATTCAGAACCGATGGCATTCAATTTCTGGCGCACCGATTTCTTGCGCACGGTCTGACCCGGCATTATGAAGGTGCGGCCGATGTAGCGATTCTTGATGAATCCCTCCGCGTATTTGATACCCAGGGTATTGGCCAGCATCAGCGCCGCGGTTCTACTGGTATCCGGAATCGGGATCACCACGTCGATATCGTGTTCCTTCCATTCACGTTTGATCTTCTCCGCCAGCGCCACCCCCATGCGTGAGCGCGCCTTGTGCACAAAAATATCATCGATGATGGAGTCCGGCCGGGCAAAGTAGACAAACTCGAAGATGCAGGGTGAATGAACCGGATTCGCCGCGCACTGCAAGGTATGCAGTTTCCCCTCCATGTCGATGTAGACCGCCTCTCCCGGCTGCACATCACGGATCCGTTGAAACCCGAGTACGTCAAGGGCGACGCTCTCCGAGGCGATCATATACTCGGTGCCCGCATCGGTTTCCCGACTCCCGAACACCACCGGACGTATGCCGTGGGGATCACGAAAACCGAGAATGCCGTAGCCGCTGATCATGGCCACCGCGGCATAACCACCGCGACAGCGCCGATGCACACCCGCCACCGCCTGGAATACATCCTTTGCCGAGATACGCAGCTTGCCGAGCCGCTGCAGTTCATGGGCGAATATATTCAGCAGGATCTCGGAGTCCGACGTGGTGTTGATATGCCGGAGATCCTCCTCATACAGATCAGCCTTCAGTTCGTCGGCGTTGGTCAGGTTCCCGTTATGGGCCAGGGTGATGCCATAGGGGGAGTTGACATAGAACGGCTGCGCTTCGGCGGAAGAGGAGCAACCGGCGGTGGGATAACGGACATGGGCGATACCCATATTGCCCCGCAGATCGATCATATGGCGGGTATGGAATACATCCCGGGCCAGACCGTTATCCTTGCGCAGATAGAGCTTGCCCTCCTCCGAGGTCATGATTCCGGCGGCGTCCTGTCCCCGATGCTGCAAAACCAGAAGAGCATCGTAAAGCGACTGATTTACCGGATTACGTCCGAACATCCCGACAATACCGCACATATCAGAAACAACCTTGCAAATTGGAACTCATGTGAAAGTAAACTTCTCAGCAATATCCGGCGGCAGCAGGTCTCGCAACCAGACCGCCAACTCGCTGAAATAACCCAGTAATTGGGATTCCTGCCACCAGGGATCCTCCGGGAACGGCGTCAATCCCGCCAGCAGCACCAGAATGGATACCAGTACCACCCCGCGGGCCGCCCCAAAAAGAACACCCACCATACGATCGGTTCCGCTCAACCCGCTCTTGTCCACCAGCTGGCCGATCAGAAAATTCACCAACGCCCCGAGGATGAGGGTCACCAGGAAAAGCGTCACGAACGCGGCTCCGAGGCGCAGGGAGGGCACCTCCACCCACGGCATATGCACGGACAGATCACGGAAAAAGGTCCAGCTGACCCAGAACGCCAGGATCCAGGCGGCAAGGGAGAAGGCCTCGCGCACGAAACCACGGATCAAACTGACAATGGAGGAGAGGCAGATAATGCCGATGATTAAGTAATCCACCCAGATCATGGGAGTGTCAGCCTACCTTTTGGAAACCCGCCCCGTAGAGTATAGAGATTCTATCAAAGCATACCGCACAGCTGAAGAAATCAGGGGTAACTTCGCAACTTTCCGGTCAACTTCCACCGTTCCAGCTCCGGTTTAAGTTTCTCCGCCATCTGCTCCGCCCGTTTCTGGTCAACCTCCGGCCCGATAAGAACACGGTATAGGGTCTTTCCGTTGACCACGGTCGGCTCCAGGAAAGCCGGAAACTTCTTTCCCTGGAGATCCTTCACGATCTTGTCCGCATTTCCCCGGTTGGAGAAACTTCCGGCCTGGACCACCCATGCCGAGAGACCCACTCGCAGATCGGGCTTATCCGGCTTGGGCTGCGCCTCGGCCGGCGTTGCTGGTACCGGTTTCGGCTCGTCCGGCTGCTGTGCGGTCTCCTCCCCGGTCCCGGCGTCCTGGTTCTCCTCTCCATCGCCGGGCAGCGATTCGAGGGATTCGGTCTCCACGGGCAGGACCCGCGAAGAGAAATCCCCTTCCGGTCGTGGGGGGATATTGGTTTCATCGATAGTCGGGGAAACCACCGGCCCCTGTTCCAGAAGCATGGGTACAAAGATCACGACCAGCGAAACCAGAACCGTGGCACCGATCAGTCGCCTTTTCAACCTCTCTTCCACCGCATGTTTCCTTTACGCAGACCCCAAGAATAAGATCATTATATCAACAGAATACCCGCAGAGCGCAGCTAGCGTCCCGGATGCCCCAACGGACCGCTGTCCAGACCGACCAGATCCGAACCGGCGAAGGAGAAGGCGCGACCGAACCCCTCCACAAAACGCACCGCCTCCGGTTCCAGGCGCAGCAGCAGGAAATCACCGAATGCAAACAGCTGCTCCGCATCCGGCAGACGCGCCAGATAACACGCCCTGCTCTGCGGGTACGCTTCACTCTCCCGCTCAACCGGCCGTATGGATCCCGATAGGGAGACCCGTGCCAGGGTCTGGGGGTCGCCGTTCAGGCCGTCCGGCTGGGAGATGACCAACGAGACCCGCGGATTCTCCAGCAGATTGCGGGTATGAGCCGCCAATCGGCTCAGGTGCAGCAGAAATCCGTTAAAACCGGGTTCCGGGACGTAGGCCGCCATGGACGCCTGAGGCTGACACCTCCCGTCTACCGTAGCCAGAGCGGCCCAGCGCTGTTCCAGAATAAGCTGTCCAAGTTTTTGCAGAACCTCGTCCCGACTCATCGCTGACCCGTTGTAATAGCGTTCAATGCCTCTGCGGCGGTTATAAAGGAACCGAAAACCACCAGCCTGTCCTGTTCCCCGGCATCGGCCTCAGCCCGGTTCAAGGCGGCGGATACGGACTCGCTCACCGTAATCCTGGAAGATTCGACCCCCGCCAGTTGCATTCCGTTCACCAGATCATCCATGGGGGCGGCCCGGCTGTCTGCCAGAGGTGCGAGGTACCAGTGGTCGATCTGATCCTTCATCAGCGCGGCCATTTCCGGGATGTTCTTGTCCGCCAGGGCCGAGAATATGGCCAGGGTCCGACCGGAACCGGGCTGGTCACGGAGATTCTCCGAGAGGCTGCGGACCGACTGGGGATTATGCGCCACATCGAGGATGACGGTCCCGGCGGTTTCCATCACCTGGAAACGGCCGGGCAGGCGCGCCCTCGCAAGCCCTTCGCGAATGGCCTCCGGGGTCACCGGAAGCCGCTCCCCGAGGCTCTCCAGCACCGCCAGCACCCCTGCCGCGTTCTCAACCTGGAACCGGCCCCGCAGCGCGGGTAACGGAAGATCGTCCAGAACGTCGCTTCGTCCCCACCACTCCCAGGCGCCGTCTTTAATCCGGTAACCGTAGTCCAGGTCGATCCTCAGGGCCGGAACGTCCAGCTCCTTAACGTATTCAAGCAGCGACCGCGGCGGATCCCTGTCCCCGATTACGGCCGGTCTGCCGCTCCGCAGAATCCCTCCCTTCTCCAGAGCGATGGCCTCCCGGGTCTCTCCCAGCCATTCGGTATGCTCCAGATCGATGGTGGTAATGAGCGCCGCATCCGCGTCGATAATATTTACCGCATCCAGCCTGCCGCCCAGACCGACCTCGAGCACCACCACTTCCAGCCCGGCATCGCAGAACAGCTTCAGGGCGGTCAGGGTGCCGAATTCGAAATAGGTGAGAGTAACCTCCCCCCGCGCCGCTTCAACCTGTTCAAAGGCGGTACATATCTCCCGGTCGGACGCCTCGCCGCCGTTGATACGAATGCGCTCGTTATACCGCAGTAGGTGCGGCGAGGTATAACAACCCACCCGATAACCCGCCGCCCTCAGGATGCTCTCCAGATAGGCCGCCGAAGAGCCCTTGCCGTTGCTGCCGGCGACGGTTATCACCCGGGCCGGGAATGGCTGGGGATAGAGACGCGACCAGACCGTTCTGATACGTTCCAGGCCCAGTTCGATCTCCCTGGGATGGAGGGTCGACTGCCAGTCGAGCCATTGTTGAAGGGTGTTGAAGTGCACGGGGCTTCTCGGCTACAGGATAAATGCGGTTTCCTGGATGTTAACAGGCCCTAAGATCTCTCCCTGCGGTCGAGATGACAATAATTCAAATCACCTACCGAAACATGGTTGAAGGCTTAATCCCCGTTTGGAACGTAGCGGAGATCCCGCGGGCTAATAAGCGGAGATTTTACGGAATAATAGTTCTTTGCGCCTCCGCGCCTTTGCGATCTCCGCGTTAAAATCCGATAGCTTTGGAAGACGCTCTCACCGCGAAAGCGGTGTTAAGGTCTCGGTTGATGGGTAAGGATACTCAGGAGATTGGCCAACCGGTCGCGTATGTCCCGGCGGTCGATAATCATGTCGATGGCGCCCTTCTCCAGCAGGAACTCGCTGCGCTGAAAACCCTCGGGCAGGGTCTCGCGAACCGTCTGTTCAATGACCCGGGGCCCGGCAAATCCTATCAGGGCGTTGGGTTCGGCGGCATTGATATCCCCCAGCATGGCGAGACTCGCCGATACGCCACCCATGGTGGGATCGGTCATGATGGAAATAAACGGCAGCCCCCGCTTTGCCATCCGACCGAGGGCGGCGCTGGTCTTAGCCATCTGCATAAGGGAAAAAAGGGACTCCTGCATACGCGCTCCACCGCTGGCGGAGAAGCAGACCATGGGAACCCCGTGCTCCAGGGCGGTATCCACGCCACGCACGAAGCGCTCACCCACCACGGAACCCATGGAACCGCCCATGAAATCGAACTCGAAGGCCGCGGCGATCACGCTCATCCCTTTCAGCTTTCCGCGCATCACTACCAGCGCATCCTTCTCACCGGTCTTTTTCTGGGCCTGGGTCAGACGTTCCTTGTATTTCTTGCTGTCCTTGAATTTCAAAGGATCTGTCGGCGTGAGATCCGCGCCGATCTCCTCCCGCCCCTCGGGATCGAGAAAGGTATCCAGCCGCCGGCGGGCACCCATGCGATCGTGGTAACCGCATTTCGGACAGACATCCAGATTCCGCTCCATCTCCGCCCGGTAAAGAATGGCGCCGCACCCGGTACATTTCGCCCACAGCCCTTCCGGAACACCGCGCTTATCGCTGGTTTCCGTACGTATCCGGCTCGGCATCAGTTTCTCAAACCAACTCATACGACTGTTCCCGCTATTGATTATCCATCGCCTGTCTCAGGGTGGACAGGAAAGCGACCAGTTCGGTAGCAATAGCATCCGGCTGATCCACGAGATTCTCTATTCTACTCACTATCGCACTGCCGACGATAACCGCGTCCGCCACCCGGGCAACAGAGCGCGCGGAATCCGCGTCCTTGATGCCGAAACCCACACCCACCGGCAGATCGGTGGCCTGGCGTATCCCCGCCACCTTCTCCGAAACATCGCTGACGGCTAGGTGACTGGCGCCGGTTATCCCCTTGACCGATACATAATATACGAACCCGCTCGCTGCATCACAGATCCGCTTAATCCGTTCTTCGGTGCTGGTGGGTGCCAGCAGAAAGATCGGATCGATCCCTTTTGGCCGCAGCACCTGCAGCAGATCATCCGCCTCCTCCGGCGGCAGATCCACGGTCAGCACACCGTCAACGCCGGCGGCCGCCGCCTCCACTGCAAAGACCCCGTATCCCATCACCTCGATGGGGTTGAGGTATCCCATGAGCACCACCGGGGTGGTATCGTCATCCTCCCGGAAACGGTGGACCATATCCAGCACATCCCGCAGACCGATACCGTATTCCAGGGCCCGTTCGCTGGCCCGCTGGATCACCGGACCATCCGCCATGGGATCCGAGAACGGAACCCCCAGCTCAATCAGATCCGCGCCCGCCTCCACCATGGCGTGCATCAGGGGAACCGTGACATCCGGCTTCGGGTCACCGGCGGTAATAAACGGCACCAGGGCCACACGCCCCTGCTCTTTCAGCTGCCGGAAACGCGCTTCGATTCGGCTCATATCTGAATCCCCTCGCGCGCCGCCACCGTATGCATATCCTTGTCGCCACGCCCGGAGAGGTTTACCAGCAGCAACTGCTCCGGTCCCATCTCCCGCGCCAGCCTGGCCGCGTATGCCAGGGCGTGGCTCGATTCCAGGGCCGGGATGATCCCCTCGATCCGGGTCAGATCATGAAACGCCCGAAGCGCTTCCTCATCGCTCACCGCCACGTACCGGGCGCGACCGCAGTCCTTTAACCAGGCGTGTTCCGGGCCGACGCCGGGATAATCAAGACCGGCCGATATGGAGTGGGTCTCAATAATCTGACCATTGGCGTCCTCCATGAGGTAGGTTCGATTTCCATGCAGAACACCCGGCTGACCGGCACACAAGGGGGCCGCATGATGACCGGTATCCAGGCCGTCACCCGCCGCTTCCACGCCGTAAATGGCCACCTGCCGATCCTCGAGAAAGGGGTGAAACAGACCGATGGCGTTGGACCCGCCACCGACGCAGGCCACCAGGGCATCGGGCAGCCGCCCGGCCTGCTCCTGGATCTGGCGCCGCGCCTCGCGTCCGATCACCGTCTGGAAATCCCGCACCATGGCGGGATAGGGATGGGGACCGGCCACCGTGCCGATTATGTAAAAGGTGTTGTCGACGTTTGTCACCCAATCCCGCATGGCCTCGTTAAGGGCATCCTTAAGGGTCCTGGATCCGGACTCCACACCGACCACCTTGGCGCCGAGCAGAGTCATGCGGTAGACGTTGGCTTCCTGGCGGGCCATGTCCACAGCCCCCATATAGACCACACACTCCAGTCCCATGCGGGCGGCCACCGTGGCGGTGGCGACTCCGTGCTGACCGGCGCCGGTCTCGGCGATAATCCTTGTCTTTCCCATACGCCGGGCCAACAGGGCCTGACCAATGGTGTTGTTCACTTTGTGGGCGCCGGTGTGGTTCAGGTCCTCCCGCTTCAGGTAGATCTGCGCCCCACCGAGTTCGCGGCTCCAACGTTGGGCGTGATAAAGGGGTGAGGGACGACCCACATAATGTTGAAGGTCGGCGTCCAGCTCGGCCAGAAACGCGTCATCCTGCATGTATTTCTCATAGGCCTGACGCAGCTCTTCCAGTGGTTCCATGAGGGTTTCGGCAACGAACATGCCGCCATAGGGTCCGAAGTGACCGCGCCCGTCCGGCATACTGGTGAAATCTATCTTGTCATCGGTTGGCACGCTCAACACCTCGCATAAATGCCGCTATCTTCGCACTATCCTTGATTCCCTTCTCCAGTTCCACACCACCGCTCACGTCCACCGCATAGGGTCGCACCTGCCGAATCGCCTGCTCTACATTCTCCACATCGAGCCCACCGGCCAACACGATATCAGCCGCCAGATCCGCGGGAATACGATCCCAATCGAAGGTTCTGCCGGTACCTCCCGGCTTTCCCTGCTCATAGGTATCCAGCAACAGCCCTGCCGCATCGGGGTAATTCCGCCGCTGCTCAAGCAGATCCACACCCTCCCGCATGCGGATCGCCTTGAGATAAGGCCGTCCATGCCCCCGGCACTGTTCCGCACGCTCGTCTCCGTGAAACTGCAAAAGATCAATTGGGACCCCGGACAGGACCCTGGCGATCTCCTCCCGGGATGGATTCACAAAGAGTCCCACCACGGTCACGAAGGGCGGCAGATGCTCGACTATCGCAGCGGCTTGGGCGGTGGTCACCGCCCTGGGGCTGGGAGGATAAAACACCAGACCGATGGCATCCGCACCCTCCCGCACCGCGTCCAGCGCGTCCTGTGGGCGGGTGATACCGCAGATTTTGACCCGGGTTCTCATTGGGCGGTTAAAGATACAGGATCAGGCAGGCTTGAGAAAGGTCATTTATAAAATCCGTAATTAACCACCGCGGGCTTCCGGCGGGCACAGCCCGCCCTACGCAGCCGGGTAAACAGTCTCGAAGACTCGAAGCCATTCTCACCACAGAGAACACAGAGGGCACGGAGAACAAGCTGACCGCGTTTCCAGGTTTCCTCTGTGTCCTCCGTGGTAAATAAGAACCGGGACGGGCCATGCCGGCCGCTTACCCCGGCAGATTGAATTCCGCCGGATACTCCACCTGCATCAGGTACAGCCCTTGCGGAGGAGCGGTCACACCGCCCAGGGTGCGGTTGCGATACTCCAGTACCTCCCTGCTCCATTCCACCGGCCGATCCCCCTCCCCGATGGCGATCAACACCCCGGCGATGTTACGGACCATGTGGTGCAGAAAGGCATTGGCACTGATATCGATCATGATCCGTTCTCCCTCCCTCCGTACATCCAGTCGGGAAACGGTACGAACCGGACTCTTAGCCTGGCAGCCCTGGGCCCGGTAGGAAGAGAAATCATGGGTACCGACGAGGCTGCGGGCCGCTTCCTGCATCCTCGATTCATCCAGCGGCCGATGAATCCAGACCGCCCGGTTCGCCCAGATGGCGGAACGGGTCATACGGTTGAGAATGATATAGCGATAACTGCGGCCGGTGGCCGAGAAGCGCGCATGGAATTCATCCGCCACCGGCTGCGCCCAGGTTACATTGATGTCCTGGGGCAGATTGACGTTTGTCCCCAGAATCCAGTTTCTCGGGGTTCTTAACGCCTCGCTGTCGAAATGGATAACCTGACCCAACCCATGGACTCCGGCATCGGTGCGCCCGGCACACTGAACCGACACCGGATGATCAGCCACTCTTGAGAGGGCACCCTCCAGACTTTCCTGGACGGTATCCACATCACCCTGGGTTTGCCAGCCGCAGAATGCCGTGCCGTCATATTCGACGCCCATCGCGATGCGCATTAATTACAGTTCCTTCATATTTCAATAACAGATCCGGTCGCCGGCGGACACGGAACCTTTCGAATCCGGGATCGAATACCATCTTAACGCAGAGAGGCGCACCAAGGTGCGCCTCTCTCCCTGTCTCCGACAGTGTAAGATTCTAGAAACCGATCATCTCAGGAGAGCTGGTCTCTCAGTTGCTGCGCCTCCCGCTTCTGATCCGCATTCCCTTCCGCCAGGACTTCATCGATAATATCACTGGCGCCCTCGGGATCACCCATATCAAGGTAGGCACGGGCAAGATCGAGTTTGGTACTCACCTCATCGTCATCGCCTCCCTCCAGCGCCGCCTCCATACCGCCGCCCAACTCATCGAGAGACAAATCGTCCGCGACCATATCCTCGGCCGGGAAATCGACGATCTTTTCTTCTTCTGAGGCTGCTGTCTCTCCTCCGAGATCCAGCATATCGGAGCTTCCCTCGTCCTCCACCTCCGAACCTGCCTGAGCCAGATCGAGACCCATATCCTCCAGTTCACCACCTTCAAGTTCGGTAAAGGCGCTATCCAATTCAAGATCAAAATCAGAGGCCTCTCCTACCGGCGCTTCGGCTTCCACGTCATCGTCCAGGCTGGCGGCGATATCATCGAGATCCAGATCCGCCAGTTCATCCGCGGTGGTGTCGGGTGTTTCCTCTTCCTCCGTAGCGATGGCGTCCAGATCGAAACCGGTGGTCTCAACACCGAGTTCTTCATCCAGAGCGACAACCTCGTCCCCCGGACTCTCGCTCGGCATCGGTTTACCTCCGGCAAACAGCTCATGAGACGGTGCAAGTTCCTTGCCCATGGAGACAACCTTCTCCCATGCCGCCGAGTCCGCAAACTGGACCGGCGTTCCCGCCAACTCTTCCGCCAGCGCGACGAAACCATTGGCATCCTTCACCGCGTAAAAGATCTCAAACATCTTATATCTGAGTGCATGTCGTTCCGGTTCCCTGTCGATGGCCTGCTTCAACAGCTCTTCAGCCTGCTGGTAACGACCATAGGCGATATAGACGTCCGCTTCGGCGAGGGGATCGACTTCCCCGGTCTCATCCTGAAGAGCATCGATATCACTGGGCGAGAAATCGCTGAGGAAGGAGGTCTCGTCGGTCTGGCCCAGCACTTCATCCGCATCCTGCAATGCGGTATCGGTAAGCCCTTCATTTCCGCCTTCAATCAGAATGCTCTCTTCGAATTCCTCCTGCCCCGATTTGCGGCTACGCATCAGCCACATCACCAGCAGAAGCACCGCAACAAGCCCAATACCCGCTATGATGCCGGTGGTCTCATCCACCAGGCCGCCAAGCAATCCGGGCTTTTTCTCCGGTTTGGGCTGGGGTTTGGGGGCAGGTTTCGGCTCGGGCGGCTGCACCTCGGTAACCACCGGCGGTACCGGTTGTTCAGGCTCGACCACCGCTTCCGCGGGAACCGGTTCCGTCTCTGGGGGCACGGCGGCCTCTTCCGTCGCCATTCCTGCTTCGGGGGCAAGCTCCATGGCCGCTTCACCCTCAGCCGGTATATCCAACACCACCTCTTCCCCTTCCGCAGCCGCCGTCGGTGCCTCGGTTTCAGGTGTTTCCGCAGCAACCTCTTCCGCCGGCGTCTCTGCAGTTACCACTTCCTCCGTCGGCGTCTCAGGAGCCGCCTCTTCCGCAGGCGCCTCTTCGGGGAGCTGCTCGGCCTCGGAAAGGCCGGCCTGAAGTTGCGCCAGCTGTTCGCTCTTCAGATCAAGGAGACGTTGCAGATCCGCCAACTGGCTTTCCAGTTCCACAACCCGGGAATGCTGTTCACTGCCCTCCAGACGGGCGGATTCAGCATCTTCTTTGGCTATCAACAGCTCCTGCTTGAGACGTGCGATGGTCTCTTCCGTCGCGGCTTCTTCCGCGGCACCCGCCTCACCTTCGCCCTCGGGACGTGCGGTTGCAATCTTCAGCTCCGCGTCCTGAACCTCAGGCTTTTCGGCTGCGGTTCCCTCAGCTGCTCCCGGTCCGGCTGCCGCCTCGGTAGTCCCGGCTCCCGGTTTCACCTCCGGCTGTGTTTCCGGTTTCACTTCCGCCTCTGTCGCAACCACCGCCGCGGCCTGCTTCTCCGCCATCCAAGCATTGAGGTGTTCACCGTACTGGTCCCGGGCCTCGCGTCGACTGATACCCATCGTCTCTTCACGATCCGGTATCCGCAGGATCTGACCCGCCTTCAGATTGTTGATGTTGTTATTGAAAAATGCCTTCGGGTTGGCGCGATAGATCGCCATCATCATCTGGTTGATATCCGCGCCCTGATGCATGGAACGCTCGGCGATAACCCACAGGGAATCGCCCGTTTTAACCGGCCCGTACTCACCGCTGACAACGCCTTCTTCCATTGCGATCTCGGTTGCCTCGCCGGCGGGGGTGGCCGGGGCGGTAACAGCCGCAGTTTCAGTGGCGGTTTCAGGGGCGACTTCGGGGGCTGCCTCAGGGGCCGCAACCGGGGCCTCTACCGGCGCCGGTTTGCGCTCAAGAGTGACGGGAGGATCAAGCAGGACCGTATACTCCCGCAACAGGCGTCCTTTCGGCCAGTTGACTTCAATGACGAAATTGAGGAAAGGCTCGCGGATCGGTTCCCGTGAAGTGACGCGAATTACCGCACGACCATCCTCCAGCCGCTCCGGCTTGAAGTAGAGCCTGGAAAGAAGGTACGGCCGTTCAACACCGGCCTGCTCAAACGCTTCGGGCGACGCCAGTGCGACCCGAACATCGTCCAGCGTCCCTTTCTCTACCGATAACAACGTGATATCGGCGTTAAAATTCTGATTTAACGCCGATTTCAGATCGATATCGCCCAATCCAAGTGCCTGCGCGCCGGACGTGGCCACACTGAGCGCCAGCGCCAAAACCAGGGACGATTTACGGATCATATTTCCCCCTTAATCTGCACAGTCACAACCTGAATTAAGCGATCTGCACATGAAGACACCGGTAAAACCGGCTCCCAATTGTTGCCAAACTGGGGCAATTTTCCCCATTACCCTCTCGCTCGGTTCCATACCAAACGTAGAATGAACTTAACATTTCCCCGCTAACTATAGCTTATAAATAACTTTTTACCAAAATTTCAGCCACTTGAATACTGTTGATTGCTGCACATTTTCAAATATTATTGGACAGGATCCACAAATTCCGGCCGCTGAAATGGGAAATTTCTTCCCGGAATGCTCCAAAAAAAACCCTTCTGAGCGGGCGATTCGGCAATCGCGGCTGAAGATCATCGCATCAGCTGACGAATCCTTATGTAATTCAATACCGCCATTTATTCCTATCCCAAGGTAAACGTGCACACCCCTGCGGTGCGCGGAGATTAAGACAGACCGAGGGTCGCTACGAGAAAAAACCGTCAGCCCTTTCCCCGCACCGCCTCAGGGGAAGGGACTGTCGGTCACTGCTCCATAAGAATCCGCACCATACGGCGCAGGGGTTCCGCCGCACCCCACAACAGCTGATCGCCAACGGTAAAGGCGGAAAGATACTCTCCACCCATGGCGAGTTTTCGCACACGCCCCACGGGGACGCTGAGGGTACCGGTCACCGCCGCGGGTGTCAGCTCCTGTATGGATCGCTCGCGTTCGTTGGGAATCACCTTTACCCAGTCATTGGCCGAAGCGAGCATCCCTTCAATTTCGGAAACCGGAACATCCTTCACCAGTTTTATAGTCAACGCCTGACTGTGAGAACGCATGGCCCCGATGCGCACACAGATGCCGTCGATAGGGATCGGGTTCGCTTCCCGCCCCAGGATCTTGTTGGTTTCAACACTGCCCTTCCACTCCTCGCGGCTCTGACCGTTCTCCAACTGCTTGTCGATCCAGGGGATCAGACTGCCGGCAAGAGGAACACCAAAGTTTTCCGTTGGGAAAGCGTCGCTGCGCAGGGTGTCGGACACCCGTTGATCGATCTTCAGGATCGCCGAGGCGGGGTCGTCCAGAAGCGGCTTCACAGCATCGTGGGCACTCCCCATCTGAGCCAGAAGCTCACGCATGTTCTGAGCCCCCGCTCCGGAGGCGGCCTGATAGGTCATGGCGGTCATCCACTCCACCAGCCCTTCGCGGAACAGACCACCGAGGGCCATAAGCATCAGGCTGACCGTACAGTTACCTCCGATGTAGTCTTTTGTCCCGGCCCGGATGGAATCCCTGATCAGGTCGCCGTTGACGGGATCGAGGATAATAATGCTCTCTTTCTCCATCCTCAGGGTCGATGCGGCATCGATCCAGTAACCATCCCAACCCGCGGCGCGCAGTTTCGGGAACACCTCTGAGGTGTAGCCGCCGCCCTGACAGGTAACGATGGCATCCATCGTCTTGAGCGTGTCAATATCGGAGGCATCCTCGAGCGGTTGCGCCCCGTGACCCACATCCGGACCGTCCTGACCGACTTGTGACGTGGTAAAAAACACCGGCTCCTCAATCAGAGCGAAATCACCCTCCGCCCGCATCCGGTCCATAAGGACCGAACCGACCATACCGCGCCAACCTACAAAACCAACCCGTTTCATTTCAATTTCTCTTAATTAAAAAATGCACTTGCCACGGAGACACAGAGATCACAGAGAATACCCCTTGTATCACTTTTGGCTTACGCAACTCCGTCCACTCCGTGTCTCTGTGACCAATAGAATGACGTCGATACTATAACTACGGACGCCACACAGAGACTGCCCCCCCTGTATTGCCTTTACGTTTCACAACTCTGTGCGCTCTGTGTCTCTGTGGCAAATAAAAATAGCTTTAAAGCGCCGCCAGCACGGCGTCGCCCATCTCCACGGTGCCCACCTGCTTCATGCCGTCGGACATGATGTCCTGGGTACGCAATCCATCGTTAAGTACTTTGTCCACGGCCTTTTCGATTCGTTCCGCCATGGCGGGTTCATCCAATGAGTAACGCAGCATCATGGCCACCGACAGGATAGTCGCCAGCGGGTTGGCTACGCCCTTGCCGGCGATATCGGGAGCGGAACCGTGGATCGGCTCATACATGCCCTTTCCGTTTGCGTCCAGGGAAGCGGAAGGCAACATACCGATGGAACCGGTCAACATGGCGGCACAATCGGAAAGAATATCGCCGAACATGTTGGTGGTCACCATAACGTCAAACTGTTTCGGCCACTTGACCAGCTGCATGGCTGCATTGTCCACGTACATATGGGAAAGCTCCACATCCGGATACTCCTCCCCGACCTTGATCGCTACGTCGCGCCACAGCTCGGTCACCTCCAGCACGTTGGCCTTGTCCACCGAACAGACCCGCCTGCCGCGCTTCATGGCGATATCCATGGCCACCCGCACGATGCGGTCCACTTCCGACTCACGATAGACCAGGGTGTTGAAACCCTCCTTTTCACCGGATTCCAGCTCGCGTATACCCCGCGGACCGCCGAAATAGATACCGCCGGTCAGCTCGCGCACGATCATGATATCGAGACCCGAAACCACCTCCGGCTTCAGAGTGGAGGCATCCGCAAGCTGCGGATAGAGGATGGCGGGTCGCAGGTTGGCGAACAGCCCCAGCTCCTTGCGCAGACCCAGCAGACCCCGTTCGGGACGTACCGAATAGTCCAGCGACTCCCACTTGATACCGCCCACGGCACCCAGCAGCACCGCGTCCGCCTCTCGCGCCTTGGCCAGTGTCTCCTCCGGCAGCGGGGAACCGGTCTCGTCGTAGGCGCAACCACCCACCAACGCATGGTCCAGCTCCACCTGCAGACCGTGGTCGTTACGCAGGCAGTCCAGGACCTTCACCGCCTCGGCCATGATCTCCTGCCCTATGCCGTCACCCGGCAATACCAATATTTTTTTGCTCATGATTGTTCCTGAATTCTATTTAACACACCGATAAAGCTTGGACTAATCGCTACCTGAAGGATCGGAATTAAACGCAAAGGACGCAGAGGCACAAAGTCGCAAAGAAAATTAGATTCCAATTTAGAAACTTCTGCTTAATCCTCTTACCCGGAGAAAACCCCGGCTAAACAGATTCGATCCTTCTGAATTCCGGAATACGCCGGTATAACAACAAAAAAACTTATCCAACCTTTGCGTCTCTGCGTCTTGGCGTTCTCCGCGTTAAATCTCCATATTTCCGATCCGCACTAATCTCCGAATACCCACGGGGCCTGTTCGCGCCGTTGCTGTTCGAAGGCCTTGATCTCGTCCGCGTGCCGCAGGGTGAGGCCGATGTCGTCCAGACCTTCGAGCAGACAGTGTTTGCGGAACTCATCCACTTCGAACGGAATCACTTCGCCGTCGGCAAGGCGCAGTTCCTGCGCCGCCAGATCCACCGTGATCTCCAGCGCCCGTTCCCCGCTCGCCTTTTTGAACAACCCGTCCACAACTCCGGCATCCAGCTTGATGGGAAGCAGCCCGTTCTTAAAGCTGTTGTTAAAAAAGATATCCGCAAAGCTGGGGGCGATGATCACCTTGAAACCGAAATCGGCCAACGCCCACGGCGCATGCTCCCGGGAAGAGCCACAACCGAAGTTGTCCCGCGCCAGCAAAATCCGCGCACTCGCATAACGAGGATCGTTAAGCATGAAATCGGGATTACGCGGCCGGTTGCTACAGTCCATGTCCGGCTCGCCGTGGTCCATATAACGCCACTCATCGAACAGATAGGGTCCGAATCCGGTCCGTTTGATGGACTTCAGAAACTGTTTCGGAATTATGGCGTCGGTGTCCACGTTGGCACGATCCAACGGCGCCACCACACCGGTAAATAATTCAAATCTATTCATCATCGTCTCCAGGTCAGCCACAGAGGCACGGAGGACACAGAGTAAAACTGTTGTCTCTGCGGGCTCTGTGTCTCCGTGGCTAAGTTAATTCCCTTATATCCACAAAACGGCCGGTTACCGCGGCGGCTGCCGCCATGGCCGGACTCACCAGATGGGTGCGTCCCCCCTGCCCCTGCCGCCCCTCGAAGTTGCGGTTGGAGGTGGAGGCGCAACGGTCACCCGGCTGCAGCCGGTCGGCGTTCATGGCCAGGCACATGGAACAACCCGGTTCACGCCATTCAAAACCGGCCTCGATGAAGATCTTGTCCAGACCCTCCGCTTCCGCCTGCTGCTTCACCAGACCCGTACCCGGTACCACCAGCGCCTGTCTGATGTTGTCCGCCACCTTACGACCCTTGGCCACCACGGCGGCCGCACGCAGGTCTTCGATACGGCCGTTGGTACAGGAGCCGATAAATACATGGTCCGGCCGGATCTCCGAGATGGGGGCGCCCGCTTCCAGTCCCATGTACTCCAGGGCGCGGCGCATGCCTTCCGCCTTTACCGGATCCGCTTCCGCCGCCGGATCAGGCACCCTGGCCGATACCGGAAGGACCATCTCCGGCGACGTACCCCAGGTCACCTGCGGCTCGATGGCCGCGGCATCAATGGTCACCACCGTATCGAAGCGGGCACCCTCATCGCTGTGCAACTGCTGCCACGCCGCCACCGCCCGATCCCACATCTCGCCATCGGGGGCGTAGGGACGTCCTTTGACGTAATCGATGGTCTTTTCGTCCACCGCGATGATGCCGGCGCGGGCGCCGCCCTCGATGGCCATGTTGCAGACAGTCATGCGCCCCTCCATGGAGAGATCGCGGATGGCCTCGCCTGCAAACTCAATCACGTAGCCGGTGCCGCCGGCGGTACCGATCCTACCGATCACCGCCAGGATGATGTCCTTGCCGGTCACTCCGGGTGCCGCCTTGCCGTCCACCTGTACCAGCATGGTCCTGGACTTCTTCTGGATCAGGCACTGGGTGGCCATTACATGCTCCACCTCCGAGGTCCCGATACCGAAAGCCAAGGCACCGAAGGCGCCATGGGTGGCGGTGTGGGAATCACCGCAGACCACGGTCATACCCGGCAGGGTGGCGCCCTGCTCCGGCCCCATCACATGCACCACCCCCTGGCGGATATCGTCCATGCCGAATTCGGTGATACCGAACTCTTCGCAATTCCGATCCAGGGTCTCCACCTGCAGACGGGCGACGGGATCGTCGATGCCGTCGGCCCGACCGAGGGTGGGGACGTTATGGTCCGGCGTGGCGATATTGGCGTCGGGACGCCAGGGTTTACGGCCCGCCATGCGCAGTCCCTCGAAGGCCTGCGGCGAGGTCACCTCATGCACCAGTTGCCGATCGATATAGAGCAACGCGGTTCCGTCCTCGTCGGTGCGGACCAGATGCGCTTCCCAGAGTTTGTCGTAGAGTGTTTTCGCGCTCATGTTCTTGAATTCCAGGTTGTTGATGGCTGAATAGTAGCCAACCGGTATGTATAAAACAAATTCATCTTTTTCATAAATATGATTCTATAATGGAATATATGGCATAACCGTCCTGGAATCGAAGCATGGAACTCAACGAACTGAACGCCTTCGTGGAGGTGGCCGAGACCGGCTCCTTCTCCCTGGCGGCGGAGCGGCTCTATCTGACCCAGCCCGCGGTCAGTAAGCGCATCGCGGCCCTGGAGCAGAAACTGGACACCCGGCTGTTCGACCGTATCGGCAGGAAGATCGGGCTGACCGAGGCGGGAACACAGCTGCTGCCCCGCGCCAAACGGCTGCTGAACGAGATGGCGGATATCCAGCGTTCCCTGTCCAATCTGTCGGGGAAGGTCGGAGGCACCCTGAGTATGGGAACCAGTCACCATATCGGCCTGCACCGTCTGCCCCCGGTCTTAAACAACTTCAGCAAACAGTATCCGGAGGTTCGTCTCGATATCCGTTTCCTCGATTCCGAAACCGGTTGCAGCGCGGTGGAACGCGGGGAACTGGAGCTGGCCATAGTCACCCTCCCCACCGCCCCCTCCCCTAACCTGGAAATCAGCGAAATCTGGCCGGATCCATTGGAATTTCTCGTGCATAAGGGGCACCCGCTGGCAGCGAATCCGGCGGTTACCCTCAAGGAACTTACGGCCTTCCCTGCGGTGCTGCCGGGCGGCGGCACCTATACCCGAATGATCCTGGAACAGGCACTGGCACCTCGGCATCTGGATATCGAGATCGCCATCTCCACCAACTATCTGGAAACCTTGAAGATGCTGGTGAGTATCGGCCTGGGCTGGAGCCTGCTCCCCCGGACCATGATCGACAACGATACCCTCGCGGTCCTGGAGGTGGATGGAATCCGGCTTCGCAGAAGCCTGGGTGCGGTTGTTCATCGTAACCGCAGCATATCCAACGCGGCGCAGGCGATGCTGGAGAGCTGCCGCCGTCAGTAACGACCCTGTTCCAGATTATCGGCAACCCACAGCCACGCGGTCAAAAAGGCGAGGAGCGCAACAACGGCGGACAGACCGAAGGTCACCGCCGGTCCGAGGCTGGACCAGAGAAAACCGCTGCTAAGACTGCCGAGGGCGCCGCCCGCCCCGAAACTAAGGCTGGCGTACAGGGCCTGCCCTCGCCCCTGGTGCCGTCCGGTGAAATAGCGGTGAACCAGGTGAATGGCGGAGGCGTGAAAGGTCCCGAAGGTGGCGGCATGCAGGAGCTGCGCCAGCAGCATTATCCACAACGACTGGGGAAAATTCCCGATCAGCAGCCAACGCACGGCCGCCAGCAACAGGCTGGCCAGGAGTACGTTGCGCGCCCCCCAACGCTGCAGCAATCGGTGCATGACCAGAAACACCATCACCTCGGCAATGACACCCAGGGCCCAAAACTGGCCGATTACGGTTTTCGAATAGCCCTCCGCTTCCATATATATGGAATAAAAGGTGTAGTAAGCACCGTGACTGGCCTGCAACAGGAAACAGGTGGCAAAAAAACCGATCACCGCCGGCAGCTTCAGCACCGCCGTGATTGAGGACTGACTCGGGGGGTGGGATTCGGGATCAGGGTCCCTGATCGTCATGCTGGATAACCAGATGGCCACGTAGATACCCAGGAGCATTGGGAGGATCGCGGCCGGTCCCGAATGGTCAACCATCACTCCCAGCAGCATCACGGTGGCAATGAATCCGACGGACCCCCAGACTCGAATACGGGCGTATTTCTGTGCCTTATCGCCGAGATAACGCAGGGTTACCGCCTCGAACTGAGGCAGCACGGCGTTCCAGAAAAAACTGAACAGCGCCATGGCCAGCCCTAACCCCCAGAAGCCGTGCAGCCAGAACACCCCGAGGAATATGACGGCGGTGAGCAGGGAACCTAGGCGCACGATAAACATGCGATGACCCAGGTGATCGCCGATCCAACCCCAGACGTAGGGCGCGATGAATTTGGTCGCCAGGGGTATGGCCATGAGTTCGCCGATGGCCACAGCATTGAAATCGATACTCTTTAGATAAAGCCCCCAGTAGGGAACCAGGGTCCCGAGGGCGGCAAAATAGAAAAGGTAAAAACTGGAGAGTCGCCAGTAAGGCATAGGGCCGAGGCTTCAGGGCCGAGGGCCGAGGTGGGGGAATTTGGTAAGGATCAGCACGTAAACCCCAGCCCCGGGCTCATTCCACCGCCGAGGGGATAACGGGGGTCTCCGATTGTACCTCGAGATTCTGAGCACGCTGGCGCAGGAGATGATCCATCAGTACGATAGCCAGCATCGCTTCCGCTATGGGGGTGGCGCGTATACCGACACAGGGATCGTGCCGCCCCTCGGTCACTACCTCCACCGGTTGCCCCTCAAGGTTAACCGTGCGACCCGGTATCAGGATACTGGAGGTGGGCTTGAGGGCGATGGAGGCCACGATATCCTGGCCACTGGATATCCCACCCAACACACCGCCGGCGTGATTGGTGAGAAACCCCTCGGGGGTGATCTCGTCCCGGTGTTCCGTCCCCTTCTGGGCGACACATGCAAATCCGGCACCGATCTCCACCCCCTTGACCGCGTTGATACTCATGAGGGCATGGGCGATATCCGCATCCAGTCGATCGAACACCGGCTCTCCCAACCCGGGCATGACTCCGGTGGCCACCACGTTGATGCGCGCACCGATGGAGTTTCCCTCCTTGCGCAACGCATCCATGTAGCGCTCCATCTCCGCGACCTTGTCAGCGTCCGGAGAGAAAAAGGGATTTCGCTCCACCTCATCCCAATCGAGTTTCTCCGCCACGATGGGCCCCAACTGCGCCAGGTAACCGCGCACTTCGATACCATGGCGGTCACGCAGGTATTTCTTGGCGATGCCCCCGGCAGCCACCCGCATGGCGGTCTCCCGCGCGGACGAGCGTCCCCCGCCCCGGTAATCGCGGCACCCGTATTTCTGCTGGTAGGTGTAGTCGGCGTGACCCGGACGGAATCGGTCCATGATTTCCGAGTAATCCTTGGAGCGCTGATCGGTATTGCGGATAAGCAAACCTATGGGCGTTCCCGTGGTCTTTCCCTCGAACACCCCGGAGAGGATCTCCACCTCATCCGCCTCACGACGCTGGGTGGTGTGGCGGGAAGTGCCCGGCTTGCGCCGGTCCAGGTCCCGCTGCAGCTCTTTCGCCGACAGCTCGAGCCCCGGGGGACAGCCGTCCACGATACACCCCAACGCGGGTCCGTGGGACTCACCGAAGGTGGTGACGCTGAAGAGTTTTCCTATGCTGTTTCCGGACATGTCGATATGCAGCGGACCTCACTGCAGCCAGCCGTTGACCCGTTCCAGGTCATTGCGCGTCAGGATCCCGGCCGCCTGCTTGAGTAACAGACCGCTGAGGATATAGTTGTAACGCACGTTTGCGTAGTTGCTGCGGGTCCGGTAGAGATCGCGCTGGGAACTCAGGACATCCACCATGGTGCGGGTCCCCACCTCGAACCCCGCCTCGGTGGCCTCCAGCGCGCTCTGGGCGGATAGAGTGCTCGCCTTGAGCGCCTCCACCTGGCTGATGCTGGCCAGCACGCCACGGTAGGCGTCCCGCACCTGCCGGTCCACCGCGCGGCGTTTGGCGTCCAGTCCCTCCTGCGCCACCTCCAGGTCGTATTCCGCCTGACGGGTACGGGACATGACACCGCCACCGGCGAACAGTGGGATGTTGAGCTCCACGCCGATACTGGAAGTGTCTGCATCCGTTCCCAGACTGCTGCCGGTACGATCCACGGAGTGGGAGCCCACCAGGTCCAGGGTCGGCAGGTGTCCCGCCCCCTGGAAAGAGACATTCTCGCGGGCGATCTCCATGTCCTTCTGGGCGGCCATTATGTCCAGATTCTGCTGCTGGGCCATACTGCTCCACTGCTCTATATCCTGCGGTTGCGGCGGATTGAGAGGAAGATCAGGGGTCAGCGCCGCCAGGGAAGGAACCCTGACGTGGATAATCTCCCGCAACGCTTCCCAGGCATCGCCCAGGGCGTTCTCCGCCGCGATCAGATCCGCCCGCGACTGGTCGTAGGCGGCCTGCGCCTCATGCACCGCGGTAATGGCGATCAGCCCCACTTCGAAACGCTGCTTGGCCTGATCGAGCTGACGGGATATGGCCTCTGTCTCGGCCTTGGCGAACTCCAGGGTATCCTGGGCGGAAAGCACATTAAAGTAGGCCTGCGCGGTCCGCACCATGAGTGTCTGTTCCGCCGATGACAGCTGCGCCTCCGCCCTTTCCACCTGCTGATCCGCCTGAGTAAGCTGAATCCAGTACTCACGCCGGAAAATCGGCTGGCTCAGGGAAATGGAGGCACTGGAACTACCGTAGTCCTCGCTACCTGCACCGGCATCCTTTATGTCGCTATGGGTCTGATAGGCGTCGGCGGACAATCCGATGGTGGGGAGCAACTGCGCCCGGGCCTGGGGTTTCGCTTCCATGGCGGAATTCCGCGAAGCCCTGGCCGCCCGTATCTGGGCGTCATTGGTAAGCGCCGCCTCGTACACCTGGATAAGATTCTCCCCATGAGCCGTGGAAAACCCCAGTAAGGGACAGAACAGAAGTGGTATGAGCTTTCTTTTCATCAACCTGATCCTGGTCACCTAAATAGGCATAGTATACCTGTAGTTGGACAAAATTTTTAGGATTAATATACGTTTAGAAGACTTTTTTCAACTAATTCGTAGATATTTCCACCACCGGCTCCGGCATCGGCGGCACCAGCAGCTGCGGATCCACCCGTTCCTTGGCCCAGTTAATGCGCCAATCCAGGTGGGCTCCGGTGACCCTCCCGGTGGCACCCACCTCGGCGATGATATCGCCCCGGCGTACCCTGTCCCCCTCTTTTACCAGTATCCTGTTCAGGTGCAGAAAGGAGGAGGAAAGCCGGTATCCATGATCCACTATCAAGGTGCCGCCGGAAAAAAACATATCGGGATGAACCAGGGTCACCACCCCGTCGGCCGGCGCCTTCACCGGCGTACCTTCGACAGCGGCGATATCCACGCCGAAATGGGGCCGGCGGGGTTCGCCGTTGAGGATGCGCTGACTGCCGTACACTCCGGAAATCCTCCCCTCCACCGGCCAGATCCAGCCGCTGAGAAAGTCGGTCCGTTCATCGTCCAGCTTGCGCGCCCGGGCGATCAGGGCGGACTCCTTGCGAATACGCCTCAGATCCTCTTCACTGGGCGCAACCTTCTGCGGCGGCAACCCGTCGATACGCTGGATGTCATACTCCCGTGGCGCGATCTTCAGCACCCGCGTCCGTTCTTTTCCGTCGGGTGAAATGATCTTGAGCCTGCTCTCCGCGGGATGGTCACGACCAAATCCCAGCAGGAAGACCCCGCTTTCCGACACCCGCACCGGGGTACCGTCCTTTTCGATCCGGGTACCCGGCTGCGCCTTTCCGCGCAGCAGCCCACCCTGGACCTGTGGACCGTCGAGGCTTATTTCAGCCATGACCGGTGTAATCCCGAGCACAAACCAGACAACCGACAATAAAAACAGCAGATATCTCTTTGATTTCATCCCGCGTCGCTATCCTCACCGCGAATATCACAACAAAATCATACCCGAGAACCGCAGCCGAATGACACATCAACCCTGCAAAGGGCAAGGTAGGTGTCCCCGACGAGGTACCACAGGCAGCGTAAAAATATGGAATAATGCCGATCGTTGCGGATCTCCTTCCGCGGCCTGACCGATGAATATCCCTTAACCCTGCATCCGGATTCGAATTGACTTCCACAACCCTGACCGCACCGCCCTCCGTTCCCGCCGAAACCATTCGGTCCACCCGGTACAGCTGGCGCGAGTTGATGCAGATGATACTCCAGCACCGGCGGGAGTTATGGGTAGCAAATCTCATTGCCATACTCGGTGCGGTGGTGAGTGTACCGGTGCCCCTGCTGATTCCCCTGCTGGTGGACGAGGTGCTGCTGAACCAACCGGGACGCGCGGTGGCCGTTATCAACTCTCTGTTTCCGGAGCAATGGCACGGACCCGTGCTGTATATCCTCGCCGTGCTTGTCCTCACTCTGTTTCTGCGTCTCCTGACCCTGACCCTCGGCGTCTGGCAGACCCGGCAGTTCACCGCCATCTCCAAGGACGTCACCTTCCGTATCCGCCGCGCCCTGCTGCAGCGGCTGGAACGAGTCTCCATGGCGGAGTACGAAACCCTCGGCAGCGGCACCGTCGCCTCCCATCTGGTCACCGACATCGACGCCGTTGATAACTTTGTCGGCGTAGCCACCAGTAAGTTCCTGGTGGCGGTCCTCAGTATCACCGGTACCGCCATGGTACTGCTCTGGATGAACTGGCAACTGGCCCTGTTCATCCTGTTTCTCAATCCCGTGGTCATCTATGTCACCACCCTCTTCGGGCGCAAGGTAAAGACCCTGAAGAAGCGTGAGAACAGCGCCTACCAGCTGTTCCAGGAGGCGTTGTCGGAGACCCTGGACGCCATTCAGCAGATCCGCGCCAACAATCGGGAACGGCACTACATCGCCCGCATAATCGACAAGGCGGGAAACATCCGCCGTCACTCAACCGCCTTCGCCTGGAAGAGTGACGCGGCACAACGCCTCTCATTCACCATCTTTCTTTTCGGCTTCGACATCTTCCGCGCCGTCAGCATGCTGATGGTGCTCTATTCCGATCTGACCATCGGCGAGATGCTGGCGGTCTTCTCCTACCTCTGGTTCATGATGAATCCGGTGCAGGAAGTGCTGGCCATACAGTACGCCTATAACGGCGCCCGTGCGGCCCTGGACCGGATTAACGAATTGATCGGTATCGACCTGGAACCGAGCTATCCGCACCGGAACAATCCGTTCCAGGGCGAGACCACCACCTCCATCCAGCTGCAGCACCTCTGCTTCCGCTATGGGGACGGTCCCCTGGTCCTCAACGACATATCCCTGAACATACGGAAAGGGGAAAAGGTGGCCCTGGTGGGCGCCAGCGGGGGCGGCAAAACCACCCTGGTCCAGGTGATCCTGGGCCTCTATACCCCGGAATCCGGGAGCGTCTGTTTCGACGGCGTTCCGGTGTCCGAGATCGGCATGGATACGGTGCGGGATAACGTGGCGACGGTGCTGCAGCACCCCGCCCTGTTCAACGACACCGTACGCATGAACCTCACCCTCGGGCTGGAAAAAAGCGACGCCGAACTGTGGCAGGCCCT
The DNA here is from genome assembly GCA_050291465.1 of Sedimenticolaceae bacterium. Taxonomy (GTDB): domain Bacteria; phylum Pseudomonadota; class Gammaproteobacteria; order Chromatiales; family Chromatiaceae; genus CBFDBF01. The sequence goes on along the minus strand of JBNKJV010000013.1, from coordinate 44,154 downwards.
GGGGATCGCTCAACTTGATGATGTGGTGCGCGAAATGGATGACGGGCTGGATACCCTCATCGGCCGCTACGGCATCCGTCTCTCCGGCGGCCAGCGGCAGCGGCTTGCGGTGGCGCGCATGGTGCTCACCGAACCCAAAGTGGTGATCCTCGACGAGGCCACCTCCGCCCTGGACACGGCAACCGAGGGCAGACTGCATACGGCGTTGCAGGCGTTTCTCAGCGGCCGCACCACCATCATCATCGCCCACCGCCTGAGCGCCGTTAAGCAGGCCGACCGTGCGCTGGTATTTGAGGACGGCCGTATCGTCGAAGAGGGGAACCACGAGGAGCTGCTGAAAAACCGGGGACTCTACGCCAGTCTTTACGGGAAGCAGGAGCCGCATCACTAACAATTCCCTCCCCTCACTTACGGGGAAATCACAACAAGTTACGGAAACCTGATGCAAAAACAGCCCGACCCAAGACAGGAAGCCTATTATCAAGCCTTCCGCGGCAGCTTCACCTCAGCCCTGCGCTGGCACCACCTGGACGCCCTCTGGGAGAGGCTGCGGGAACAGGCCGACGATGACTGGTATATCTACGCTTGGGGTGAAGAACCCCCGACAACCTGCGCCGACCGCGACCAACTGCTCCGCTTCATAGAAGAAATAGACACCTTGCTGAGAGAAGAACACAAAGAGGACTACTGCGGTATCGTTTACGCGGACGACCTGAGCCGACCTTCCTTCATCAAGATCTACGATCCCAACAATCTCGGTGTGGTCTGCGGCTTCAGCAACAATCCCCCTCCCCCCGGCTGGGTATTGAGCAAAATACCGCCCTGTGATCTCTCGGCCACTTATGCTCCCACCGCCAGCCGCAGGCGTTGGTGGAGACGGTTGTTTACAAAAATCTGAAAACGCGACTTCGTCACTTAAGTTTATTTTGTCAGGACAACGATGTGGTTTCGCCGCATATGCCTGCCGATAAAGTAGTTTTTTAGTGAAATCATAAGCGACAGGACGTAACTCAGATTCGCCGGACTCAACATAACCGGATCGGAATACCTCTGAAAAAGTCGCCACCTCCTGAACCCTATTTCCCTCCCGAGAGATATGACTAATCGGGGAGGCATATCTTTTTCCGTTACGCCGAATTTTCTAACCGCCTCTCTCGTCGGCTCTGAGTCCGCGTGCCCTGAACCGGGCTCAACAGTGATCAGTATTCCGTTCGGCTTTAATGCTTCATATGCCGACTTAATTGCCTGTCGTTCGTCAATACAGTGGTGAAGCGCATCATAAAAGACCGCAACGTCGAACTCGTCGCGAAAATCCAATTCCTCGTAATCACTGACCACAAAGCTCAGATTATCAAGCCGGCCTTCTTCCTTTTTCTTATTAGCCAGTTCAATCATATCGGGAGCAATGTCCTGACCAACAACGTCGTAACCACGTTGCGCAAAAAACAGGCTGGTCCAACCTGTACCGGCCCCGAGATCAAGCACCTTCGCCGGCGGTTGAGGCATGAGCGACATGATCGTCCCCATATCGGTCAGGTACAGACCGCAATTTTCATCGGAAAAGGGTTTGTTATACGCGTGTATTTTTCCCTCCGAGCCGAGATTCTTGAGATAGTCTATTTCATCCTGTTTTGCCATTATTGAAAACCTTCAACCGACACAACCCCATTCTGGACGTCATGATACCGAAATCCTGGACGAAACCCGGAAATTAAGCGTTTGTGCGTATTAAAGTTGCCGGCTTTTGACACAAATAATACTTCGATGCCACTAACCGCTCTGCGGGAAAGGCACGTTCATATCTTTAATGAAGACATGATGCCCTATCTCTCCAAATAATAACACCTAAGTTAGAACCAGTCCTTTTTGCTTTTGGCATACGCATCCATGTAAATCTGTTGCATCCGTTTCTTTCGCTGATCGTCGAGGTATTGATCAGCGGTGTTGGTTCCTTCGACTTTGTCGCATATTCTTCGTTTCAGAAGCTCATATTCATCAGATTCCATCTCGTTACAAAAATACTCATCCGGATCCATTATTCCCTGTCTGAAGAACTTTTCGATGATCAACGCAACCTCGGACTCCGACATCAGGCCTTTTGCAACAGCCGCCCCGAAAAGATTATCCAGAACATTCTTCTCCAGGGGCCGGAATAAAAATCGGTCGGTCTGAAAGACCGTATTGGTCCACGCGTTTTCCATAATAAAACCGATACAACCGACCGACTTCAGAACCACATAAGAACGTCCCACTCTACCTATCCCTACACTTTCAAGGAGGGATATCCTTGCTTTTGCAAGATTCGTGGATGCACCGTCTTCTTCCACCCATTGCGCACCGACCAGCATTCTCAGCACCTGCTCATGCTTCTTGGGATCAAAATCGTCGCCACTCGAATCGAACAGCTTCGCGAGGCCTTCCATTTCGCAGAAATCAACGAATAGACTCATTGGGACATCCTCCTATTCCATTTCTTATTGGTTATTTTCTCTGACTGCCAGGTCCAAGCACACTTATCACAAATGCCGGTTATGGGAGAGGTGCCTGGCCGGGAGTGTTGCACCCCGGAAATATACCGCGCCCCGGATTCAATCAGTCACTACAACCCCCCCTTCGGATACGAGCGTCTGCGGGTCGTCATCACCCAACTGCACGACCAAGGTGAAGATTCTATCGGGGTCAAAGAACGGCAGTACCGCAAACATTATGTTCCCTTCAGGCCCAGACAACGTGGCGCCGGTTATATCGTTGGAAACAAGTTCGAACCCAAGAGCACGCATTCTTGTAAGAAAATCCTGCATCCCCTCATATTCTTTTATTGCGTTCTTTATGGCCGCGAGGACTCCACCGCCATGCTGAGATCCTTCGTAATCCATACGACTTGCCCCCCGCGTTTTGGAACCTTTCTAATGATTGGAACGGCCTGAATATGTGGTTAGGTATATTTCTATACTCTGCGCCAAAGTAATGATGCAGGGACATCCAATATTTGTGACCCATCGCACATAAAAAAAGTGGTTCTTTATAGTTAAAGAAACAAAGGCAGGCTCAATTTTTGTCCCGGCTTGGCCGGAAATATTCAGTGCTCTAATATGGCACTTGTTCTTATTGAGGTGATTCTATTTTGTGACGCCGCATCTTCTCCCACAAACTCTTTCGACTTATCCCCAAGCTTTGCGCCGTTTCCACAACTCGCCATTGATGCAGCTCCAGAGCCTCATACAACAGACTTTTTTCATAACGCTCCATCGCATCTTTGAGCTGCAGGCGTTCCCCGGCATCGGTATCGCCCTCTTCGCCTCCGGCGAAATCCCCCGGACCCAATATCTCTTGAGGCGCCAGAATACATGCACGTTCGACGGAATTCGCCAACTCGCGCAGGTTGCCGGTCCAATGCTGCTGCTCCAGATAACGCTCGGTAACGGGCAGCAGTAATCGTCTCTTCCCTTGCGTACGAGCGAATTGCTCCACGAGTTTACGGGCCAGCCATCCGACATCCTCCTTACGTTCCCGTAAGGGGGGGATATGGACATGGGCCACATTGATTCGAAAGTAGAGATCCTCGCGAAAGCTCCCTTGCGAGACCATCTCTTTCAGATCACGATTGGTCGCATATATAAGACGCACATCTACCGGAATATTCTCTTCACTACCGACGCGTTGTACCACGCGTTCCTGGATCGTACGCAGCAGCTTGGCCTGCATTCTCGGCGAGGTCTCACCAACCTCATCAAGAAAGAGGATGCCGCCGTGCGCCTGCTCGAACACCCCTCGGCGCATGCGGGTGGCCCCTGTGAAGGCCCCCTTTTCGTGACCAAACAACTCCGCCTCCAGCAGGTCCTCCGGTAAGGCCGCACAGTTCAGGGCGATGAATGGTTTCTGCCCGCCTTCGTCAATGCACGACGCCAGGTAGCGCGCAGCATACTCCTTTCCTACACCCGTCTCCCCCGTGATTAATACATCGACCTTATGATCCGCAAAGCGGTTAAGCATGGCCCCCACTTTGCGCATCTGCGGTGAAACTCCCAAGTCGTCCCCGACATCCTCCAACTCTCCAAATAACAAAGGAGCAAGCTGCCGCAACTTGGCCAATAACTCATCGATATCAAACGGCTTTGTAATGTAATCATTCGCACCGAGCTTAAGCAGGCGTACCGCCTGATCCACCGTGCCATAACCTGTAATAAACACGGTGGGTGGAGGTGATTGTCCGCTTTGCAGAAGTTCGCCATACAACACCTCGCCATCCAGATCCGGAAGACGAATATCGGAAATCAGAGCGGCATAGGAGCGTGAAGTCAGAGAAGAAAGCGCTTCCGTCCCGTTGTTAAAACAGTCGCAGGGAATATGCTCAAGTTTGAACCGTTGGCAGAGTGAGGCCCGCATGATATCGTCGTCCTCGACCAGACAAAGACCTTGTATCATTCGATTTTCTCCTCGTTTCCAGCAATCGGCAGATCTACGGTAAAAGTCGTCCTGCCCTTGTCATGTTGGACCTCGATACGACCCTTCAGTTGCTGAATCAGTTGATAGGTTACCCAAAGTCCCAGACCGTTTCCAACGGCATTTTCGGTAAACGGCTCGAATAAGCGGCTTAGCTGTTCCTTTGGTATTTCAGCTCCTTCGTTCCGCACAATCATCGAAAATGTATCATTATCTGCGCCGACCCGGCACTCGATCACCCCCTGTTCCTCCGTTGCCTGCACGGCATTAAATGACAGATTAATCAGGATCTGCCGAATCGGGGTGGACGGCAGGGGGACGGGATTATCAATCTCGTTTCTCCAATCCAGCCTGATCTGCTTACGATTGATATCGGACAACAGAAGTGTTCTTACATCATCAATATCATTGGCTGTCAGCTGATGGCTCTTCGGACTGGCCTCAACCAGAAGCGCAGCGACCGTTTCACGAATCTGGTGCAAGCCGCGTTCCAACAATGCCAGAGTCTCCCGGCCCAGATCGTCGGTATCGCTGTAGCGCCTGAAGGTGTTGAGTGCGTTCAGCATCCCCCCGAGTGGATTATTGATCTCGTGAGCCACACCGGCCGCCAACCGCCCGACCGCTGCCAGGCGTTCCGAAGCCAGCATCTTCTTCTCCATCTGCTCCTTCTCCACCAGCTCGCCCAACATTTTCTGGAAACTGACGCCTAATCTGCCGATCTCATCATTTCCCTGACGCAAGGTACAGTGAATCTGCCCCGGTTCGAGCCTTCCCACCTTTCCCATACAATTGGCCAATTGTCCCAAGGGGGTCACCATACGACTGCCAAAATACCAGCCGAGGGGCAACAGCAGGGCCGTCACAGCGAGCGCGGAATAGATTACGCGTTTGACGATAGCGTTAAATCGGGGCAAAAACAGAGACCGGTCATAGCCCACGATCAGGGTACCGATCGCCACCCCATCGCTTAACATCGGCAGAATGACATATAGCCGCTGATCTCCCGGATACTCATAAGGACGCGGGTTCAGATTTCCGGTCAGACGCAACACCTCGGCCTCGACCCGGGCAAGCTCCGCGCCATGACTCCGAAGTGGCGTCGTCACCGGCAGCTCTTTCGGTTTATTGGAGACATAGATCTGTCCATCCCTATCGACCACAGCCAATAATCGTGACGACGCTTTATCACCCCATCCCTCCGCCGCCTGCACCAGACGATAGGCACTCCAAAGATCGTCGTGCAACATGGTGTTGGGCAAACTATTGGATAAAACGCTGCCAATCTCTACGGCATTGTGAAATACATCCCGCCGAAGGTCCTCATACGCACGCCAAGTAAGGGCTAAAGTAACCACGCTGACGGTGATCAGGATCACCGCCGTCATGATCAAAGGGACCTTAACGCGGTAACTGATATCCCCGAGTTTCACCGGATTCCTCCAATAGTCTTGCTGCAGCCGCGATACTGTCATAGGTAGAGTCGGGTTCCAGGACAAAACCATCCAGGTTGAGCCTATTCAGCAATGCCACCCCGACTCTGTCGTCTGCCATACCGATAAAGGCGTGACGAAGTTCAACCGATTTGTTTCTCGGTATGTTGCGTCGTATAACCAACGGGGGGAAGCCAAAAGCGGGAGACTCGGATACTACGCGGGTGCGCCTGACCAACTCCGGCTCATTCGCCGCCAGGGTCTCCCATACATAGCTGTCAACCGCTCCCCCATTGGCCACGCCATCGGCTACGGCCTTGACCACGTTACGGTGTGACCAGGTAAAAAACGTCTTGGAAAAAAAATATCTCGGTTTAAATCCGAGGCGTATCAATTCCACTTGCGGGTAGAGGTAACCGGAATTTGAATCGGGGTCTGAATAGGCAAAGACTTTGCCCTTCAAGTCGGCCAGACTTTGGGTCTGATGATCTGATGCGGGAACGATCAGATAAGAGTGGTAAGTGTTTTGCCCCTGGAAGACCGGCACCGCTAACAGTTCAAACTCATCGCGGTGCTGTACATAGGGATACCCACACAACCAGGCGGCATCAAGATCCCCTTCTAATAATAACTCGACGACTTCACGATAGGTCTGACGCTGTACGAACCGCACCGGCCTGCCAAAACGTTCCGACAAATAGTCTTGCCAATCGTTGAGGAACGATGTCTGATCAGTCAGTATCACGGGTGTCAGACCGATGCGTATTCCACCCGGATTCTTCTCCTCAGCCAGGGTGGAGCCAAAAGGAAATGCCAGGCAAAACGACAGAACGAAGGCCATTAACAACCTGCAACAGCAAACATTGTGCAGCCGGAAATGTCTCATCACCCCATCCAGAAATGAACTCATATTGTTGTTAATAGCCTAATAGAGAATATCATTTCCATCTACTTTCCAGGCAATTCAAAACGCGCCCGGTCCAGAATTACCTGATCAGGGTCCGGCTGATCCAGATCACCGGGCAAAAAGCGATAGACCAATGTTGCTTGTACTGATCCCGGGATATCCACATTCGATAGAGGGACTTCGAGAACCGTCCCGGGTCCCGGCGAAAGAGTCTGGTTCCGCCAACCCGCTTGCGTATCATGATGCCAGCCAAATCGAAACAATTCCTTGCCGACGGACTTCCCGTCGCTGCCGATGGTTTCGACCACCAGCCAGACGGCTCGACCGGTAGTTCCCCCTGGGAGCGCATGTCCTGCGCTGTGGCTAATTCTGATCAACGCCGTATAGCCGTCCTCGTCCCGGCGTATCGACAGTTTCAGGCGGGCGACCTTTTTCAGAAATCCCGGTCTCGACGGTCCTCTGAAGTCATGGCCTGTGCGCTCACCCGTCAGATGACAGTCGAGGCAATCCTTTCCCTGTCTGGCGGCGGATGAATCAAGATAGCTGCGCACGGTTATCTCGCCCGGCGCATCATGACAACGGGCGCAGATCTGCGGTACTTCAAGCGTGGGATAGGGGTGTTCACCGGCTCCATGACAATCGATACAAATGACACCCTCTTGCCCGCTGGGTGCATGACACTCCAGACATCGTTTGTCCTTACCCTTGCCTTGCCATTCTTCGAGAAATGCCGGGGTTCGCGCCGCAATTGCCATACGGCTGTGACTGTATTCCGCCTGTGTCTCCTGATGGCAGCCGATGCAGGACTCCGCCGTTTCCGATTCTGCGGAAATCACCTCTCTGATCGCAATCAGCGTCAATAACACCACCGGCAGACAAACCGACCACTTCATTCATAGGTCTGTGCAGGCTCATTGCCTTCACACAGCCCCCTCGGGATGACAAAAGGAACCCGCCCCGGTCTGACATACGTGACATCGTGTATTTCGACAACTCCACCCGCGGCTTTCCATTCCTCGATGCCGGTATCGAAAACCCATACCTTATGACCCGCATCCACTAACCGCCGCTCCCAGGCCGTGACATACTCGACGTTCGCGTCCTCCGGGACCACCAGAACAACAGGATCCTTGCTGTCATCCGGAAGATATCCCAACGGGTTACGGCCGGCGTTTAGCGCCCCGGGAAGAGTTCCCGCCCGGTAAAGCTCCTTGCCGCGCACATCCAACACCAGCGGAGGGTCGTCCTCTTCCAGCCAGGACAGCAATTTTACGGCCGATATCCTTACCGGATCCCCGAATACGAACAGTGGTGTGAGAAGAAAAAGGGGAACAACAATCAGTACCGCATATCTCAGTTTCACTACCTTTATCCCGTCGGGGCAAATCGCCGCTCGAAGTGTACGGGAACCGCTTCCGGTACAGGTTCTTCCCCAAGTAAAGCCTCTTGCAGAACGTTCAGGGGGCAGCCACGCAGCAACCTCTCGTTCACTACCACGGCCGCCGCGCCGCCCGATCTCGCCATGTTCCGCAAATGCTTCGGCTCGGTCGCCCCACCGGAAAGCCAGACTTCCAGCGGTCCGCCTCGGAGCTTGTCCAAAATATCAAGCTCCAGGCCGCTACCGCGAGCCTCCGCCTCTGAGGAATGCAACCAAACGGCGGGAAAACCCAGCTCTATCGCCCGAGCATAGACCTCATCCAAAGACTCTTCGGCGGCATCGATCCTCCATCCCCTGACAGCGGCCGTATCCGGCATATAAAAGGAGAATCCTTCGCCGCTGGCAGGACCGGAAAAGCGATAACTTACCCGCGCCCGCGAAACCTCGAGGCACGGTATCCAATCAAGCTCGGGATAATCATCGCGATACCGGGCCATCTGTTCCAATTCTCCATCCAACACCCACCATGCCGGCCGTTCCAGCCAACAGTCATCCCGCACGGGATCACCGTTACGAAGCACGGCCCGCTCCACTCCCGTCCGTTCGAACTGTGCCGGATCACATCGACGAGGATCGATCACCAGTGCGTCCACGCCCTCCATCCAGGCTATATCATCCGCACCGTCAACCCCTTGCTCAGACCATTCCAGAAAAAGTTTGATTTTGTCGCTCATCGTAATCGCCTTTTAGTCATCCAACAGGTTTTCCCAGAACTCTTCATGCGCCGCCCGAGCCTGGACATCCATGTCGTGTTGCCTGAATCTGCGTTCCCGCTCGATCGCTTCGCCGACTGTTTTCGCCAGTTCGGCAAAGGCGGAGGCCGCCACCCCGTGAGGACGTGCAATCACCAGAGGATTACCGCCGTCTGCTCGCAACTGTCCCTCTGGATCGAGAGGAATTCCCCCGAGATATTTCACATGCTTCCGCTCTGCCAACTCACTGGCGGCACCAGCCGGGAAAAGCGGTTGCTCCTCGCCGCAACAGGGGCAAATATATCGGTCCATATTCTCCACCAAGCCGAAGACGGGGATATCCAGATCGTGAAACAATGCCACTCCCCGCGCTGCATCGACTGTCGACAAACGCTGTGGTGTCGTCACCAGTACCGTACCGGTTACCGGGATCTGTTCCAGTATGGTCAGAGGCACATCACCGGTGCCCGGCGGTAAATCCACCAGCAGAACATCCAGGTCGGGCCAGGCCACGTTGCGAAACATCTGGACCAGCGTCTGGGCAACCAAAGGCCCCTTCCACACCAGCGCCGCTTCGGGTGGGAGAACATTCGCCACCGAGACAGCCCACACCCCATGGCTCCGTACCGGAACCGTTCGCCCGTCATCGTCAATGAGCAACTCCACATCGGTCCCCAACATACGGGCGATGGACGGACCATAGAGATCCGCATCCAGGATACCGACCCGTTTTCCCGACAGAGCCATTGCGCAGGCCAGGTTGACGGTAACAGTCGACTTTCCGACGCCGCCTTTACCACTAGCCACCAATACGATGTCTTCGATCCCTGCAACCGGCTCCTGGGGCTCCGCATACCATGGATCAGTTGCGGTTGCACCGATTCCGCCTCTCACCGGCAGAGGGAATTTCGGAAGTCCACTCACGACACTACTCCTTCGGGTGCTGGCAAACCCAATCTCGTGGCCAGGGCTTCGGCCAGTTCATGAAAATGCGCGCCGACCCCTTCGTTACTGGCAGCTGCCGGGATACCCTCATCCGCCCCGGCTGCCACAGCGGGCACGAAAGGCAGGGTTGCCAATAGGGGCAATCCGGTCAGACGCGAGAGTTCCGCGACGCCGCCGCTGCCGAATAGTGGAGCGCTACGACCACACTTGCGACAACTGATAACGGACATGTTCTCCACCAGCCCCAGACAGGGTACAGCCAGGTCGGCGAACATCTCCAATCCACGTCGCGTATCATCGATGGAAACCTGTCCGGGTGCCGAAACCGCAATGACACCGGACAAAGCCACCGTCCGTGCTACGGCCAGATGAACATCCGAGGTCCCGGGTGGCAGATCGAGCAGCAGCAAATCCAGCTCGCCCCAGTCCACATGCTCGAACAGTTGCGGTAATCCTTCGTCAATGAGCGCGCCGCGCCAAATCAATGCATGCTCCTTCGGCAGCAGAAGACCGAGGGACATCATTCGCACGCCGAACCGTTCCTTCGGTTCCATGCGCTCACCCCCTTCCGCCATCTCCGCGCGGGCGGTTTCACCCATCAGGGTCGGCACCGAGGGGCCGTATACATCAGCATCCAGCAAACCCACCCTGTATCCCCGTGCAGCCAGGGCAACCGCCAGGTTCACTGTTAGCGTCGACTTACCCACGCCGCCCTTTCCGCTATGCACAGCTACCACATGCCGGATTCCCGGCAAAGTGTCGCGCTCGGCGATGGAGCGAGGACGAGGCTTTACCACCGCGCGCTCGACACCCGGCAGCGACTCAACCAATGAAGTAACCACTTCCGCCAAAGACTCTCCGGCTTCGGGCGGCATCCGTTCCAGGTCGAGCAGTACGCGTACCGCACCCCCGGTGGCGACCACATCGTATACCTGGCCGGAAGCCACCACATCGACACCCTCCTCCGTCACCACCTGGCGCAAGGCGTTCAATACGCTCTCTTCCAGATTCTCCATCTCTTCAGCCAAGGACTTTACCGACATCTGAATTTCTCTCTCAAATAGCGCTGTATTCTTATCGCCTCGTCACTGTCTATTACCTGATCCGCACCATGCTGCTCACGCATGACATTGACAATGTAGGGTCTTAATCTCGCTTCGAATTCACATAACCTCTGAACGCGCAGTTCATGGCAACTGGAACAGCGGACCAGGAACAGCTCCTCGTCCGTCTTCGGCTGTCTCCACCACCAGGACACCCAGGCAACACCGACGATCAGCAGTATTACAGCCACCTTAGCTCGACAACATCCCAAGCCACTCTTCATCCAGGGACTGCTCGTTGCCGCATATGGGGCATAGGTCTTCATCCGCGGTGCCGGGGTCGAAGGGCGTTCCGCACTGCTTGCACGGCCGCATTTTTCGGTAATAAAGCGTCGACCGCCCCGCAGACAGGACTTCTGTTTCATAGATACTGGTCACGATGACGGCGTCTTCCGGACAGATCGTTTCGCACAGTTTGCAGTCGGTACAGAGCAGATAGTCGAAACTTAAAAGTCTCACCTCGGAGTCGAATCGGGCGTCCAGCGCTCCGGTCGGGCAGCGTTCACCACAGGAAAGACATCCGCTGCAATTCCCGGACACGGTGCGAACCTGCCACGGCAACCGCGTTCCGGACCTCCAGGGCACCCGCTCCACCCGCGAGGATAACGTCTGCTGATATTGCGCTGCCCGCTGCGGGAACTCTTCGGCCTGGAAGAAAGGCAACAGGTCTTCACTCTGTTCTTCTTCACTCAAACCGGCCACTATCCAATCCACCGCCTGAGTCACCGTGTTTGCGCCGCTGAAGCGCAGGAATGCGCGCCTGCTCAGGTGGAGCTGGTCCTGATATCGACGTGCTTCAGTCCTGTCAGCCCGGGGCGCCGTATCCAGCTTCGGCGCCTCTTTTCCGAGCCGGATATTCAGATCAACCTCCAACGCTTCTATATGTGCACGGGCATCCCCCATGTTGCAGGCTTCACAGTGATCGAGGCCATGCAGGGAGATCGACCTCACACCTTCGGCCCTGGCTGAAGCCAGAAGTCTTGTATCCAAGACCCCGTAACAGGGGATTACTATGCCGCCACCTTCGTCGCTACTGCCGCGGCAGTGCAGATGAACCGTCTCCTTACCGTCCATAGCCTGTAGAAACCGCTCAGGAACAAATCCGCTGGACCGAAGCGCTCCCGCAGGACAACTGGGCAGGCAACTGTTACAGCCGGTGCATTTTTCGTCATCAACATCGACGGCATCGACGGCCAGGGCGATAGCTCCGGCAGGACAGACATCCTTACAGGCGGAGCATTGCTCCGTCCTGCCCCGCAGATTGATGCAAAAACCTTCTTCCACTATCAATTCGGACAAAACCAGCAGTCCGCTTGCCTGAGTACGACCCTCCACCTTCATGCGACCACCTTCGGCAGTTCCGGCTCTTCTTCCCGCGACACGGCCTGCACCTTGCGGCCAAGCCAGTATGTCAAAGCCACTGCGGACACCATATTTGTCGCCAGTGGAACGTTGTTCAGATCACAGGCACGGTAAAAAGGGGTAATGTCAGGCTCGTTTACGGCCGGGCTCTCAGGATCCCGGATAAAAAAGACCGCGCGGACGGAGTTGGTACAGACCAGACCACATAGCTGAATCTCACCCCCTTTCTTGCCCGAAAAAAGATGCGTCACCTCCAGCCCGGTCTCCGCCGCAATCGCCTCTCCTGTTTCGCTGGTCGCCAGCAACCGGTATGCCGCAAACACCGGCAGCTGCTTTTTTATCAATTTCAGCAACTCCGGCAACTTGCTTTCGTGGGCAATTAGAATAATGGTTTTTCCGGCACCCGCCATGGGACGACTCCTCAACTACCTAGACAGTAAAAACAAAGGGGGGACTTCCCTGTCCGCCGCAGGAAAACGAAACTGTATTTTTTTCCCTCCCCAAAACCGGTATGGCCGCCGTTTGACGAACCAGAAATACAATCACCTTGATTGAGGAACGGGGAGTATTGATATCGCCGTCTCATGTTCCGGACTCCCGGCTGTCACTTCACGGTAAAGCCTCGCATGTTCCTCCGCGAGGCGATCCATAGCCATGACAGGATCTTCCAGCATTTCCTCCAGTTTGGTTGCCGCCCTGCCAACCCATCCCCTGTCAATAATTAGGCGACTTAAGGTCAGAGTGTCGTCATAGGCATAGGTGGCACCATGTACACCTTCTACAAAATCCGCACCCTGTACACGATCGGAGCGTAGAACCGGCAAACCCATAGCCGCCGCCAGATCAAGCAATGGACTCTTACACAGTTTGCTATAAGGCATCAGCAATAGATCCGCATCACGAAAAAAGTCCGCAACGTCACTCGGCGCCACATATTGGTCCACTATGCTGATAGGCATTCTTCTCGCCGCCGCTTCAAACAGTTCCCGTGACACTCCACGGAGAACCTCCTCTCCCGCCAAGACCAGACGCAAAGATTCAGGCCACCTATTTTCCGCGACAACGGACAATAACCGGTCTAACCCTTTTCCGGCGCCGCCGTGGCCGAAAAACAGCAGCCGGTGTTCTTGTGCTGTTTTTTGAGGAACGGATTCCTTCCGGCTGCCCTTTTTATACAAAGCGAGAATGTTGGGGCTGCCGGATAATTGGGCCAGCCGCTCCCGCGTCATACCCAACATTTCCTCCAAGGCCCAGGCGATGTGTGCATCTCGCGCCACCACCCGATCCAACCTGCGATACAAAAGCCTAAAGACCGGCAACAACAACCAACGATATTCATGAGGTAGAATATTGTGCGGCGTATAGACCACCTTCACCCCCCGTCGTTCCGCCCAGCGCACGAAAAGCAGTGCCGAAAAGGGATTGCCAACCCACTGCAGATGAACCACATCCGGCTTCTCCATGACTACGTGACGCCGAACGTAATGCCAGGAGCGGCCGCCGTTCTCCTGATGGAATTTACGGAACGGTAGGACCAATTCAGCCAGTTCGTCCCGCTTACCGGTCAACAGGTGCACTTCAACCCCGATCCGCTGCAGCCCCAGAGCCAAAGCATGGGTGTAGTGACTTAAAAAACCACGGCCGGAAGGCTCTACCAACAAAAGACGCATGGAACACCCTATAGTCCGGAGGCCTTACGGAAGTCCGCGTCGTAGTCGAGTCGCCTGGGTTCACGGCGATTCAGCTCCACCAGCTTATGCAATCGGCGGCGGTCCACTATACGGCCGAGTTCACTCCACAGCAGTTGTTCCGCCATTTGTAAAATCCCCCGGTAGAAGGAGTGATCGGCCGCCTCGCTCGCCAGCCGGCACCACCCCGGCCCCCACTGACCCAGATGATCTACCAGAAATGTTTCGCGCCGCTGTCTTAGTTCATCAGCACCGATGACGTCACCCCGGGAAAGACGTTCCGTCTCGGAATCGGCAAGCAAGCCGCAGAAACCGAGCATGGTGCCGATATGGTCCGGAAACTCGCCGCTCATGCGGCCCTGATAATCCCACCCTGCCTGACGATAGGCCTCGATAACCCTGTCCGTCGGTTCTTTGAACATACAACCGGTTTCGAATACCGAAGCGTACGGACTGATACAACCCGGCGCTACGAACAGACCGGTAAACTCTTCCGCCAAGGACTCCACCAAATACTCTGCCGGCGTCGTGAAAAAGTCTTCGTCAAGTACCAGACCGACTGATTCCAGGGGCCCTCGCAAATCACCGCGGATCAGGCCAATCAGCGCCACATCCACTTCCTGCTCCAGGCAGCGACTGAGAAACCCAAACAGCCCTGCCAGACCGCTGGCCTCGGCGACCCTTTCACCTAATACTTTCGGCTTTTTCGTTCGCCCGTTCGATGTTGTAGTCTGCATTTGTATTTCCATCTCCGATTTAGCCCCCGGCCTTAGCCGGGGGCCTGTCAGTTAATGACTGCTCGCATGCAATACAGGATTGGGCAAACTATCCCAGTCGATATCCACCTCCTTGTGGTTGGCCCGATGAAGATCGCCGGTGTAGGCGTAGCGCAAGGTCTCCTCATAGTCCTTCATCGATTCCTCCACGCTAACCTTAACGTCACCATACGCATCTCCGGATTGGGCCTTGCTCACCGTAACAACGGTGTCGAACCAACCTTGAGAGCCCCCAATGGGATCAACGGCCAGACGAATAATGGGATTTGGATGAACCCCTTTATCGTTCCACCAAACATTGTTGGCGATATCGGATTCATCACCCTTTGCCCAACTTTCAGCCATCTGCTTCTGCTTGAGCTGAGCCAGCCGACCATAGGCGCTGTGGCCGCAGGCGGTGGAGATCGCCACTACCTCCGGATGTATGCCCTCGGTCACATGAGCACGAGTAACGATATAACCAAGCTTCGATGCAACCCGAATAAGATCGCCGTCCCGGATACCGCGAGCAGCCGCCGTCTTGGGATTGATCCAGGCCGGATTCTTGTGATACAGCTCGGACAGATACTTCAGCGATGCGGTACGACTCTGGGTATGGACGTTAACCTTGTAGGTGGTCAGCACCAATTCATCGGGTTTCTTATTTCGGGATTCAAGACGCTTGTAAACCGGCAGCGGATTGAAACCGTACTTCTTATAGCTCTCCTTAAAGAGTTCGATGCGGCGCGATGGCGTTCCGAAACCCACCATATTCCTTCCATCCACCCGAACACCGATGGCGTGCCCATTCTTCATGATGGTTCCGTTTCCGCCCACCGTCGCTCCCGCCATATCGGAGGCGGAAAGCTCCTTGGTATGAAGCGCGTAGTCCGGATCCACCTCATTACCGTTTTTATCGACGATTTTCGCCGTATCCTTGTCCACCTTACCGTAGATCGGCCAGACTCCCTTCTTTTTCATGAACTCCCAACCACCGTCTTCTTTCAGGCCGGCTATGTTGTCGAAGTGCGCTTTCATCCAGTCCTCCACTGAATCAAAGGCAAAGTACTTCTTGATACCCAAGGAACCATCCGGATCCACCTTTCGAATAACATCGATCAGTGTCTGACGAAACTCCTGGGTTCCCGCGAGGGGCTTCACCACCGGCTGACGAATAGACAGACAGGGGTACAGCCCACTTGGCATCGACTCGGGGTCGTGCCGTTCCAGATAAGTTACGTCGGGGATGATAAGGTCCGCCAATTCCGTTGTCTCCGACATGTAGGGACTAAATGAAACCAGGAACGGCACCAGTTTTTCATCCGTGAGAAAGTCCTTCCACACATGACTTGACGGATAGGTATACGCCGGATTGTCGTAGTAGGTCATCCACACGGACACCTTGGCGTCACCCTTCTTGATCATGTAGGGGGCATGCGTGGAGACATGATGCGACGCCAGTGGATAGAGCGGCGGGGTCGCGATAACACTCGGGGTCTTACCCTTGGGCGGCACCGGATCGGGCTGCGGCCAACCCATACCACGGGGTAAACAGTAACCCCCCTTCTTCTCCACGTTCCCGGTAATCACATTAATCATGTGGATGGCCGCCTCCTGGTAGGAACCCCAGACGTGCTTACAGGGGCCGCGGTAGGAAAAGGTCGTCGCCGGCTTGGTGGTTGCAAATTCGCGCGCAATACGGCGGATATCCTTGGCCGGAACTCCGGACTCCTCTTCCGCATATTCCGGGGTGTAAGGCTTCAGATGCCGAATCAACTGCTCTGCCGTGACGTTTGTCCAGTCACGGATAAAGTCGGCATCATACAGCCCTTCATTCATGATCACGTGACAAATTGCCAGCGCTATGGCCGCATCGGTACCCGGATAAGGAAAGTAGGCCTCATCTGAAAACCCCGCGGTGTTGGAGGTACGCACGTCGAAGCTGACCAGCTTGGCCTTGTTGCCTACCACTCCATCCACCAACCGCTGGGCGTTTGGATTCATGAAGTAGGCGGTCTCCAGGATGTTGGACCCGAAATTGAGAATGTACTTGGTGTTGGCCCAGTCACAGGATTCGATATCCGGCCCCCATGACGGCTCCAACCCGACCTTCTTCGATGATTCACAGATATTGGTGTGGTTGAGCATGGCATTGGAACCCAAGGCATGCATGAAACGCCCCACCGCTCCACCTGTTCTGTCACGCCCCCACTTAAAGACGATCTCGTTCAGGATCTCCGGCTTATGTTCCGCATGGGCACGGTCAATCACTTCACGCAGCTTCTGGGCCAAAAGAGTGGTCGCCTCATCGTAGGAGACACGCTTCCACTTGCCCTCGCCACGCGTACCGGTCCGTAGCAACGGCGTCATGATCCGATCCGGATCGTAGACATGGAGGAAACCCGAGTTACCTTTGGCGCAGAGTTTACCGCGGGTGTTAGGGTGATCCATGTTGCCTTCGAGTTTCACGATACGGCCGTTCTCGACGAAAGCCACGCCGCCGTCTTCGATATTACAGGCCAGGCAGGTGTAAGGAACGGCCTGGCGTTCGGCACCGGTCGTCGCGGAGAAGTCCTTACCCCCCAACTCCTGTTCCATCGCCACCAGGCGACTGCTGGAAAGTCCCGCCACTCCGGCGACGGCACTCACAGTGCCGCCTATTTTCATGAAATCGCGGCGGGTGAATTTAAGACTATCGCTCATCGCTTTAATCTCCCTCAGTAGTAGATCTGGGTGAGCTGACCTGCATAGATCAGCACCTCGCGGAAGGTGTAGGCCCCTACGGCACTCATCACTGCAGCCAGGGTCAGGATCTTTGGATTACGCCCCAACTTAGGAATGGCCACCAATACGAGGGGCACAAGAATGCCGACCAGGAAAGTCAATACCCAGTAACTGAAACCGAACTGTTGATTGATGATATCCCAGGCCTGCTGCTTCTCCCCGGAACCGTAGTTAAGCACTACCCACTCGGCCAGGAACAAAGCAAAAGTCACCGCCAGCGCGACATACAGAAACAGATGCAGGAACTCTACCGTCTTTTCGTCCATCTGACCGCGAATCAGCTGAATAACAGCGGTTAACGCCGTACCGGAACTAATTGACAGAATAACGAACAACAATGGGATGGTTGCGTTACTCCACAACTCACGCGTCTGGTGGACCATCAAATCCAGACCGGTGTAAAGCGGCATCGACAAGGCCAACAGCGATCCCAGGATGCCGGTCCAGCGCATCAGCTTGTCATTTCCTTTCTTTAGACCGAAGAAGAAACCGACGATGCAGAGACCGAACAACGGCAGGAACAGGGACCCCCAGGACAAAGGCGAGGTCCAGTGGAAGTAAAGAATCGGATAAAAGAAACGTTCCGGTCTTCCCAAATCTATGATCAGCAATGGACCGCAGACCAAAAGCAGCGCCATCGCGACGATCATCCCTACGCGTTGAAACGGTACCATGGATCGCGCGGCACCGCTGAAGAGATCGCCAAATACCGCCGGGGCGGCCGCGTAGACAAAAGTCATTGCCGCAACCCCGATAAGAAAGAAGTAGATGACGATGTCATGCCCCCAGGGGGCGATATTGAATTGCATGTACTCAAACATGATTATCCCCCTTATAGAACGCCGGAAAAGAACTTGCTGCCGCGGTTGTGCTTGTAGAATGCCTCGGCATCCGAGCGAGCCGCGTAGGACGTGGGCGCACTGAACAGTTGTTCGGTCTGTGCCCGATCAGGTTTTATGTAGTAAACCTGAGGACTTGTTCCCTTATCCGCCTTCAGCACCACGGTCTTATGTCTCGCGACCAGGCGGGAGACCTCGCTTTCAGGATCATTAAGGTCACCGAAGATACGGGAACGTCCCAAGCAGGTTTGAACGCAGGCCGGCAACTGGCCTTTTTCCACCCGGTGGTTACAGAACGTGCATTTATCCACTACCCCACCGATGTTTACACGGTCACGGTTCTTCGGCAGCACATGCCGGGCGTTATAGGGACAGGCGGCAATACAGGTACGGCAGGCAATGCAACGGTCATAGCGCTGCAACACAAATCCATCTTCGTGTTTATATGTCGCCTCCGTGGGACAGTTGCGAACGCAGGGCGGGTTGTCGCAGTGGTTACACAACCGCGGCATGAAGTGACGTTTGGTATTTGGGTAACGACCGGTATCTTTGACCTTTACGATGGTGCGCCATACACCAAGCGGCACATCGTATTCGGCTTTGTCAGCACAGACACAGGCCATACAACCGATACAGCGACGCAGGTCGATGACCATAGCCCAACGCTTCTTACCGGGCACTCCCAGGGACGGATCAGCCTGGAGACCAACGGGCATGGGATTTCCTCCTAATGCTTTGGTTATTGATAACAACACCGTGACCGGTACCACCATCACGATATGACCTAAGGTCAAAGCATTTCCCATACCATAGTTTTTTGGTGTGATTTATAACCTATTGATTAATAAAAACTACGCGCCCTCAACGTAAACACACGGCGGAATTATCGGCGTAGGAACCGAACCTGCGGTGGTTACCGTTCTGTAACCGTTTTCCAGTCGGCTTTATCCAAGGCCATAATTTACAAGAGAAATTTCGCTGCTCCACGAAAACACTTTCACTGTTACCGAAGGGTAACGGGCTTCACGCATCCGCAAATACGATGTGACATGAAGGAAAATCCAATAGGAGTTGCGTTACCGGGAAGTAACGATGTAGGGAAAATACTCTTTCACGTCCCAATACGGAATACGATTTCTCCTATTCCGGCATTCGGCGAAATCCACAACAGACCTGTAGTCCGTTGCGTCGGGTCTATACCTTTTCCATCCAGAAATGGTAACTCCCGGCCTCTTCGTGATATTTAAGTATCTTGTGCCCCAACTGGCGACAAAATGTCTTTATTTCTCTGACGGAATCTGAATGATTCACCGTAACCTTGATAATCTCTCCCCGCTCCATCACAGCGAATGCCGCCTTTGTCTTGAGAATAGGCAAGGGACAATTCAAATCGGACAGATCAAGCTCTTTATCGGTTTCTAGCACTTTCTGATCTCGTGAAAAATCATCCTCCGGTCATTGACATGAAGCGAACGATGCGGGCTGGTTGCTCATTGAATTCATGTCGTTCCGGTTTCAACTCTATTGCCTTCAACAGATGTTGCGACAATACCTCGTTGCTGCATCCTGACCGCAATATATCCCGCAACGGATAACGGTGTTCGTCTCCCAGGCAGGCGATCAGGTCTCCTTCCACCGAAAGACGGACCCGGTTACATGTCTCGCAAAAGTGTTGCGACAGGGGGGTAATGAAACCGATACTGGCGCCGGAGCCGGCCACCCGATAATAGCGGGCCGGGCCCGCGCCGGGTAACACATCCGGTATCAACTCGTAGCGGGACGTCAGAAGGCGCCGGACGGCTTCCAGGTCGACATATCTTTCCGATGCTTTCCGACCGGCGGTTCCCATCGGCATCGTCTCGATCAGGCGCAAGGTGTATCCCCGACCGGCGGCAAATTCGAAAATCTCCTCAATCTCCCCGTCATTCACCCCACGCATCACAACCGTATTCAATTTTATGGGCTTGAATCCGGCAGCCTCGGCCGCATAAAGTCCATCCAGGACTTTCTCCAGCTTGCCCCCACCGGAGATAGTGCTGTAGGTCGACGGATTCAGACTGTCCAAACTGACATTGATTCGCGTTACTCCGGCACGAAACAGTGGCTCCGCAAATTCCGCCAATCTGACGGCATTGGTGGAGAGAGACAAGTCCTCGATTCCCGGTATGGCGGAAAGTACTGCCGCCAGCTCAACGATATCGCGCCTGACCAGCGGTTCTCCCCCGGTCAGGCGCAGGTGACTGATCCCCATTGCGGCGAATTGCTTTGCGATTCTCCCGATCTCATGAATATCCAGCCAATCATCCGGTTCGGAAAAATCGGTACAGGCCTTCGGCAAACAATACTGGCAACGGAGATCACACCGATCAGTGACCGATATACGCAGATAACGGATGGTGCGACCAAAACGATCGGTTAGGACGTGTTCTTGTTCCATCTGCTTCCATTATTTTCCGAGGTTACCAGCCCGGGACTTGCAATATTCGAACCACGGTATAAAGCACCCGTAAATACGTCCTTTTTATTCGCCTTAGGTTACTCAACTGAAACATCCGATGCGGAAAAGTTACCGAACGGTAACGATATAGGGAGAAAAACGCCGTTATACAGGCCCGGGTTTCTGGCATTCAATTTGCGTAATTAATTATTCGATTCACCCCTACCGCTATATCGGATCCGGGTTGTGGCGGAACCGAAAGGAATGGCCGCAAAACCAAGAGACCAGGTTATGAACACAATAACGACCCTTGAAACTCGCGACGATACGCCCCCGCCCCAGAGAGCTCCCGAAAATGCGGATATTTGCGGATGCGGAGGTAAATCCGATAAACAGCGCGGCTACGACGACGCCCTTTCGCAGTTATTGAATGCCGCCGTTCCTCTGTCGGAAGTCGAGTCCCTGAAGATCGAGCAGGCGCTGGGGCGCGTTCTGGCCCTACCGATCAGCAGTTCCATCAACGTTCCGGGTTGGGATAACAGCGCCATGGATGGATACGCCGTTCGGTTCAAAGATCTTTCCGGAAAAGGCACCCGATTGCCGATCAGTCAGCGTATCCCGGCCGGACAAGCCGGTGAACCGCTGCTGCCCGGCACTGCCGCCCGTATCTTCACCGGCGCCCCGGTGCCCCCTAACGCCGATACCGTGGTTATCCAGGAGCTGTGCGAGCAGGATGGCGATCACGTGATCATCAGAGAACTCCCCGGGAAAGGTGCCAACATTCGCAAGACCGGCGAGGATATTTCCGCCGGGAGCAGCATCATCGATTCAGGCACCAGACTGGCCCCCCAGCATCTGGGATTGGCCGCCTCCGTGGGAGTGTCCGAGGTCACCGTCTACCGCCGCCTCAAAGTCGCCCTGCTGGCGAGTGGCGATGAACTGGTGATGCCGGGCAACCCCTTGAAACCGGGCCAGATATACAACTCCAATCAATATACGGCATCAGGCCTGCTGCAGGCACTTGGTTGTGAGGTAATCCCCCTGGGCATTATCAAAGATTCCTTCGACGCCACATGCGACGCCCTCACCCAGGGGGCACAGGAAGCCGATCTGGTGCTCGCCTCCGGTGGTGTCTCGGTAGGCGAGGAAGATCATGTCAAACCCGCGGTAGAGAAACTCGGATCGTTGGAACTATGGAAAATCGCCATTCGCCCGGGTAAACCGGTGGCTTTCGGCCGTATAGCCGACACTCCATTTATCGGCACTCCCGGCAACCCGGTCTCCCTGTTCGTCACCTTCCTGCTGTTCGCCCGCCCCTTCATTCTTAGAATGCAGGGGAGCAACGAACCGCTGCCGACTCCGATCAGGGTGGAGGCCGCATTCGACTGGCCAAAGGCGGACAAGCGACGCGAATTTGCCCGCGGGCGGCTTGCCATCGGTACCGACGGAGTGGCAAGGGTAACAACCTTCCCAAGCCGCTCTTCAGGCGTGCTGAGCTCCGTCGCCTGGGCAAACGGTCTGGTGGTTATTGAAGAGAACCAGACCCTGCAACGGGGAGATAAGGTGCAATTTCTAAGCTTTAGTGAGTTACTGTCATGATCAAGGTGCTCTACTTTGCCAGTCTACGTGACCGTATCGGAACGACTTCCGAAGACCTGGAGCTGCCTCCGAATGCCGCTACCATCAGCGACATCCTACAGATCCTCAGGTCACGAAAAGGGGCTTGGGCGGATACCTTCGACAACGACAGCCTGATTCTGACAGCTGTCAACCAGGAAATGGCGGGGCCGGATGAAGTGGTTAGAAACGGTGATGAAATCGCCTTTTTCCCTCCGGTGACCGGCGGATGACCTCGCGGAGGCTGATAGTTCACCTATGCGAGAACTTGATGCTCAGACCTCTTTCTCTCCTTCTGCTGTTTGTTCTCTGTTCTCCGGCCGTCGCACTGGATGAATTGATCGACAGTACATGGCTCAACGCCAATAAACATTCAAAAGATCTGATCCTGCTGGATATACGCCAGCCGGCACTATACCGGCAGCAACATATCCCCGGCGCCATTAACGCACCATATAATCTGTGGCGCACCGGCAAAGAATCAAACATGCCCGGCATGCTTCCCTCTATCTCCCGGATGGAAACGTTGTTAAGCGAACTGGGTATCGACAACAGCAGCACCGTGGTTATCCTCGCCGGAGGAAA
Organism: Sedimenticolaceae bacterium; assembly: GCA_050291465.1. Taxonomy (GTDB): domain Bacteria; phylum Pseudomonadota; class Gammaproteobacteria; order Chromatiales; family Chromatiaceae; genus CBFDBF01. The sequence continues at coordinate 21,129 of JBNKJV010000013.1, read as the reverse complement.
CCAGCCGGGAGATATGGCGGCTGCCGGCAGGGTTTTCTGGACATTGAAAGTGTTGGGCCACCGGAAAGTCACCGTGCTCAACGGCGGAATCGCCCACTACACCAGCTATTTCACCCACGACCTGGAAACTGTCCCCCGCTCCCGACCGGTTTCCCGTTATCAATCCGATCCTGACTACAGCATCGTCGCTACCAGTCGGGATACATTGGCCGCATTGCAGGACGACACCCAACTGCTCGACGCCCGTACCTTGGGCGAATATGCCGGAGTGATCACCGCGAATCCGCTGGAGCGGCCTGGAACCATTCCCGGCGCAAAACATCTGCCTTTCGACTGGCTGGTGGATGCCCATGGACGCATTCGCGATAAAACAGCAGTGGTCACCTTATACCAGGCAGCGGGACTGGATCATGATCAGGACGGCACTATTCATTTTTGCCATACCGGCAATCGTGCCGCCCTAACCTGGTTCGTGGACTACGCCATCATGGGTAACAGAAAGGCCAGGCTTTACGATGCTTCGATGAGCGAGTGGGCTAGGGAAAAAACACTTCCGATCAAGACCCTGATTGATTTAGACGCGAAACGGTGATTACTCTTCAGCCGACACAGACCGTCAGTGAATCATTCCCGCAATGCTCCCATTTGCTCCAGTGAACTCAACTCAGAATAGGAGTTAGCCCCAAGAAATCGGGATTGCGACTCCTTCCACTCCACCGCCGCCGCGCCCACCTCTTGCAACCACCCGCGCATGCTCCTCCCTCCCCTGTCCAGATAACGCCCGGCGCTCGCATAAAGACTTCCCTGAAGCAGGCAAAAGACCGGGAGGGCCCGTCCGTCGGAGACCGCATAAGCGGCCGGGGCTCGTTTCTGATACATGGCCTGCAGCAGCCGTTCGAGCGCATCATCCGGAAAAAGCGGCGTGTCGCAGGGGACAACCCACAACAGCGGGGTTTGAACATATCTGAGCCCACTCTCGACGCCCGCCACCGGCCCGAGAAATCCACCACGGATATCACGCACGACCTGGTAACCCATGCGGTCATAAATACCGATATTGCGGTTGGCGTTGATCAGTACGTGAGGGGTCTTTTCCTGTATCCGGGCAATTATATGATTAACCATCAAACGCCCGTTAAGGGCAACCAACCCCTTGTCTTTACCTCCCATACGACGACCACACCCCCCCGCTAGAACCATTCCGGTAACCTGGGCGGATGTCTCTATAGGCCTCTGCATCATAGTATTAGCTATAAGGGAAAATTAGATCAGTCGCAATTTGCTTCCTTCCCGAACCTGTTCCTGCCAACAGAATCAGCAGCTCTCATTTCCTGTTCGCCATACGCGGTATCAGATTGACGAAATTGCACGGCCGCGTGCGACTGTCGATCTGGAGGCTGACAATCTCATCCCAGGCGGTTTGACATCCGCCGGGGGAGCCCGGCATGGTGAAACACAGAGTCCCGTTTGCCAGACCGGCAAAGGCTCTCGACTGGAGAGTCGATGTTCGTATGGTTTTAAACGAGGCCGCTCGAAACAACTCACCATAACCGGGGATCTCCTTGTCCAGCAGGGGAGTAACCGCTTCAACCGTCACATCACGATCAGTAACGCCCGTCCCACCGGTAATCAGAATAACGTCAATTTCAGGTTCGGCAATCCAGTGTGAAACCAGAGCCCGAACGAGATAAATATCGTCTATCAAGATCCTCTTTTCTTTTACCTGATGGCCCGCTGCAAGGGCATTATCACGCAGGTAGTGTCCGGATTCGTCATTTTCCTCGGTACGCGTATCGGACACCGTAAGAATCGCAAGATTGAGCGGGACAAAAGGTGCGTCAGGTTTGGTCTTGGACATTCGGACTCCCTTTGAGTACCTGTAGTTATACATTCCGCCTCCCCGCGGGAGACTAACACCGGGTTCAGCAGAAACCCGCCTTCCTTACTACAGGCAGGAAACATGCCATCTGATAAGGCAGGATGTAATCTGCATGAATTCACCGGAAATATGATATGCACGGGAAAGGGATTGTTACCAAACGGTAACAACGGGTTAATCCGGCAATTACCGTTCGGTAACATCCCGCAGAAAGAGGTCTACCGCCACTACATCGGTATCAGGCGTTTACCCAGCATGACGGCGGCAACAGCAACCACAAGCCCGAGGACCCTCTCCATCTTCCTCGGTTCCAGCTTTACGGAACCCAACCAGGAGCCGAGGGCGCCGCCGATCAGGGCGGCTATGGCGATAGGAACAATCCCTTCCAGGTCGATAAGGTTGGATTGATAACGCGCCGTCAATCCGGTTAGAGAATTGACCCAAATAAAGATCGCGCCCGTTGCCGCGGCCTCCTTGGGGCTCCCCAGCCCAAGTAAGATAATGAGGGGCACGAGGTAGATCCCGCCACCAATCCCAACCGTACCCGCGACAAATCCGAGCAACATACCGCAAACCACGGCCAGCACGAGCTTCTGCCTATGATCAAGGCCCAGCTGAAATGAAACGGTACGCCACATATAGATACGCACACAAACGAACAACAGACTCAGAAGCAATATCCACCGGAATACCGTTGCGGGCAGCATCAAGGTGCCGCCGATGTAGGCGAATGGAATCGAACCGAGCAGGAAAGGGAGTATCAAGCGCCACCGTCCGTGACGGTGGGAAATGAAATGGTAGCTGCCCACCGTCGTAACCAGCAGATTCAATGTCAGGGATATGGACGGGATAGCCACCTGACTTGCACCAAACAACATCAGTAACGCGGTATAACTCGATCCACCGCCAAGCCCGACTGACGAATAAGCCATTGAAACAACGAAAAAGATTATTGCGACCCACTCTATGGGTACCAATAGCTCTTCCATCAGGCATCCAGGATAGCGTAGAAACGCCATCCCTCCTCATGCGGCTTGAATTTCAGTTTCGGCAGCAAGACCGCCTGGACCGGGAACCTTTTCCGATGACGCATACCGTCCCGGCGTTCGCCAAAAGCCCGGCCGGTGATACGGTATCGCTTTCTGGACCCTTCCTCGTCCGGCATAACCTCTTCCAGAGCGGCCGCCTGGAAGCGCTTAAATACCCAATCATCGTTATCGGCGCGATAGAGCATCTCCGAAAGCAGTGCGACCAGGGCTGTTCCCTCATTAAAGCCGTGGCTGACCAGCTCAATGGATTCCTGCTCCCGGACACCCTCCTGGTCCCACATAAACAAGTTTAGCGCCGCGGCGGCGGCATCGATCACTCCCAAGGGATCGGAGGCGATCACTTCCAACCCGACCCCACCCTTTGGCTCTTCATGGAACTGATAACGTGCCAATCAGTTTTCCCCCTTGTATTTTTCTACGACCTGAATCGCTTCAATACAGGTTGAGGGATACTGACCGCCCTGATCCTTTTCCAGATACTTCACCATATCCCAGACAGTCAGCAGGGCCGCACTTACCCCGGTCAATGCCTCCATCTCCACGCCGGTCTTATAGTCGCAAGAGACCCTGCAGGCGGCGCGTACCCGACCGTTATGCTCCTCCAGTTCCACCTCTACCCCGGTAACGGGTATGGGATGACAAAGCGGGACTATCCGCGGAGTGTCCTTCACCGCCTGAATGGCCGCTACCTTGGCCACCTCGAAGGGCATACCCTTTTTTACCGTTCCGTTTCGAATCGCCTCCAGACTAGCCTGCTGCAAACGCAAATAGCCCTCTGCCACGGCAAACCGAACCACATTGGATTTGGTCCCTACCTCCACCATTTGAGCCATTCGTATCTACTCCTCCGATCGTTATCTAGCCAGGGGTGTTATGCGTAACCCAGCGGGTGTTACCCTCCGGTAACATCTCGCGTTTCCAGAACGGCGCACGCGCCTTGAGGAACTCGATCAATTGACGTGCGGCCGCGAAGGCTTCGCGGCGGTGGGCGGACCATACCGCGATCACCACGATAGCCTCCCCGGGCAGAATCTCTCCGACGCGGTGATGGATATGCGCCTCCACCAGGTCATGCTCAACCGTCGCCTGGTCGATAATCTCCTGCAGCACCCGTTCGGTCATGCCCTGGTAATACTCCAGTTCCATCGCCGCGACATCATCACCTTCATTAAAATCGCGCATGGTACCGACAAAGGTGACACAGGCGCCTACATCGCCTTTGCGATCAATAAGTTGCCGCTCCAGGTCGGCCAACAATGACCACGGAGAGAAACGTTCTGTTGAAATCGATACGGACATTTAACCTCCCGTTACCAGAGGGTCGAAGGAGACGGGGTCATTCCCTTAATGGCATGGGCATATTGCTGACTTATCCCGCACAACATCGGAATAGATGCCTCCCGCATGACTTATGGAAACAGCTCTCCCACCGGCCGTCGACCCACCCTTGCGGCGGGATTTCCAGGAATCTCATACCGGTCACACGGGTATTTTCTTCCCGGCCCCGCTCTCTCGCTCTTGGGTATAGGCAAATACCCTGCAAGCTGCGGGCCAACAGGGAAAGGTCGGGCGATTCGCGCCCGATAAAGTTTGAACAGGGCAAAAAAAAGGGACCCTAAGGTCCCTTTTTCAGCTGCTGAGGAGGTAAGGCTTATTCGCCCTCTTCCACCGCCTTCATGCTGAGTCGGACACGGCCCTGCTTGTCCACTTCCAGCACCTTGACCTTGACCACGTCGCCTTCGGCCAGTTTGTCGCTAACCTTCTCCACCCGCTCTTCGCAGATCTGGGAGATGTGCACCAGACCGTCCTTGCCGGGCAGGATGGTGACGAAGGCGCCGAAATCCATGAGACGGGCGACCTTGCCCTCGTAGACCCGGCCCACTTCGACGTCGGCGGTGATCAGTTCGATGCGCTTGAGCGCCTCTTCACCTGCGGCCTTGTCCACGGAGAAGATCTTGACCATGCCGTCGTCGGTGACATCGACGGTGGCACCGGTCTCTTCGGTGATGGAACGGATGGTTACACCACCCTTGCCGATAACGTCGCGGATCTTTTCCGGATCGATCTTGATGGTGATGATGCGCGGTGCATGCTCGGACATCTCCTCGCGATGGGAAGCGATCTCCTTATTCATCTCGCCGAGGATGTGCAGCCGACCCTCTTTGGCCTGCCCCAGAGCGATCTCCATGATCTCCTTGGTAATACCCTGGATCTTGATATCCATCTGCAGGGCGTTGACACCTTCGGTGGTGCCCGCAACCTTGAAGTCCATATCACCGAGGTGGTCCTCGTCACCCAGGATGTCGGTGAGTACGGCGAACTTGTCGCCCTCCAGGATCAGGCCCATGGCCACACCGGCAACCGGGGCCTTCATGGGCACGCCGGCGTCCATCAGCGCCAGACTGGTGCCGCAAACGGAGGCCATGGAGGAAGAGCCGTTGGACTCGGTGATCTCGGAGACCACGCGGATGGAGTACGGAAACTCTTCCATATTAGGCATACAGGCCAGCACGCCGCGCTTGGCCAGACGGCCGTGGCCGATCTCGCGTCGCTTCGGGCTGCCCACGCGACCGGTCTCACCCACACAGAACGGCGGGAAGTTGTAATGCAGCATGAAGGGTTCGCGGTAGGAACCGTTCAGGGCATCGATGATCTGGGAGTCCCGTTCGGTACCCAGGGTGGCCACTACCAGGGCCTGGGTCTCACCGCGGGTGAACAGGGCGGAACCGTGGGTACGCGGCAGTACGCCGGTACGGACGGTAATGGGACGCACGGTGCGGGTATCGCGGCCGTCGATACGGGGCTCACCGGCCAGGATACGACCGCGCACGGTCTTCTTCTTGAGCTTGTCCAGAGCGCCTTTTACCTCACCCTCGGACCACTGGGGCTCGTCCCCGGCACAGAGCTTCTCCACCACCTCGGAGACAACCGCGTCGATGCGGCCGTAACGCTCCATCTTGTCGGCGATGGTATAGGCCTGAGTCAGGGCCTCTCCGGCGGCGGCGTTTACGGCCTCCGCAAGTTCCGTATTCTCTGCCGGCGGGGTAAACTCCGCCACCGGCTTGCCTACCTCGGCGGCCAGTTCGTTGATGGCCTTGATGATCACCTGCATCTGCTCGTGTCCGTACAGCACGGCATTGAGCATCACCTCTTCCGGCAGGCCGTCGGCCTCCGACTCCACCATCAGCACGGCGCTTTCGGTACCGGCCACCACCAGGTCCAGATCGCTCTCGTCACTAAGACCGGTCTGGGACTGATTGAGCAGGTATTCACCGTCCTTGTAACCGACGCGAACGGCGCCTATGGGTCCGTTGAACGGCAGGCCGGAGATGGCCAGGGCCGCGGAGGTGCCGATCATGGCCGGGATCTCGGGATCCACCGCCGGGTTGAGGGACATGACGGTACAGATGATCTGCACTTCGTTGGTGTAGCCCTTCGGAAATAGGGGGCGAACCGGACGGTCGATTAGGCGGCAGACCAGAATCTCTTTCTCGGAGGGACGTCCCTCGCGGCGGAAGAAACCGCCGGGGATGGTACCCGCGGCGTAGGTCTTTTCCTGGTAATCGACGGTCAGGGGGAAGAAGTCACGCCCTTCCATCGGCTGCTTGGAGCCCACCACGGTGCACTGCACCACGGTGTCGCTCATATTGATCATCACTGCGCCATCGGCCTGACGCGCGATCTCACCGGTCTCGATGGTGACCGTGTGGTCACCCAACTGAAATTCTTTGGTTATGGGGGTCACGATAGTGTCCTCAATTAGTTACTGTTTACCGGCTTACCGGCGCAGGCCAAGCTTGGAGATCAGGGTACGATAACGCTCCAGATCCTTGGACTTCAGGTAGTCCAGCAGCTTGCGGCGGGAGTTCACCATCCGAACCAGACCCCGACGGGAGTGATGGTCATGCTTGTGTTCGGCAAAATGTTCCGTGAGTTGATTGATGCGGGTGGTCAGGAGCGCCACCTGCACTTCAGGGGAACCGGTATCATTGGTTCCACGTCCATACTCTTCGACAATCGCCTTTTTCTCTTCGGCGGTAATAGACATTGCTGTTGCTCCTCATTGTATTGCTAAGCAATTACATCCGCGCCCCGACAATGGGTTCAGGGCTGCGAACAAAAATACCCTCCGGAAAAGGAGGGCGCCTTTTCGATACCCGGCCAGCCGCAAAGCCGCCCGGGATCAGTGAACTGCGTATTATATAGGTTTAAAAAAACCAATCAAATCGCTCTGTTCATTATATTTTCGCCACGGAGACACAGAGTTCACGGAGAATTGTATTTCCGACCCTGTTATCAAAGCACCGGCAACTGACAGCTCCGAGTCCACATCATCCGGCCAAGCAATTACCTTACAAAAAACAGTGGAATCTCTGTGTTCTCTGTGCCTCTGTGGCTACGATTCATCACATCAGACGCCGCGGCGCCACCCGGCCGTCGTCCAGGATCTCGCCGACGCCGATGAAGCCGTCGGGGCCAAAGATACGTACCAGGCCCTCCACCGGGGCATTGGGCACCAGCACCGGCTGGCCCTGGCGCACATAGAAGCTGCTGTCCGGGGTCAGCTTCACCTCCGGCCAGTCCGCCAGGGCGCTCTCCACCGGAAGCAGCAGGGAATCCATGGCATCGAAGCCCTCCTCCGCCAGTTTTTCCAACGCCTCCATGCTCACCAGTCCGTCATCACCGTAGGGTCCGACACCGGTACGCCGCAGGGCCGTCACGTGGGCACCGCAGCCCAGGGCCTCGCCGATATCCTCGGCCAGGGTGCGTACATAGGTGCCCTTGGAACAGTGCACCTGCAGTTCAAACTCCGGCAGATCACAGGCGCCGAGCTGCAGGCTGTGGATGGTGACGCTGCGCGGTTCCCGCTCCACCTCCTTGCCTTCCCGGGCAAGCTTATAGAGACGTTCGCCCTTATGCTTCAGGGCGGAGTACATGGGGGGTATCTGTTCGATCCGGCCCTCAAACCGGGTCAACACCTGCCGCAGCGCCTTTTCGCTCACGCCGTCAACGGCGCGGGTCTCCAACACCTCGCCGTCGGAATCGGCGGTGGTGGTGGTGATCCCGAGTCTGATCCGCACCCAGTAACGCTTGTCGGCGTCGAGTAAAAAAGCGGAAATCTTGGTGGCGGCGCCGAAACAGACGGGGAGCAGGCCGTCGGCCAGGGGGTCCAGACTCCCGGTATGGCCGGCCTTGTCCGCCCGGTACAGTCGCTTCACCCTTTGCAACGCATCGTTGGACGTTATACCCCGGGGCTTATCCAGCAACAGGATACCCCGCACGTTGCGCCCTCTGTTCCGCCTTCTACCCATGATTAATCGTCCGAATCGCGGTGTTTTTCCCGGTCAGATTCCACAGCTTCATCGATGAGGGCGGAGAGGTGGGCGCCTTTCTCAATCGATTCGTCATATATGAAATGAAGCATGGGGAGACTGCGGATGTTCAGCCGGTGCCGTAACTCGTGGCGAAAGAAGGGCGCTGCCTCATTCAGCAACGCGGTGGTCTCTTTTTCCGAAAGACCGCCGCCCAGAATGGTGAAGTAGACCTTGGCATGGGAAAAATCCCGCACCACCCGCACCGCCTGGACAGTGATCATACCCAGGCGCGGATCATCCAGCTCATCGCGAATGAGCTGCGCCAATTCACGCTGCATCTGGGAACCGACCCGGTCGGTTCTACTGAACTCTCGCGCCATAAACCGGGGTAACCGTCAGATTTCGCGCGCCACTTCGATGCGCTCGAAGACTTCGATCTGGTCTCCGACCTTCACATCGTTATAGTTTTTAACACCGATGCCGCACTCGGTACCCGCCTTGACCTCGCTGACGTCATCTTTGTGCCGGCGCAGAGACTCCAGGGCCCCTTCGTAGATCACCACGTTGTCCCGCAGCACACGGATCGGATTGTTGCGCTTGACCGTGCCCTCCACCACCATACAACCGGCGATGGCGCCCAGCTTGGAGGAACGGAATACGTCGCGCACCTCGGCCAGGCCGATAATCTCTTCCCGAACCTCCGGGCTCAGCAGACCGGAAATCGCCTTCTTCACATCGTCGATCACTTCATAGATGATGCTGTAGTAGCGGATGTCCACACCCTGCTCTTCCGCCGCCCGGCGCGCCGTGGCGTCGGCACGGACGTTGAAGCCGATAATGAAGGCACCGGAAGTCAGGGCCAGGTTCACATCGGATTCGCTGATACCGCCCACCGCTGCCGCCACCACCTTCACCTTCACCTCATCGGTAGTGATCTTGAGCAGGGAGTCCTTCAACGCCTCCACACTGCCCTGTACATCCGCTTTGACGATAAGATTGACGTAATTGATCTCGCCCTCCTCCATCTGGGAGAAGAACTCATCCAGTTTCGCGGCTTTCTGGGCGGCAAGACGGGAATCCCGCGCCTTCTCCTGGCGCGATTCCGCCAGCTCACGGGCCATACGCTCGTCCGGCACCACCAGCACATCGTCGCCGGCATTCGGCACTCCGGAAAGCCCCAACACTTCCACCGGAATGGAAGGTCCCGCGGATTTCACCTGCTGCCGATTCTCGTCCAGCAGGGCGCGGACCCGGCCGTACTCCTGGCCGCTGACCAGCATATCGCCCTGCCTCAGGGTGCCGGACTGAACCAGCACCGTGGCCACCGGACCGCGGCCCTTGTCGAGACTGGACTCAACAATGATGCCCCTGGCCGGCGAATCCACCACCGACTTGAGCTCCAGAACCTCCGCCTGCAGCAGGATGGCGTCGAGGAGATCATCAATCCCCTGCCCGGTCTTGGCGGAGACCTGAACGAACATGGTGTCACCGCCCCAAGCCTCCGGCACCACTTCCTGACCGGAGAGCTCCTGCATCACTTTTTCCGGCTGCGCCTCGGGCTTGTCGACCTTGTTCACAGCGATAATAAGAGGCACCTCGGCGGCACGGGCATGCTGAATCGCCTCGATGGTCTGCGGCTTGACGCCGTCATCGGCGGCAACCACCAGCACCACGATATCCGTCACCTTGGCGCCACGCGCACGCATGGCGGAAAAGGCGGCGTGACCCGGAGTATCCAGAAACGACACCATGCCCTTATCGGTCTCCACGTGGTAGGCACCGATATGCTGGGTGATGCCCCCGGCCTCACCGGCCGCAACCCGCGTGGCCCGGATGTAGTCCAGCAACGAGGTCTTGCCATGGTCCACGTGGCCCATGATGGTGACCACCGGCGCACGGGATTTCTTCTCTCCCTGCTCCTCTTCGATGGCACTCATCACCTCTGCCTCGACATCCGCCTCCTTCTGTTCGACGGCATGGTGGCCCATCTCTTCCACCACCAGCGTGGCGGAATCCCGATCCAGGGTCTGATTGATGGTCACCATCATGCCCATTTTCATCAGTTCCTTGATCACCTCGGCGGCCTTAATGGACATCCGCTGAGCCAACTCCGCTACGGTGATGGTCTCGGGGATCTCAACATCGCGGACAACAGGCGCCGTGGGTTTCTGGAAACCGTGCTGGGTTTCCGTGGTCACCGCCGGCTTGGTATGACGTTTGGCGGGCTTGACCTTGCGCCGACCGCGCATGTCTTCCGACACATGCAGTTCCTTGCGCCCCTGGCGGGAGGATTTTTTCTTCTCCCTTTCCTTCTCTTCCTTGCGGTGGGCGGCTTTCTTTCCGCTTTTTTCCTCCGCGGCACGCAACGCTTCCGCCTCCACCTCGGCCTTGGCCGCGGCTTCCTGGGGCGTTACTTTCTCATCCGCCGGTTTCTCCGCCCGCTTCTTACGGGTAACCTTCTTTGCCTGAGTCGCTTCGGTCTCGGCCTTCTGGCGTGCTTCCTCAAGCTCGCGCTTCGCCTCTTCCTCGGCCTTGCGCCTGGCCTCCTCGGCGGCACGGCGTGCCTCGGCTTCCGCTTCCACCTTGCGCCGCTGCTCGGCCTGTTCCGCCAGGGCCTTCTGGGCAGCCTCCGCCTCTTTCAGGCGTTGCTCCTGTTGCGAAGCGGTCTCTTCCTTCTTGGCTATGGTACGTTTGCGCCGCACCTCGACACTGACGGTCTTGCCGCCACGGGATGTCGCTCCCCGGGTGGATGTTCTTCCCCCGGTGGCCGCCGGCTGACGCAGTTCACTGACCGTCTTTCTTTTCAGTGTGATCTTGCGACCTGAGGCGGCGGTTTCCTTTTTCTTGCCGTGGCTCTCTCTCAGATGCGACAGCAGTTGCAGCTTCTCTTTTTCGCTGACACTGTCATCTTCGCCCACCTTCTTCAGGCCGGCCTCATCAAGCTGGGTAAGCAGGAGTTCGACGGGAATACCCACGTCCTCCGCAAGCTGTTTTACTGTTACTTCACTCATAATGTTAGGACCTCCCGGGCAGTCCTACGCCTTCTTTTCGTCCTCAAACCAAGGGGCACGCGCCGTCATAATCAACTGGGCCGCGCGCTCTTCATCCATATCCTCGATTTCCATCAATTCATCAACCGACTGTTCCGCAAGATCTTCCATGCTCTTAATACCGCGACGCGCCAGTTCGTAGGCCAGATTCTTTTCCATCCCGTCCATGGTAAGCAGATCCTCAGCCGGTTCCGCATCGGACAACTCTTCCTCCCTCGCGATGGCCTGGGTAAGAAGCACCTCCTGAGCACGCCCCCGCAGTTCCTCAACGATGTCCTGATCGAACTCTTCGATCTCGAGCATCTCTTCTATAGGGACATAGGCTACCTCTTCCAGGTTGGAAAACCCTTCCTGAACCAGGATTGCCGCGACCTCCTCGTCCACATCCAGCTGCTCCATAAACTGCTTGACCAGTTCTCGCGCCTCAGCTTCGCTTCGCTCCGCCGCCTCGGCCTCATTCATTACGTTCAGTTCCCAACCGGAAAGTTCACTGGCGAGGCGAACATTCTGGCCGCCACGACCGATCGCCTGCGAGAGGTTTTCTTCCTCAACCGCCACGGTCATGCTGTTGCTCTCTTCGTCGACCACGATGGAAACGACGTCTGCGGGAGACATGGCATTGATCACGAACTGCGCCGGATTCTCATTCCAGAGAATGATATCCACCCGCTCGCCGTTCAGCTCGTTGGAAACCGCCTGCACCCTGGAGCCGCGCATACCCACACACGCCCCCACCGGGTCGATGCGCTGATCCTTGGCCTTTACCGCGATCTTTGCCCGCAGCCCCGGATCCCTGGCGGCGCCGATGATTTCGATCAGGCCCTCACCCACTTCCGGAACTTCCAGCTTGAAAAGCTCGATCAACAGCTCCGGACAGGTGCGGCTGACAAACAGCTGGGGACCACGTGCATCCGGACGGATGTCATACAGATACCCCCGCAACCGATCTCCGGTGCGCACTGACTCCCGGGGAATCATCTCCTCCCGCGGCACCAGGGCTTCCGCGTTGCTACCCAGATCCAACAGGATGTTGCCCCGTTCCACGCGCTTCACCACACCGGTGACCAGTTCACCCTTACGGTCTTTATAGGCCTCGACCACCTTGGCCCGCTCGGCTTCACGTACCTTCTGCACGATCACCTGCTTGGCGGTCTGAGCCGCAATACGACCAAACGCGATGGATTCCATCGGCTCTTCGATATACTCTCCCGGTGCAATGTCCGGATTTTCTTTGCGTGCTTCCTCCAGCAGGATCTGACGTTCCGGGCGCAGTCCTTCCTCATCCGGCTCTTCAATCACCTCCCAGCGCCGAAAACTGGCGTAATCACCGGTTTCGCGATCAATAGAGACGCGAACATCGATCTCCCCGCCATGCTTTTTTCGGGTCGCCGACGCCAACGCGGCCTCGATAGCCTCGAAGATGATCTCTTTCTCAACGTCCTTCTCGTTGGAAACAACGTCAACGACGAGCAGAATCTCTTTATTCATCAGTCATCACTTCCCAATCAAAACTCCGGAACAAGCCGGGCCGTCTCCACCTGGTCCAGTGGCAGAAGAAACTGTTCTCCGTCCACCTCCAGTACAATTTCCTGATCCTGCAATCCTTTCAGGATCCCTTCAAAACGCCGTCTTCCATCTATCTTGAGGGCCATTTTCAGACGAATACGGCTGCCCGCATATTTGCGAAAATGCTCCTCATGAAACAGCGGCCTATCCAGGCCCGGGGAGGATATCTCCAGTGAATAATGCTCCTTCACCGGATCCTCAACATCCAATACAGCACTCAATTGTCGACTTACCGCGGTGCAATCATCCAGGGTAATGCCTTCCTCCTGGTCGATATAGACGCGCAACAGACTGCCGCCCTCCTGTCCACCCAAGTACTCGACGCCCACGAGTTCATAGCCCATGGGCTCAACCACTCCTCTGACCAACGTGGTCAATTTCTCCGGCGCGCTACGCATGTCCCGCCACAATAAAAAAATGGGCCAAAGGCCCACTCATCATTACTCCTCAGACGCGAACCGGAAGACGGTGGTATCCCAAAACCAACCCTCTAAATCCCGATCCCAGAAAAAAACCCCGAAGTCGGGGTTTCGCACTCGGTAGCCGGTTTCGTACCCTTTCGGCACGCCCCGCCTGGAACAGGCCCGCTACCTCCAATCTGGTGGCAAATTATATAAAAACTACCGGAAAAGTAAAGGATTCCTCCAGTCCCCCCCCCATCCGGGCAAAACCACCTGGGGGCACCCCTGGGGCGAAAAAACAGACCCCGCCGGGGCGGGGTCTGAGTCTACTGCTTCAAATTCCGGTCCTTAGGCCTGCTTTCTCTTCCGGGCAAACCCGAAACCGGCCAGGCCGAGACCCATCAGGGCAAGGGTGGTGGGTTCCGGAACATTACCACCACCAACTGCGTTGTAAATAATCTGATTTGACCAATCAGCATTTAATGGATTTGAATCCGAAGTGATTAGATGCAGATTGAATCCTACTACCATACCCGCACCATACTCGCGATAGCCCAGCATGGCAGTGCCGTCCGCCCACTCCAGGACCTCTGACGCAAGTGGATCGAATAAATTTCCAATCTCTCGGCCAATCGTATAGGTCCCTGCTCCAGGAAGCGTCACCCCGTCCAATAACCAACTAGCGGCATCCAGCGTAGTAATGGCAGGGTTGCTTTGTCCATATGTATAAGAAGTTCTATCACCAATGACCGTGGTCGCCGCAGTATAGTTATTATGAGTAAAAGTCCACGGAAGCTGAATAAGCGTGCCGCCGTTGAAAACAAAACTATCCAATAATGAAGCGTTAAAATAAGAATTGCCGTCCTGTATATATACGTCCAATCCCCCTAAAGTCGCGGCATCATAAGAATTGTATACAGTGACGGAGTGGCCTTGGGATATAAGATTATTCTCTAATGTATCCGTGTACCAAGTCCCGCTACCTAAACCAATAACGGCTGCATTTGCCGAACTAGCAAACAGAAGCACTAACAACAATACAAATCTTCTCATCATATGGTCCTTATTCATCAATACCTGAAATTTACTCCCAACACTTCTAACTAAAGTTGCAATAAATATACCGAAAACAATAAACGTAAAAATATCAATTGGTTGGGAATCCAATCACCATTAAGTTTCGAAATGACTGTAAAAAATATTGACACCGCATTGATCAAAAGACGTGGGATTTTCCGGCAACCGTTTATTATCTGGATCCCATGATGGAGCGTAGGAACGAAATTCCGGAATAGAACACCGGCCGCCCGTCGGTGGCCTATTTCAAATTTGGTAGCGGGCGCAGGATTTACTCGCTGACTCGTGGCCCCGCTATATTGATTTTGTAGGAGCCCACTCCCGTGGGCGATGTGGGACCCGAGCAGATCGCCCTCAGGAGAGGGCTCCTACACGCTCGTTCTGCGCGCCTTCCGGCGCTTGTGAACCTGCTTTTTTGACATCGTAGGTTCAAATCCGATTTGGATCTTGAAAAGCAAAAGGCCGCCTATCGGCGGCCTTTTCTGTTTGGTAGCGGGGGCAGGATTTGAACCTACGACCTTCGGGTTATGAGCCCGACGAGCTGCCAGACTGCTCCACCCCGCACTGATCCGTACATTCTGACATACCCCTTGTTCCCAGGCAACCCTCCTTTAGCACTTGGAGTAGGGACGAAATCCTTCTGGTGACCATAGTTTTCCTGTTATGGCCGCCCCTTAACCTGGGCGAAATAAACCTACTTCTTACTCGTTTTTTATCGCCCTATGCCTTAGTATTCCCTGTTCAATGCTACTGTTACGCGAAACTCCCGGCCGTGGGCGGGGAATTTGCCAACTCGCCGAGGGGTTATTTCGATGTACCGAGAAGAGATCAAGGTCCTGGACTGCACCATCAGGGACGGGGGGCTGATCAACAACTACCGTTTCACCGATGATTTCGTAAAAGCGGTCTACCGGGCCGCCTGCGATTCCGGAGTCGACATCGTGGAGCTCGGGAAGAAGCTTGCTGAAAGCGACGAATACACCCGGGACAAGTACGGCAAATGGAACTTCTGCGACGACGATGACCTGAAACGGGTAATCGACTCCCATGACAGCGAATACCGGCCGCTGATCGCCGTCATGTTCGATGTGGGACGGGTGGATTTCTCCATCCTGAAACCTGCGGATCAGAGCCCTTCCGACATGATCCGGACTGCTTGTTACGTACCGGATATCGATAAGGGCATTGACCTGGCGAAGCGTTCAAAGGATCTCGGCTACCTGACCACCATCAATATCATGGCCTGCTCCGCCGCCATCCGCTCGGACCTGATCGAGGCCCTGGAACAGGTCAACGATACACCGGAGATCGATTACCTCTACCTGGTGGACAGCTACGGCGCCTTCTACTCCGAGCAGGTCACGGACTACCTGGAGCTGTACAAGAAGCATGCCCCCGACAAGGAACTCGGATTCCATGCCCACAACAACCAGCAGCTGGCCTTTTCCAACACCCAGCAGGCCATCATCGACGGGGTCAACATGCTGGACGCCACCATCAACGGCATCGGCCGCGGTGCGGGCAACTGCAATCTGGAACTGCTGCTGAATTTCCTGAAGAACCCGAAGTTTGACGTACGGCCGATCTACAAGGTCATACAGGAGGAATTCGTTCCCCTTCGCTCCATCATCGAATGGGGCTTTAATGATATCTACGGGATCAGCGGTCACCTCAACCAGCACCCACGAGAAGCTATGAAATGCCGGGGCGACAGCAGCAGGAAGGATAACTGCTACGACTTCTATCTTGACTCAACCGATGTAACGAGCTGAACTTAACCATCTTGCACTAACAAAAAGGGGGCTTTCGCCCCCTTTTTGTTTTACCTTCAGTCCAGATAGCTGCAGCAGTAATCAGTCACTTTAAGGATTTTCAACTTAAAGCTCGAGTTCGCCGGCACTTCAAACGACTCCATGGCCGATACTTTTCTCCAATCCTCACCGGGCAATTGTATTTCCAGATCCCCCGATAGAATCTCCATCAACTCCTTTTTATCCGTACTAAATTCGTAATCACCAGGAAGCATTATGCCCAGAGTCTTTTTCGAGCCGTCCGCGAAGAGTACGGTTCTGCTCGTAACCCGGCCGTCAAAATAGATGTTTGCCTCTTTAGTAATTGTTACATCGTTGAATTGTGACATGTTCTGATATTTCCAGTTGGTTTCGATAACATAACGGTTAATGGCCCAAGAACCACGACCCTTGTTTTCAGGATCTTGTTTCCAAATTACCAGTGAAGGATCGTGGTCGGCTGATATGTTTTGTTAAGTGCTTTAGGGTTCTGTCTGTGTTGTGTATTTACGTCCATCGTAATTCCAGAATCCGGTCCGGAGATGCTTGACTATTTCTAATTGGCCTTTCGTCAACTCCTCTACAATTGCGGTGTTTACTGTAGATTCATCACTCGCATCAACTAGATTAATAATGTGTTTGGAGGCAATAATATCTCCATAATGCAGTTCTGTATTTTCTATGGCTTTTGCAGGATTTATTGGGCCGCCAATTTCATATATATGAATATCGTTTGTTTTGGCGAAGGTACTGATGCGAAATGTTTTTTCTCGAGTTAACCACCATTGAATAGTATCAAAATTTTCCTTGGACCCAGGCGATTCACCTTCATTGGTGTAGCTTGATTGTGTAGTCAATATAAAGACGATTAAGATAACATTTTCCATCAATTTTTACTCTCTAAGCTCTTAACGTAAAGCTCAGCGGAATTTCACCGCGACGCGGCTAATTTTCCGTTACAGCTTTATGTCAACCGCCATACCTCGTTCACCCGATTTCAAAAGAAGTTACGCCAAAAAGGCGATTTAACGGCATATCCGGAACTTCATCCGTATACATTCTGGCCGTCTCAAACGAAGCTGCCATATTATAGCGCTCTGCCAGCGCCACAGCTGCTGGATTGACTTCCGGCACATCAAGATAAACCGGTTGCGACGAGTCGGCCTTGGATTTTAATGCCAAAAAAAGTGATTCAGCCAAGTCGGGGGTTTCCGCGATAAGAGGACCGATTTTGTAACCAGTACGGCACCGACGTATGACACCATAGCCGGCCAGTTTGCCGCCCTGCATGATTCCCAGGGCATGACTATCTGCCTGATTGACCCAGGATTTTACAAACTGAGATCGTTTTTCCGGAAAAAACGGCCGATCGTATGAGTCAATGGTTTCAAACGGTAACGAGGACAGTGGCACAATCTCCGATATCTGATGTAGTTCACCGCCGCCGATTCCTTCGTAGCGAATATTGCGATAAGCGAGTTTGAAGCCTGATTTTTTGTAGTTATCTTGCTGAGCCACAACGCCATCAAGACCAATATTCCGCCCCTCAAGATACTTAAGGCCGGCATTCCAGATTTGAACACCATACCCTTTGCCCCGGTACTCCGGTTTAACGATATAGAACCCCAGGAAGCCAAAGGTTTCTCCGTATCTCACCGCAGAGATCGTGGCAATGGGCTCGTCACCTAGCAGCCCTATGAGAAAGCCGTTCGGATCAGCGGAATAGTAGCAGTCCGCATCATGAAGCCCTGGATTCCATCCTTCCTTTGCCGCCCATTCAATAGCAATATCCACTTCCTTTCGGCTCATTGCTTTGATGGTGTAGTGTTTCTCTCGCATAGAATATCACTGATAATTTTGCCGCTTATTTGCGATTAACGCGTTTTGTAAGGGGCTGATCCAATAGCGGGGTCCCAGCGACCAACGGGAGTATATGCTTGTTGTGTTAACTTGCTTCAATTACGTATCTTGTTAAGAGGATGCCACTGCTCCATACAAACATCTCAAAGACGAACACGGTGAATACCATACGTTTTAGTGTTTGGTACCGTTGTTCAAGTGCACGGGTAAAAACGTATATTACAAGTCCGGCCGACAAAATCCCGCCTATGAGCAACCCAGTAATAATTGAGAATACAGGTAAATCATCAAATCCCGAAATAAGCTGTTGTCCTACGGAGAATAAGACTCCTATCCATATTGGCAAGGAGCCGGTTGTTAAAATAAACAGCACCCAAATTAGGATTAAATGCTTTCTTTTATTCATTATTAAGTCCGAACGTTTTCTGTAAGAACCCAAGACGAGTCTGAGGTCTTAATCCTCGTAGCTGGCAATATTGACAAAATTGCTTTGTGTATTTGTGTTGTTACTGGTCACAAATACCATATTTATTACTTACTTGCTTCATTAGTGCTTTGAAATCTATTTTTCCGGCAAAATATTTTTCAAGCTCTTCATCTGTAATTGTTGACCTAATAATATTAAATGCACATTCAAAAACGGCTCAGTGGGGCTGAGCAATAACGCGCATCCACTGGATGTCAATGGCAATGCATTTTAGCTAGCAAACCCGGTATTAGCCAAAATCGATTTTAACTTCTCCATAAAGGCACTGATTTCTTCGTATGATTCATAGTAGAAATTGGCAATACCTACTTTGGTTGCAATTGTTTTGTTCGCTGCTTTCCTATCTTCTGGCCCTTTCTCTAAAAACATATTAGTTATAGCAGCAGGATACTCTTTGTATTCGTCAGGTGAAATGGAAATGCTAGAATGCATTTTTTCGGATATCCACATAAGCCTCTATTGATTCTTTGATTTCTCTAAAACTAGGCGTTTTGGTGAAATACATTATTGAAACGGTAAGTCGCTCATTACCATCTGAACTTTGATAAACCCAAACGCCCTCTTCATCTGAAGTATCAATATGAGACCAATTGTCCGGTAACTTGACATGGAATGACTCTTCCTTGATTAGCGTTTCAGCCATAGTAATTCCCGATAGGAGCAGAAGTATTGTAAGGATGAGTTTTTTCATAATTGCATAACGTTAAAGGCAACCGGACCGTACGCACGGCGCGCGACGCCGATTGCACGGGTTCGCCTCGATCAAAATGTTAGCGGCCACACCGAGCGACTCACGGCTCTTTTTCCGGACACTCGCGCCGTTCCTTCTTGGAAGATACTTGTTGTTTTAGAAGAATTGCTTGACGCGGTATCCATGACTGCCCTTCTGTTTGGTCTAAGACCTCCCAATTGAGTTTTTGATCTTCGACCCGAATCGTGGCCGTACCTGTCGCCCCCCAAGCACTGCGAAAGTGCACTTTCGCGACAGCGCCATCCGCCAAACCGGTAATCGTTGGGCGGCCATTTAGTAGGTCACCCTCGTCCACCCGACTGCCGAGGTGACCTGTAGAAATGTGGAATCCACACACCGAATCGCCGTTGGTCCAAAGGTCGAGCCAGAAATAGTCTCGCATGCCTTCCGAGCAACGCTCTGCGTAAATTCCTGTCGCTCCGTCACATGGCCTAATTACTTTCCACTCACCGTCTAAAGGAGATGCGGCAGCAGACAAGCTGGCCAGGAGGAGTGGGAGCAAAAAGAAGCGACGGCTCATAAGCATGTTCTTACGGCTAACGGCAGGCGTAACCGACGTATTCATGGTGAGCGCAGCGAATGAAAAATCGCCCGCGTTTACTGCCTTATTAGCTTTGGCGGATTTCATTCAGTTTTCGGTAAAGATTCTCAAACTCCAACCATGCATTAGGAGAACGCATCAACTCCCTCCTATATTCGATGTATGGCTTGAACCGCATATAGTTGTTTACCAATAATTTTCCACTAGCTCTATTCAATGCATGTATATCATATATCCCTAAGTTAATCCCAAGCGCTATTCGTTCATAAAGATTCAGAATTCTATTGATAGACGAAACATCTTGCTTCTCATCGTGAATTTTTATTGCAAGTTCACGATTTATCTCTTCACCATATTTTTCCTTAATTACTTTCTTTTCTACCTTTAGCTGTTGATTTATCTGTTCGTAGTAATCAAGAGTAGACTTGATTTTTTCTCTACGATTGTTGCGCACGATAGAATAAACAGCAATTACCAACTGAGGCACAACAAGAATCACACCTGCGATTGTCGCCAATTGGCTCGCTTCTTCTAGCGTCATATTGCGAAATTCCTTTGTTATGAAGCTAACGTTTGAGCTACGCTGCCGACGGCATACTGGTACGCAGCTTGTCCGGCAAGCCAAGTGACAGACCAACCAGCCGACTGTAGCGAATTGATATAAGGCATTCCAAAATACACTTTCATAACATATTTATAAATATTTCCACATACATCGTTTCTGTATTATATATAAGCTGCTTTTGAGCGATTCCTAAATACCTTCGCTATGAAGAAAAGTAACGAGAAGTAAATCACGCCAATAAACCAACCAAATGTCTCCGAGATATACCTTAGCAACCATTGAAGATCATTATTTCTGTTCATTATTTCATCAACTGTAGCGAAGGCCTCCTCCGCTGTTGGTTTAATAATATCCCAACCGAAAGACAGCATTAATGATAGCCACATTGTTAAAATCGAAGCTATTGCGATTAATAATAAACAGGTATTTTTACATGATTCTTTTCGAATCATCATTGCGTATAAAGGACCCATAACTATGGGGATTATTAAAAATATACTCTGATTCATTTTATGCCTTATAACATTTACGCTATGGAGCCGAGACGAAGCCGAGGTTCCAGTTAGCGTAGCGAACGACTTGTGCTACTTGCTATGTGTTCTTTCACCATTAATGTAATTAATCTTCTTATACTCGCCAAATGGCGAAATAAAAAAAGAGTCATTAGTTATTTCTGAGTTAGGTATTAACCATTCACCATCTTTTTTTCCATTTTTGTATTCGCCATACCAATGTATAGCTGGACAACCGAGAGGGCCGCATTCACCACCACAAACAGTTGAATACGCAAACCCATTA
>JBNKJV010000012.1:0-96224 GCA_050291465.1 Sedimenticolaceae bacterium | reverse complement strand
AAGGGATTCACTGAACCCCGTTGTTTCCAACGGGAGCGGACTATCTCACCACCCGCACGCAATGCGTGCTAGGGTGCGGGACGCTCTAGCCTGTAATTAAGGGCGCTTCAGCCCTCAGGTAGTCTCTGCACCTTCCGGGGGTGCACCCCCGGCTTGGCTCAGGATTGCCGTCAGCCGTTGCTGCTACGGTTCCCCTGAATTCATCCCGTTCATCCCACGCCTTTCAGCGTGGGCGCACCATTTTGATGAGTCCCCTGCTCTAACCAACTGAGCTATAGGCCCGATACTTGCGGCATTTTATCAGGTATATGCTGCTGTTTCCTACTGCGAAATGTGACGTCTACAGTTACTCGTTATCGAGAAAGCTGTGGAGCTTTTCCGAGCGCGAGGGATGCCGCAGCTTACGCAGGGCCTTGGCTTCGATCTGCCGGATACGCTCACGGGTCACGTCGAACTGTTTGCCCACCTCTTCCAGAGTGTGGTCGGTGTTCATGTCGATACCGAAGCGCATGCGCAGCACCTTGGCTTCACGGGAGGTGAGGCCGGCCAGCATGTTCTGGGTCGCTTCCCGCAGGCCTTCGCCGGTAGCGGAGTCCACCGGGGAGATTACGCCGGCGTCCTCGATGAAGTCCCCCAGGTGGGAGTCTTCGTCGTCGCCGATGGGGGTCTCCATGGAGATCGGCTCCTTGGCGATCTTCAGCACCTTGCGCACCTTGTCTTCCGGCATGTCCATGCGTTCCGCCAGCTCTTCCGGGGTGGCTTCGCGGCCCATCTCCTGCACCATCTGGCGGGAGATGCGGTTGAGCTTGTTGATGGTCTCGATCATGTGCACCGGGATACGGATGGTCCGGGCCTGGTCCGCGATGGAGCGGGTGATGGCCTGCCGGATCCACCAGGTGGCATAGGTGGAGAACTTGTAACCGCGCCGGTATTCGAACTTGTCCACCGCCTTCATCAGGCCGATGTTGCCTTCCTGAATCAGGTCCAGGAACTGCAGGCCGCGGTTGGTGTACTTCTTGGCGATGGAGATCACCAGACGCAGGTTGGCCTCCACCATCTCTTTCTTGGCGCGCCGGGCCTTGGCCTCGCCGATGGACATTTTGCGATTGATCTCTTTGATGTCGCTGATGGAGAGACGGCTGCTCTTTTCCAGCTCCAG
This sequence comes from Sedimenticolaceae bacterium, assembly GCA_050291465.1. GTDB lineage: Bacteria > Pseudomonadota > Gammaproteobacteria > Chromatiales > Chromatiaceae > CBFDBF01. Next base: position 95,065 of record JBNKJV010000012.1, on the reverse strand, counting down.
CAGTTTTCTCTGGGCACGAAACACCCCGTCCGCGATCTCTTCCAGGGCGGCGGCGTGGCTCTTGCTCTCGCTGATCTGCTTCGGCAGCCAGTCCAGGTTGGTCTCGTTCTCCGGGAAGGAGGTGATGAACGCCTTGCGCGGCATCCGCGCCTGCTGCACGCAGAGGTCCATGACGGTGCGTTCCTGGGTGCGGATCTGGGCGATGGCGCTGCGCAGGTTTTCCACCAGGGTGTTGAATACCGCCGGCACCAGCTTGAATTCGAGGAAGGCCTCGACCGCTTTCTCGGCGGCCTTGATGGTTTTCGTGTGGTCCTTGCCGTCGCGGTCCATGCCGTTGATCAGGGTCTTGTGGCGGCGGCGCAGAACGGAGACCTTCTTCTTGGCCTCTTCCGGATCCGGGCCCTGGTCGACCTCTTCCTCTTCCGAGTCGTCGTCATCGTTGTTGTCGGCGTTATTGGCGTTGTGTTGCGGAGGGGTGATCACCTCGTCGCTTTCGTTGGGATCGACGAAACCGCTGATGACGTCGGTGAGACGCATCTCTTCGTTGGCCACCTTGTCGAACATATCCAGCAGCTTGGTGATGGTGTCCGGGTAGGTGGCGAGTGCGGCCAGGACCTGATCCAGGCCCTCTTCGATGCGTTTGGCGATCTTGAGTTCGCCCTCGCGGGTCAGGAGTTCCACCGTTCCCATCTCCCGCATATACATGCGTACCGGGTCGGTGGTACGGCCGAATTCGCTGTCGACGCTGGCCAGGGCGGCCGCGGCGGCTTCCGCGGCATCCTCGTCGGCGGAGACCGCGTTATCGGAAATGGCGCGCTCATCCGCATCCGGGGCGTGCTCGTAGACCGAGATTCCCATGTCGTTGATCATGCGAATAATGTCTTCGATCTGCTCCGGTTCGACGATGGTGTCCGGGAGGTGGTCGTTGACCTCGGCGTAGGTGAGGAACCCCTGCTCCTTTCCCTTCGCGATCAGTTGCTTAAGTTGAGATTGCTGCTGTTGCTGATCCATATTGCGACGTTGTTCGGTTAGGTGTAATTGCGCAAACGTAAAGCAGACAAATATAGCATGCGTACGGTTTTTTAGCCACCCGGGGGGTTGATTTAGGGGGCAGAATCACACCTGCCGCGCTTCCCCGGCGAGCAGGTGCTTGAGCCGCAGTTTCTCGTCGCCGCTCAGGCCTTCCTCATCCGCCTTGTCCAGGAGTCGTGCCAGCTCCTCTTCCCTGAGCTGCTGCTCCAGCCGTGCCAGAACGCCCCGGAACTCAGCCTCCATGCCCTCCTCGGGGATGGGCAGGTCGGTGCCCGAGAGCCGGTTCAGATAACGGTACTGCTCCCGGTCGTGCCAGCGTTCGATCAGTTGGGCAGCGGTTAGATGGGGTTGGTTCCCTACCAAATCAAGCATTTCGGCCAGAAGTGTGACGCCTTCGGAATCCAGCTGACGCCAATCGGCGGGCAGATCCGGGAGCAGGGCCAGCTGCGGATTCTTCAACAGCAGGGTGACGGCCAGGCGCAGGGGGGTCATGGTCTGTTTCGCCCCTTTCAGCAGGGGGCGCTTTTTTGGGGGTGCCGCCTGCTCGCGGCGGGGGGCCACCTCGATCCCCACCAGATCGTTGAGATCCTTGCGCATCAGGGCCTGAAACACCCCGTTCGGCAGTCGGTCCAGCAGCGGGGCGGCCAGTTCCGACAGCTTGGCGCGGCCGGCCGGCGTCGCCATGTCCACCTGTTGCGTGAGGTGGTCGAAGAGGAAACGGGAGAGGGGCAGGGAGTCCCGGACCCGGTTCTCGAAGGCCTCGGCCCCCTCCTTGCGGATCATGGTGTCCGGGTCTTCCCCCTCGGGAAGAAACAGAAAGCGCACCTCCCGCCCGTCGCGCATCAGGGGCAGGGCGGTGTTCAGGGCCTTCCAGCCCGCGTCCCGGCCGGCCCGGTCGCCGTCAAAACAGAACACCACCTCCGGGACGGTGCGGAACAGCAGCTCCAGGTGGTCGGCGGTGGTGGCGGTGCCGAGGGTGGCCACCCCGTAGCGGATGCCGAACTGCGCCAGGGCCACCACATCCATATAGCCTTCCACCACCAGCAAGCGGTCGATCTGCTTCAGGGCCTTGCGGGCCTCGAACAGGCCGTAGAGTTCCCGGCCCTTGTGGAACAAGGGGGTCTCCGGGGAGTTGAGGTACTTGGGTTTGCCGTCGCCGATGATCCTGCCGCCGAAGGCGATGGTGCGTCCCCGCCGGTCGCGGATGGGGAACATGATACGGTCCCGGAAGCGGTCGTAGCATTTACCTTCCGGCTCGGAGACCATGCCGGCGGTGCGGAGCCGCTTCAGGCCGTCTTCATCGCCGCCCAGATGGTTGAGCAGGGCGTCCCAGCCGGGCGGGGCGAAACCGATGCCGAACTCGGCGCTGATCTCCCCGCTCAGGCCGCGCCCCTTCAGGTAGTCGACGGCGCGTTGCGCCTCGGGGTGCTTGCGCAGCTGCCAGCGGTAGAACCGCGCCGCCTCTTCCAGGGTCTCGTACAGGGGGCGGTAGTCGGGTCCGGGGGTGTCGCCCCCCTCCCGCGGGACCTCTATTCCCTCCCGCTGGGCCAGCTCTTCCACCACTTCCACGAACCCCATGTGGTCGTACTCCATGAGGAACCCGATGGCGGTGCCGTGGGCGCCGCAGCCGAAGCAGTGGTAGAACTGTTTGTCACGGCTGACGGTGAAGGAGGGGGTCTTCTCGTCGTGGAAGGGGCAACAGGCCTGATAGTCCTTGCCGGTCTTTTTGAGCGCGACGCGGCTGTTTATCAGGTCGACGATGTCGACCCGGTTCAGCAGTTCGTCGATGAATTGGGGGGGGATTCTACCGGCCATGGCATAAGCTTACACCAACGGCGGTGGCGACAGGCCGACGGATTCAGCCGCCGAGCTTCTCTTTGACCAGGGCGCTGACGGCGCCTATGTCGGCGCGGCCCTGCAGTTTCGGTTTCAGTTGCCCCATCACCTTGCCCATGTCCCGCATGGACTCGGCGCCGGCGGCGGTAATGGCCTCATCCACCAGGCCGGCGATCTCTTCCTCGGAGAGCGCCTCCGGCAGATAGGTCTGCAACACCCCGATCTCGAACTGCTCCTGATCCGCGAGCTCCTGGCGTCCGGCCGCCTCATACTGGGCGATGGAGTCCCGGCGCTGCTTCACCATCTTGTCCAGGACCGAGAGCACCTGGGCATCGTCGAGCTCGATCCGTTCGTCCACCTCCCGCTGTTTGACGGCGGCCAGGATCAGGCGAATGACGCCCAGGGTGCGCTTATCGCCACCCTTCATGGCGCCCTTCATGTCGTCCTGGATGCGTTGTTTCAGCATGGGCGAAGGGATTTTGCTTACGGTGCGGTAGGGGATACTGCTAAGATCAGTACTGGCGTTCCCAGCGCCGGTTTTCGCGTTGTACCTTCTTCATGTGGCGCTTAACCGCCGCGGCGGCCTTGCGCTTACGCTCGGTGGTGGGTTTCTCGTAGAATTCACGGCGACGGACCTCGGCGAGGATGCCGGCCTTTTCACAGGAGCGCTTGAAGCGGCGCATGGCGATTTCAAACGGCTCGTTCTCTTTAACGCGTACGAAGGGCATTTGTTACCTCAAGTCAGGAATAACCTAAAACCGAAAGGCGGGGATTTTACTGGTATATGCAGTGCTTTGCAAAGAAACATATTCTATTTATAGGCGGGGTCTAGGCCGATGCGGGTCCTTGGGATAGAGACATCCTGCGACGAGACCGGGATCGCCATCTACGACGGCGACCGGGGACTGGTGGCGCACCAGGTCTACAGCCAGGTGGAAGTGCATGCCGAATTCGGCGGGGTGGTGCCGGAGCTGGCCTCCCGGGACCATGTGCGCAAGACCCTGCCGCTGCTGGAAGAGGCCCTGCTTCAGGCGGGACTGCGGCGGGAGGATATCGACGGCGTGGCCTATACCGGCGGGCCGGGCCTGGTGGGGGCGCTGCTGGTGGGTGCCGCTATCGGACGCAGCCTGGCCTGGGCGCTGGGGGTGCCGGCCCTGGCGGTGCACCATATGGAAGGCCATCTGTTGGCCCCCATGCTGGAGGAACAGGGGCCGGAGTTCCCGTTCGTGGCGCTGCTGGTCTCCGGAGGGCACACCCAGCTGGTGGAGGTGCAGGGGGTGGGACGCTACCGCATGCTGGGCGAGTCCCTTGACGATGCCGCGGGGGAGGCCTTTGATAAGACCGCCAAGCTTCTGGGGCTGCCCTATCCCGGCGGTCCCGAGCTGGCGCGGCTGGCGGAGCAGGGGGATCCGGAGCACTTTCGCTTTCCCCGGCCCATGACCGACCGGCCGGGGCTGGATTTCAGTTTCAGCGGGCTCAAGACCTTCGCCCTCAACACCCTGCGCGAGACCCTGCCGGAGGACTCCGCGGTGGATGCCGCAACGGCCGCGCAGACCCGGGCGGATATCGCCCGCGCCTTCGAGGAGGCGGTGGTGGATACCATGGTGATCAAGTGCCGGCGCGCGGTGCGTGAAACCGCGGCGGCGCGGCTGGTGCTCGCCGGCGGGGTCAGCGCCAACCGCAGGCTGCGGGAGCGCATCCGGGAGGCCATGGCGAAGGAGGGGGTGGAGGTGTTCTATCCGCGACCGGAGTTCTGCACCGACAACGGCGCCATGATCGCCTACGTGGGTTGGCAGAGATTGCAGGCGGGCCAGCGGGAACCGTTGCTGTTCGGGGTTCGGGCGCGCTGGTCGTTGGAGGAGTTGCCGGCGGTTTGATCTCTATTGTGTACGCTTGGTTACCGTGATTTAGGTAAATGGTAGGGCAGGACCCAACCCTATCACCCTAAATAGGGAAAAACACCGCCTGCGCCACCGACTGAATAACATTCTTTATGCGCCGGTTGGTGCTCTCCGCAACGATCCGCGCCGAGCTGTCCTGCAACGCGATCAGCTTACCGAACAGACGCTCGAAACTGAGGTTGCGGATCGGACCCGAGGTTTCGTTGCTGATAAGAAACAGTTGCCCCTGACTATCGCGGTCGTGGGTGAGTTTCCAAATGGCGATCTCGATGTTGCGTGCCCCGAGATAGAGCTTCTGGGGATCCAGTTCGTCGAGGATATACAACACCCGTTTGCCGTTGTAGGAGTCGAGAATCATCCCCCGCAGCCCCTCCACCAGCGCCAGCACCCGGTCACCCCGGTACTGTTCATCAAAGGCGAGACGCATGCTGCTTATGGAACGGTTGCCTTGCAGTTCCGGGAACACCGCCGGGCGTCGGGGACCGAACACCCGGGATACGGCGTCCGTCAATGAACGACTTCCGCCCTTGCGCCACTCCTTTGGATTGCGCCGATAGAGTTTCTCCATCAGCAGCTTGAGATACTCCATGGAGTAGTTGATCTGAATCTCCATAATCAGATCCGCGTCGCTCTTGACCAGCTGCTCCACGTCGAAGGGACGCGCCTTTACCGTGGACTGCCGAGTGGCCGTCGGGGTGCACCCCGACGCGGTGAACCACAGCAGCAGCGTAACCAGAACAAATCTATAACCGTTCACACAGATCCCTGATGCCGAAACCGACCAGCGGTTGTTCCAGACCCCGGGTGAGCGCCAATACCTTGAAACGCTCTCCCATCTCCGTGGGGAGGGTGAGCCGCTTCACCCCCTGTACCAGATCAAGATAACCGCCGTCGTCCCCCGGGTCCAGCGACCCCATCACCTGCTCCAGCCCGCAACCCATGAGAAAATAGGCCTGGGTGGTATAACCGCCGACGGTCAGATCCGCCTCCTGTGCGGCTTCCGCCAGGGCGGTGAAATCCACATGGGCCGTAATATCCTGCAGCCCCGGGTAGACCAGGGGATCGGGATGGGCGAAGTGGCGGTAGTGACACATCAGGGTTCCGCCACCCCGTTGCGGGTGATAGTACTCCGTCCTGGGGTAGCCGTAATCGATGAGGATTGCAGCACCGGCTTCCAGGGTCCGGCTCAGCTGCCGCATCCAGGGTCGGGCCCGCAGGTTGATTTCCGATTCGTAGCCCGGCTCCAGTTCCATCCGCAGATCCAGGACCGCCCGTTCCAGTTCCGCTTCCAGCGGGGCCTGCCAGCAGAGATGAAACCGCCCCTCGCGCCAGGTCACATACTGCTCACTTATCCCCTCCGGCTCCACACGAAAGCGATGGACCGGCATGGCGTCCAGCAACTCGTTGGCCACAACCAGGCCGCGAAACCCCTCCGGGGGCGACCCCTGCAGCCAGGTGATTCGCTCCGCCAGGTGGGGGATCCGTGCGGCGACGGTCTCACGCTGACGTTGCTGCAGATCGGGACTGACGTCCAGGATCAGATAGCGCTCCGGAAGCGACCCAAGGATCTCCAGTTCCGCCAGCAGATCCGCCGCCAGGGCACCGGTGCCGGCACCGAACTCCAGCAGATCCCCGTCCCCCAGCGACGCCAGTACCTGCCGGGCCTGACGGGCCAGGCAACGTCCGAATACGGGGGATATCTCCGGGGCGGTAACGAAATCCCCCGCCGCCCCGAACTTGCGCGCCCCCGCCGTGTAGTACCCGAGACCGGGGGCATAGAGCACCATCTCCATATAGCGGTCGAAAGGAACGGCACCACCCCGGGTCTCGATCTCCTGACGGATGGCCTGAATCAGGTGCTCGCTGTGCAGGCGCGCATCCGGCTCCGGCTCCGGCAGTTCATGGGACGGAATGGATACCGGCACGGTTTTCTCCCTGTTGGTGTTTCAGTTAGAGTGGGAGTTTACCAATCCTGGAGAACAACCGTGGCAGAGAATTGCACCCCGCTGACCGGCAAGGTGGCGCTGGTAACCGGCGGCGCCCATCGCATCGGCGCCCAGACCACCCGCACCCTGCACCGGGCGGGCATGGACCTGGTGCTGCACTACCGGAGTTCCGAAACCCAGGCCCGGGCCCTGGCCGAGGAACTGGAAGGGGAACGCCCGGATTCGGTGCTGCTGCTCCAGGCCGATCTCGCGGACTGCACCCGCTTCCCCGCGCTGATAGAAAACATCCGCGCCTGGCGCGGCCGCCTGGATGTCCTGGTGAACAACGCCTCCAGTTTCTATCCCACCCCCGTGGGTGAAACCACGGAAACCCAGTGGAACGACCTGATGGGGAGCAACCTCAAGGCCCCCTACTTCCTCGCCCAGGCCGCCGCCCCGCTGCTGCGGCAGGCGGGCGGCGTCATCGTCAACATGGTGGACATCCATGCCGAGCGGCCGTTGAAGTCCTATCCGGTCTATTCCATGGCAAAGGCGGCCAACGCCATGATGGTCAAGGCCCTGGCGCGGGAACTGGGTCCGGAGATCCGGGTCAACGGCGTCGCTCCCGGATCCATCCTCTGGCCGGAAGGGGGCCTGGCGGAAGAGGCCAAGCAGGAGATACTGTCCCGCACCGCGCTGAAACGCCCGGGAAATCCCGAGGACATCGCTCACACCATCCTGTTCCTGGTGCGGGATGCGGACTATATCACCGGTCAGGTGATTGCGGTGGACGGCGGGCGGAGCGCGCAACACTGATACCCCCTCTAACTCCCCCTGGGAGGGGGAGGAGCACTCTCTCGTACTTCCTCATTAAGGAATAAGACCATCCACGTCCCCCTTCCAGGGAAGACAGCGGACCTATCCTTACCGGAACAGTCCTTTGCGCCTTTTTTTCTTCATTTTCGTGCTTACCAAAAACCCGGCCACCGCCCCGACGCCCAGGCCTATCATGGATTTGGTAAAGGTCGCGGTCCCCGAAACCTTATCCAGGTCTTCCACGCCCACATGCCCGCGAAACAAGGCCTCCCAGAACAGCCTCCAGGCCACCTCCTCCGCTGCATCAAAGAAAAAACCGCGTACTATCAGCAATCCGACGACTGCGCCCACCACTACAAGAACCGCTCTCATGGTTTTACTCCTACGTTACTCGCGGCAACCCTATTCGGGCTGAAACTCGGACGGCCACAGGGGCTGCTCACCGGCGTCGAACGCCTGCCACAGCTCCCGGAAGCTCTTGCCGTTCACCGGGTGGCGTTCCTCTCCCGCCATCTCGGAAAGAGGCAGCAACACAAAGGAGTAGCGGGTGATCTCCTCCCGGGGCAATTTGATGCCGTCCCGGTCAAGAACCCGGTCCCCATAGGTCAACAGATCGATATCCAGGGTCCGGGAGACAAACTTCCGCTCCTGCCGTTCCCGCCCGTGGGCGGTCTCAATGGCACGCAATTTTTCCACCAGGCGCTCCACCGGCAGCTCGGTGACGAACCCCGCCACCAGGTTGTAAAACAGCGCCCCCTCAAACCCAACCGGAGGACTCTCATACACATTGGAAAGAATCAGGTCAGGAAACTCCGCACGCAGCGCTCGCACCGCGCCCCGGATATTCCGTTCGCGATCCAGGTTGCTGCCGATACTGAGCCAGACGCGCGGCATTAAGTACGTTCACCACGCTCAATGATCACACCCACATCGCGGGCACCCCGTATGGCACCGATCTTGTTCAGGGTCAGCCGTACCCACGGCACACCGAACTCCTGGCGTACAATCTCGGCGCAACGTTCGGCCAGGGTCTCGACCAGCTGGAACTCGCTCTGTTCCACGAAATCGATCAAGCGCTTGGCCACGGATTTGTAATCCAGGGTATCGTCGATATGGTCGCTGGCCGCCGCCCTGGCAATATCCGCACCCATCTCCAGATCCAGCACCACGGTCTGTTTGATCTCCCGCTCCCAGTCATAGATTCCGATTACGGTTTCTATTTTGAGGTCCCGCAGAAAAACGATGTCCATATTTATAAGGTCACTAAGATTCCGAAATATCCCGCCCCATGGTAAACAGAGCGACAGCCAATAACAAACTCCCTTGACCCGAAAAGGGGCGGCCCCGACAATCACACCATAACTAACGATAACCGGGGAGGCTCCTGTCTCAGAATGATCGATCTCCTGCTCATTGTATTCGGCTATCTGCTCGGTTCCCTCTCGAGCGCCGTCATCGTATGCAAACTCATGGGGCTGCCCGACCCGCGCAGCGAGGGCTCCAACAACCCGGGGGCCACCAACGTACTGCGTATCGGCGGCAAAAAAGCGGCCGCCATCACCCTGCTGGGAGACAGCCTCAAGGGTTTCCTGCCGGTACTGATCGCCAACCTGTTGCAGACCGCACCCCTGACCCTGGCCGTGGTGGGCCTCGCCGCCTTCCTCGGTCACCTGTTTCCGATCTTCTTCCGTTTCCAGGGGGGCAAAGGGGTGGCCACCGCGTTGGGGGTGCAGTTCGGACTGGGCTGGCAGATCGGCGGCAGCGTGGGCCTGATCTGGCTGATCGCCGCCCGGATGGGCAACATCTCCTCCCTCGCCGCCCTGATCTCCATGGCCCTGGCGCCGCTGGTGGTCTGGATCTTCCGGCCGGACCCGGAGCTGATCATCATGCAGGGGTTGATAAGCCTTCTGCTGTTCTGGCGCCACCGGGAGAACATCCTGCGGATCATGTCCGGTGAAGAGGGCAGGATTAAAGATGAGGAATAACTAAGGGCGCCGTTTCCTTAAGTCCCGTAGAGAAAACCCTGTAACTTATTTCGCAGCCTATAGCCCCCCGATAAAAGCCCTTTGCGGCTACAAAGCCGCTCCTACAAACGAATTGAGAAACCAGCGGTAGATTCCCGACGGGGCAGGGCCCCACCCTACAAACCAAACCGCCTCCTCAAATTTGAAATCGCATCCACCCGAGCGTGGTACAAGCGCTCCTCGATCTTCTCTCCCGACCGCAGTTCCGCCATCAGGGTTTTGCCGTCAACGCCGGCGGCTTCCTGTCGTGCCGCGCGGAGAAAATCGGCCTGGGGATAGGGACGTTCTTCATAGCCCGTGCGTCCCTTGAGGTCTGCCTCGCAGGCGACGAGGAATCCTTCCAGCCGTTCCGGTCGGCGCAGGGCGTCCAGTTCCAGCAGCAGTTTCAGGACGGTGGTGGGCCGCAGCTCCAGGGCGCGATGGGCGTTGATGTGGTGTTTGCAGGCCAGCACCGCCAGTTCCCGCCAACTGTTGGGTATGCGCAGGCGTTCGCACAGCGCCTCGATCCTCTGAACCCCGCGTGCCTCGTGACCGATATGGCGCGGCCACTCCTTTTTCGGTGTGAGGCATTTACCCAGGTCGTGCAGCAGCGCGGCGAAACGGACCGACGGCTCCCGGCTGAGAAGGCAGGCCTGGTCCAGCACCAACAGGGAGTGCACCCCGCTGTCGATCTCGGGGTGATGACGTTCCGGTTGCGGAATGCCGAACAGACAGTCCAGTTCCGGCATCACCCGCGCCAGGGCGCAGCACTCTCTGAGTACCTGAAAGAATCGATCGGCGTGACGTTCTTCCAGCGCGCGGCTCAGTTCTGCGAACACCCGTTCCGGTACCAGATGGTCGAGAGCGCCCTGCGCCGCCATGCGCTCCACCAGGGCCAGGGTCTCCGGGGCGACGCGAAAACCCAGGGAGTGGAAACGGGCGGCGAAGCGGGCCAGCCGCAGCACCCGGAGAGGGTCTTCGGCGAACGCCGGGGTGTGGCGCAGGAGCCTTTCCTGCAGGTCCTGTCGGCCGTCACAGGGGTCGATAAGTTCCCCCTCGGGTCCCAGGGCCATGGCGTTGATGGTGAGATCACGCCGTACCAGGTCCTGTTCCACGGAGGGGATTCCGCTTTCGCCGGAGACCTGCTCACCCCGTGGGAGGGCATACTCTTCATGGGTTTCGGGGTGCAGGAAGATTGGAAACTCCTTTCCCACCTGGCGGTAGCCGAGCCGCTTCAACTCCTCCGGGGAGGTGTCGGTGACCAGCCAGTCCCGTTCCGTTTCCCGGATGTTCAGGAGTCGGTCGCGAACCGCTCCGCCTACTAGATAGATCTTCATGGGTGTGCCGTATGCGTCGTTTCCGTCTGTCTGCTATAGGTTACACCACCCGGGCCGTGCTAACTTTTCCGCTATGCCCAGGATCATCGGTCTTCTCCTTGTCATTCTCTCTTGCGCCGGTTGCGCGACCATGGATTATTACGCCCAGACGGTGAGCGGCCATCTGCAGCTCATGGGGCGCAGTCGCCCGATTTCGGAGCTGGTGGCCGATCCCGGCACGGAAGAGGGGTTAAAGCAACGGTTGCAGTTGGTGCTGGCCATCCGCGACTTCGCCTCCGCCGAGCTGTCTCTGCCGGATAACGGAAGCTACCGCCGCTACGCCGATCTGCAGCGTCCCGCGGTGGTCTGGGCCCTGGTGGCCACGGAGGAGTTTTCGCTGTCGCCCCGGCAGTGGTGTTATCCCGTTATCGGTTGCGCCGGTTACCGCGGCTATTTCTCCCGCGAGGCGGCGGCAAAACAAGCCGCCCTGTTGCGAGGTGAAGAGAAGGATGTGGCGGTGGAACCGGTTCCCGCCTACTCAACCCTGGGCTGGTTCGACGATCCCCTGCCGAGCACGGTTATACGCTGGCCCGAGGCGCGGCTTGCGGGCCTGATCTTCCATGAGCTGGCTCATCAGCGGCTCTATGTGGAGGATGACACGCCTTTCAACGAGGCCTTCGCCACCACCGTGGAGCGGGCGGGTGTGAGGCGCTGGTTGGGTGCGCGGCAGGATGCCGGAGCGGAACGGGCCTGGCGGCGGACGGAAGTGCTGGAGGGGGAGTTTACGGCGCTGGTGCTCGACAGCCGCGGACGGCTGCAGGAGCTTTATACACGGTCTCTTCCACCGTCCGCCAAGCGGGCCGCGAAGCAGGCGGAGTTCAAACGCTTGCAGAGAGAGTATGCGCGCCGTCGGGCCGAGTGGGGCAACAATCCGGGATTGGATCGCTGGTTCGGGCGGGAGCTTAACAACGCCCACCTGGCGTTGATTGCAACCTACGAACAATGGGTGCCGGCGCTGCAGGAGTTGCTGCGGCGGGAAGAGGGGGATATGGGGCGGTTCTTCCTGGCCTGTGAAGAACTGGCGCGCCTTAGCAGGGAGGATAGGGAACGGAAGCTCCGGGCGCTGCTGGAGGCTTCACGTTCTTCGGGTCAGATCTGACGGCGCAGTTCCGACATGCGTTCGCTTCTGGAATCGCCCCGTAAAAAACGGGGCACCACCTCGTCGATATCGGTGGGGGTGATCCCCAGGGCTCCCAGGCCGTCCTCTTTGCAGACGCCGTCGATCTGCAGGGAAAGGTAATTATCGTAGCTGAAGGGTTTGCCGGGCAGGTGGCCGAGGATGTGGGCCTGGAGGCGTGCGATCATGTTCGGCAGGGGAATAATGCGCTTCTTCATACCCAGTTGCTCGGCCGTATACTGCACCAGTTCCCGCAGGGTGAAACTCCGTGGACCGCACAGCTCGTAGTGCCGCTTCCAGGTGGCGCGGTCGCTCAGGGCCCGGCTGAACGCCTCCACCACGTCTCCCACGTATACCGGGGTCATGCGGGCGTCGGCGCAGGCCAGGGGAAACGGGCCGGGGAGGGTTCGCAGCAGGCTGGCGAAGCGGTTGAAAAAACTGTCGTCAGGGCCAAAGATCACGGAAGGCCGGAAGGTGGTGACCTGTACCGAGTGCTGTCCCTGCGAAAGAGTAAGGATGTGATTCTCCGCCTCGCCCTTGGTGCGCAGGTAGCGGCTGACCCTGCCGGCTTCGCTCGCATTCAGCGCACTCATGTGCAGCAGGCGTCCGACCTCCGACTCCTTGCACGCCTGCACCAGCCGGTCGGCCAGTTCCACATGGACATGCTTGAAACTGTTGCGGCGGCCGCCTTCGTTCAGTATACCCACCAGGTTGATGACCGCATCACAACCCTGGACCAGATCGTTCAGTTGCCCGGGGTCGAAGACGTCGGCAGCCACCAGTTCAACGTTCACCCCGGTTTTGATAAATCTGTTGCGGTGGGGATGACGGGTGGGGATTCTGCATTGGATGCCTTGTGAGGCGAGGCGCGCGGTCAGGTGGCGACCTACAAAACCGGTTCCGCCCAGGATACATACTCTGTTACTCTTCAACGGCCTTGTCCTTTTTCTTCGTTTCCTGTCCGCAGAGACTATAACGTTTTTTGACCTTATGTCCCAAGAGTTGATTGCAACCGCCGGATACTATTTTTCCCTGAGCGATATGGGAATCTTTATGGCGTTGGGTGCGGTGGCGGGAACCCTGGCCGGTCTTCTCGGCGTGGGTGGCGGGTTGATTATCGTGCCGGTGCTGCTCTGGTTGTTTCAACTCAAGGGTATGGATCCGTCCGTTGTGGTGCACCTGGCGGTGGGGACTTCCCTGGCAACCATTATCGTCACCTCCATCGCCTCGGTTATGGCTCATAATCGCCGCGGCGCCGTGCGCTGGCGAGTGGTGGCTATGCTCTCCCCGGGGATCGTGCTCGGTGCCTGGGTGGGGGCGGCGGTGGCCGACCTGCTCCCGTCCTTCTGGCTGCAGCGGGTTTTCGGCTGTTTCGCAGTCGCCGTGGGTGTGCAGATGGCGTTCGGTTTCCAGTTGCACGCCCGGCGGGGATTGCCGGGCAACGGCTGGATGACGCTGGCCGGGGGGGTGATCGGCATGGTCTCGGCGGTAGTGGGTATAGGTGGCGGCTCCATGACCGTTCCCTATCTGCATTGGAACAGTGTGAATATCCGTAATGCGGTGGCTACGTCGGCGGCCTGCGGGTTGCCCATTGCACTGGCCGGGGCGGTGGGGTTTCTGGTGGCCGGTTGGAACGAACAGGCGTTACCGGCCGGGAGTATCGGGTACGTGTATTGGCCGGCCTTGCCGGGGATTGTCGTCGCTTCGGTGCTGTTTGCACCGTTCGGGGCCCGTTTGGCACATACGTTGCCGGTGACCAGTTTGAAGCGGATTTTTGCACTGCTCCTGCTGGTAATTGGAACAAAGCTTCTTTTCTGGTAGCGCGTGAGGTATCTTGAGGCAGGTTCTAAGACCTTGCCAGTAGGGGTAGATAGTGATTATCTTTGTCCCCGTCAAACAGGTGAAATAAGGGGTCGGGTATAGATATGTCTGTGAATAGAGAGGAGATGGACGATCGGCGTTTCCGTACCAGGGAGATGATCGATAAGCTCCTGGAAGAACGGCAGGAGATGTTGGCGCTCTTCTGCAAGGTGGCAGGCCTTGAGCCCTATACCTCCGACAAGCCGGTGCAGGCGCAGCTGGGGGCGTTCTGTCAGGTGCTGATGGATTACATGGCCTTCGGCCATTTTGAAATCTATGATCGCATTTCCCGTGGTGATGAACGGCGGTCCAGCGTGGTTTCCGTGGCGGAAGAGGTCTATCCGAGAGTGGTGGAGGCCACGGACATCGCGGTGGCGTTCAACGATAAGTACGATATTTCGGACCACGAACTGGTTCTCGGCGAACTCCCCCAGGACCTCTCTCTGTTGGGAGAGCAGCTGGCGACGCGAATCGAGCTGGAGGATCAGCTGGTCGCGGCCATGATAGAGTGAGACCAGGGTTGCCCTATCGGTCCGGGGTGACTAATCTTTCCTATAGGAACCTCTGAACAAGTCGCGAACCTTGTTCCTGGCGTCGGAGTGCGTCACTCCTTGACAGTGGATTTTGCCAGGGTCGGCTATTGCACGTGATCTACACCTCGGATTGATGATTTCTGAGCGCCGGTCGTTTCGGCTCGGATTCTTTCGGAGTTTCTACCGTATTAACCGGAAATCCCGGCTATTATTGCCGGTCCGTGAATATAAAAAGGGCATTTACAGCGAGCGCCGATCCGATAAGAGCTATGCCATGAAGTTACCCGGGATAAAAAAAAGATTTCGTTGGCAACCGGACAGCATCGAGTTTACCCAGCCGTTTCAGACGCCTGCGCCGTACAAATTTTCCTTCGATCGCTTTCAAAAGGGAATCGATAACACCCATATCGATACCTTCCTGAGCCCGCTGTTTACCAAGGCCACCCAGAAGCTGGTGCGCCGCATGCTTCTGCATGAGGTCGGTCTGAACCTGTGGGGTGAAGCGCCGCCGCCACCGGGGGTGGGCGATCTGGAGGCTTTCGAGGCGGCATACACCGGCATTATAGAAATGGGTATCAGCAGGGCGCGGAAGAATTCCCGTCCGGACCTGCTCCAGTTGCTGCAATTCACCCTGCTCAAGTTCCTGTTACAGGTGGTGGGGGATGAGCTGGAACTGCACCGCGAGCGGCTGTATCGGGCCCGTATTGCGGACGAAGACCACTTCAGCGGGAAAGCGGTACAACTGCATGAGCGGATTGTGGCGTTTGCCCGGGAGGAATCGGCCCTGCGCTATCGGATCACGCAGAAGCTCTTCCGTCAGGTCTACAAGTTGGAAAGCACCTCGTTGCGCAAGCTCAGGAAGTCGGTGTTAGGGCGGTCGTGGCCGGTCCCCAAGGAGATTCTGTTTAATCCGTTACTGCAACTCTCCAGCCTGTGGACCGGCGAGCAGCTCATGAACCACTATGTTTATGCCCTCGCGGTCATCGATGAAGAGAGGCCGGATGGTTTCGATCAGATAAATCGTGCGTTCACCAGGCTGTTCGAGAGTTATCTTCCGTCGTGGGCCCTGTCCTCCGCAGCCAAAGAGAAACAGGGGGAGGTGGGCACGGATACGGCCACAGGACTGCGGCAGCGCCTGGATCAGGGCGCCCTGAGGGGCTTTCTGGAGACGGAGCTTATACTGCATGACGTGCTGTCGGAAGAGGAATACCTGGAAGGGCGATGCTCCTGGCTGGATGCGCCTGAGAACTTCGATTTTTTCATTGAGGATGCAAGTATCCGCAAGGTTCGCGGGGTGGAGCAGCAGGTAAGGATACATCCCTTATCGGAACGCAGCCGCTGGCGGCGTTTTCTCTCGGACATCGCCCGCTACCTGCAGAATGCCGGTATCGGTAAGAAGGCCTTGGCCGCCAGAGAGGCGCCCCATCTTTATAACCAGTTGCATGGCCAGGTGCCCGTACGTCTGATATGTCAGTACCTGGAGGGAAACCTGACCCACCGCAAGCTGGTGAGGCGGCTTTCTGGCGGCAAGAATCTGATGGATCCGGTGGATATCCTTAAACTGCTGGATAAGGCGGTAGCCAATATGCGGCGCATCTCCAATGAGCAACTGCAGACCTACCTGCTGCAGTTCCTAAAGGATTTTGCCCGCTTGCGGCGGGATCTGAAGTTGGCCTATCGGTCGCATTGGATTATGAATCATCTGCGGATTCTGACTGCGGACGATGAGATCGAACTGTCACGCAACAATGGCAGTCTGCAGGAGTTTCTGCTGCATGAGGAGCAGAATCAGGAACAGCATCGTATCCGTAATCATGTGATTATCAAGGCGGACGTGCGGGGTTCCACGACTATCACCGCTTTGCTGCGAGACCGTAACCTCAATCCGGCGTCACATTTCAGTCTGAATTTCTTTCAGCCCATTACCCGCCTGCTGGATGATTACGGGGCGAGCAAGGTGTTTGTCGAGGGTGATGCGGTGATTCTCAGCATTGTCGAATATGAGGACGTACCCTATCAGTGGCTCTCAGTAGCGCACGCCTGTGGTCTGGCGCGTAAGATCCTGCAGGTGGTCGACGCGCAGAACGTGAAAAACAGAAAACATGGTTTGCCGGAGCTGGAGATCGGGCTCGGGATAGCGTTCAGCGACGAGCCGCCGGCGTTTCTTTATGACGGTGATCATGAAATCATGATTTCTCCCGCCATCAACCGCGCCGATCAGCTCTCCTCCTGTTCCGCCCTGTTGCGGCGTACCGGTCTGAGCGAAGACCAGGGTCGGGGTGTGGAGGTTGTCGTTCCGGTGGATCAGGGTGCGACGCGGAAAGAGAGTTCCGACCGGATGCTGCGTTACAACGTCAATGGTATCGAATTGGATGTACCGGCGTTCTTTAAGCTGAAGAATGAATTGGCGTTGCGTAAGGTGGGAGGTGCCATGCCGGGTTACAGCGAGCAGAGTGTCTTTTATGCCGCCCGTTTTCCCGACCGCAAAGGGGTGATGCACTGGCTGGTACTGCGGGAGGCCCCGGTCCGGCTCTGGATAGGAAACAGTATCAGCGCCGAAGAGCAGTGGGGTCGTCGCTTCTACGAAGTGATCACGGATCCGGAAACCCTGGCCATTGCCAAGGAACGTCTAAGGGCGAAGCGTGGCGAAAGAGTATCCAGGTCCAAGGACAAATCGGTCCTGCCCGAGGATGACGCCGATAAGCCGCCTATCCTGCATTGAGAGGCTGTTTCGATTTTACGTCCGTTGTAAGGGTTTCCGCCGGTTCGATATACGGCATACTCTCCCCTATGCGTTGCGGTTCCAGCCCCAGGCGCTTCTGGTAAATGACCTTATAGGACAGGACCCGTTTCAGGTAGAGACGGGTTTCGCTGAAAGGAATCGTTTCCACCCATAGATCGGCCGGTACCTTCTTGTCCGGAAGCCAGCTGCGGACCCGGTAGAGGCCGGCATTGTAAGCGGCGGTGGCCAGTACCTGGTTCTGATTGACCTGGTCCAGGATACGGCGCAGGTGGGCCGTTCCCAGTTCGATGTTGGTGGCGGGTTGCAGCAGGTCCCGGGTTCGCGGTCGCCGCATTTTCAGCCGCCGCGCCTCGAAACGGGCGGTACGGGGGGTAAGCTGCATCAGTCCCAATGCCCCGGCGTGGGAGCGGGCATCCCGCACGAATGCGCTTTCCTGGCGTATTACCGCAAAGATCCAGGCGCTGTCCAGGTTGTGTTCCTGGACTTCGCTGTCGATCTGGTCGCGATATTCCAGCGGAAAGCGCAGTTCCAGGTCGCCCCAGAACTCCGCTCTGGCCAAGGCGAAGATGGTGGGGGCGTGCCAGTTCCAGTCATGGGCCAGTTTTGCCACCGTCTTCAGTGACTCGCTGTCCAGTTCCCTGATTGCGTTTTCCCATTCCCGTCGCGCCGGTGTCAGGCGGCCAAGCAGGAACAGCTCACGGGCCCGTTCCAGTCCCGGGTCCGCGGCAAGTTCCCGGAGCCGGGCTTCATCTACCGTCAGGGGTGTGTGCGCCAAGTGGTAGGAGGTATTCAGACGGTCGGCCGCAAGAAATCCATAATAGCTTCGTTCCCGTGCCAATCCCTTCAGAAGTTTTTTTGCAGCCGCGTTTTCCCCTTTCTCTCCCAGGGCCCTGGCCCGCCAGTAACGCCAGGACTCTTTGGATCGGAGTTCTTCCGGGAGTTGATCGGTCCAGCGTATTACCCGCCCCCAATCACCGCGGGAGAGGGCCGCGCGCAGTCGTATTTCCGCCAGCTGCCAGTTGTCCGGGGAGGGTTGAACCGTATCCAGGAACTCCAGCAGGTTGGGGTGACCCTCCTGCATCATCGCCAGGGCCAGTGCCTTGGCCGCCCGCTGTTTCTGGGCCGGGGTGAATGTCCAGAGTTTCGACAGCCTGAACCAGTTCGATCGGGCCTGCTCGCTGTTCTGGCGTGCCAGCCGCACAATTCCGTGCACCAGGATTTTCTCCTGCAGGGGAGAAGGGACGGCAAGGCGGGTTGTCCTGAGCAGCTCCTTGGGATTCCGGTGAATTCGTCGCCAGGTGTCCAGCCACTTCTTTTCCGATTCCGGCAGAAAGCCCTGAAGGTAGCCCGCCAGGCCGGATTGCTGAGCATCCATCGCCAGGCCGATACGCTGCCAGACCAGGTCGGTGGAGAGTCGCCCCGCCTGACGCCAGGCCTGAAACACCGGATCGCAGGCCGTGGGTTGCGAGTGTCCGTGAAGCCAGAGAGGTTCCACCTGGTCCAGGGCGGCCTGCTTTTGTCCGGTCCGGATAAGGGCATGCAGATAATGGCACTGCCGCTCCGTGTTCGTGGGGGCCTGATGGAATTCCAGGTACTCTTTCCATCTGCCGCGGCGGGCGAGGTGGTCAAGCCAGGCGTTGCGCAGCAGTCCGGCGAGGGGGGTCCCGGGGTAGCGATCCAGAAAATCCCTGATTTCGGAGGAGCGTTCGCGGGAGAGGTTTCGTTTCAGTTCCTGGTATTCCAGGTAGGTATACAGGGGATACTCCTCCAGGCCGGATTTCAGCTCGCGGTAGCGTGTGGTTTCGCCCCGCTGAAGCGCCTTTTCCGCCTCCAGGAAAAGATCGCGCTGTTCCTCGGATACGGAAGCGACAGCTGTTGCCGGAACGGACAGCAAACCCCAGCAGATGCATATTATGAGAAACCTGGTTTTCAATTCCCTCTGGCTCCGGTTTGTTAACCTGGGGGTAAAAGTGGCCAACCAATACTATCAAGACTAGGGGCAGCCGGAATTTTCCGCAAGGGGTTATCTGCAGATGGTTTTTTGCCGGGGAAATAGCTTGAATCCTGGTTCGCCCGGTGTCATATATAGTTCAGATCTGTCTGCTATTCCCGCACTTTTCTGGTGGAATAGGAGATAGATTCTTAGCGACCGAAACGAGCGGGGGAAAACCAATGAGCAGCGATGCGGAATCGATGAAAATGGAGCTGGGCAGCGGTATAGCCGCTTTCGAGGCCAAGTATTTCGGCGATGCAGCCAAGCTGCTGTCGCCCCTGGCGGAGAGGGGCATCCCGGACGCTCAATATCGTATGGCCATTATGGCCCAGAACGGTCTGGGGATCGTTCGTAATGAGCTGATGGCCTATAAATACATGAAAGCCGCCGCCGAGGCCGGTCTCGCCTACGCTCAGCATGGCCTGGGATTCATGTACCTGGAGGGAGAATGCGTGACCCAGAATTCCGGCAAAGCGGTGGAGTGGTTCAAGAAGGCGGCGGAACAGGGAATGACCGGCTCCCAAACCACCCTGGCCATGATGTATGAAGAGGGCCGGGGGGTGGAACAGGATCTGGAAGAGGCCAAGCGTTGGTATCGGGCGGCGGGGTTTGACGAAAAAGGCTGAAACCGCCGTTTCGGGCCGTTTCCATGGAAAATCGCGAAAGCCAGTTTCCCCAAAGGGAAAGTCTCATCCGCGGGGACTCCGCTAGCGTATCGCGTCAGTCGGGAAGTAAGCGCGGCCGTCGCTGGTTTTTCCCGCTACTGATCTTAGTGGTTGCGGCCGTGCTTTTTGTCCGTGAGCTTCCGGACGGTGCCCTGACCGAGTTCCTTGACTCCGTTCGCCCATTACTCGGCTTTCAGGCCGAACAGGAACACCCTTCCGCGGAGAATTCAGGACAACCGGCTTCACCCCCGCCCCCGGAGGATGCGGCGCGGCCGGCAGTGATGCCGTCCCCGCCCGAGGCGGGCGATGATGGGAAGATTGACCCGGCGAAAGAGTTTCTTATCTCCATCGGTATTGGGTTTCGACCGGTGGGTTTCCAGATGGCCGCGATCCCCAACCGGGTGGCGCTCAGCCCACAGCCCGGTATCCCTCTGCGACACTCGATCTCCTTCGCCGGGGCGGAGCAGAAATACGGGGTATTTCTGCTGGGAGGGCGGCAGTACGGCTTCCTGCTGGACAGCTCCCCTGATAAAACCGTGCTTTATGTAGACCGCAACCGTAACCGTGATCTGAGCGATGACGGCCCTCCGTTGGTCAATCGCGGCAGGGGACGTTTCGCCAACGCCCTAGATCTGCCGTTGGCGGCGGTTTCCGGGGTCTCCCGGCTTGAGGGCGATTATCGGCTCTGGATTTATACCACCCCCGTGAGTTGGCATGAGAACAGATTGAACTACTACTGCATGACCCAACTGCAGGGAGAACTCCTGTTCCGCGGGCGGCGTTATGCCGCCTACCTGGCGGATAACCTGCAGGTCGACGGCGATTACACCAATGACGGGATCAGTATCGATCTGGACGGCAGCGGCAACATTGATCTGAAGACGGAGTACTTTTCCCCGGGGGAGGTGGCGGTGGTGGATGGGGTTCGTTATAGGTTTCGGGTGGTGCGGTAGGGTATTTGTCAGTTATCAGTTGGGAGTGGTGAGAGTACCTTCCGGGAGCCAATGCTGCTCTGTCATTTCGAGCGAAGCGAGAAATCTTTTTTCGGCTAGTCGTCAAGCTTCTTTGGTACGGCATTGTTTGAGTGCGGTAGTCAGTATTGCAGCCCGTCTGCAGTGGAATTTCTAATCCGGTAATTAATTTCGTGACCTGTCTGGGTATGGGGTCTCTGCTCTACCTTTGGCTATAAGGTCACGAGTACCTTTCTTTTGAGCGCTCAAAAGAAAGGTACCAAAGAAAAACCGCCCCGCGTCCCCGCCCGTCGCTGGAGCCCCCGGGACGGTGAGGAACGCAGGGTACCCCGCAGGGGCAAGTCGTGGAGTGCTGTACGGTTTACAAACATAGGTAACACATTAGTCCAGGCACATAGGTAACACTTTTCCTATGCCGATAGCACAACAGAGAAAACCAGAGGGAACAGTTTTTCGGTGGAGCAGGGTCCCATCAGAAAAACGCAGAGATCGATAGGCTGCGAAATTAACTACCGGACTGGAAAGCCCGAAGCAGACGAGTCACGAGATCCGACAGTGGAGCCGAAAGGAATACAGATAAATTATTCAATCTCACGACGCTTACGCACCGCCTCCGCCAGAACATGCAGCAACGCTTCGCTTTCCTCCCAGCCGATGCAGGCATCGGTGATGCTCTGACCGTAGACCAGGTCCTGATCGCTTTTCCAGTCCTGGCGACCGGGGACGAGATTGCTCTCGATCATGGCGCCTATGATGCGCCGGTCTCCACGGGCAACCTGTCCTGCCACGTCGTGGCCCACGTCGATCTGCTTCCGGGGCCGCTTGCGGCTGTTGGCGTGGCTGAAGTCGATCATCAGGCGTGGTTTGAGGCCTGCGTCCCCCATCTCTTCGGAGGCGATGTTGATGCTCTCCGTATCATAGTTGGGGCGGGAGCCTCCCCGCAGGATAACGTGGCAATCCTCGTTTCCGGCGGTGGCGAAGATGGCTGAGTGGCCCTGCTTGGTCACTGAGAGAAAGTGGTGAGGCTGGGAGGCGGAGCGGATCGCGTCCAGCGCCACCTGCAGGCTGCCGTTGGTGGCGTTTTTGAAACCCACCGGACAGGAAAGGCCGGATGCCAGCTCCCGGTGGACCTGGCTCTCGGTGGTACGGGCGCCTATGGCTCCCCAGCTGATCAGATCGGCCACGTATTGAGGGCTGATAGGATCCAGGTATTCGGTGCCTGCCGGTACCCCGAGGGAGTTGATGTCCAGCAGCAGTTGACGGGCCAGGTGCAGGCCTTTGTTGATGTGGAAGGTGCCGTCCAGATCCGGATCGTTGATCAACCCTTTCCAGCCGACGGTTGTGCGCGGCTTTTCGAAATAGACCCGCATGACGATCAGGAGGTCATCCTTCAGCGCCTCACGTACGGGGCGGAGCCTGCCGGCGTATTCCCGGGCGGCATCGGGATCATGCACTGAGCAGGGGCCGATAACCACCAGCAGGCGGTCATCCTCGTCGCACAGTATGTGATGTATGGACTGGCGGGTACGGTAAACCGTCGCCGCCGCCTGTTCCGTGATGGGGTATTCGCCGATCAACTGCTCCGGAGAAATAAGCTCTTTTATCGCTTTGATCCGCAGGTCGTCTGTCTGGTAGGTCATAGGGTCCGCAGGGCGTAATGGAAGAAGAGCGGGAATTATAGAGGATTTTCCGGGAAAACCACTGTTTGCGCCTGTTTAAGGTGCGAGGGCGGGCTTTGAAGGTTTTGTCCCGCCCGGTGGACGAGAGGGGATTAAAACACCGTAATTGCCGGGGAGAATATTTTCGGCGGGGATCAGGACAATAGGGTAAAATAGTCTTTTTCCCGGGAAATTGGGACTGGTCCTGACAGAGTACCCATGGGCGACAAGATTTATCCCCTGCTGAATAGCGTAATATCACCGCAAGAACTGCGATCTCTTGAGGAGTCGCAACTCCCGCAACTGGCGGAGGAATTGCGCCATTTCCTGATCGACACGGTTTCACGTACGGGCGGGCACCTGGCGGCGGGTCTCGGCGTGGTGGAACTGACCGTCGCGCTGCACTATGTCTTCAATACCCCCGATGACCGGTTGATCTGGGATGTGGGACACCAGGCCTATCCGCACAAGATCCTGACCGGCCGGCGGGAGCAGATGGGGAGACTGCGACAAAAAGGCGGTCTGGCCGGTTTCCCCAAGCGGGCGGAGAGCCCCTATGACGCTTTTGGAACGGGACATGCAAGTACCTCCATCAGCGCGGCGCTGGGTATGGCAGCGGCGGCAAAGCAGCGGGAGGAGGAAAAGCAGGTGGTTGCGGTGATAGGCGATGCGGCCATGGGGGGCGGCATGGCGTTCGAGGCCCTCAACCATGCCGGTTCCCTGGATCTCGACCTGCTGGTGGTCCTGAACGACAACGATATGTCCATATCGGCTCCGGTTGGCGCGTTTCGCAACCACCTGGCACGGATACTTTCCGGCAGGATCTATACTCGCTTCCGGGAAGGAGGAAAGTCCGCCTTCAGGAATATGCCCCATGTGGTGCAGTTCGTGGAGCGTTGGGAAGAGCATATGAAAGGTATGGTCATGCCCGGAACGCTGTTCGAAGAGCTGGGATTTAACTACATCGGTCCGATCGACGGTCACGATATGGGAACACTGGTGGCGACCCTGCGAAACATGAGCAAGATGCGGGGGCCGCGTCTTCTGCACGTAGTGACCCAGAAAGGAAAAGGCTATGAGCCGGCGGAGGGTGATCCATGCGTGTACCACGGTGTGCCTCCCTTTGATAAAGAGACCGGTGAAATGGCGGGAAAGCCTTCCGGTGAGACCTATAGCAAGATCTTTGGGGACTGGTTGTGCGATGCCGCGGCTGAGGATTCCCGCGTTACGGCCATTACACCCGCTATGCGGGAAGGTTCCGGGCTGGTCCGTTTCGCGGAAGAGTATCAGGATCGCTATTACGATGTGGGGATTGCGGAAGAACATGCTCTGACTTTCGCGGCGGGCCTCGCCTGCGAGGGGTTGAAACCGGTGGTCGCCATCTATTCAACCTTCCTGCAGCGGGCATTTGACCAGCTCGCACACGATATCGCTCTGCAGAATCTCGACGTGACCCTGGCGGTGGATCGTGCCGGTCAGGTGGGTGAGGACGGCCCGACCCACGCCGGCAGTTTTGATCTGAGTTTTGTCCGCGCCATTCCCAATATGGTGGTAATGGCCCCGGCGGATGAGAAAGAGTGCCGGCAGATGCTGCAGACTGCCCTCAACTATGACGGACCTGCTATGGTGCGTTATCCGCGCGGAAGCGGCCCCGGGGTCGCCGCGGGCAAGGAGCTGACCACTCTGGAAATCGGTCGCGGGGAGGTTTGTCGCGAGGGCTCCGGTATGGCGCTTCTCTCCTTCGGTAGTATGTTGCCGGCGGCGATGGCGGCGGCGGAGGAGCTTAATGCCACTGTGGCCAATATGCGTTTTGTTAAACCGTTGGATGAGAATCTTATCCAACGTCTTGCGAAACAACATGAGCTCCTGGTTACCCTGGAGGAAAACGTCGTGCAGGGAGGAGCCGGTTCGGCGGTGAACGAGTGTCTGGCGGGTCTCGATCACCCTGTTCGAGTCCTGAATCTCGGTCTGCCGGACCGTTTTGTTGAACAGGCCACTTCTCAGCAGCAACTTGAGCAGTGCGGGCTGGACAGTCACGGGATCGTTCGCTCGATAACTCTGTTTCAAGGTGGAAGTATCCTTTCCGGCCACGTGGCAGGTGCCGGAAACAAGGTATAGTTCCGGCTATCTCCTTTACAATAGGGCTACAATCCGCGATCGGTGGTAACCTTCGACCGGGCCGGGGTTGGTGAAAAGCAGCCGGTTGTCCCCGGTAAGGAAAAAATTCAAAAAGAACCAACAGGAAGTATTCCAATGAAAAAGTTTTTTATTCTGCTCGTGATACTGGTGCTCTGCGTGCTGATGGCCCCGGGTATTATCGGTTTCCAGGCGGAGGCCCGCTACCAGGAGCTGCTCGCCCGGATGGAGGAGAACGGGTTCGAGGTCACCAAAGACGATTACCAGAGGGGCTGGTTTGACTCCATGGCCGAGACGGAATTCCGGATTGCTCTGGGTGGCACCTCCGGAATGCCGCGCGAGGATCTTCCGCAAGAGATCCGATTCACGCTTCACAGCGACATTGTCCATGGCCCCCTTTCCCCCGACGGCGGTTTTGCAATTGCGCAGATCCGCACCCAAATTCTTACCCAGGACGGCCCGCTCTTTCCTGAGCAGACGGAAGGTCTGTTAAAGACCAACATCGACCTGAAAGGAAACGGCGAGGTTATTCTGGATGTTCCGTCGGTGAAGACCGAAGATCAATCCGGACGGCCGGGCGTACGATTTGAAGGGATAACCGGGAACGTGAAGTTCAACGCGGATTTCACCGACGTTAAATCGGAATTCGCCATGCCCGGTCTGGCGATTGCCGGAGCGGACGGACAGCTGTTTGAGGTCGGGTCTTCGAACCTGGTCTCTCACTCCAAGGCGGGGATAGCCGGGTTAATGCTGGGGCAGGGCGATTTCAATGTGGCTCAAGTTACGGTCCTTAATCCCAATACGGGTGTGAAGGTCGATATCAATAACATCAAAATTGCGGCGGATAGCCGTCCGGATGGAGAAAACATTCAGCTTTCGATTACCTATGCCTTGGAAACGCTGAATGTCAATGATGCGAAATACGGACCCGCCGAACTCCGCATCTCCTTCAAAAATCTGGCTGCCGATGCGGTGGCCAAGCTGCAGCGGGAAATCGAAGAGATCAACCGCCAGAAAATACCGGAGCAGCAACGGGGAATGGCTATTATGGGTGTTCTGATGGGGACGGGATCGGAGCTGCTGCAGAACGATCCGTTGTTGGCGGTGGACCCGCTGCGGGTGGATACCCCGGAAGGTACCGTAGAGGGCAGTTTCTCGGTGCAAAGCCGCGGCCTCAAGATGGAAGAGGTCGGTAATATGCCGGTGGTCCTCAATAAACTGCAAGTGGAAGCCGCTCTGCAGATTCCGGAAACTTTGTTCGTCGCGTTGCTCGAAAACCAGGCCCGGGAAGAGATAACCAATCGTATTGCCCTTCGGCGTCAGCTGGGAGAAGAGGTGGAGGAGCCCACTCCCGAGCAGTTCGAGGAGTATGCGAAACTGATGGCCGCGGAGAAGCTGAACAGTCTTATTCAGCAGGAGTTTGTTGTTCGTAAGGGGAAATATCTGGCCACCGTGGGTGGTTTGAGCGGTGGTTTGTTAACGGTCAACGGTAAGACCATTGCCTTGCCGAACGGACAACCACCGCAGCCGGGCGAGATGGTAGAGCCCCTACCGTCTCCGGCTGAGCAGGCGACGGAACAACCTGCTCCTGCCATGGAGGAGACGGTGGAATCCGCTTCGGCCCCGGCAGAAGCAGCGGCGGAACAGCCGGTACCGGCTGCTGAGGAAGCAGTTGAATCTGCGCCGGCCCCGGCGGAAGAAGCGGCCCCTGCTGCCCCGGCCCCAGCGGAAGAGGCGGCGGAAGAGGCGGCGGAAGAGGCGGTCCCGGCCGAAGAACCGGCCCCTGCTGTTGAAGGAACGGTAGAATCTGCGCCCGCGCCAGCTGCTGAAGAGGCTGTGGAATCCGCGCCGGCCCCGGCTCCGGCGGAAGAGGCGGTGGAACAACCGACCTCCGCTGCTGCTGAGGAAGCAGTGGAGTCCGCTCAGGCCCCGGCTGAGCAGCCGACGGAACAAGCGGCTCCTGCTGCCCCGGCCCCGGCGGAAGCGCCTGCTCCGCAGGAATGATCCTGACCTGCCGGGGAACGGCGGGCGCAGCCCGCCCTACCCGGTTACAGGGATTAACCGCAAATGAACACAATTTACCCCGAATATACGTTAGCTTTTGAGGTGCTTGACTAACGCCATTTGCGGCACTTTGCGGTGATTGGCGTTATTCGCGGCCTCTGAAATTAAGAACCCCTGAACGGGGGGGGTGGATCCTCGGCCGGTAGGGCGGGCTGCGCCCGCCGTTTCACCGGTCGGTTTTGGTCCTCAGCCGGTAATGTTTTCGGTCTGTCTTTCCTTCAGCAGCCGCAGGCCGAAATGGAGGGCGTCCAGCCGCTCGTCCACCAGGTTTTCTTCGGGCACCTGGGCGGTCACGCCCAGTTTCTCCATCATGTCACACACCTGTTTACGGCAACCCACCAGAAATACCTGACGTCCCATGGACTGGGCGTCATGCACCATATCGAACAGGGCGCGGGTGGCGGTATAGTCGATCTGGGGTACATCGGTCAGTTCCAGAATCAGTACGTCGTATTGATCGAACTGGGCTAGTTGCCGCGCCATGCCCTTGGCGGCACCGAAGCTCATGGGTCCACCCAGATGGAACAGCAGGATGCGTCCCTGCGCCTCTTTGATGATCTCCGCTTCTTCTTCGCTGAGGGGGGTATCTTCGTCCACCTCGCGGATGGCGCTGATGCTTTTCAGCTGCAGGTCCACGGTGCGTTTCATGGAGATCATGCCGGCCATGGTCATGCCAACCGCTACCGCCACGATCAGATCTACGAAAACAGTGATGGAGAACACCACGGCCATGGTGGTTATGCCTGCCGTGGGTGCGCTGCGGAGCCGCTTCAGGTAATCCCAGTCGATGATGTCGGTACCCACCTTGATGAGAATGCCGGCCAGCACGGCATGGGGGATGTTCTGGGCCAGTGCTCCGGCTCCCAGGGCGATGGCAAGCAGGATCAGGGCGTGGAGGGCACCGGAGATCGGGGTCTTACCGCCGGCCTTGATATTGACCACCGTGCGCATGGTGGCTCCGGCTCCGGGCAGCCCGCCGAAAAATCCCGCAACGGTATTCCCGATACCCTGGCCGATCAACTCCCGGTCCGAATTGTGATAGGTCCGGGTTACGTTGTCCGCCACCAGGGAGGTGAGCAGGGAGTCGATGGAGCCTAGGGCGGCCAGGGTCAGGGCCGACTTAATCATCTTCGGCAGCAAGGCCAGTTCAAAGGTGGGGATCTGGAAATCCGGCAGGCCGGTGGGGATCTCCCCCAGGACCGAGGCGTCGCCTCCACTGAGGAACAGCACGTAGGTCAGGGTGCCTACGATCAGGGCCACCAGGGGCGAAGGGATCAACCGATTCAGCCTCGCCGGCAGAAGATAGACTATGGCCAGTGCGATGGCACCGAGGATAAGGGCGTCGCCCACCAGATTATGGTACGCCTCCGGCAGGGCCTGGGCGGAGGCCATAGGGCCTGGCTGGGCGGCGAACCCCAGCAACGGGGGCAGTTGCAGCAGGATAATGATTACTCCGATGCCGCTCATGAATCCGGACACCACCGGGTGAGGTACCAGCTCGATAAATTTGCCGATTTTCAGAAACCCGAACAGGATCTGAAACAGCCCCCCCATGATCACTACGGTAAAGGCAATGGCGAAACCGTGGACCGGGTCCTGCGGAAACAGGGCGGTGTACTGGGTGATTACGGCCGCCATCACCACCGTCATGGGGCCGGTGGGACCCGAGACCTGAGCCGGCGTGCCGCCGAAAATGGCGGCGAATAAACCCACCAGTATGGCGCCGTACATGCCGGCGATGGGGCCGGCTCCGGAAGATACCCCCATCGCCAGGGCCAGGGGCAGCGCCACCACGGCGGCCGTGATACCGCCGTAGATATCCCCACGGATATTCTTGAAATGCAGACCGTTGACGATGTTCACCGGGTACGAAAGCTCCAGGCCGGAAAAAACGGAGCATTCTAGCAACAATTGCCGAGACTTTGGAGTAAACGATTATCGGCGAGTGAGTGGAAAATACTGAAGCCCTGCGCTAGAGGGCGCTCTGGTGCAGCAGCAGATGAACCCCGATGCCGCAGGCATATCCGATCAGCACCAGAGGGGTCCAGCGCAGGTGATAGAAGAATGTGTAATGGTTTCTTGCTTCCCCCATCAGGGCTATCCCGGCGACGGAGCCGATGGAGAGCAGGGAGCCGCCGACGCCGGTACAGAAGGTTGCCAGGAGCCACTGGGCATGGGACATCTCCGGTGCCATGCCGAGTACTCCGTACATGATAGGGACGTTTTCAAGGCCTCCGGACAGAAGCCCCAGAATGATGTTGGCGTAGGTGGCACCCCATTGGCCATAAAATACGTCGGAAGCGAGAGCGAGATAACCGAGATAGGCGAGACCGCCTACGGACAGGGCTACGCCGTAAATGAAAAACAACGTATCCCATTCCGATCGGGCGATACGGGCAAAAATGTCAAAGGGATTTTTCCCCTCCAGCGGTACGATTCCGCCCATCTGTTCTTCGTCGATGGTGACCGGTTCCGATTTGCCGTGGGTCTTTTTCAGGTAATAACCGAAGAACTGCAGATAAGCCAGGCCGGTCAGCATGCCCACTACCGCAGGTAGCTCGAACAGTCCCCGAAACATGATCGCTGAGAGGATGGTGGCGAAAAACAGCAGGATGACCCGTTTGGCGCCCCGCCGTGGTGTTGCTCTGCAGGAGTCGGTTTTCGGTGCGCGCGCCGGAACCGCGAAATGCATCCCCACGGCAGGTATCAGATAGGCGACCAGGGCGGAAGGGAAAAGTTGAAAGAACGACCAGAAATCCAGCATTTGGTCAGTAGGATGAATCGGCGCCTGCCATACCATGAGGGTGGTGATATCACCGAACGGGCTGAAGGTGCCGCCGGCATTGCATGCCAGAACGATGTTGGTGCAGCCCAGGGCGAGAAAGCGGCTGTTCTTGCCTGCGATGGCCATTATCGTCGCTCCCGCCAGCAGGGCCACCGCGAGGTTGCCCAACAACGGAGCGAGAAAAAAGCTGGCCAGTCCCGAGATCCAATACAGTTTGCGGTAACTGTATCCCTTGGTCATTATCCACCGGCGCAGGGTGTTGAATACCTGGCGCTCACTCATGGCGTTGATATAGGTCATCACCACCAGCATCACCAGCATCAGTTCCACGTATTGCAGGAGATTTTGGCGCACCGCCTGTTCCGCGTTCTGGATTTCCGGCAATACCTGACTGGACCAGCCGATGAGCCCCCAGATTATGCCGGCGGAAAGGATCACCGGCTTGGACTTACGCAGGTGAGTGAACTCCTCCAGAATGGCGACCAGCAGGGCGCAGAAAAAGACCGCCAGGCTGAATTGCCCGATCCAGTGGTTGGTGAAGTCGTGGCTGCTCCCGGTTAAAAGGCTGGCCGACACTCCGGCCGGCAGAACGGCCAGGGCGGTGAAAGTTAAAAGGGTTTTAGTCTGTTTAACCATCGATCGCCAGCCCATTAAGGATATTGGTGCGAGGCGCGGCCGAACCGAAGAGGTTCGGAGACGCCCTTGCGCCTAGCGGCTACATAAGCCCGGCGTTTATCCACATGTGGACGACGATCGATGCCACGTATCCCAACGCGATCACCGGGGTCCATTTAAGATGGCCGAAGAAGGTGTATTTGCCCCGCGCCTGCCCCATCAGGGCCACTCCCGCGGCCGAGCCGATGGAGAGCAGGGAGCCGCCGACACCGGCCGTGAGGGTCACCAGCAACCACTGGCCCATGGACATGTCCGGCATCATGGTAAGTACGGCGAACATGACCGGAATGTTGTCCACGATAGCGGAGAGAACCCCCACAACCACATTGGCGTTGGTGGCACCCCAATCCACGTACATCACCTCGGAAGCCATGGCGAGATAACCGATGAAACCGAGACCGCCTACACAGAGTACGACGCCATAGAAAAACAGCAGCGTATCCCACTCCGCCCGGGCCAGACGGTGGAATACATCGAAGGAGAGGGGTGTGCCCATTTGTCCGTCGTGATCTAACTCCAGTTTATCGGCTGAAGAGAGCTGGGGATGCTCCCGCCGATAGGTCTTCTTGAGGAAATAACCGAAAAATTGCAGATAGGCCAGGCCTGTCAGCATACCGATCACCGGCGGCATGTGCAGAAAGTGGTGAAAGCTGACCGCCGTGGTGATGGTGAGCAGAAACAGGGCGATGATCCGCCGGGCGCCACGTTTCATGTTTACCGCCTCGCCGTCCCCGGAAGGTTGCTCATTCGGAACGGCGAAGTGCATGATTGCCGCGGGCACCAGCCAATTGACCAGAGCGGGGAGAAAGAGAGAGAAAAAGCTCCAGAAGTCTACCGGGCCCTGGGGGGTCATCACGCTTTTCTGCCACACCATGAGGGTGGTGATATCTCCGAAGGGACTGAAGGCCCCACCGGCGTTGGCGGCGACCACGATATTGATGCAGGCCAGCAGCACGAACTTGGTGTTGTTGCCCCCTACCGCCAGGACCACCGCGCACATGAGCAGGGCGGTAGTCAGATTGTCGGCCACCGGAGAGATGAAAAAGGAGAGTACACCGGTGATCCAGAACAGTTTGCGGAAGCCGAAGCCCATCTTAACCAGCCAGGAGCGCAGGTTCTCGAACACGTTGCGTTCATCCATGGCGTTGATATAGGTCATGGCCACCAGCAGGAACAGCATCAGCTCGGCGTATTCCAGCAGGTTGTGTTTTACCGCCTCTTCCGCCGCATCTGCCGCGAATCCCTCCATGCCGGAAATGGTCCAGGCGATCAGGGCCCAGATGATACCCGCTGCCAGGATCACCGGCTTGGATTTGCGCAGGTGGGTGAATTCCTCCGCCATAACCAGGGCATACGCCAGGGCGAAGATGATAAGGGCGGTGATTCCAACCCAGTGGTCGGTCAGCGCGGGATGAGCCCCTTCCCCCGCGGCCAGTACTGCGCCGGGGGTCAATGCGAAAACCGATAACATAAGAAAAAACAGTCTATTCACTTAATTTCAGCTCCCCAAAAAACCGAGATCGGTTGAGTTTCTCCCCCGGGCTTTTCTGATCAGTCCCCTCACGGAGTTAATCAGAAGCTCCTTAGTTATTGATTTTCACAATGGTTGTATATCTTGAGACGGGTTTCAGCGCAATACCTTCGTGTCGTCTCCCGGTCGGCGGGGAGCAGAAATTTCCTCCCCCCGGCCAGGGAGAGATAACGCTTTTCCCTCTCTACCGCCCCGTCTGCGGGCCGTCGCACCCTAATCTATCCCTGCTGTTTTAGGGAAATAGCGAATTGATAAAGCAGGTTTTTTTTCTCCCCGGAGATCCTGGCCGCCAGGGCGGCGGCCTGTTTCACCGGCAGATCATGCAAAAGAATTCGAAGAATGCGCTCCGCTTCGGGGGAGAGTTCGCCCTCGGGCCTCCCTTCCGCGCCTCCCACCAGCAGCACGAATTCCCCTTTGTGCTGATCGGGATCCTGGTCGAGGATCCGGCCCAGTTCATCGAGGGTCCCGGAAAGCACGGTTTCGTACAGTTTGGTTAATTCCCGGGCCAGGACGGCGGGGCGTTGCGGGCCGAAGACCTCCTCCATGTCCCGCAGGCTCTCCCTGATGCGATGTCCGGATTCGTAAAAGACCAGGGTGCGTTGGTCGTCCCGCAGCGCCTCAAGCCGCTCCTTACGGGCCTTACGGGTCCGTTCCGGGAATCCCTCGAACAGAAAGCGGTCAGTGGGCAGTCCGGATACGGAGAGGGCGCTTACGGCGGCGTTGGGGCCCGGCACCGGGGATACGGCCAGCCCGAGCCGGTGGCACTCGCGCACCAGAGGATACCCCGGATCGCTGATCAGGGGGGTTCCGGCATCCGATATCAGCGCCACGGTGTCCCCCTGCTGCAGGCGCTTCACTATCCGGTTTTTCGCCTCATGCTCATTGTGCTCATGCAGGGAAAACAGGGGTGTGGCGATGCCGAAATGGCGCAACAGGGGCCGGCTGTGCCGGGTATCTTCTGCAGCGATCAGATCGGCACCCTTCAATATCTCGACAGCCCTGGGGGACATGTCCCCGAGATTGCCGATGGGGGTGGCCACTATATAGAGTACGCCTTTTGCAATTGACACGATTTATCCCGAAAATGATACTTGCCCGATTCAGGCTAGTGTTAACAGACCCTAAGACTATTGGAAAACGCTTCAAGGCGACAGGACTATTGTCCATCGAGTCCGCCTCAATGAACCCATGCAGATACATCACCGCTTTTCACTGATTTTTCTCCTGACGCTTTTGATCCTTTCGGGCTGTGTTCCGGCCCCTACCTGGAAGATCGAGCGTTCCCCGCCGCCACCGAGTTTAAGTAATAATCCGCGTTTCGCGCCCGCCATCGCGCTGGAACAATCCGGTGACTATCTGGCCGCGGCGACCTTGTTTGAGCGGCTGGCCGCGGAGTCCGAACCTCCCATGCGGCAACAGGCCCTGTTGCGGGCGATGGAGGATTACCTGGTTGTGGGAGATGCCGAGTCCGCTTACCGCCTGCAGTCGGTCATCGGGATCGGCGGGTTCCCGGAGCTCGATTTACGCAAGAGAGTGATCTTTGCCGAGGTGGCGATAAAGCGCAATCACCCGGACGAGGCGCTGCAGTTTCTGGAGCGGCGCCCCACCGCGGAGGCCTCGTCGGATATCCTCATACGTTTTTATCGTACCCGTTCCGATGCCTTCAAGCTTGCCGGAAATATGTTTGAAAGCGCCCGGGCGCAGACGGAACTGGATCTTCTGCTGACCGACCCGCAACAACGGATAGAGGTCCAGAAGGAGATAGTACGTACCCTATCGACCTATAACGACAGCGCCTTGCAGATTATGCGACCCAGCCCGCCGGGGGTATTCGGCGGCTGGATGGAGCTGGCGCGCATAATCAAGGTCTACCCAAGCGATCCACACCTCGGCCAGCAACGTCTGGAGACCTGGCGCGAGCGGTTTTCCAGCCATCCGGCGTTACCGGAGCTGTTGGAAGGCTATTTCCAACGTATATCCACCCTTTATCGTGCCCCTTCTCATGTGGCGGTTCTACTGCCCCAGAGCGGTCCATACGCAAACGCGGGGGAGGCGTTGCGCCGTGGAATGATGGCCGCTTACTACAAAAAGAAGGGAGGGAACAGGCCGGAATTGCGCTTTTATGACAGTTCCAACAGCAATGAAATCTGGTCCACCTACCGGCGGGCGGTGGAGTCCGGTGCCGATATGGTGATCGGCCCGCTCAGCAAGGACGCCGTAGCGCGGCTGGCTCAGGCCGGTTATCTCGATACCCCGGTATTGGCGTTGAACCAGATTCCGACGGGATTTTCCCAGCCGCGAAATCTCTTCCAGTTCGCTCTTTCTCCAGAGGATGAGGCGCGCCAGGTGGCGGAGCGGGCCTGGATGGACGGCCATACAACCGCGTTGGCGCTGTACCCGGAGGATGAATGGGGAACCCGGGTATACAACGCCTTTCTCGGTCGCTGGGAGCAGTTGGGGGGCAGACTCCTGGAGGCGCATACCTATAAACCTGCCGAGCACGACTTCTCCGAACCCATTCAGGCGGTATTGAATGTAAAGGACAGTAAAGATCGATACCGTGCGCTGCGGCGATTGCTCGGTGTTGAGCTGGAGTTCGAACCGCGTCGCCGTCAGGATGCCGGATTTATCTTTCTTGCGGCGAAATCACAGCTGGCGCGCCAGATTCGTCCGCAATTGCAGTTTCACCACGCGTCTGATCTTCCGGTGTACTCAACCTCCCACGCCTATAGCGGTGTACCTGATCCGCCAAGGGATATCGACCTCAACGGGGTGAGATTCCCGGATATTCCCTGGTTGCTGGTTGAAGGGCAAGGGAATCAATCGGGGGATAACAAATTACCCAAGAAACTGACCGCCTACGGTCGTCTGTTTGCTATGGGTATCGATGCCTACGATATCCTGCCTCATCTCTCGCGTCTGGAAATGGACAGTGGTGAGACCCTGGACGGGAAGACCGGCATTCTCTATCTGGATGGCTCCAAGCGTGTCCATCGTCAGTTAATCTGGGCCGAGATGAAAAGAGGTAAACCGAAGGTGATCGGTTATGCGCCGCGCATGGAGGAGCGCCGTGGCGGCTCTTTTTCGGCGCCCTCGTTTCTACGCTGAGAGGGTGTCGCACCCGGGCAATCTGCGATCTATCAGGAGGGAACGTAAACCCCGTGACAAGGAAGTCGGCAAGGGATATCGGCGATAAAGCGGAAACGGCGGCGCTCACTTTCCTGGAACGGGAAGGATTGAAGCTCATTACCCGCAATTACCGCTGTCGATCCGGGGAGTTGGATCTTATTATGCGCGACAGGGCGTGTTTGGTGTTCATTGAAGTCCGTTACCGTAGAGACGACCGGTTTGGAAGCGCCGCGGAGACGGTCACACCGGTGAAGCGGGAGCGCATCATTTCCGCGGCCGCCCGGTATCTCCTGCGGGAAACAGGAGCGGCCGATCTTCCGTGCCGGTTTGACGTAGTCGCACTTTCCGCCGGAGACGGCGGAAAGATAGAATGGATTAAAGATGCGTTCCGGCCCGGAACATAATCCCGTTGTCGGGGGTCATACTGCCTAAACCTACACCGGTCCGGAAATTCGAACTGTTAACGGAGATACGCTATGAAATTCAAAATTGCTCTCGGTCTGACCGCGCTTGCACTTACCCTGACTGCCCTGCAGGGCTGTACGCCCGCCGTGGTGGGAGGGGGGGCCGCGGTAGGAGCTTCGGTGGCCCACGACCGGCGCACCGCCGGATCCACGGTTGAAGATCAGAATATCGAGATCAAAGCGTTGCACAGAAGGCTTCAGTACAAGGAGCTCAGGGACGGTACGAATGTCAGTGCAACCAGCTACAACATGGTGGTACTGCTTACCGGACAGGCCGCTTCCGCGGATCTTCGTGATCGCTATGTCGATATGGTCAGAAAGATCCAGGGCGTACGGAGGGTGGTGGATGAGATCGAGATCAGGCAGCCCACGTCGTTAACGGAAAGGAGCGGCGATAGTTATCTGACCGCCAAGGTGAAGGTGGAACTGTTCAATATCAAACTTCCCGAATTCGATCCCACGCGGATCAAGGTGGTTACCGAGAGAAGTGTTGTTTACCTGATGGGGTTGGTGACACAGCAGGAAGCGGATACGGTGGTGGAGAAGGTTCGTCATGTCAGCGGCGTGCAAAAGGTTGTGAAGGTCTTTGAGTACGTCGACGGAAACGGTTGAGCTGCCGGCACGGATAGTCGCGGAACTGGCCGCGGTCGTCGGCAGTGAGGCGGTTCGTACGGACCCGGCCGACTGTCTGCCCTATGGGTACGATAACAGCCGCCGGCAGGCGATGCCGCAGGCGGTTGTGTTCGCCACCGAGCAGGAGCAGGTCCGGGATGTGGTCCGGGTCTGTAATAACGAGGGTATAAATCTCGTCGTCAGGGGGCGCGGGACCGGCACTACCGGGGCCACCGTGCCCGATCGCGGCGGAATCGTGCTTTCCCTGGAACGGATGAACCGTATCCTGGATATCGATCCGGCCAATCGCATGGCCCGGGTTGAGCCGGGGGTCACCAATCTTGAACTGCAGCAGGCGCTGGAGAGACACGGGTTTTTCTGGCCACCCGATCCCACCAGCGCGGCGGTCTGCACTATCGGCGGAAATCTTGCCTACAATTCGGCGGGGCCGCGCGCCGTCAAGTATGGCACCCCCCGGGAAAACACCCTCGGATTGCGGGGGGTCACCGGCGCGGGCGAAGAGATAAGAACCGGGGTGGCCACCAGCAAGGGAGTGGTGGGGTATGACTTGACGCGACTCCTGATCGGTTCCGAAGGGACCCTCGCGGTGATAACCGAGGCGGTTCTCAGGCTGACGCCGCTGGCGGAAGCGAAGCAGACCCTGCGCGCCACTTATCGTGACATACATGCCGCGGCTTCAGCGGTTTCCTCAATCATGGCCCAACCCGTGACTCCGTGCGTCCTGGAATTCATGGACGGTGCGGCCCTCCACATGGTGCGTGATTTTTCCGGCCTGGAGCTGGATCCGAAGGTGGGTGCGTTATTGATGATCGAGGTTGACGGGCCGGTGCACTGCCTGGCGGAATCGGTTGCCGCGGTGGAGATTGCCGCGCGCAATGACGGTCTGTTGGAGATTCATGCCGCGACCACGGAACAGGAGATTGCGCGTCTCTGGGAGACACGCAAGGCGCTCTCGCCGGCCTTACGCAACATTGCGCCGAAAAAGATAAACGAGGACGTGGTAGTCCCGGTTTCGCGTATTCCCGAACTGATCGGCGGGCTGGAAAGGCTCTCCGCCGACAAGGGGATACGCATCGTCAATTTCGGACATGCGGGCAACGGAAATATCCATGTCAACCTGCTTGCCGATCCGGATGATTCGGAGGAGATGGCGCGGGCCCAGGAGTGTCTGGATGCAACCTTCGATCTGGTGCTGGGTCTTGGCGGTACCCTCTCCGGGGAACATGGTATCGGTCTGGAGAAACGGGATTTCGTCGCGCGGGAGATCGACCCGGTAACCCTGCGCTTGATGATGGATATCAAAAAGCAGTTCGATCCAAATAATATTCTGAACCCCGGAAAGGGGTTTCCCGAGTTGCCTTGATGCCTGGCGAGTTCCGAGATTTGTTGTTCTCTTTTCGCGGATTTCTCCTACAATCAAGTCTATCGTTTATTACTGCAGGGAAAATTCACTAAGGAGAAGACCATGACATCCAAGGAATCAGCTGGTAGCAAGGGGAAGCCGAAGTCGGCAAGGAAGACGGTGGTAAAAAAGAAACCAGCGAAAAAGGTGGTGGCAAAAAAGACCACCGTGAAGAAAAAGGCGGCAGCGAAGAAACCGAAAATCACCCCCCGTCAGCGTTACGAGATGATCGCCACCATGGCCTACTATCGGGCGGAGCATCGCAACTTCGAACCGGGTTATGAACAGGAGGACTGGTACGAAAGCGAGCAGATGGTCGATAGGATGCTGAACACCAAATAGATACCCCTCGGGGCGTGGCGGCCGGCTGCCGGTGCGCCCCGAGAAGTTCCCGTCGGGATTATCCGCTGAAGTTATCTGCTACGAATCCCCAGTTCACGATGTTCCATATCCCTTCCAGATATTTGGGTCGGGCATTCCGGTAGTCGATGTAATAGGCGTGTTCCCACACGTCCACCGTAAGCAGCGGCGTCAGTCCTTCGGTCATGGGGTTGGCGGCGTTGGAGGTGTTGACGATCGTCAGTCTGTCCTCGCCGTTCTTCACCAGCCAGGTCCAGCCGGAGCCGAAATTGGTCGCCGCCGAGTTGGCAAACTGTTTCTTGAATTCTTCGAATGAACCGAAAGCCGCATCGATGGCCTCGGCAAGCGGGCCGTCCGGCTCACCGCCTCCCTGGGGGGAGAGGCAATTCCAGTAGAAACTGTGGTTCCAGACCTGGGCTGCGTTATTGAATATACCGCCGGAGGATTTCTTCACGGTCTCCTCCAGCGTAGCGTTCTCGAATTCCGTTCCCGCTATGAGGTTGTTCAGATTCGTGACATAGGTCTGATGGTGTTTCCCGTAATGGTATTCGATGGTTTCCCGGGAGATGGTGGGTTCCAGTGCGTCCTGTTGGTACGGCAGGGGGGGTAGTTCATGTGCCATGGGTTGCTCCTCCGTTAAGCGTACTTGAAATAGGTTGTGATTAATCTAGGGGTCGGGTTCCGGAATTACAAGATCAATCCGTTTTTGTGCCACAATCGGGTGCGACAGACGGTATCAGAGGTGCAGGGTGAATGCTGTTGAATTGAGTATCTTTTCCAGCCGGCTGGAGGCGGTTTGTGACGAAATGGGTGCGGTGCTGCGCAATGCCGCCTTTTCTCCCAATATTCGCGATCGTCTTGACTATTCCTGCGCGGTTTTTGACGCCGATGGGGAGCTGTGCGCCCAGGCCGCCCATATCCCCGTGCATCTGGGGAGCATGGCCTATGCCATGCGGGACATCGTTTCCGGGATGACCTGGCGTCGCGGGGATATGGTCATTCTCAACGACCCCTATCTCGGAGGAACCCATCTGCCTGATGTCACCCTGATCGCCCCGGTTTTTGCGGCAAACCGGTTGGCCGGTTTCGTCGCCAATCGTGCGCATCACGCGGATATCGGTGCCTGCAGCCCGGGCTCCATGCCTATCTCAACCCGCCTGGAAGAAGAGGGGCTGGTTATAGAACCCTCCTATCTGCTGCAGGAGGGACGCACCGATGCCGCCCTGCTGCAGCGGATCGTGGGAAGTGCCCGTAACCGGGAGGAGTCCCACGGGGATATAGCCGCGCAGATCAGCGCCAATCGCATCGGATTGGTGCGGATGGGAAGTCTGGTGAGCCTTCAGGGTCGGGAGGGTTTTCGATCGGCGCTCCGTGCCCTGAACGGATACGGTGAACAATTGGCGATGGAGGCTCTGAAGTCCGTTCCCGACGGTGTATACCATTTCGAGGATGTGATGGATGACGATGGAACAGGGAATCGCAATATCCCGATCCGCGCCGGTATCACGGTGTCGGGTGGCCGGGTCAGGGTGGATTTTTCCGGTACGGCGGACCAGGTTCCGGGCAATATAAACTGTCCCCTGTCCGTCGCCGCGGCCGCCGTATACTACGTATTTCGCTGTCTCATGCCGGATTACACCCCGGCCTGTGCCGGAACCTTCCGGCGGATCGCCGTGCACGCTCCGGAAGGCAGTCTCCTCAATGCGCGCCGCCCGGCTGCGGTTGCCGCCGGTAACGTGGAGACCAGCACCCGTATCGTGGACACGGTCATGGGCGCGCTGGCCCGGGCACTGCCGGAGGGTATCCCGGCGGCCAGCCATGGAAGCATGAACAATCTGGCCATGGGCAGCGACGGTGAAAGCGGGGCGTGGGACTATTACGAGACCGTTGGGGGCGGCATGGGGGCCGGGCCCCGGGGCGGCGGACACAGCGGCGTGCAGACCCATATGACCAATACCCGTAATACGCCTATTGAGGTGTTGGAAAGCCGTTTTCCCCTGCGGGTGAGGCGTTACTCTCTGCGGCGCGGGTCCGGCGGGGAGGGGGCGCATTGCGGCGGGGACGGTCTGATCCGGGAATTTGAGTTTCTCTCCCCAACCCGGCTCTCCCTGTTGACGGAACGCCGTCATCATCAACCCTGGGGGCTGGCAGGGGGCACCCCGGGCCAGGCGGGCATCAATCTTCTGAACGGTAAGCCGCTTCCTCCCAAACTCGACTGCCAAGTGGGACCGGGCGATAGACTGCTCATCGAGACCGCGGGTGGCGGCGGATGGGGAAAAGAGGAATAGAGCCGGGAGTTCATCCGGCGACGGAGGCTCCTGAGGTTATCCGGGTAGACGGAAAATACTATGTGCGGAATCTGCGGTGAATTGACGTTGAATGATACGGCCTCCGATCTGGCCGCGGTCTCCCGCATGGTGAAAAAACTGGAGCGGCGGGGACCGGACCACGGCGGCAGTTTCAGTGACGGCCCCCTTGCTTTCGGCCACCGGCGCCTGGCGATTATCGACCTTAGCGAGCACGCCAATCAGCCCATGGTCGACCAGGAACTGGGTCTGGCCCTGGTCTTTAACGGAACAATCTATAACTACCGGGAGTTGCGCAAGGAACTGCAGTCCCGGGGCTATCATTTCTTTTCCGACGGTGACAGCGAGGTCATTCTTAAAGCGTGGCACGCCTGGGGTGAGTCCTGCGTGGAACGTCTGCACGGCATGTTCGCCTTCGCCATATGGGACGAGACCGGTAAACGGTTGTTCCTGGCGCGGGATCGCCTGGGGATCAAACCTCTCTACTATACGATCGACCGGGAGCGTTTCCGTTTCGCCTCCTCCAGTCAGGCGCTGCTGGCGGCCGGAGGTGTGGACACCGGCATAGATCCAGTCGCACTTCACCACCTGTTTACCCTGCATGCGGTAATCCCGGCCCCCCGAACCATCCTGCGGGGAGTGCGCAAGCTGGCGCCCGGGCACTGGATGACGGTGGAT
The DNA here is from genome assembly GCA_050291465.1 of Sedimenticolaceae bacterium. Taxonomy (GTDB): domain Bacteria; phylum Pseudomonadota; class Gammaproteobacteria; order Chromatiales; family Chromatiaceae; genus CBFDBF01. The sequence continues at coordinate 54,473 of JBNKJV010000012.1, read as the reverse complement.
TCCGGAGGCGATATACGGGAACGGCACTACTGGAGTTTTCCTGCCACCCGTCCCGAGAAACCGCTGAGCGAGAACGAATGGCTGGACGCCATCCATGAAGAGCTGCGGGCAGCCGTGCGCAGGCGTAACGAGATCGCCGATGTTCCGGTGGGGGTCCTGCTCTCCGGAGGGCTCGATTCCAGCCTGCTGGTGGCCCTGTTGGCTGAGTCCGGGGTCGCCGATCTGCGCACCTTCTCCGTTGGATTCGAGAGTCAGCCGGAGGAGCAGGGGGACGAGTTCCAGTATTCGGATCAGGTGGCGGCCCGCTACGCCACCCGCCATAGAAAATTTCGCATTCCCAACGACGAGGTTCTGCGGCGGTTGCCGGAGGCAGTGGAAAACATGGCGGAGCCGATGTTCGGACAGGATGCCGTGGCCTTCTATCTGCTCGCGGAACAGGTCTCCAAGGAGATCAAGGTGGTGCAATCCGGGCAGGGGGCGGACGAGGTGTTCGCGGGCTATTTCTGGTATCCGCGCATGCTGGCGGAGTCACGGGGGACGCCGCTGGAACGTTTCGCCAAACACTACTTTGACCGCGACCATGAAGAGTTTCTGCGCCTGGTGACCCCCGCGTACCGCGGAGAGGACCATACCTCCGCAAGGGTCAGCGAACTTCTGGCGGAGCCGGATGCCGAGACCTTCATGGACGCCGTTCTGCATATGGATGTCACCACCCTGATTGTGGATGATCCGGTCAAGCGGGTGGACAATATGACCATGGCCTGGGGTCTGGAGGCCCGGGTTCCCTTTCTTGATCACGGTCTGGTGGAACTGGCGGCGCGCTGTCCGCCGGAGTTCAAGTTGCGGGAAGGGGGCAAGTATCCTCTTAAGGCATTGGCCCGCGGATTGCTTCCGGATGCCGTCATCAATCGTCCCAAGGGCTATTTTCCCATGCCGGCTCTGAAATACGTGCGGGGTGAATTTTTTCACTTCATGCGCGATATCCTGTATTCACAGGCATGCCGGGATCGGGGCCTGTTTGACCGCGCCTATGTCGAGCTGCTGCTCTCCGCGCCGGAGATGCACCTTACCCGGCTTCAGGGCAGCAAGCTCTGGCACCTCGCGCTGCTGGAGCTGTGGCTGCAGCTTAATGTGGACTAAAGCCGAGTCCTACGTCTGTAAAGACCGCGTATTTAGCGCAGAGAACGCAAAGGCGCTAAGGCGCAAAGTTTTCTCCAACGGATTTTTGTGGAGCCTATGGCATAATCCCGCTGCGGTGTCGGTGCAGGGCAAATAGTGAGATGGGTTTTAACAGCTCTGCGTCTCTGCGCCTTTGCGAACTTTGCGTTTGTTACTCGATGGTTAAATGGGGGGGAATCCTGTCGGGCTTTGTCTCACTCCGCCAGGTTCGCCGTCCAGGGAAGGTCGGGGCAGTACTGTTGCCAGCGATTAACGATGGTGCAGAACAGCTCGGCCGTCTTTTCCGCGTCGTAGACGGCGGAGTGTGCCTCGCCGTTGTCCCATTCAAGATTTGCGGCCTGAACACCCCGCGAGAGCACGGTCTGACCGAACGCGAGTCCGGCCAGGGTGACGGTGTCGAAAGTGCTGAAAGGATGGAAGGGGTTGCGCTTATAGCCGGTCCTTGCAACTGCGGCATTGATAAACCCGAGATCGAAAAAGGCGTTATGACCCACCAATATGGCCCGCTTGCAGGCACTCTCCTTCATGGCGTGACGTATGGGTTGGGAGATCTTTTTCAGGGCCTCTTTTTCCGGCAGCGCCATACGGAACGGATGATGGGGATCGATACCGTTAAACGCGAGCGCCTTGGGGTCCATATTTGCGCCGGGAAAGGGCTCCACGTGACAGGAATGACTCTCCGCCGGCAGCAGCAGACCGTTCTCGTCGATACGGATAATCACGGCCGCTATCTCCAACAGGGCGTCTTTCCGGGCGTCGAAGCCGCCTGTCTCCACGTCCACAACCACCGGTAGAAAGCCACGGAAACGACGCGCCATGGCGGTATTGTATGTAATCTCATTCATGGGCCGACAGCATAAGGCACCGGAGGTTTTTTTTCGAATCCTGTGAGTGGAACGCAGCCCGGCTGATATAGTCCACATTTCGGGGGGAAGGCAAAAAGGAATATAGCCGGAAGTTCATGTGGTGGTAGAAGGCCCCCTCCCTGGTTTCGATCGGTTACCAAGCCGCAAAAAACACAAATCACCGCAAAATCTCGCGAATTGCATAAAAGAATTTGCGATTATTTGCCGGTTATTGCGTCCATTTGCGGCCAGTTTAGGAGATTGGATGATATGAGAATGCGGGTTAGGGATGGTCGTTTTCGGTTGTGGGGATGGGTGCTTTGTCTCTGCATGTTTCTGCTGCAGGGGGAGGCGTTCGCGGAGATACCTTTTGGCAAAGGTTTGCTGTTTCGGATAGAGAAGGGAAACGCCGCTCCCAGTTATCTTTTTGGAACCATACATCTTGAAGATAAACGTGTAGTAACGCTTCCGGAGCCCGTTCGCACCGCTTTTGATCAGTCTCGGCAGGTGGTGCTGGAAATGACCATGGAAGGAACCAGCGTGCTCAAGGTGGCGGCCGGGATGGTATATGCCGATGGTCGGGAACTGCGCCAGGTTCTCGGCGACGATCTCTACGGGCGAACGGTGGCTGCTGCGGAGAGCCGCGGTTTGCCGGAGGTTGCTCTACGTCATTACAAACCCTGGTCAGTGGTGACCCTGCTCATTGTTCCCCCTCCGAAAACAGGGCAATTTCTGGATTTTGTTCTCTTCCAGACGGCGAAAAACACGGGTAAACAGGTCGTGGGGCTGGAGAGCGCCGAGGAACAGTTGGCGGTATTCGACGGTATGCGGGAGGGGGATCAGATAATGATGTTGGAGGATACCCTAAACAATCTGGAACAGCTGCCGACAATGTTTGAGAGCATGCTGGATGCCTACCTGAAGAGGGATCTCGCCGCTCTGGTAGCGATCAATGAGACCTATCAGGAGAGTGGCGATCAGCAGCTCGCAAAGGTGTTCCAGGAGCGGTTCGTGGATGACCGCAACCTGCGTATGGTGGAGCGTCTGCACCCGATGCTGAGTGAAGGCGGAGTATTCGTGGCAGTAGGGGCGCTTCATCTGCCGGGGGAAAAGGGCATCTTAAACCTTTTAAAACGTGCAGGTTATCATGTAGAGGTTGTCTATTGAGGGAACAGAGTTGCCGTGTGCTGACTACCCAAATGTGCTAAATTGCGGTTATTGGGAGATGGGATGCTGGCTATAGACAACGAACCGAAACGGATAGCGGACAGGATAATAAAAAATGTTGAATAAGAATTTTTTTGTAACATTTAAGGTATTCTCGATCACGACCGTGCTGGTGTTGGCGGGATGTGCCTCCAGTGAAACCCGTGATCCGCGGGATCCCATCGAACCGATAAATCGGGCGATGTATGAATTCAACGATGCCCTGGACAAGGTGCTGATCAAACCTCTGGCCAGGGGTTATCGGGCGATTATGCCGGCACCCGCGGACAAGGGGATTACCAATTTCTTCAGCAATCTCGATGATGTGGGTTCCGCCATCAATAATCTTCTGCAGTTCAAATTGACCCGTGCCGCCTCTGATACCGGTCGGGTGCTGGTCAATTCCACCGTCGGTGTGCTCGGATTTTTCGATGTAGCGAGCAATATGAATCTCGACAAATACGGCGAAGATTTCGGCCAGACCCTGGGTGCCTGGGGTGTGGGGCCCGGTCCCTATATCGTACTTCCGGTTCTCGGCCCAAGTGACGGTCGTGATACTGTCGGGCTGGTGGTTGATTGGTATACGGATCCGGTAACCTATGTGGATCCGGCCCGTTTGCGTTACGGGTTGATAGCGTTGCGCGGCATCGACAAGCGTGCGGACCTGCTGGGTGCGAGTCGTGTGGTGGAAGAGGCCGCCCTGGACGAGTATGAGTTCGTTCGTGACGCCTATCTACAGAAACGGCGCAACGAGGTCTATGACGGCAATCCTCCGGAAGAGGAGTGGGAGGAAGGTGACTGGGAGGAGCTGGAATAGAGCGGGAAATACGGCATAACCCTCCAAGCATTGCAGAAAAGCCCCTTGATAGGGGCTTTTCTTGTATTGGAGTGAAGAGCTATTCCTGCGCCTGCTGTTTCATTATCCTATGTCATTGGGCAGTACCCATGGGAATAGAATCCGAGGTATCGAAATGAGTGGTGAGGTGACTGGAAGCGGGATGGAACTGGAGGCTGACGTTGTTGTCCTCGGGGCGGGACCCGGTGGTTATACGGCCGCTTTTCGCGCGGCCGATCTGGGTCTGAAAACCGTACTCGTTGAACGTCATGCCGCCCTGGGTGGGGTCTGTCTCAATGTCGGGTGCATCCCCTCGAAGGCGTTGCTGCATGCGGTGGCAACCATTCGCGAGGCGGAGGCGATGACGCGTATGGGTATTCGATTTGCGCCTCCGGAGATAGATCTCGAGCAGCTCCGGGGCGGCAAGGAGCAGGTGGTGAAGAAACTGACCACCGGTCTTGCCATGTTGGCGAAGCAGCGCAAGGTCGAGGTGGTGCGGGGCTGTGGAAGGTTCGAGGGCTCCGGGAGGATCCTTGTGGACGGCGGCGATGCGCCGGCATCGATCTCGTTCAAGCATGCAATTATCGCTTGCGGATCCCGGCCTACCCGTATCCCCGGACTGCCCTATGATGATCCGCGTCTTATCGACTCCACCGGGGCCCTGGCCCTTGAGGATGTTCCGGAACGATTTCTGATAATCGGCGGCGGTATCATCGGATTGGAAATGGCCGCGGTCTACAGCGTTCTGGGCTCCAGAATAGATGTGGTGGAGATGTTGCCGTCCTTGATACCTGGTTGTGATCGTGATCTCGTGCGTCCCTTGCAGAAGCTGATCGGAAAACGTTACAACCGCGTTATGCTTTCCACCAGGGTCTCGGGAATCGAGGCGCGGGATACGGGCTTGGAGGTCTTTTTCGAGGGTGACGGTGCGCCGGAGTCAGCGCTATACGACAAGGTGCTGGTGGCGGTGGGCCGTACCTCGAACGGCGGATCGATTAACGCCGAACGGGCGGGAGTGGAGGTCGATCAGCACGGATTCATTAAAGTGGATGCCTGCCAACGAACGAATGTTGCACATATCTTCGCGGTCGGCGACGTGACGGGCGGACCGATGCTGGCGCACAAGGCGTCCCACGAGGCCAGGATAGCTGCGGAAACCATCGCGGGTCTGGAGACCGAGAGTGGTGAAGGGGTGATTCCGTCAGTGGCCTATACCGAGCCGGAGGTGGCCTGGGCGGGCCTGACGGAGACGGCGGCGAAGGAACGGGGGATCGCGTATGAAAAGGCCGCTTTTCCCTGGGCAGCCAGTGGTCGCGCCATAGGTATCGGTCATGAGGAAGGTATGACCAAGCTGCTTCTGGATCCGGACAGTAGAAGTATTCTTGGAGTAGGGATCGTGGGACACAACGCCGGAGAGCTGATCGGGGAAGCGGTACTGGCATTGGAAACGGGCCTGACTGCGGGGCGGCTCGGCGCTTGTATACATCCCCATCCTACATTGAACGAGACGCTGTGTATGGCGGCGGAACTGGCGGAGGGTACTGTTACTGACCTTATGCCTCCGCGCAGGAGAAACTGAGAGATTCCTGTTTTTTGTGCTGACCCACAACTTCCTCCCCGGATATGGGTTAACCTTTCTCTGTTTTTGCCGCTAAAAACGAAAGAATCTATGATGAATTCGCTGGTTCCAACGGCAACCGCCCCCTTGAGAGAGCCGTATTAGGTCAGTAACGCAGAAGGGAAATGATATGACGCAAGCATCGACCACCCTTATCGGACGGATCATAGAGGTTCGTGAAAACGGGCTTAAGGCCGAATTGACGGTGGACCATTCCGACAGTTTTCCTCTTCTCACCCTGGGTAAAGAAGAACTGCTTGTTGGCCAGGTGGGTACCTATCTGCGAATAGAGCAGAAGGGCATTAAGGTGATCGGGCTGGTGGCGCAGGCCGCTGAAGAGGCGAGCTCCGGGAAAGGGGTGATCTCCCTTATTCCGGTGGGGGAGCTGTCCAAGGAGGGGCATTTTTCCCGTGGTATAAGTCGATATCCGACCCCGGGTGCCGAAGTGCATCTGATGGGGAGTTCCGATATCGGTGTGATGTTCGAACGTTATCGTGCCATGGGTTTTGATCTGGGGCATATGCCCTCCTATCCGGCCATGCGTGTCTACCTCGATCCGGCGGTCATGTTCGGCCGCCACCTGGCCATTCTCGGGCAGTCCGGGTCCGGTAAGTCCTGGGGTGTGACCTCCTTGATCCAGAAGGCGGTGTCCATCATGCCGAAGGCCCATATCATCGTGCTCGACCTGCACGGGGAGTATGTCTGGACGGACAACGACGGGAAAAGGCGTACCGCCTTCGATAAGAAGATTGTCCAGTCCATCGATGCCCGGGAACTGGAAATCCCCTACTGGCTGCTTACCTACGGTGAACTGGTGGATCTGTTGATCGATCGTTCCGACGAAAACGCCACCATTCAGATGGCGTTTCTACGTGAGGTGGTATACAACCTGCGCAAAAAGGCCAACCAGGACATTGAGCCGGAAAAGGTCTCCATCGATTCCCCGATCTATTTTCCTCTGGCCGAGCTTTACCACCATTTTAAGCGGGCCAACGAACAGACCACCGACTTCGGTAAGGTGAAAGGCCCTCTGTTCGGGCAGTTCGACGAGTTCCTGATCAAGCTGCAAAGCCGTCTGAATGACGTGCGTTACAATTTTCTGTTCAAACCAAAACGACGTAACTCCTCCAAGACGCTGGCGGATCTGTTGCGCGAATTCGTCGGCCTGAGGGAACACAAGTATCAGGTGACCGTTATCGATTTCAGCTCGGTACCGTTCGATGTGCGTCCTACCGTGTCGGCACAGATCGGCCGACTGGCATTCGAGTTCAACTACTGGAACCCTCACTCACGGCAGTTTCCGATCCTGCTGGTATGCGAAGAAGCGCACGCCTATATTCCCCGCGCCGGCGGTTCCGGCTACGAGGGTACCCGCAAGTCCATGGAGCGGATCGCCAAGGAAGGGAGAAAGTATGGTGTTGGGTTGGCGGTGGTGAGTCAGCGTCCCCATGAACTGTCAGAGACGGTGCTCTCTCAGTGCGGCAGTTTCCTCTGCTTTCGCGTGACCAACCCGGATGACCAGCAATACATACGCGATCTGGTACCGGACTCCGAGGGGGACCTGGTGGATATCCTTTCCTCTCTTGCCCGGGGTGAAGCGGTCGCCCTTGGTGAGGCCTCGCCCGTTCTGACCCGTTTCCAGATGCGGGCGCCGAATCCGCCACCCAACAGTAACGACGTGGATTTCTACACCCAGTGGCGCGAGGGTCCGGATGATCTGAACGTGAACGAAATCGTCGACCGCTGGCAGCGGCAGGGAAGGAAAACCAGGTAGTTTGAAGTAGGGAGTGGTGCTCTGCGGCTGTCCCCGGCCGCTACCAACTACTAACTTCAAACTACCAACTTCACCCCCCATCTGCGCTATAATGCCCCGTTTTTACGCTAAGGGTCCGCTTGTCTGCGGGCTGTTTTTCGGGAGTTAACTCATGTCAGAGTCCGGTGTTAAAAAGGTGGTGCTGGCCTATTCGGGCGGCCTGGATACCTCCATTATCCTCAAGTGGCTGCGGGAGACGTATCACTGCGAAGTGGTCACCTTTACCGCCGATATCGGCCAGGGTGAGGAACTGGAACCGGCTCGGGCCAAGGCCGAGGCCATGGGGGTCAAGGAGATCTATATTGATGATCTGCGGGAGGAGTTCGTGCGGGATTACGTCTTTCCCATGTTCCGGGCCAACGCGATCTACGAGGGGGAGTACCTGCTCGGCACCTCCATCGCCCGTCCTCTGATCGCCAAACGCCTGGTGGAGATAGCCAACGAGACCGGCGCCGACGCCATATCCCACGGCGCCACCGGCAAGGGTAACGACCAGGTGCGTTTCGAACTGGGTGCGTATGCCCTGAAGCCCGGGGTGCGCATCATTGCGCCCTGGCGCGAGTGGGATTTGCTCTCCCGGGAAAAACTGATGAAATACGCGGAAGAGCACGACATACCGGTGGATTTCGCCAAGAAGGGTAAAAAGTCACCCTACTCCATGGATGCCAACCTGTTGCATATCTCCTACGAGGGCGACATCCTCGAGGATCCCTGGGCCGAGCCGGAAAAAGATATGTGGCGCTGGACCGTCTCTCCGGAAGAGGCGCCGGATAAGCCGACCTATATCGAACTGAGCTACGAACAGGGCGATATCGTGGCTATTGACGGAGAACGTATGAGTCCCGCCACCGTACTGGCCACCCTCAACAGGCTGGGTGGGGAGAACGGCATAGGTCGCAGCGATATCGTGGAGAACCGCTACGTGGGTATGAAATCACGTGGCTGTTACGAAACCCCAGGCGGTACCATCATGCTCAGGGGGCATCGCGCCATGGAGTCCCTGACCCTGGACCGGGAAGCGGCCCACTTGAAGGACGAACTGATGCCGCGCTATGCCGAGCTGGTCTATAACGGCTACTGGTGGAGCCCGGAACGGGAGATGATGCAGGCGGCCATCGACCAGACCCAGCAGGTGGTCAACGGCGTGGTGCGTCTCAAGCTCTACAAGGGCAATGTGGTAGTCGTGGGTCGCAAGTCCGACAGTAACAGCCTGTTTGATGAATCCATCGTCACCTTCGAAGACGATGCCGGTGCCTACAATCAGGCGGACGCGGAGGGCTTTATCAAGCTTAACGCCCTGCGCCTGCGGGTCGCCGCCCAGCGTCGTGGAGGGCTGGAGCGTAAGGGGTAGAAGCGGGGTATCCGTGCCTCGCCGTCCCCTTATCGGCGTCAGCAGTTGCCTGCTCGGCCGGCCGGTCCGCTACGACGGGGGCCACAAGCGGGACCCCTTCATCTGCGACATCCTTGGGTGTTACTTCGATCTGGTGGCCGTCTGCCCGGAAGCGGATGCGGGACTGGGGATTCCCCGGCCGCCGGTCAATCTGGTGGGTAATCCTGAACGTCCGCGGGCCCTGGGGCGTGATGATCCCGGCCTGGATGTGACACAGCGGCTTGAGTCTTATGCGCGACAGCTCGTGCCGCGTCTAAACACCCTTTCCGGATTCATCTGTAAAGCCCGTTCCCCGAGCTGCGCCCTGGGTAGCGTCCCTATCTATGACCCTGAAGGTCATCGGCCCCTATGGGCGGGTGACGGCATCTTTATTCACATACTGCAGGCGTACTACCCGGAACTGCCGCTGGCGGACGAATCGGACATCGCGGACCCGGAGCGGTGCGAACGGTTTCTGAGGGAAGTGCTGGAGTATGAAGTTGGAAGTTTGTAGTTATCAGTTATCAGTTATCAGTTATCAGTTATCAGTAGGGCGGGCTGTGCCCGCCGTTTTTTCCCAACTACGAACTACCAACTACGAACTACCAACTACTAACTACCAACTACTAACTTCTAACCGCCCCAAGCACCAGGTCCGCCAGCGCCTTGATGTGGGCTGAATCATCATTGAGCGCGGGGATGTAGTGGAACTCACCGCCGCCCGCATGCAGAAAGCAGTCCCGGTTCTCTACCGCGATCTCCTCCAGGGTTTCGAGGCAATCCGCGGCGAAGCCGGGGCAGATTACCTGGACCGCGGCGACTCCTTCCTCTCCCCAGCGTCGGAGGGTCTCATCGGTATAGGGTTGGACCCATTCCTGGCGGCCGAACCGGGACTGAAACGACAGCGCCCATCGGCTGTCATCCAAACCCAGTTTCTCCGCCAGCAGGCGGGCGGTGGTGCGGCACTGCTCCGGATAGGGGTCGCCCTTGTCCGCGTACTCTTTGGGAATCCCATGGAATGAGATCAGCAGCCGTTCCGGCTCCCCCTGTCGGGACCAGAAGCGGCGTACCGAATCAGCCAATGCCTCGATATAGGCGGGATTGTCGTGGTAGTGGTTAATTAGATGCAGCTCCGGTAGCCAACGCCATCGCCGCAGGGTTTCCGTAACGGCGTCGAATGAAGAGGCGGTGGTAGTGGCCGAGTACTGCGGGTAGAGCGGCAGTATTATAAAGCGCCGGGCGTCGGCTTGGCGCAGTCGTTCCAGACCGGAAGCCACGGAGGGGTTTCCATACCGCATGGCCAATTCAATGTGGAACAGGCCGGCTGCGCGGGTGTCCAGCTCCGCCTGCAGGGCTGCGGCCTGGCGGCGGGAGATGCTGAGCAGGGGCGAGCCTGTCTCGGTCCAGACCTTACGGTAGGCCTCCGCGGAGCGTCGCGGCCGGGAGCGAAGGATAATCCCGTGCAGAACGGCCTTCCATAACAGGCGCGGCATCTCCACCACCCGCGGGTCGCTGAGAAACTGGGCGAGATAGCGGCGCACGTCCCCGGTTTCGGGAGAATCCGGAGTCCCGAGATTCACCAGCAGGATGCCGGTTTTTTCGCCGCCGGAATCGCCGGGGAAGGGGCCGTGGTATCTCATACGTCTGTATCGTAACGGGTTTGCCGTAATTCCGCGTAAGCCCCGAGTGTAACCCAAGAGGGACGGGTTGCGCCCCTGTTTCATCCCGGGAAGGGGAAAAGCGGGTATTCTCCAGGGTAATAACGGGGACAAAGATTTGATTTTCCGGATACCCGGCACAAACTAGTGCGGATAGAAGCCAGAATGATCGTCACGTAACCTGTTGTCTAATTGCTTGATCGCGAATCAGGAAAAACCGGTGGAAGGTACCAAAGATCATACCTATAAGCTGAGGCTCCCGGTGGAGGGAATGACCTGTGCCGCCTGTTCCACCCGTCTGGAGCGGGTGCTGGGTAAGGTGGAGGGTGTGGCGAGCGCCTCGGTTTCCCTGGCTACCGGTATTGCCAGCTTGGAAATCGATCCCGACCAGATCGGGGTAACTGATGTGGAAGCGGCCATCGCCCGCAGCGGTTACAGCGTGCCTCTGGAGACCCTGGAGCTGCAGATAAGCGGTATGACCTGTGCCGCCTGTTCCAGCCGACTGGAGCGGGTGTTGGCGCGGCTGCCGGGGGTGAATCGGGCGGTAGTAAACCTGATGACGGAACGGGCCACGGTGACCGTGCCCGCGGGTACCATAACCCTGGAACAACTGATGGAGGAGGTCCGCAAGGCGGGGTTCGAGGCGGTGCCGGCAAGGACCGCCGCGGAGCAGCAGGCCATGGAGGAGGAGCGGATCCGGCGGCGCAACCGGCGTGATCTGATGGAACTTCTGGTGGCCGCCGCGCTGACGTTGCCCCTGGCCGTTCCCATGCTGCTCATGCCGTTGGGGTTTCTGGATGCCGGACTGTCGCCGTGGATCCAGCTGCTGCTGGCCACGCCGGTTCAGTTCTGGAGCGGAAGGCGATTCTACGCGGGCGCCTTCAAGTCATTGCGGGGCGGGGCGGGGAACATGGACGTACTGGTGGCCATGGGTACCAGTGCCGCCTGGGGATTGAGCACCTGGGTGGTATTCGGTGGCGCGGGGCAGCTCTATTTTGAGGCCTCCGCCATGGTGATCACCCTGGTGCTGTTCGGTAAATTCATGGAGGCGCGGGCCAAACGCAGCGCCACCTCTGCCATTCGCGCCCTGATGGATCTTCGGCCCGAGACGGCGCGGGTGGAACGGGACGGCCTGATCGTCGAGGTGCCGGCGGAGAGCGTACGGCACCATGAAGTGGTGGTGATCCGGCCCGGCGAAAGGATCCCGGTGGACGGTGTGATCCTGGAAGGGATCAGTCAGGCGGATGAATCCCTGATCACCGGCGAGAGCCTGCCGCTGGGGAAAGAGCCCGGCGATTCGGTAACCGGCGGCTCCATCAACGGCGAAGGCCTGCTGCGGGTTCGCACCACCGCGGTGGGCGGCGAATCCCTGCTGGCGCGGATTGTCCGTCTGGTGGAGGATGCCCAGGCCGCGAAGGCGCCGGTTGAGCGGTTGGTGGATCGGATCTCCGCCGTGTTCGTGCCGGTGGTGGTGGCCATCGCCGTTGTCACCTTTCTCGGGTGGTGGTCTATCGGAGGTGACGGTGAGACCGCATTCCTGGCGGCGGTATCGGTGTTGGTGATCGCCTGCCCCTGCGCTTTGGGGTTGGCTACGCCCACCGCCATTATGGTCGGGACCGGAGTCGCGGCCAGGCGGGGTATCCTGATCAAGGACATTCAAGCCCTGGAGCAGGCCTACCGAAGCGATACCATTCTGTTCGACAAGACCGGCACCCTTACCCGGGGTACGCCTACGGTGGACGGCGTGTTCCCCGTGGACGGGGATGAGCGGGAACTGCTGCGGCTGGCGGCATCTGCGCAACAGGGGAGCGAGCATCCTCTGGCCAGGGCGGTACTGGCCCGGGCCGAGGCCGAGGGCCTGGGGCAGGCAGCCGTTGCGGGATTTGTCAGCCTTCCGGGACGGGGGTTAACCGCCCGCGTGGAGCAGCGGGCGCTGGTTATCGGCAACCGGCGCCTTATGCAGGAGCAGGGGGTGGATCTGGGCCCGCTGCTTACCCGGGCCCGATCCCTGGAACAAGAGGGGCGTACTCTGTTGTGGGTGGCCGAAAAGGGGGAGCGGGAACGGTTGCTGGGACTGATCTCGGTCAGCGACCCCATGCGGGAGGGTATACCTGGATTGGTCAGGGAACTTCTGCGGCGGGGTTCGCAGGTGGTGATGCTTACCGGCGACAATCGCCATGCCGCCGGATCCCTGGCCGCCGCCGCCGGTATCGAACGGGTGGTGGCGGAGGTGTTGCCGGAGGATAAGGCGGCGGAGGTTGAGTCCCTCAGAAAGGAGGGACGACGGGTGGCCATGGTAGGCGACGGCGTCAACGATGCCCCGGCCCTGGCCGCCGCCGACGTGGGGATCGCCATGGGCAGCGGTACGGACGTGGCCATGCATACGGCGGGGATTACCCTGATGCGTCCTGATCCGTCATTGGTACTGGATACCCTCGCCCTGTCCGGCGCCACCTACAACAAGATCCGGCAGAATCTGTTCTGGGCGCTGATCTACAATGTGGTCGCCATACCCCTCGCGGCGTCCGGACTGCTGAGCCCGGTTATCGCCGGGGCGGCCATGGCCCTGTCTTCGGTCAGCGTGGTCAGTAATTCCCTGCTGCTGCGTCGGTTTCACTCTTCTAATGTTTGAACCGCAGAGACGCAAAGGCGCGGAGTTTTTGAAAGCAGAAGCAACCGGGAATTGGGAAAGCCATTTAGGATTAGCCGCAAATGAACGCAAATCACCGCGAATTTACACCAAATGTTGGACTGTTCAGCATAAGCCATTTGCGATACTTTGCGGTTATTGGCGCTATTCACGGCTTATATCCCGAAAGTAAACGCCTGCGGAGGAGTGTCAGGTTTATTGAAGCCGCCTGCTTTTCCGGTGGCAGTTGATATTGAGGTGAAGTATGAACAAGACCTATAAGGTGGAGGGTATGAACTGCGGCGGTTGTGTCAGTTCGGTGGAACGGGCCATCCGGTCCGCGGCCCCCGCCGCTTCCGTACAGGTGGACCTGGAAAACGGTCTGGTGACCGTGGAAGGGGCGGAGGAGGATACGGTGGTGCGACAGGCGGTGGAGGCGGCCGGCTTCACCTTCGTCGGTCCGGTCTGAAACAGGGTTGTTTCCTGATCCGGCCGCGAAGGCGGGCAGGGTTTGCCTATGCTCTACCGGGTGACGCTTTGATACCAGTGTTCGGCGATGGCGTCATAACCGGCGCCGTTAGGGTGGTTGCCGTCCTCGGCCAGGGTGCCCTGCTCTTCGAACAGGGTGGTATGGAGAAAATCCACGGTAGTCGCCCCCTGCTGTTCCGCCAGTTGGCGAATAATCTCATTGTATTTGGCGGTTTGCGCCGCCATCCGGGGCACATCTTCCGCGCTGATCAGGTCGAAACTGCTGGTGCGCAGGGCGGGATCGGCCATCACCGGGCGTTTTGACTGATCATCCAGCAGGGCGACGTAGACCTGTGCGCCGCTCCCTTTGAGGGCGGCGAGTATCCGCTGCAGATTGTTGCGGAAGTTTCGCTCTCCGTCCTGTTCGCAGGCGGCCAGATTGTTGTGATAGTCCTGGTCGCAGACCCAGTTGTAGAGCCCGAACAGATCGTTGCTGCCGATCCAGACAAGGGCCACGGGGATGGAATCGGAGGGTGCCGAACGCAGCGCCTTCACCGCCGGTTCCAGTTGGGTATTTATCAGGTCGTCCGAGGTCCAGCCGGATTGCCCCAGGTTCTGTACCGTTGAACCCGGATGCGTGGTCGCAAGGCGTTGCTGCAACCGGGCCGGGTAGCCGCCACCGGCGCCGTCATCCCCGTCCCCCTCGGTAAGACTGTCCCCCAGGGTTACCACCGTAAATGGTTCGGCCGCCATGCCCTGAGTTCCCAGCAACATCAGCAGCAGCAATAAGATATATCTTGCCATGATGGTCCTCCTCGGTTACCCGGAGTGACGGGTCTGTTATCGGTTCCGACTAATGAATCTTATGCCCTGGAGGGGGGTCAATCCTCCTTCGGCGGTTGGGCGTAGTGCTGTCGCAGAGCAATCCATTCGGCCAGCCGCAACTGGATCCGGTTGTTCACGCAGCCCTCCGGATAGATGCCGTCGGCATCGGGAACACCGGCGGGGAGTCCGGTGAGCAGCTCCATGGCCTGATCGGCATGACTTACCGCATAAACGGCAAACTTGCCGGCCCGGGCGGCATCCACCACCTCCTGTTTCAGCATCAGGTCCTTGACGTTGCTTTCGGGGATGATGACGCCCTGTTCTCCGGTCAGCCCGCGACTGTTGCAGATATCGAAGAACCCCTCGATCTTCTGAGAAACACCGCCTATAGCCTGAATCTCGCCGTGCTGATTGATGGAGCCGGTGATGGCAAGAGACTGGTTCAACGGTATGTCGCCGATGGAGGAGAGCAGGGCGCACAACTCCGCGGCGGAGGCGCTGTCTCCATCCACTAAACCGTAACTCTGTTCGAATACCAGACTGGCGGACAGGGAGAGGGGTTGGTGTTTGGCATAACGTGCACCGAGGTAAGCGGACAGTATCATCACCCCTTTGGTATGAATCGGTCCGCCCTGTTCGATTTCCCGCTCGATATCAATCACCTCGCCACTGCCGAGACGGGCGGTGGCACTGATACGGGTGGGCATGCCGAAGGCGTAATCGCCGAGTTGAATAACTGAAAGGCCGTTGACCTGGGAGAGCTGCGCTCCCTCGGTGTCGATCTTTACGGTGCCCTCGATCACCCGTTCCCGCAGTTCCTCCCGGAGTTGATCCACGCGCCGTGTCTGGGCGTCGACGGCGTCCTGCACATGCTGTTTCTGAACCAGCTTGCTGTCGGCCTGGGTCGCCCAGTAGTCGGCTTCCTGTAACAGGTCCAGAAGATTGCCCATGTGCAGGGAGATCTTTTCACCGTTCCAGGCCCGACGGACACTCTCCTCGATAATACGGGCCACGCCGTCGCAGGTGATTTCCCGCAGCCCCTCCCGATGCTGCAGGGTGGCGATTAACTGGGCGTACAGGTGTTCGTTATCTCCTTCCCGCGGCATATCCTCGGAAAAGTCGGCGGTAACTTTGAACAGTAGTCCGAACTCCGGTTCGTACTCCTTCAGGAGATAGTAGAGCAGACGGCTACCGATAAGGATCACCTTCAGGTCGATCGGGATCGGTTGCGGCTCGAGAGAGATGGTGCTGACCAGGCTCAGTTGCCGTTCCAGAGATTCGATTCGGGCCTCCTGGGAGCGTAACGCCCTTTTCAAGGCCGTCCAGGCGAAGGGGTTGGTCAGGACTTTCTCGGCATCCAGTATCAGGTAACCGCCGTTGGCGCGGTGAATGGCCCCTTGTTTGATGAGGGTGAAATCGGTAAGCAGAGTCCCCATGCGGGCCAGATGTTCAACCCTGCCGATCAGATTCTGGTACGTGGGATTGTCCTCAAAAACAATGGGCGCGCCCTGGGTGTCGGCGTTGTCCACCAGGATATTGATCTGGTAGCGGTTGAATTCCGGCTCCTGACCTGAGTGCGGTTTGCCATAGCTCTCTTCCTGACGGAACAGGGCCATGTTTTCCACGATGTCTTTCTTGGTGTCGGTGAGGTACTCCAGGACCCGGGGGAACTCGCTATATGCCTTTTCCAGTTCGCCGATGAATTGGTTGACCGTCAGTTCCACGATCTCGGTATCCAGCTCCTTGAAGCGACGCTGCATCTCGCGTTGCCATTCAGGCAGTCTCCCCATCGCCTTTTTCAGCTCGTCCTTGATCTGTTCCAAAACCTGGCCCAAGCTCTCCTGTTCTTCTTCCGACAGTTCCTGGAACTCTTCGGGGGAAAGGATCCTGCCCTTTTTCTGCGGTGCCAGAGTATAGCCGGCCGGGCCGTGTAACAGGGCGATACCCTTCTCCTGAGCCTTCTCGCCGAGGTGAATGGCGGTCTTCTCTTCCCGGGACTTGAACTCATCATTGATCTCTTTTGCCCGGCGCCGGTATTCGTCACTTTGAAAAGCGGCCGGGATGGCGCTTAACAGGTCTTCAACCAGCTGTTCCATCTGTTTTCGCAGGCGCCTGGCGGTGCCCGCGGGTAGGGAGATGGCGAACGGGTTGTGCGGATGGTCGTAGTTGGAGATGTAGCACCAATCCGGGGGGCGGGGCGCGTCTTTTGCACGCTGCTCCAGGGCCTCATGTACCATGGTGTGGCGTCCGAGGCCGGTGGACCCCATTACATAGAGGTTATATCCCTCGTGCGGAATGCCCACACCGAACCGGATGGAGTCGAGCGCCCGTTCCTGACCGATGGTATGGGTCAGGTGCGCAAGTTCGGCGGTGGTTTCAAACCCCAGTTTGCCGGGATCGCAGGCGTGGTAAAGCTCCGCTGGATCAAGGGGTTCTAGCACCCGGGTCTTCATCAGAGGTACTGCGGCAGGGATTTCCGGATATCCTCCGGGCTTTTGGTGGAGAGATTCTTTGAAATCTCCGCGGTAACCACCTTTTTAAGGGCGTCGTTCTGCTGCTTTCTGAGCAGGCCGAGAAAACCCGGCGCAGCGACGACATAGAGTTTTTCGAATTCTCCTCTGGCTCTTGCCGTTTCCACGGCGTCGCATACCTGGGCTGCGAAGCGCTGTGCCTGTTCCTCCTTGGCATCCGATTCGTGCCCCATATCGTGGCTGCCGGTACCGCTGTTGCGGTCGCGACCGGGTCTGTCAGACACCAGGTCTCCCTGGTGCAGCCGGCTTTCCGGATGGGTGAGGGTCTGGATTTCGACCAGGGAACTGATGGGCTTTTCGGCAGCGAAAATACGTGCCCGACTGGAATCAGCAACGACTACCCAGGCTGTGCTCATATTTCTTATCTCCTTATCTTTATTGCTGTTTCTGTGGGGTTCTTTAATGATAGGCCAAAAGCGACCCAGGTAATAACCAGGTTCTAATATCCATGTATATCAACAGGTTGTCTTGCTATATCAGGAGTTTCCGCAGGCACTCCAGATAACCCTCATCGTCAGGGGCGGTATTGGACTGCTGCGCTTCCCACAGCGTGCGGCCAAGGCACTCCATCATGCGGTGCTCTGCTTCATGGGGATCCCCGGATTTCTGCAGCAGCTCCCGGTAGAGGACGGCGATGCCGGGGGGGCGGTCGGTGGAGACCTGTTCCTGGAGACCGATGTGCATGCCCATGTGGAGAAAGGGATTCGACATACCCTCTTCGGGGAGGAACTCCCGTTCCAGGATCAGCTCGGGGTGCTCCAGGAGGCGGTGGTATTCCGGATGCTGCCGGATGATCCCGGCGATGATCTGTTGCAACGGCTCCAGGGGTTCTCCGCTCCGGTGTTTACGCCAGGCCTCGATGAAGAAGCGGCGCATCGCTGTTCTGTCTTGGCCAAACATGATCTGCTCCGGGTCAGTCCGAGGTCTTCTCTCTAAATTCACAAAGATCTTCAATGATACAGGAACCACACCTGGGTCTGCGTGCTACGCAGGTATATCTGCCATGCAGGATAAGCCAGTGGTGGGCGTCTTTTAAAAACCCTTCGGGTACCAGCCGCAGCAGCTTTTTTTCCACTTCCAGCGGTGTTTTCCCGGGCGCCAGCCGGGTGCGATTGGCTACTCTGAAGATATGCGTATCCACCGCCATGGTAGGGTGGCCGAAGGCGGTATTGAGTACCACGTTCGCGGTTTTTCTGCCTACCCCGGGGAGTGCTTCCAGTTCCTTGCGATCGGCAGGTACCTGACCCTGGTGTCGCTGCAGCAATAAGCGACAGGTGGCGATGATATTTTTGGCTTTGGTGTTGAACAGACCGATAGACTTTATGTACCGCTTCAAACCCACTTCCCCCAGTTCCTGAATCCCTTGGGGGGTGTTGGCAACCGCAAACAGCTCCGCAGTCGCCTTGTTAACGCTGCGATCGGTGGCCTGCGCGGAAAGAATCACTGCGATCAACAGTTCAAACGGGGTATGGTAATCAAGCTCAGTAGTCGGTGTGGGATTGGCCTGGCGCAGGCGCAGGAATATCTCACGGCGTTTAATTTCGTTCATATATGGAAAAATACTGTGTATAGGGCTAAATTCAATGACTGGAACCTATTTTAAAACAGCTCGTATTAGGCGTTATAATTTTGACGTTTAACACGCTGCGAGTAACTCCGGGATGCTATGCCGATCGAAAAAACAGTATCCTCGGGGTTTCGCTCCATCGGATAGAATGGCAATCACAGGGATGTCCTAAACCGGAGTATACCAGTTGAATCTAAAGGAGCAGTTTCGCCAATCCGGCCTGTTGTCCAATCCTGAGTTTCAGTCCGCGCTGATTCGTCTGGGCGTCTGGATCTTTGCCGCTCTGTATATCGGTCTGGGGGCTTCTACCGGCCGTTACGCGGTGGCGGACGAACATTATTATTTCCTGTTTTTTGCCTACCTGATTGCATTTGTCGCGTTTCTTATCAGTATTCTGAAGCGGCCGGTATGGGAGGAGCGTCGCTATCTCTCCACCGCTGTCGATATCTCGGCCACCACCTTCTGCATCTTTATGACCCATGATGCGGTGCATCCCTTCTATCTCCTTTACATCTGGATATTCGTCTCCTCCGGTTCGCGCTACGGCAAAGAGCTTCTGCGGGCCGCTTCGATCATGAGCGTCGTTGCCTATATAACGGTTATTACCATTCTTGAGCAGTGGCAGGAGAATTATCTGGAGGTGTTTTTCCGTTTAGTGGTATTGGTGGTATTGCCCTTCTATCAATACGTACTGCTGCGTAAATTGCATAATGCCCGAACAGAGGCGGAACGGGCCAATAAGGCAAAGGGTATCTTTCTTTCCAATATCACCAAGGAACTGCGCGCACCGTTGGGGGGCATAAACGGAATGGTTGCGCATCTTTACGATACCAGCATGACACCGGAACAACGGGATTATGCCGAATCCATCTTCTCCTCCGCCAGCGTGCTTAATTCTCTCATCGGCGACGCACTGGACTACTCCAAGATAGAGGCGGGGAATCTGGAACTGGAAACAGTTCCCTTCGAGATTCGCACCATGCTGCTGGATATATGCTCGGCCCTCTCGGTAGTGTCTCAGCAGAAGGGAGTTGAACTCGTGTGTCATGTGGAAGGCAATGTCCCCTCGGTGTATCTGGGCGATGAGCTGCGTCTTCGTCAGGTCCTTTTCAACCTGGTGGGAAACGCGGTCAAGTTTACCGAGTATGGCGAGGTGGTGGTGCGGGCGAGACTGGCGGAGTCGGACAGGAACGATCTTTTCCTGGAGGTAAAAGATACCGGCATCGGTATTCCCAAAGACATACAGGGACGGATCTTCGACAGTTTTTGGCAGGCTGAGCAGGTCGCCGAAGGTAATTACGGCGGCACCGGTATCGGGACGGCGATCGCCAAGAAACTGGTGACGCTTATGGGTGGGGATATCGGCTTTCGAAGCGCGAAAGGGGAGGGTACCCGGTTCTGGGTCAGATTGCCGTTGCAGGTCGCGGAGGAAGGGGACGTTGTTGTGGTGCCGGCGCAGGAGCAGGCGATGAAAAAAGCGCTGATATATGAAACCAACGAATCCAGTCTCGCCGCCATCATCGATGCCTGTCGCGAGATCGGCATTAAAGGCAAAGCGGTTCAGCGCATAAGCGATCTGGCCAATGCCATAACCGCGGCGGAGGAGGAGGGGGGCGTGGATCTCGTCATAGTTGCCGACTCTCCTGAAGGTCAGAACGTGGAACGTATATCGGAAGTATTCCGTGACTATCTCGGTGTGGAGCTCCCGGTTGTGTTTCTCGGTTATAGCCGGAAAAGATTGAATCTCGGGGTGCGTCACTCGGTGTCTTTCGTAAAGAAGCCCTTTGTTCCCGAGCTTCTCAATGCGGCGGTGAAAAACGCGTTGGCGGAATAAGCGGTCGGAATGCCGCTTCCGGAACATCCGGAGTCCCTGTATTCTGCAGCACGCCGTGTCGTTAACCTGCATGGAACCGCGGACAACTCTGCGCTATCCGCGTATTTGCGCACTTCAAAAAAAAGAAAGGGCCGTCGTATGACGGCCCTTTGCGATTCGGATTGATTTTCAATTAGGAAGTAATGCCTATTACCTCCTTCCCTACATGTGGGGGACGCCGGGAGGGGTATCCCTAAACCGTTGCCGGTTCCACCTCTTCCGAGGCCGGGGCCGGTTTCTTCTCCGAGCGCTCATCAATGATGTGTTTCAGTGCGATCAGAAAACCCATGCCGATAAACGCCCCCGGCGGCAGTATCGCCAGCAGCATACCTTTAAAGTTATCTCCAAGGCTTATAGTCAGACCGGCCGCCGCTTCCCCGAACATCAGATGTGCCTGGGAAAACAGCGTCCCCATGCCGATGATTTCCCGCATGGAACCCAGTACCACCAGGGCGAGAGTAAAACCGATGCCCATGGAAAGGCCGTCCACGACCGATTTGAACGGGCTGTTTTTGGAGGCAAACGCCTCAGCCCGGCCGATAATGGCGCAGTTGGTTACAATCAGTGGAATAAAAATACCCAGCACCTTGAACAGTTCGTAGAACCAGGCATTCATACTGAGTTCCACGGCGGTGACGAATGAGGCGATAACCAGCACAAACACCGGCAGTCGTATTTCCTGCCGCACCACATTGCGGATCAGGGATACGGTGAGATTAGACAGGATCAGCACCACCGTGGTGGCGATCCCCAGCCCCAGGCCGTTAATCGCCGTGCTGGTGACCGCGAGCAACGGACACAGGCCCAACAGCGCAACAATTGCCTGGTTGTTGTCCCATAATCCGTCTCGGATTACTTTACCGTAACTGATTTCCGCCATATCGAGTCGCCTTTCAGTCTGATTCCGGATCGGTTGGTTCGCCTTCCGGCTCCGTCCGTTATCCTTTATCTCCGGGAGTTGCTTGCGCGTTGTTCTGTATCTTTGCAAAGACGGCTGTTCTGTTGTCTCTGAAATAGATCAGGGTCTTCTTAACCGCTTTGACGATGGCGCGTGGGGTAATGGTGGCGCCGGTGAACTGGTCGAAGGTTCCGCCATCCCGTTTTACACCCCATTTGTCGAGGGGGGGATTGTTCAGGGACTTGTCGTTGAAGCCCAGGACCCAGTCACTCTTCTCGATCTCCGCCTTATCACCCAATCCCGGGGTTTCCTTGTGTGCTACCACCCGGACTCCGGCCAGGGAGCCGTCAGCCTTTACCGCCACCAGCAGCTTGATTTGGCCGCTGTATCCGTCAGGGGCGATAGTAGTGAACACCGCAGCCACCGGATCGATACCCTTGCGGCCGCGATAGATCTGAGTCTCTTCGCCGCCCAGGATGTCCGGTTCGTGGACTGTGATCTTGTCGCTGATGATGTCGTTGTCGATGGTTTCAGCCGGTACCATGGCGCTTAGGCTTTTCAACAGCGCCTGGCGCTCGTTCTCGGCAATCTGATCTTTGGTGGCCTGATGGGTGAAGGCCACCAGTCCCGTGCCCAACACGGCAAACAGGGCCAACACCAGTCCGGCTGCAGCGATCTTGCGCTTAGTCATGCTCCGCCCTCCGGTGGCCGAATGTGCGTGGACGGGTGAAGTGTCCGAGGGAGGGTGCGGCGGAGTTCATCAGCAGTACCGAGAAGGCGACCGCATCCGGATAACCGCCCCAGGTGCGGATGATATAGATTAGTACCCCGATACAGGCGCCGTAGATGAGCTGACCCGTCCGGGTACCCGGGGCCGAGACCGGATCGGTGGCGATAAAAAAGGCCCCGAGCATGGTGGCGCCGCTGAACAGGTGAAACAGGGCTCCGGGATGGGCGTCGGCGTCGACGATCTGAAACAGCGTAGCCATGACCGCCAGGCCGGCCAGGAGGGAAACCGGTATGTGCCAACTGATGGCCTTTTTATAGAGCATGAACAGTCCGCCCAGGAGAAACAGACCGAAAATCACCTCCCAGCCGGTGCCGCCCAGGACACCCATTATCGGTTGACCACCGATTTCGGCCACCGTGTTGTTCAGGGAAAGCTGGGTTTTCATGGTGTCCAGGGGGGTGGCCATGGTTACCGTGTCCCACTCCAGCCCGGTAGGCAGGGCGCCGCCGAAGATGACGTTCAGGGTTTCCAGGAAGGAGAGCGGGTTCTCGTTCAGGGAGATCGGAGGCAGCCAGGAGGTCATCTGCACGGGGTAGGAGACCAGCAGCAGGACATAGGCGGCCATCGCCGGATTGAAAATGTTATAACCGAGGCCGCCGTACAACTGTTTCACGATCAGGATGGCGAAGGCGATACCCAGCACGGTGAGCCACCAGGGCAGCATCGGGGGTACGGCGACGGCGAACAGCATGGCGGTCAGGATCGCGCTGAGATCGCTGATGACCGGCAGTACCGGGCGTCTGCGCAGCTTCATGGCGAAGGCTTCGCAGCTGATTGCGGTGACGATCGCCAGGATCATGTTGATCAGGATCCCCCAGCCGAAGTACCAGATCATACCTATGGCCCCGGGTATCAGGGCCAGGATGACCCATAGCATGGCCATGGTGACGCTGTTGGGCCGGTCGGTATAGGGTGAGGTAATGGTGGCGAATTGCATCTTTTATACGTCCTGCTTTTCAGAGGTTTCCACGTCGGATGCCGTCACTGCGGGGGCATCTCCGGCAGTCTCCTCCGCTGCCTTGTTCTTTGCCGCTGCTTCCTTGGCCGCGGCGGCGGCTTTCTTCTTGGCCTCGAGTTTGGCCTTCTTCTCCGCTTCCAGCCGTTCCAGGCGGGCGGTGCGGGCCTCGGTGCGCTGCCGTGCTTTTTCCGCCTTTTGGGCCGCCAGGTTCTCTATACGGGAGGCCGATTTGCCATGGCGGAAATACTGTACCAACGGGATGCGCGCGGGGCAGACGTGGGAGCAGCAACCGCATTCGATACAGTCGAACAGGTTGTAGTGCTCGGCACGGTCCAGTGCCGAAGCGCGGACATGCCAGTACATCTTCTGCGGCAGCAGGCTCATGGGACAGGCGGTGACACAACGCAGGCAGCGGATACAGGCGTTGGCCGATCCCGGATGGGGTACCTCTGTCGCGCTCGGAGAGAGGATGCAGTTGGTGGCCTTGACCACCGGGATCTCATCGTGGGGCATGGAAACGCCCATCATGGGGCCGCCGAGGATGAGACGCGATGCCTTGTCGGTGTAGCCGCCCGCCTGAGCCACCAGTTCTCCCACCGGTGTTCCTACCAGCACCTCCAGGTTGCGCGGTTCCGCGATTCCCTCTCCGGTAAGGGTCAGGTAGCGGGAGATCAGAGGCTTACCTTCCAGAACCGCATCGGCCACCGCGGCGGCGGTGCCCACGTTGTGGCAGACGAAGCCGATCTGGGCCGGCAGCCCGCCGGAAGGGACCTCTTTTCCGGTAAGGATATAGATCAGCTGCTTTTCACCGCCGCTGGGGTAGCGGGTGGGTATGACCGCCACTTCGGTGTTCTCAAGGCCGGCTTCCTGCACCGCCTTGCTCATGGCGGCCGCCGCCTCCGGTTTGTTGTCTTCGATACCGATCAGACAGCGTTCCACGCCGAGGGTATGGATCATGATCCGGATGCCGTCCACGATGCGGTCCGCCCGGGTGCGCATCAGCAGGTCGTCGCAGGTGATAAAAGGTTCGCATTCAACCCCGTTGATCACCAGGGTGTGTACCTCCTGACCCGGTGGCGGGCTCAGCTTGACGCTGGAGGGAAAGCTCGCGCCGCCCATGCCGACGATGCCGGCGTCGCGTACCCGTTTGATGATCTCTTCTTTCTCCAGGGCGGTGAAATCGGTAACCGGTTCCGCAAGTTCGATCCACTCGTCCCGGCCGTCGGTTTCGATAACGATGCAGGGACCGCTGAGTCCGGACGGATGGGGGATCGGAAAATCGCCGATTTCCACCACGGTGCCGGAACTGGAGGCATGCACCGCGGCACTGATAAAGCCGCCCGGTTCGCCGATCATCTGACCTTTCAGCACCCGGTCACCCACGCTGACCAGCGGCTTCGCCGGTGCGCCGAGGTGTTGCTGCAGGGGTATGGTCAGCCGTTTGGGCAGCTCGGCAGGCGCCAGGGGACGGGTCAGGGACTGGGCTTTCTGATCAGGCGGATGGATTCCGCCGGGGATGGTCCAGAGTTTACGGCCGGTTTGTTGTACGGTGGTCTGTTGCATGGGAAACCCGTTTTATGCCGCTTTCGGAGTGGCGATCTCGCCCGGTTCACCCGGGGCCGGAAGGGGCCAGGTCCAGGAGCCGATGTCGACCGGGATCGGCATCATGCTGATGCAGTCGACGGGACAGGGTTCCACGCAGGCCTCACAACCTATGCACTCATGGGAGATAACCGTGTGCATCTGTTTGGTGGTTCCCAGAATGGCGTCTACCGGGCAGTATTTGAGGCAGACTGCGCAACCGATGCACTCCTGCTCATTGATCAGGGCCACGGCCGGTCCTTTTTCCTCTTCGTCCTCGGCGCCCATGGGTACCGGATCCACGCCGAGGATTTCCGCGATGGCCTCCATGGTGCATTGGCCTCCCGGCGGACAGGCGTTGATCGGCGCATTACCTTCCACTACCGCCTCGGCGTAGGGGGTGCAG
The DNA here is from genome assembly GCA_050291465.1 of Sedimenticolaceae bacterium. Taxonomy (GTDB): domain Bacteria; phylum Pseudomonadota; class Gammaproteobacteria; order Chromatiales; family Chromatiaceae; genus CBFDBF01. The sequence goes on along the minus strand of JBNKJV010000012.1, from coordinate 29,424 downwards.
CCGGGGAATCCGCACTGGCCGCACTGGCTCTGGGGCAGCAGTTCGGCGATCTTCTCGGCTACCGGGTTCTCCTCTACATGAAAGCGGATGGAGGAGTAGCCCAGCAACAAGCCGAAAATCAGTGCGAGCAGAGATATGGCGATAATAGCTACCAGCATGCCTAACCGTTCCTTCAGCTTAAGTGGAAACCAGACCGGCGAAACCCAGGAAGGCCATGGACATCAGTCCGGCGGTAATCATACCGATGGCGCTTCCTTTGAAGGGTTTCGGGACATCCGAGGCATCAATGCGTTCGCGCACCGACGCAAACAGGATCAATACCAGAGAAAAGCCCCCGGCGGCGCCGAGGCCGTACAGGGCCGATTCGATAAAGTTGTGTTTTTCCTGGATATTCAGCAATGCGACACCCAGTACCGCACAGTTGGTGGTAATCAGCGGCAGAAAGATGCCCAATAACTGATACAGGACCGGGCTGGTCTTGTGCATCACCATCTCGGTGAACTGAACCAGTACCGCGATGATCAGGATAAAGGCGATGGTGCGCAGGTATTCAAGACCGAGAGGTACCAGCAGGTATTCGTTGGTCAGGTAGCTGCAAACGGAGGCCAGGGTCAGCACGAAGCTGGTGGCGAGGCTCATACCCACGGCGGTGTCGATCTTTTTGGACACCCCCATGAAGGGGCAAAGACCGAGGAACTTCACCAGTACGAAGTTGTTAACCAGCACGGTACTGACAAGAATGAGAATATACTCTTGCATTCGAGATCCTACCTAGGGGGTTGGTCGAGCTGCCGAAAATTCACATGACCCCGCGCCTGAAACGGCGCAGTAAAATGCGGGCCGGGTAAGAAGACTATCAGATATTGCTAATGGATAACATTCATTTTTCTAATGGAAATATTTACCGTTTGAATCGCAAGGTTGCGGCTCGGATCGATGGCGGGGCTGTAGCGGCCCTCTCCCGAGGGCGATCTGTTCGGGGTTCGCAATCGCTCGGAGAATCGCCCAGGGGGCTGGGCTGATACAACTCCGGGGCGGCCGTCCGGGGCGGGGAACAGGGCTTCTACATGTGACAACGCCCCGCCGAGGGGTGTTACTTAACTTTCATTCCGGGTTCGGCGCCCGCGTCGGGATTCAGGATGAACAGGTCTTTTCCTCCCGGACCGGCGGCCAGGACCATCCCTTGCGAGAGGCCGAAGCGCATCTTGCGGGGCGCCAGGTTGGCTACCATCACGGTGAGTTTGCCTTCCAGTTCTTCCGGCGCATAGGCCGATTTGATGCCGGCGAAGACGTTACGGGTCTCTCCACCGAGATCCAGGGTGAGTTGCAGCAGTTTGTCTGCGCCTTCCACGTGGTCCGCCTTGAGGATTCGCACCACCCGCAGGTCGACCTTGGCGAAGTCACCGAACTCGATTTCGTCGGCGATAGGGTCGTTGGCCAGATGGCCTTCCGCCCCTGTTTCATGAGGTTTGGACTTTTTGGCATCGGTTGCCGCCAGATCCTCTTTTGAGCTTTCAACCATCTTTTCTACCTGACTTGGTTCGATTCGAGTCATAAGGTGTTTGTACTTGTTGATGCGGTGGCCCGCCGGCAGCAGGGTTTGGGCGTCGGCCCAGGTCAACGGTTCCACACCGAGGAACTCCTCTGCCTTGGACGCTAATGCCGGCAGGATCGGTTTCAGATAGATGGTGAGCAACCGGAAGCAGTTGATCAGTACGCTGCAGACGATCTGGAGTTGCGCCTCTTTACCTTCCTCTTTCGCCAGCACCCAGGGTTTTTGTTCGTCCGTAAAGTAGTTTACCTCGTCCGCCAGGCGCATGATCTCCCGCACCGCCTTGGAAAAGTCACGGGCCTCCAGGAGTTCCACAACGGCAGGAGCGGCTGTTTGAAGCTGTTCAGTGATAGGATCAAGACCGTCCACCGCCGTGAGAACGCCGTCGAAACGTTTGGCGATGAATCCGGCGGCGCGGCTGGCGATATTGACGTATTTCCCGATCAAATCGGAGTTCACCCGGGCGGCGAAATCCTCCAGGTTGAGGTCGATATCCTCCACCCCGGAGCCGAGCTTGGCGGCGAAGTAGTAGCGCAGGTACTCCGGATTGAGATGATCCAGGTAGGTGCGCGCCTTGATGAAGGTGCCGCGGGACTTGGACATCTTCTGTCCGTCCACGGTGAGAAAGCCGTGGGAGAAGATGGCCGTGGGGGTACGGAAGCCCGAGCCGTGCAGCATGGCCGGCCAGAACAGGGCGTGGAAGTAGATGATGTCCTTGCCGATAAAGTGATACAGCTCGGCGTCGGAATCTTTGCTCCAGAACTGGTCGAATTCCAGTCCGTCGCTGCGGTCGCAGAGGTTCCGGAAACTGGCCATGTAGCCGATGGGGGCGTCCAGCCAGACGTAGAAATACTTGCCCGGATGGTCCGGGATCTCGAAACCGAAATAGGGGGCGTCACGGGAGATATCCCACTCCTGCAGGCCGGCGTCAAACCACTCACCAAGCTTGTTGGCCACCTCGTTCTGCAGGCGATCACGGGTCCAGCCCTTCAGCATCTCTTCGAAGTCCGCCAGCTTGAAGAAATAATGCTCGGATTCGCGATCCTCCGGGGTGGCGCCGGAGATGGCGGAAACCGGATTTTTCAGTTCGCTGGGTGAGTAGCTGGCACCGCAGGCCTCACAGTTGTCGCCGTACTGATCTTCCGCTCCGCACTTGGGGCATTCCCCCTTGATGAAACGGTCCGGCAGAAACATGTTCTCCACCGGATCGTAGGCCTGGGTGATGGTGCGACTGGCGATATGCCCATTGTCCCTCAGACGTTCATAGAGCAGGGTGGAGTACTCCCGGTTCTCGTCCGAATGGGTGGAGTGGTAGTTATCGAAACCCACGTGGAAGGCGGCGAAGTCCGCCTTATGCTCTTCCGCCACACGGGCGATCAGCGCCTCCGGGTCGATTCCTTCCTGGCGGGCTCGCAGCATGATCGGGGTGCCGTGGGCGTCATCGGCACAGACATAGAAGCAGCGGTGCCCTTGCATTTTCTGGAACCGCACCCAGATATCGGTTTGTATGTACTCCACCAGGTGGCCGATATGGATCGGGCCGTTGGCATAGGGCAGGGCGCTGGTGACCAGGATGTTGCGGGGCGTGTTGCTCATTGGTATTCGTGGTTGCCGAGTGGAAGGTTGTAAATCCGCTTATTATGACATGAAACGGCTCGTTGGCGGACAAACCTCCGTGGTACCTGGAGCCGCCGAGAGCAAACGCGGAGAACGCAAAGGCGCAGAGTCGCAAAGTTTTTTATTGTTAACTCTCTGCGCCTCCGTGTCTTTGCGTACTTTGCGTTTCTATCTGTTAGGTTGGGCCGTAGAGCGGGGTGCGGGAAGCCCCGGTAGTAGCAAAGGGACGAATGACTGACCATTTTGGTTGGGAAACAGGGGATGGCTGGGGTAGAATGCGCGTCCGGTTTTTTCAACGATTTTCAGGGGACCTGTAAAGGCCGGTCCCGTTTGCAGGAGTAAAGAATATGGCAGAGCTGACACAAGAGGCGATCGAGGAAGCGATCAAGGGCTACACGGAGCCCCATCTGAAGCAAGACCTGGTCAAGTCGAAGGTGGTCAAGGAGATCGCTATCGATGGTGATAAGGTGAAGGTACAGATCGAACTCGGGTTTCCCGCCAAGGGCTTCCAGGATGAACTCGCCGCCGCTGTCCGGGAAAAGGTCGAGGCGGTCGCCGGTGTCGCCTCCGCCGAAGTGACCGTGGGTTGGAACGTGGTCGCCCATTCGGTACAGAAATCCCTTACCCCCATCGACAACGTCAAGAACATTATCGCCGTAGCCTCCGGCAAGGGCGGTGTGGGCAAATCCACCACCGCGGTGAACCTGGCCCTGGCCCTGGCGGCCGAGGGTGCCAAGGTGGGCGTGCTGGATGCCGACATCTACGGCCCTTCCCAGCCGCGCATGCTCGGTGTTACCGGCCAACCCGAATCCAAGGACGGCAAGACCCTGGAGCCGATGCAGAACCACGGGCTGCAGGCCATGTCCATCGGCTTTCTGATCGACGAAGAGACCCCCATGATCTGGCGTGGTCCCATGGTCACCCAGGCCCTGGAACAGCTCCTGAACGACACCAACTGGGAGGATCTGGATTATCTGGTGATCGACCTGCCGCCGGGAACCGGTGATACCCAGCTGACCCTGGCTCAGAAGGTGCCGGTGTCCGGCGCGGTCATCGTCACCACGCCCCAGGACATCGCTCTGCTGGATGCACGCAAGGGCTTCAAGATGTTCGAGAAGGTGGAAGTGCCGATCCTGGGTATCGTGGAGAACATGAGCATTCACATCTGTTCCAAATGCGGGCATGAGGAGCATATCTTCGGCGAAGGCGGCGGTTCCCGCATGGCGGAGCAGTACGGGGTCGACTTCCTCGGCGCCCTGCCCCTGGATATCCGCATCCGCGAGGAGACCGACGGCGGTGAGCCCACGGTGGTCGCCGAACCGGAGTCGCGCATCTCCCAGATCTACCGCGAGATCGCGCGCAAGACCGCGGCCAAGCTTTCGCTGCAGGCCAAGAGCTATGCGGCCAAGTTCCCGAACATCGTTATCCAAAACAACTGATTCGGGGTATGGCCTATAACCAAGCCGGGCGTGGAAACGCCCGGCTTTTTTTTGTCCAGGGACGGACTTATGCCGCGAAGCACAGGGATGTGCGCGACCAGAACGAGCTTTGCGAGTTCGGGAAGCACTTGATGATCCGCCGTCGGCGGATCTGGAGTGGGAGCGGCGCTTTCCAGGGACGGACTTATGCCGCGAAGCACAGGGATGTGCTGTTCACGGGCCTCCCACGGATCGAGACATTTACAGGTATCGAGTAAGAAACGCGGAGTTCGCGGAGACGCAGAGGCGCAGAGTTTTTTAGCAATCCCTTATGGAGAAGTCTTTGCGCCTTGGCGCCTTTGCGTTCTCAGCGTTAAATATACTGGCTCTGAGCCGAGGCTTCACGGCCTCGATTGCTCCAGCCCCTTTTAGGGGGAGCGACAATCCCTGGAAAGGGATGTCGGCTTCCGGGTATGCTTCAGCATTCGATCAGATTCCGGAATAGAGAATGATGAGTATGAAATGGGATACCCGTTTCCTGGGCCTGGCGGCCCACATCTCCGCCTGGAGCAAGGACCCTTCCTCCCAGGTGGGTGCGGTCATCAGCGACGGCAATCGTATTGTCTCGCTGGGCTATAACGGTTTCGCCGCCGGCGTGGTGGACGCCACGGAACGTCTTACCGATCGGGATGTGAAACTGAATCTGACCATCCACGCGGAAGAGAACGCCATGATCTTCGCCAAGCGTGATCTCAGCGGATGCACCGTCTATGTCACCCATCCTCCCTGTCCCCGTTGTGCCTCCAAGTTGATCCAGGAAGAGATAAAGCGGGTGGTCTTTATAACACCCAGCGAGGATTTTCTATCCCGTTGGGCGGATGATCTGCGGCTCTCCCTGGAGATGTACGGTGAAGCCGGGGTGGAGGTGACCGAATATCCGTTGGATCAGATCAGCGTGGAGAATGCACAGATCACGGTGGCGCCCGGAGGCTTCTTCAAGAAGGTGTTCAGCCGCATCCTGAGTCTGTTGTAGCACCCTAGCGCTGCAGGGCGGTATCGGGCTGCAGCCAGTTCACTGAAACCAGTTCCATCACAAACAGGTTTCCCCGTTCCAGCTTTTCCACCTTGACCGGCAGGAAATGCAGTCGGGGGGCGAGCCAGAGAGTGGATTTGGAGGGTCGCTCCCCCTTAGAGCGGGCTATTTTCAGGGTATCAAACCTTTTCTTTTCGATTTCGATGGTTTCCGTTCCCTGGGGACGGAAATGGTAGGTCTTGAGCCGCTCATCGTCCGCCACCTGGAAAGTTACCGGGTTTTGGTCGCTGCTCATCGCTACCATTAAGGCAAGCTGCTTGCTGAATTTGTCCTGGGTACCTTCCGGTATATCCACGGACCAGACGGCATTGCTGGTGCGGTCGGTTACACGGCCGGTTTTCCAGTCGAAGAGCAGATTTTCCTTGCGCGGTTTTTTCGACTGTTCCCGCTGGTACAGATAGGAGGAGGGGATTACGCGGTCGCCCCGTATCAGGCCTTCGCTGACCTCTGTGATCTCATCGCTTTTGAGCACAGCCAGCAGTCCCAGCGGGACGGAGTGTTGGCGGTAGCGGTAGTTACCGTCCCCGGACAGCTCCAGGGATACCTCCACCTTGCCCGCCGGGATGCCGCCCACACTGATGCGGTACTCCGCCTGGAAGGGTGGAATACCGTTGTCCGGGGGGAGGGCGGCGAAAACCGCCGGGCCGGCGGACAGCAGCAGGACGGCGAGGAGGAATGATCGAACCCGGGAGCGGAAACTCATGCCGGCGGTGCTTCTCCGTAGTTCATGGTGACCGGGGCCTGGAGGGGTTTGCCGTCCTTCAGTACCTGGGATCCCGTCATCCGCAGCCGCCCCTCCGCGAACCAGCGGATGGCGGTGGGATAGATGATGTGTTCCTGGGTCAATACCCGGGCTGCAAGGGAGTCGGGATCATCATCCGGCTCCACCGGTACCCTTACCTGTATGATCAAGGGGCCTCCATCCAGTTCCTCGGTAACAAAATGGACACTTGCACCGTGGAGTTGTTCCCCGTCCGCAAGGGCCCGCTCATGGGTATGCAGGCCCCGGTATTTGGGTAACAGGGAAGGGTGGATGTTGAACATGCGGCCATGAAACCGTTCCACCAGCGCCGGTGTGAGGATGCGCATGAAGCCGGCCAGGATCACCAGGCCGGGTTGGTACTCCTCGATGAGGTCGCCCAGGGCCCGGTCGTACTGTTCCCGGTCCGGGAAGGCCTTGTTTTCCAGTATCCGGGTCTCGATGCCGGCTTTACGGGCCCGCTCCAGTCCGAAGGCGTCGGGCTTGTTGCTGATAACGGCGCGGATCTCCACCGGCAGACCGGCTTCACTGCCGTCGATTATGGCCTGGAGATTACTGCCGCTGCCGGAGATCAGCACCACCAGGGGGAGTTTCCGTTGTTCCTGCATGGGCCTTACCCGTTCTCCAGAATCACTGCCGGAGGGCCGTCCGCCGCTTCAATCCGCCCCAGCCGCCAGGCGTTTTCACCTGCTGCCGTAAGCAGGGTCAGGGCCTGGTCCGCATCCTCTTCCGCCACACAGACCACCATGCCGACGCCGCAGTTGAAGGTCCGCAACATCTCCGTCTCCATCACATTGCCCTGCCGCTGCAGCCATTGGAAAACCGCCGGCATCTCCCAGGAGGCGGTATCGATAACCGCCCGGGTGTTGTCCGGAAGTACCCGGGGCAGGTTCTCCGGCAGGCCGCCGCCGGTGATATGGGCCAGGGCGTGGATCTCTATCTGTTCCTGCAGCGCCAGCAGCGACTTGACATAGATACGGGTGGGGGCGAGCAGTGCATCGCCAAGGGACTGTCCGTCCAGTTCCTGGTTCAGGTCGGCGGCGCTTACCTCAATGATCTTGCGAATCAGTGAGTAGCCGTTGGAATGGGGACCGGAGGAAGCGAGACCGATCAGGACATCTCCGGCTCCGACCCGCTCCGGGGAGATGATTCTGCTCTTTTCCACAATACCGACGCAGAAGCCGGCCAGGTCGTACTCCTCTGCGGCGTACATGCCGGGCATCTCCGCTGTTTCACCGCCGGTGAGGGCGGCGCCGGCCTGTTCACAACCCTTGGCGATACCGGTCACCACGGCGGTAGCCACCTCCACGTCCAGTCGGCCGGTAGCATAGTAATCGAGGAAGAAAAGGGGTTCGGCGCCGGTGACGATGATGTCGTTAGCGCACATGGCCACCAGGTCGATGCCGATGGTGTCGTGGCGCTTCAGCGCCAGCGCCAGCTTGAGCTTGGTGCCCACGCCATCGGTCCCGGATACCAGCACCGGTTCGCGGAAACGGTCGAGAGGAAGCTCGAACAGGGCGCCAAAGCCGCCGAGTCCGGTCATGACGCCGGGCCGGAAGGTCTGTTTGACGATAGGCTTGATACGGTCCACCAAGGCGTTCCCAGCATCGATGTCCACGCCGGCATCGCGGTAGCTGAGGCCGGCTGCGCTGTTGTCGTTCTGATTTTTCTCCACGAGATACTCCTGGCCGGAGGAAAAGATACAAGAGAAGGGATTCTATCAATCCTGTCCCATGGAGAAAATCGCTCTTAGACAGGTCGTATAGGGCACGCTAGAATTTCACGCCAATGTCCCGTGCGGATTTTACTTATGCCAGAGCTATATGATCTGCCGCTGAACTTACGCCATTCCGCCAAGGCGGGTCGGAGGTTGCTGCTGTGGGCGGCGCTCCTGTTCTGCGGCTCCGCCCAGGCGGCGGAGGTCCAGGGCCTTTATACGGCCGAGGTGCCGGTGGTGGGGCAACAGGTGGAGCAGCGCAATGCCGCTATCCAGGATGCCTTGCGGAAGGTGCTGGTGAAGGTGACCGGCAACAGAAAAGTCGCCAAAAGAGAGGCGTTGCAGCCGATGATCCGAAAGGCGGCGGAATTTGTACAGAAGTATCGCTATCGACTGGCCCCGGAAACCGGTTCTTCCCCCGGGAACGCCCCCCGGCACCTGTTGGAGGTGCAGTTCGAGGCGCAGGCGGTGAAGCGTTTGCTGGAGCAGGAGGGATTGCCCGCCTGGGGGGCTAATCGTCCTTTGATCCTGGTCTGGCTCGGCATCGAGAAAGAGGGGAAACGTGTCCATTTGACCCCGGGCCTCGACCGGGTGGTGGAGGGGGCGGCGTTGGGGGTCGGGCGCGATCGCGGACTACCCATGATACTGCCGCTGATGGATCTCGAGGATCGTGGACAGCTGCAGGTAAGTGATCTCTGGGGAGGATTTACTACGACGATCCGCGGTGCTTCCCGGCGTTACCAGCCGGATCTGATAGTTTTCGGGCGATTGAGTCATGTGTCCGACCAGCTCTGGCGGGCGCACTGGACGCTGCTGAAGGACAATGGGTCATCCAACTGGCAGAGCGAAGGAACCTCCAGCGCCGGCGCTACGGACGCGGGGCTGCAGGAGGTGGCGGACCGCCTGGCGGCCCAGTCTGCGCCGATTAGGAATATAACGGATGTTGTAGAGCTGAGAATGCGTGTCGGGGGTATCCGGTTTTTGGGGGATTACGAGCGTGTGCAGGGGTATCTCCAGGGGTTGAACTCGGTAGAACAGGCCGATCTTCTGTTCGCGGAGCCGCAGGCGGTCATCTTCGAGCTCGAGGTGCGCGGCGGCAGGAGTGTTCTGGAACGGGAGATCTCTCTCGGTGGAATGCTGCAGAGGGAGATCGGAGGTGAAAGCGGGGATGCGGGTGTCGGAAACGGTGAATCCTCCGGATCGGGCCCGATTACCAGCGATGAGGAGGTGCTTTATTATCAACTGCAACCGTGATTTCCGATCGGCGGCCTTCCAGGCTCAATTGCCGGCTCCGAACGGTGGCCGGCTGCAAACGGTCTAGGTAATGAAAGCCAGGGATATACCAAATCTGATCAGCATCCTGAGGATCATCCTCACGGTGCCCACGGTATGGATGCTGCTGCAGCAGCGTTTCGATATCGCGTTGATCCTGTTTGCGGTTTCCGGGTTTTCCGACGGGCTGGACGGGTTTCTGGCAAAACGTTTCGGATGGCAGAGCACCCTCGGCGGCCTGCTTGATCCCCTTGCGGACAAGGTTCTGCTTGTTTCAACCGTGCTCGCGTTGGGTTGGCTCGGCCTGATTCCCTGGTGGCTGGTTCTGGCGGTTATTCTTCGCGATCTGATTATTGTAATCGGAGCCGCCGTTTATCATTTTCGAATTCAGCATCTGGAAGCCGCGCCAAGCCGGATCAGCAAGATCAATACCGTGGTTCAGATCGTGCTGGTGATTGCGGTGGTGTTCGACAAGGGACTAGTGGCATTACCCGCGGATGTTATTCCCGGGTTGATCTGGATAACCCTGACCACCACCTGTCTCAGCGGGATCGATTATGTCTGGGTCTGGAGCCAGCGCGCGACTGCGGATAGACAGGCGAAATAATTGTTCTTCGGGACGACCAGGCTCTTCCAAAGCCGGCGGATATTAACGCAGAGAACGCAAAGGCGCGGAGGCGCAAAGGACTATAATCAAAAAACGTCCTGCGCCCTCCGCGGATCAAATGTTTTTTCACTCGAGCGTCTGGTTGGCGGAACCCTATCCCGGGTTTTGTTGCAGCAGGGTTTTTACGAACGGCACGGTGAGTTTGCGCTGAGCGGCGAGGGACTCCCGGTCCAGTATTTCCAGGAACGCCAACAGCGACCCCAAATCCCGGGCGTAGTGCTTGAGGATATACTCGGCGGTTTCTTCCGGCAGGGTCATACCTCGTCGCTCGGCGGTATCCACCAGCGCCTTCAGTTTTTGTTCGTCGTTCAGGACCTTTAATCGATAGCTGACCCCGGAGGAGAGCCGGGAGACCAGGTCGGGCAAGCGCAGCGGCAGCGTTGCCGGGCTGCAGTCAGCCGTTACCAGGAGCAGGGTGCTTTTTTCCCGTGCCCGGTTGAAGAGGTGGAACAGGGCCTCCTCCCAATCCGCCTGGCCGGATATCTCCTGGATATCGTCGAGACAGACCAGGTCCATGCCGTCCAGATCCGCGAGCATCTCAGGGGCGAGTTGAGATGCCAGGGCAAGGGGTATGTATGCCGCGGAGCGGGACAGTCTGTCCAATTGTCTGCAGGCCCCTTGCAGCAGGTGGGTCTTGCCGGCGTACATCGGACCCCAGAGGAAGAGAAACGGCTCTCCCTCTCCCGTCAGCGCGCGTGCGATGTCGGCAACGGCCTGCTCGTTGTCGCCGGGAAGAAAGTTCTCGAGGCTTGCTCTGTCGTTCAGGCTTAGATTAAGGGGAAACTGTCTGGTCATCTTTTGGGTTGGATCGGGGTAATACCGCAATAGAGGGGCTATTATATGTCATAGGGGTCGGGTAACGGGACTTCAGGATAGGTTGTGGACAAGAGACTGCAGTGAAAGCTATAGGAATGGAGAGATTACAACAACTGGTACGTCGTATCGGCAGATTTAACCGGCTGCTGGTGGAGCGTTTCGTTGAGGATCAGGGGCTGCCCAATGCCGCTTCCCTGACCTATACAACGCTGTTGTCGCTGGTTCCGCTGATGACGGTTTCCCTCGCGCTTTTTTCCGCATTCCCCATCTCCGACCATGTGGCGGAAATGGTGCAGGACTTTGTGTTCAAGAACTTCGTCCCCGCCTCGGGAGAGGTTCTGCAGGAGCACTTCCAGACATTCAGTCAGAAGGCCTCCCGGCTCACCGGAACCGGTTTTGCGTTTCTGATTGTCGTGGCACTGTTGATGATGGCCAACATCGATCAGGCCTTAAACACCATCTGGCGGGTGCAACGGAAGCGGAGCGCCTTATCGAAGTTCATCGTTTACTGGTCAATCCTTTCCCTGAGTCCCATGTTGATCGGTGTCAGTATGGTGGTCACTTCCTATCTGGTCTCGATACCGATCTTTTCCGGCGCGGCGGAAACCATCGGGATTAAGGAACGCCTGTTGGGTATTGCGCCGATACTGGCGTCGGTGGTTGCCTTCACTCTGCTTTACGCGGTGGTGCCTAATCGTCGTGTCCCCTTTCGGCATGCGTTGGCGGGTGGGATTTTCGCGGCGGTTCTGTTTGAACTGGCGAAGCGGGGTTTCGCTTTCTACCTCACTCATTTCCCGTCCTATGAGGCGATCTACGGTGCCCTCGCGGCGATCCCTATTTTCCTGATCTGGCTTTACCTCTCCTGGGCGGTGACCCTGCTCGGCGCGGAGTTTTCCTGCTGCATCGGTATCTTCCGTGAGGAGATCCTGGTGGAAAAGGGCAGTGAGGGGAATGATCTGGTTCTGGCCTATCGGCTCCTGCGTCGGTTATGGCAGGCGCAACAAAGCGGGGAGACCTTGTCCACCAGAAAGATCTCCATCTATCTGGGACATATCTCCGAGGAGCATCTGGAATCCCTGATGCTGGAACTGGAGCAGGCCCACCTGGTGCTGCATACGGAGGATCGGAATTGGGCCCTGGCCCGGGATCTTACGGAGGTTCGGCTCCTGGATCTCTACCGTGTTCGTCCCTTTCAGCTGCCTGAGCCCGGCTCCCTCGGGGACTCGGATAATCCCGCGGATAAGCTGCTGGAGCAGATCATGCTGCGGGTTGAAAACAGTCTGAACGAAACCATGGGGACCCCGCTCAGTACCCTGTACAGCGGAGGACCGGTGTTGCTCCAGGTGGCGGAAACCGCCCCCGGCGCTTGTCAGTCATCCTCCTCGTAAGGGTCCTCCGTGTGACACTCAAAGCGGTCGAAACAGCCGGATGATTCCAGCATGCGGCCGGCATAGATCCGATTGCTGTATCCCTCACTGATTTCCACCTCATACGGTCGACCTATCTCGTAGAGCATGGGTGGTGTGATGAGTACATCCAGGGTTCCGTTTCCCTGGGTCACCAGAAGTGCTGGTTGCTGGGTCGTGCTGCCGCCGGCGCCGAACCCTTCGGGCCGGATGGATACCGCGGAAACCTTTCCCGGGAGGAACTGTATTCCGAGCTCCATGGTGGTCTGATTGCGTTGCACCAGACGACGCACCACACCCGCTCGCCAGCGGGCGGCATCCTGGGCCTGCTCGCTCTCGGCCAGTATGATCTGACCGATGGGAAGATCATTTACTTCCGGCTGATTGGTAACGATCGCCATACCGCTTTCACTGATATTGGTTTGACGGCAGCTATAGGTTGTATGGCTTTTTTCCACCGATGTGGCGGAAAGGTATCCGGTTACATCAAAGGCTTGAATCTCTTCCTGCTCGTCTGTTCCGTGACCTCCCTGTTGAGGCGCAAGAGAACCCTGTTTGAGATAGTGATATACCGCGTCAATACCGCCGACCGCCACCAGCCGGTCATACTGTTCCCTGCGGGGATGTCGGCGTGACAGGCGGGATTGCCAGCATTGCAGCATGCGGTCCAGCACCTGAATCGATTGTTGTCTGGTCAATCCCGGAATCGGCTGCCCTTTCTTTTTGGAGTCCGGGGCGAGGCTCTCCAACTGTTGGTCAATCTCGGACATGAGGTGATTGGTGTCCAGGATAAGGAACCGATCGGGGTTCTCCGGTTCTTTTACGGGAAGCGGCGGCTTGACCGGTTCGATCCCCAGCAGGTCTACCAGCAACAGGCCGTTTGTTTCCTGCAGTGGTGCAAAGGTGCCGAGCCGTGCCTTGAGCGCCCCCGATGTGAGGTGGTGGTAGACGGACCAGACCTCTTTGCGTGTGAGACCCAAAGGATCAAGGGAGAGTATCAGCAGGATGCGTATAAACTCCGATTCGATACTCGGAAGACACCTGGCTTCCGCGGGGGGGTTGCTGAATTTCGTAGCGGCTACGCCATGCTCCTGAGCGAGGAGGTATAACTGAAGAATCTCACGCCAGACACTGCGGGATTCCGGACGGTAAGCCGACAGATCGAAAAGAATAGACAGGATCAGACAGTAAATGGTCCAGTAGATCGATGTGCTCAAGGCGTCCGGCAGCTTCAGCTTCTTATTGAACTCCTTGCCCCGGATCACTTTCTTGAACCCGTACGCCATCTCGGTATTGATCTTCTCCATCAGTCCATACAACATGGCCCGGTCGCGATGATTGACGGCCGACCCGTCCAGTTGGATGGAGTCGCTCTGGATCAGGTCGGCAATAGTCAGGTAGGGTTCCAGGAATAACTCCATCAATTCCTGCCGCTGGGGGACCGGTTTCGGATGCCGGTTAAGCAAAAACAGGGCTTGGTGAAGGGAATTGGCGACGCCGAGGGGATAGGCGTAAGGCAGGTTGTTAGCCCACTGCCGGAGGGCGTTGGGCTTGGTGATGGTTTCCGGGTTTTCTACCCGATCGAGCGCTGGAACCGTGAGTTGTATCCTGCTCATCCTGGGCGGGCTCTGTAATAACGACATGACTCCTTCAATACTTATACCACTTAATCTGTAGATGCAAGAACTGTAATACCCCAGAGCCAAAGGTATTTTTCTGGAAGAGGTCCAAAATGATTTTGCCGCCGCTGACACCGGGACGTATTACCAGACGCTATAAGCGGTTTCTGGCGGATGTGGAGTTGGCCGACGGGTCCCTGGTAACCGCGCACTGTCCCAATACCGGCAGTATGACGGGTTGTTGGGAACCCGGGGCGAAGGTGGAGCTCAGCTACAGTGACAATCCCCGGCGTAAGCTTAACTGGACTCTGGAGCGGGTGGATATGGGTAACGGCTGGATAGGCGTCAACACCCTGCGTACCAACGGTGTTATTGCGGAAGCGTTGGAGGCCGGATCGATACCGCAACTTTCGGGATACCGCGAGCTGCGGCGCGAGGTTCCGTTTCAGGGTGAGGACGGAACTTCCGCCCGTTTTGATATGTTACTGCGGGAAGGGGTGCGCCCGGACGCCTTTGTGGAGGTCAAGAACGTTACACTTCTGGAGGATGATCGGGTGCGATTTCCGGACGCGGTTACGGAACGGGGCAGAAAACACCTGGATCTGCTGCTGCAGGCGGTTAACAAAGGTTGGCGTGGTGTCGTGTTGTTTGCGGTGAACCGTCCGGAGGGGTGCTGCTTCTCACCGGCCGGCGCGATTGATCCGGGCTATGCGGACCGATTGCGGGAGGTGGTTGCCCGGGGGGTGGAGGTGTTGGCGGTGAGAATCGAGCATACTCGTAATGGGTTGCGGGCCGGCAGCCCGGTTCCGGTGGATCTTAAATCCTAAGAAACATCGAGATTTAACGCAAAGAGCGCAAAGGCGCGGAGGCGCAAAGATGTAACGTAGGTAAACCGACGCCTCTGGCGATGAGACTCGAATAGGTTCCGTTGTTCCGGTAACCCCCCCTGCTGTTCCCCCTGGAAAGGGGGACGTGTAGGAGCGGTTTTGTAGCCGCAATGAAATCTTTGTCGCGGCGCATCGCGCCGCTCCTACAGCAGGTTCTTAGTATTGTATTCTTGGGTTCCGGATCTTCGCTACGCTCCGTCCGGAATAACATTTTCGGACACCGGGTTTGTGGAGCTGCCCGTTTTACGGATCGTGATCGATTATAAAAAAACTCTGAGCCTCCGCGCCTTTGCGTACTCCGCGTTATTTTCGGGTTTTGGGGAGTAGCTCTAGCGGTAGCCGGCTGATTTGAGATCGAGGCCGGCGGGGGTGGAATCGAGGTGCTTCACGCCGGTATCGAGGGTGCCGTCCGGTAGCAGGGTTAGCCAACGAAGGCCGGGGGGGGTGGGGTCTATACCGAAATCATCTCTGTTGGGCGCAAACTGTACACAGGTCGACGGTGAACTCATCAGCAGCACGCCGTTGCGTTCAGTCTCGAAGGTCTGATGTATATGACCCCAAAGAATGCAGCGGACGTTCTGATAGCGGTCGATGACGGTAAAGAACGCTTCCGGATTACTCAAAGCCATTCTGTCCAGCCAGGCGCAGCCCGAGGGCAGGGGGTGATGATGCAGACAGACAAGGACGTGCTTGTCGGGGTTGTTGCGCAGGCTGGTATCCAGAGTTTCCAGTGCTGCTTCGGAAAGGCGTCCCCCCGCGGAGTCGGGGAGGCTGGAATCAAGCATGACGATGAGCCAGGGGCCGTGATCAGCCGCATCCGGCATGGTGATCCCTTCGTCCCGAAGGTGTTCGGCCATCGTCGTGTTGTCATCATGGTTGCCCGGCAAAACATAGACCGGCGCATCCAGTGCCTTTAGATAGTTTTTCAGTCGTTGATAACCTTGCGGAGAAGTGTCGTGCACCAGGTCCCCGGTAACCAGCACCAGGTCTACCGGTAGCAGGGACTCTGTTGCCAGCTTCAGGACCTCCTGCAGCGACTCGTCCGTATCCATTCCGGCCAGTCTTCGGTCAGCTTTGCCAAAGAGGTGAGTATCTGAGATCTGAAGGATCTTCAGAGCATCCGGGGACGAGTTTTCCGAGATATTCCTTTCCATCATTAATGTTTGGCAGGAAAGCCACTCAAATCAGCGAAGCTACGCAAAAGGATGGCATGAAATTCCTATTTATGCGAATCGTATACCGGGATTTTGCTGAATTTTCCTAAATCCCAGCGCCACGGGATGCCGGTTTGTGGAGAGGATCACGCTCCAAATCTGAGCGTATTGCCGGCCCGTGAGTTTCCCCGAGTTGTTATAACCTCGTTTTTAAAGTCAGAAATTATCGGTGGAGGTGAACAGGCCGACACGCAGGTCTTTGGCGGAATAAATTTCTCTCCCATCCACCTTAACGATCCCGTCCGCAACACCGAGAATCAGTTTACGGTTGACCACCCGCTTTATACTGATTTCGTAGGATACTATCTTGGCCGTCGGCAGCACCTGTCCGGTGAATTTTACTTCACCCACACCCAGAGCCCGGCCATGACCGGGGTTGCCGATCCATGCCAGATAGAATCCCACCGCCTGCCACATGGCGTCCAGTCCCAGACATCCCGGCATGACCGGATCACCCGGAAAGTGGCAGGCGAAAAACCAGAGATCCGGATTGATATCCAGTTCCGCGATAATTTCACCCTTGCCGTAGACTCCGCCCGCATCGGATATTCGCGTGATGCGGTCCATCATCAGCATGTTGGGGGTTGGTAACTGGGCGTTGCCGGGACCAAACATTCTGCCGTACCCGCAATCGAGCAGGCGTTCCCGCGTAAAACTTTCTTCTCGTGCCATGAATGATTTGTTGCCTTCTTCTCGAGAGGATGGCCGTTAGTCAGCCACCGTGAGGGTGCAAGTTTCAGTGGAGTGGCTGCTTCGTGTCAAATCCCGCGGGTATTCAGCAACCCCTGGAGATGGGGAATGATCCTGTCCAGCGCAATCATGCTGTTCTCTTTATCCGTGCGGCCGCGATATTCCAGCATCCCCTCATCCAGGCCCCGTTCGCCCACTACCACCCGGTGCGGGATTCCGATAAGTTCCATATCGGCGAACATGAAACCCGGTCTGACATCACGGTCATCCAGCAGAACTTCGAAGCCGGCGTCGGTCATCTCCCGATAGAGCTTCTCCACCGCTTCACGAACACGCTGTGATTTGTTCATCTTCATGGGTAACAGTGCGACCTGGAACGGTGCGATGGAGGCCGGCCAGATGATGCCGTTGTCATCGTGGCGCTGTTCAATGGCTGCCGCGACCACCCGCGAAACGCCGATGCCGTAACAGCCCATGGTCATTACCTGGGTTACCCCGTTCTCATCCAGAACGGTGGCGTTCATTGCTTCACTGTATTTCTTTCCAAGTTGGAAGATGTGGCCTACCTCAATGCCCCGCACCAGGGTAAGGGTTCCCTTGCCGTCGGGACTGGGATCCCCCTCCTCGACATTGCGTAGGTCCACTGCCACCGGCTCCGGTAGATCGCGGCCCCAGTTAACGCCGGTCAGATGTTCGCCGTCTCTGTTGGCGCCGCAAACGAAATCGGCCAGATGCGCCGCGGTACGGTCCACGAACAGGGGGATAGGGAGATCCACCGGGCCGATAGAGCCCACGGAACAGCCGATGGCCGCCCGTATCTCTTCCTCCGAGGCCATGGTCAGCGGTTCCCCCACCGGCCCCAGCTTTTCCGCCTTGATTGCGTTAAGCTCATGGTCGCCTCTGAGTGCCAGGGCCACCAGTTTCCCCTCTTCAACACCTTTTACCACCAGGGTTTTCAGACAGGTTTCGGGTCCGACTCCCAGGAAACGGCTGACCTCCTCAATGGTATGTTGTCCGGGGGTTGCAACCGTCGCCATCTCCACGCTCGGGCCCGGCCGGTCGCCCGCAGGCGCGACCGCCTCCGCCAGTTCCAGGTTGGCCGCGTAGTCGCTCCCGGTGGAGAACGCGATGGCGTCTTCCCCCGACTCCGCCAGAACATGGAATTCATGGGAAGCCTGACCGCCGATGCTGCCGGTGTCCGCCTGCACCGCACGGAACTCCAGACCGCAGCGGCTGAATATCCGCGAATAGGCCTGATACATCTGATCGTAGGTCTCCTGCAGCGAGGCCTCATCGGCATGGAAGGAGTAGGCGTCCTTCATCAGAAACTCACGGGCGCGCATGATCCCGAATCGGGGTCTGATTTCGTCACGGAACTTGGTCTGGATCTGGTAAAAATTGATCGGTAACTGCTTGTAGCTGCGCAACTCGTTGCGGGCCAGTTCGGTAATAATCTCTTCGTGGGTTGGTCCGAAGCAGAATTCACGCTCATGCCGGTCCCTGATGCGCAGCAGCTCGGGACCGTATTTCTCCCAGCGTCCGGATTCCTGCCACAGTTCCGCGGGCTGTACCGCGGGCATCAGGACCTCCAGCGCGCCCGCGCGATTCATCTCTTCGCGGACAATTTCCTCAACCTTGCGCAATACCCGCAATCCCAGCGGTAACCAGGTGTAGAGTCCGGCCGCCAGTTTACGTATCAGGCCGGCTCGCAGCATGAGTTGATGACTGGCTATCTCGGCGTCGGAGGGGGTCTCCTTGACGGTATTGAGGGGGAATTGGGAAGTGCGCATCTGTTATTCCGGACGGGTGAAAATGAAAAGTGGATTTTAGCCGTATGCAGAAGAGGTAACAATTCCTTAAACTCTGGTTATATGGAAGAAAAGTCGCGCGATTACATACCGAACCGCCTTCTGGTAACCGGAGGAGCCGGATTTATCGGTGCGAATTTTGTTCAATACTGGTTGCACAGCAACGTGGATTGCCGCGTGGTCGTCCTGGATGCCCTTACCTATGCCGGTAATCATGACAACCTGGTGTCGGTTAAGCGTGACAAGAGATTCCGTTTCATCAAGGGCGATATCCGTGACCAGCAACTGGTGGAGTCGCTGCTTCGCGAGGAGTCAATCGATACCCTGGTCCATTTCGCCGCGGAGTCCCATGTGGATCGTTCAATTCTCGGCTCGGAGGCCTTTGTCGAGACCAACGTGATAGGTACCCACGCGCTGCTGAAGGCGGCGAAAACGGTGTGGCTGGAGAGACCGGGGAAGCCGCATCGCTTCCACCAGGTGTCGACGGATGAGGTCTATGGATCCCTCGCGGACGGTGAGCCGCCCTTTACGGAGAATCATCCCTACGCCCCCACTTCCCCCTACGCTGCCAGCAAGGCGGCGGCCGATCATCTGGTGCGCGCCTATCACGGCACCTACGGCCTGGATGTGACCATCAGCAACTGTTGCAACAACTACGGCCCTTACCAGTTTCCGGAAAAACTGATCCCTTTGGTGATAATCAACATACTGAAGGGCAAGCCGCTGCCCATCTATGGCGATGGTAAGCAGGTACGTGACTGGCTGTATGTGGATGACCACAACCGCGGGGTTGATCTGATCCTCCGAAGGGGGGGTGTGGGGCAGACGTATAACATCGGCAGCAAAAATGAATGGACCAATCTCGACATCGCCAGACTGCTCTGTCGCTTGCTGGATGAACGGTTTGCGGATTTCCCTTCTCTGGCCGAAGCCTTTCCCGATGCTCCCCGGTCAAAAGGAGATTCCGCCGCGGATCTGATAACCTTCGTCCAGGATCGGCCCGGGCATGATCGCCGTTATGCCGTGGATGCCGGAAAGATTACCCGGGAATTGCAATACCGACCGCGGGAGTCCTTTGAGAGCGGTATCCGCCGCACCCTGGACTGGTATCTGGCGAACGAAAAATGGTGGCGCAGGCTTTTGGACGGGAGCTATCACCGCTGGGTTGCCGAGAATTACGGGTGGGAGGAAAAGTAAAAACCCCGCTGACTTACGAGCCAGTGGGGTTTTTGTGCCAAATCCGTTTGGCGTGGGTTCCCTTCCAGTTGTTCCTTAGAGTCAATCCTTAACGCCGTATCTCCAAATCCGTGGGGCTTCCTTTCATGTGCAGTTTAAGTATGGTCGTGCACCCCGATTTCCGCTGTCAGCCAGTGCCTCTCCGAATGTAGGAAATTTCCTAATTTCGGCGATTATTTTCCACCTGACTCCGGAGGGGCGGCGGGCCGGTCCTGCCGACCGTGAAACGGGATCCCGCCGGAATCCGTATTCCCCTGGGAAATACCGGGGGAAAAGGGGCTCCCGGGCAGCGAGTTTCCTTGACCTCCTTATACAATATTAGTAATTTACATTGTTTCCATATTTTCCCTAATTTATTGGTCTTCGGGGGGATTTTCTCCCCTGGACGGGGCTATCGGAGGTCGTTGTCGTGGAACTGAGTGGCGCCGAAATCATCATTCAATGTTTGAAGGATGAGGGCGTGAAACATGTATTCGGGTACCCGGGTGGTGCGGTTCTTCATATCTATGATGCGTTGTTTACGCAGGAGGATGTGAAACACGTGCTGGTACGCCACGAGCAGGGGGCCACCCATGCGGCGGACGGTTATGCCCGATCCACGGGGAAACCGGGCGTCGCTCTGGTGACCTCGGGTCCGGGGGCGACCAATGCCGTGACCGGGATCGCGACGGCCTACATGGATTCCATTCCTCTGGTGGTGCTTACGGGCCAGGTGCCCACGCCGTTCATCGGCAGCGATGCCTTTCAGGAGGTCGACACGGTCGGCATAACCCGCCCCTGCGTGAAGCACAACTTCCTGATCAAGGATATCCATGATATCGCCGAGACCATAAGCAAGGCGTTCTTTATCGCCACGTCGGGCAGGCCGGGCCCCGTGGTGGTCGATATCCCCAAGGACATCACGGATCCGAATATCAAGATCCCCTATCAGCATCCAAACAAGGTTGCGATGCGTTCCTACAGCCCGGTGGTTAAGGGACATCTGGGACAGATCAAGAAGGCCATCAGTCTGATGCTCGCCGCGGAGCGGCCGGTGTTCTATACCGGCGGCGGAGTGGTGATAGACGATGCCTCCAAGCTGCTGGTGGAGGTGGTGCGGGAACTGGGATTCCCCATAACCAGTACCTTGATGGGACTGGGGGCCTATCCTGCGAGCGACAAACAGTTTCTCGGCATGCTTGGCATGCACGGAACCTATGAGGCCAACATGGCCATGCACGATGCGGATGTGCTGATTGCGGTCGGGGCGCGCTTTGATGATCGGGTGACCGGTCATGTGGCTCATTTTTGCCCGAATGCCAAGATTGTCCATATCGATATCGATCCCTCGTCCATCAGTAAGAATGTGCGGGTGGATGTCCCCATCGTCGGGCCGGTCAAGGCGGTGCTGAAGGATATGGCGAAGCTGCTCAAAGAGGGCAAGAAGAAGCCGAACGAAAAGGCGCTGAAGTCGTGGTGGGGTCAGATCGAGCGGTGGCGGAAGATGCAATGCCTCAAGTACGATCGCAACAGTAAATTGATCAAGCCGCAGTTTGCCGTTGAGACCCTGCACAAGGTAACCAAGGGTGACGCCTTCGTCTGTTCCGACGTGGGGCAGCATCAGATGTTCGCCGCCCAGTTCTATGGCTTCGACAAACCGCGTCGGTGGATCAACTCCGGTGGTTTGGGGACCATGGGTTTCGGATTGCCGGCGGCGGTCGGCGTGAAGATCGCGCATCCGGATGCGGATGTGGCGCTGGTGACCGGTGAGGCCAGCATCCAGATGTGTATCCAGGAGTTGGCGACCTGCGCCCAGCACAATCTGCCGCTGAAGATCATTCTCCTGAACAACGGCTATATGGGTATGGTTCGCCAGTGGCAGGAGTTTTTCTACGACAGCCGCTATTCCCACTCCTACGTGGAGGCACTGCCGGATTTCAGCAAACTGGCGGAGAGTTTCGGTCATGTCGGGATGAAGGTGGAAAACCCGGGAGATCTGGAGCCGGCGATGAAAGAGGCGTTCGCCATGAAGGACCGGCTGGTTTTTATGAACGTGATCGTTGATCCTGCCGAGAACGTCTATCCGATGATCGAGGCCGGAAAGGGGCATCACGAGATGTATCTCTCTCCGGAAAGTGAGTTGGTGTAACCATGAGACACATTATTTCGATTCTGCTGGAAAACGAGTCGGGGGCGTTGTCCCGGGTCGCCGGGCTGTTCTCCGCCCGCGGTTACAACATCGAGGCGCTCACGGTGGCGCCCACGGAGGATCCGTCCCTGTCCCGCATGACCCTGGTGACCAGTGGCAGCGAGGAGATCATCGAGCAGATCACCAAGCAGCTGAACAAGCTGGTGGAGGTGGTGAAACTGCTGGATCTCACCGAGGGGGCGCATATCGAGCGCGAGATGATGATGGTCAAGGTGAAGGCCGAGAAGGCCCAGCGGGAGGAGATAAAGCGCCTGGTGGATATCTTTCGCGGCAATATCATCGACGTGACCGACTCCAGCTATATCATCGAGATGACCGGAGATTCCGACAAACTGGACGCCTTTATCCGTGCCGTCCATGAGGACCTGGTGGTCGAGGTTGTTCGTACCGGACCTTCGGGTATCGCCCGTGGTGCCAAGGGGCTGAGTCTGTAGCGGCGTCTTCCAGGCGCGACGGATTCATCTATTACGCCTGGAAGGCGTTCCCGAAATACATTAACCATTGAATACACAAAGGTATCGCATCCTTTGTGACAGATTTGAAAGATAAAACAAAGGAAAGCATTCCATGTCACTGAATATCTATTACGACAAAGACGCCGATCTTTCCCTGATCCAGGGAAAAAAGGTCACGATCCTGGGCTATGGTTCCCAGGGCCATGCCCACGCCAACAATCTGAAAGATTCCGGTGTCGATGTCACTGTCGGTCTGCGTCCCGGTTCCGGTTCCGCCGCCAAGGCGGAAAACGCCGGACTTAGTGTGAAACCGGTGGAAGAGGCGGTGCAGGGTGCCGACCTGGTTATGGTTCTTACTCCGGACGAATTCCAGGCCATTCTGTATCGCGAGCAGATCGAACCAAACATCAAGGCGGGGGCGACCCTTGCCTTCGCCCACGGGTTCTCCATCCACTACAACCAGATTGTTCCGCGTGAGGATCTGGACGTGATCATGATCGCACCCAAGGCGCCGGGTCATACCGTGCGTAACGAGTTCACCAAGGGTGGTGGTATTCCGGATCTGATTGCGGTTTTTCAGGACGCCTCAGGTAAGGCCAAGGAGATTGCTCTTTCTTATGCTTCCGCCATCGGCGGCGGTCGTACCGGGATTATCGAGACCACCTTCAAGGACGAGACCGAAACCGACCTGTTCGGTGAACAGGCGGTGCTCTGCGGCGGTGCCGTGGAGCTGGTGAAGGCCGGTTTTGAAACCCTGGTGGAGGCGGGATATGCCCCGGAGATGGCCTATTTCGAATGTCTGCATGAGCTGAAGCTCATTGTTGATCTGATGTATGAAGGCGGCATCGCCAATATGAACTATTCCATCTCCAACAACGCGGAGTACGGCGAGTACGTTACCGGCCCCAAGGTGATCAACGAAGAAAGCCGCTGGGCCATGCGTGAGGCGTTGCACAAGATCCAGACCGGCGAATATGCCAAGCGTTTTATCCTGGAGGGCCAGTCCGGTTATCCGGAAATGACGGCGCACCGTCGCCTGAATGCGGCCCACCAGGTGGAACAGGTAGGTGAGCGGCTGCGGAGTATGATGCCGTGGATTCAGAAGATCGTGGATAAATCCAAGAACTGATTCTTGAGCCGTCCCTGGAGTATCGCCCGGCCCGGCCATCCCTGGCCGGTCGTTCGGCGGACTGCGTTTGTCCACTGGACAAACGGTTCCGCCTTACCCGTGGATTCAGAAGATCGTGGATAAATCCAAGAACTGAGATCGATCCGTAACGAAAAAATAAGACCGCCGGCGGATGTCGGCGGTTTTTTTTCGGTTCGGGTAAACGATCTCCGTCCGAGAAGGGGGGTAAAGTAGCCATGCGATTCCGGAAAAAGTTCCCTATAATTCGGTAAGACAAAAACAAGGGGTCTTTCCTTCACATCTCCGCCATGGAAAATAAAGCCAAACGCAAGCGCGGAATTTATCTGCTTCCCAATCTGTTCACTACAGCCGCCCTGTTCAGCGGTTTCTATGCCGTGTTGGCGGCGATCGGCGACCGTTTTGAAGCCGCGGCCGTCGCCATATTCGTGGCCATGCTGATGGACGGTCTGGACGGCAGGGTGGCGCGCATGACCAATACCCAGACCGCCTTCGGGGCGGAATATGACAGTCTCTCGGATATGGTCGCATTCGCGTTAGCGCCGGCGTTGGTCATCTATGTCTGGTCCCTTTCGGGACTGGGAAAAGTGGGCTGGATCGCTGCCTTTATCTATACCGCGGGGGGTGCTTTGCGTCTGGCCCGGTTTAATACCCAGATCGGCAGTGCCGATCGGCGCTTTTTTCAGGGGTTGCCCAGCCCCGCCGCCGCCGCCATCATCGCCGGATGTGTTTGGGTGGCGGTGGAGCATGAGATCTCCGGAACGGATGTCGCCTGGTTGGCCGGGATCCTGACCCCGGTGACCGGATTGCTTATGGTGAGCAATATCCGCTATCACAGTTTCAAGGAGGTCGATATCCGGGGCAAGGTTCCGTTTCTGGCCATGGTCCTGGTGATGCTGGGTTTTGCCATACTACTCTGGCATCCGCCCCTGGTACTGTTTCTGGTATTTCTGATCTATGCAGCTTCCGGTCCCGTATTTACCCTTGTGCAGTTGCGCCGTCGCCGCGCGGAACGGCGGCGGACCGGCGTGGAGCAGGATTAGCCGGTACATTCCAGGGGTATTACCGAGGTATCGATCTTGGCAAGAGTGGGACCTTGAGTTATATTCGAAGTGTCCCCAGTTGGAACATGGTATGAACCCTGTATACGCACACTCCGGAGAAGCAGCCGCCCGTACTCGCGGGACGGTATCCGTGCGTTCCTCTCATACCGGCCTGTCTCTTGCTCTGCTGCGACTGCTGCCCTGAGGGGCAAATATTACGACACCCGCCCTGGCGAGGGCCCGCAGTACGCACCATATCCAGTTTCTAAACCGATTTTTGATTCATCGTCCGGATATGCCATTATTCCGGATCGATGCTGGAGCAGAGCATGAACAGAGACAGATTGATTATTTTCGATACCACTCTCCGCGACGGAGAGCAGAGTCCCGGCGCCTCCATGACCAAGGAGGAGAAGATCCGTATCGCCAAGGCGTTGGAAAAGATGCGGGTGGACGTGATCGAGGCCGGTTTTCCCATAGCAAGCCCCGGTGATTTCGAAGCCGTACAGGCGGTGGCTAATACCATCAAGGAGAGTACCGTCTGCGGTCTTGCGCGGGCCCTGGACAAGGACATTGATCGGGCCGGAGAGGCGTTGCAGGGGGCCGCATCAGGCCGCATTCACACCTTTATCGCCACCTCGCCGCTGCACATGGAGCAGAAACTCCGGATGACGCCGGACCAGGTGGTGGAGCAGGCGGTGCGTGCGGTGAAACGCGCTCTGAAATTTACCGACAACGTGGAATTTTCCGCAGAGGACGCGGGCCGGTCGGAGATCGATTTTCTCTGCCGTATCGTGGAGGCCGCGATCGCTGCAGGTGCCACCACCATCAATATCCCGGACACGGTGGGGTATAACGTTCCACACCAGTTCGGGGAGACCCTGCGCACGCTTATTGAACGGGTACCCAACTCGGATAAGGCGGTGTTCTCGGTCCATTGTCATAATGACCTCGGGCTTGCCACCGCGAACTCACTTTCCGCGGTGTTGAACGGCGCCCGGCAGGTGGAGTGCACCATCAACGGCCTTGGGGAACGGGCGGGTAACGCCTCCCTGGAAGAGGTGGTGATGACGGTCCGTACCCGCGGCGACGTCTTCAGTTGTGATACCGGTCTGGATACAACCCAGATCGTTAACTGTTCCCGTCTGGTGTCAAACATCACCGGATTTCCGGTACAGCCGAACAAGGCGGTGGTGGGCGCCAACGCCTTCGCCCATGAGTCGGGCATCCACCAGGATGGCGTGCTCAAGAGCCGCGAGACTTACGAGATCATGCGGGCGCAGGATGTGGGGTGGACCCAGAACCGCATGGTCCTCGGCAAGCATTCGGGGCGCAACGCCTTCCGTGCCCGGCTGGATGAAATCGGGATCAGTTTTGAATCCGAGGAGGAGTTGAACGACGCCTTCAGCCGCTTCAAGGACCTGGCCGACAAGAAGCATGAGATCTTCGATGAGGACCTCCAGGCGTTGGCCACCGACGTGGGTATCAGCGCGGAGAACGAGCGGGTGAAGCTGGTGTCTCTCCGCGTCTGTTCCGAGACCGGGGAGACGCCGAAGGCGGATCTGGTACTGGTGGTGGATGGTGCGGAGGAAGCGGCGGGCGCCGTAGGCAGCGGGCCGGTGGATGCCGCGTTCAAGGCCATTGAGTCCATCGTCGACAGCGGCACCGAGCTGCAGCTCTATTCGGTGAACGCCATAACCAGCGGAACCGATGCCCAGGGTGAAGTGACGGTACGACTGGAGAAGGGTGGGAGGATCGTCAACGGCCAGGGTGCGGACACCGATATCGTCATCGCCTCCGCCAAGGCCTACATCAACGCCTGTAATAAGATCCTGCATCCGCCGATTAAGGCTCACCCGCAGAAAGGGGATGTCTGAAGCAGGGCCGAGGGCCAAGGGCCTAGGTACCAGGACCCGGGATCGGGATTTTTTGCTCGATCCCGGGCTCTGATTCTTGTACTCCCCCTGTTAGAAGTTAATAGAGAAATAAGTAAATGAACATAAAGGAAATAGTAAAAGACAATACGGTACGTTTTCAGAGATACCGGCAGAACTACATGTACTATGTAGTTACAGTCCCTGGAGAAGAGGCTGAATACTCTTTTCCGGTGCCGCTAGAGGATGTCGGCGATGCAACATTGAATGCTGAGGAAAAAGCGATCACTTATATGCGATACATAAGGAAAGCAATTGAAGAAGGTACATTTCTAAGAAATGCATAGATTGCTTTTTAATGAGGCTTTGTGATTGACGGCTTGCTGCGCAGGCGTTAGCCCACTGAAGGGATCGAGGATGCATGTATTATTTGAGTGAATGATGGACGAAAGCCTTAGACGACAATATCTGGAAGCCATGGGCGTAGAGCTTTGGGCCTTGCGGTCCAAAGCAGGTCCTAGCGTCAAGGAGCGAGGGCCGAGGGTTGAGTCGCCAGAACTTCAGTCCGAACAACCGAGCCCGGTAGAGCAGAGCCCGGTCGGTGGTTCCGTTCCTCCCTGGCAGGAGCAGATTCCACCGCCGGCGGAGGAGTATGCATCCACCGCTACGGCCGAGGAGCCGGCGACGGCTTTCTGCGCCGACGTGGCCGGTTTGGACTGGGAAGGGATCGCGGCGAAGGTGGCGGCGTGTCGTGCCTGTGGGCTGCACGAAACCCGTACCCAGGCGGTGTTCGGCGTAGGCAACCGGAATGCCCGCCTGATGGTGATCGGGGAGGCACCGGGTGCGGATGAGGACCGCCAGGGAGAGCCGTTCGTGGGTCGGGCCGGGCAGTTGCTGAATGCCATGCTGCAGGCCATCGGGCTGCAGCGGCAGGAGGTCTTTATCGCCAACATCCTCAAGTGCCGCCCTCCGGGTAACCGCGATCCCCGGCCCGAGGAGGCGTTGCAGTGCGAGCCCTTTCTGTTGCGTCAGATAGAGCTGGTGAATCCCGACGTGATCCTGGCGGTGGGCCGCATCGCCGCACAGAATCTCCTGCACTCCACTGAAACCGTCGGCCGGTTGCGAAGCCGGGATCACCGTTTCGGTGCAAAGGGCATCCCGGTGGTGGTTACCTACCACCCGGCTTATCTGTTGCGCTCTCCCGATCAGAAGGCCAAGGCCTGGCGGGATCTCCAGGCCGCGGTCAGAGTACTGAAAGGCAATTGCTAAGATCCGTGGCTTAATCCGGTGCACGGCAGTTTCAGATATCTGGAAATTAACGCGGAGTACGCCAAGGCGCTAAGTCGCAGAGAGATTCAATGTCGGTATTTAGGTTAACAAACCTTTGCGCCTCCGCGTCTTGGCGTTCTTTGCGTTTAATCTCGGTGTCTTAGGCGGTGAGGGACTCTGTATTCTTGAGAGTTTCTGCAAGGTAGATTTACGTGAGCGCGATACTAAAAGATCCGTTGCTGCAGATCCGTCCCATGACCGAGGACGATATCGGGCCGGTGATGAAGCTGGAACAGCGGGCCTATCCCTTTCCCTGGAGCGAGGGTAATTTCCGCGACTGCCTGCGGGTGGGCTACCACACCCGGGTCTATACCCTTGATACCCGGATCATCGGCTACGGAATCATGTCGGTATTTGTCGGTGAGGCACAGATCCTGAATCTCTGTGTCGATCCGGAGATGCAGGGCCAGGGTTTGGGGCGCAGACTGTTGCAGCGCTTACTCAACGAGGCCAAAAGCCACAATGCGGATACCGCCTTCCTGGAGGTGCGCACCTCCAACCATGCCGCCATCGCCCTCTACCAAAGCACCGGCTTTAACCAGATCGGGACCCGGCGCGGTTACTATCCTGCGGGAGACGGCCGGGAGGATGCGCTGATCCTGGGGCTTTCTCTCCAGGATTAGGGCGGTGTAGGGCCTATTCCGTGCCTTTGCCGGGGAGCGAAATTTAACGCGGAGTTCGCAAAGACGCGAAGGCGCAAAGAACTCTATATTTAAAAGATGCTGGTTTTTTTGCGCTTAATACAGGTGTTTCTTGGCGGCAACCTATATTAATAGCAGGAAGTCTCCGCAAGCAAATATTAGGTCTGGGTGTTGAGCAGGCTCTGCACGCCGGAATATCAGGGGTTCTTTCGGGCCTCGTCGTCCACGGCCGCAATTCGATTGAGTTGAATTTAATTCCTTTGCGTCTCTGCGCCTCGGCGTTCTTTGCGTTTAATCTCCTGATTTGTCAGTCGTAGGGCGGGCTGCGCCCGCCGGACCTGCTGTTATTGGGGGGCAGGGCCCCACCCTAGGTACTATTCCTGTATAATCGGCCCCTTTTTACGATCATCTGTACCCCCGATGTCTGAACTGCTTAAACAAATGAAACGCCGGCGGACCTTCGCCATCATCTCCCATCCGGACGCCGGTAAGACCACCCTCACGGAAAAGCTGCTGCTGTACGGCGGCGCCATTCAGATGGCCGGGACCGTGAAGGGCCGCAAGGCCGCCCGGCATGCCACCTCCGACTGGATGGAGCTGGAGAAGCAGCGCGGTATCTCGGTCACCTCTTCGGTGATGCAGTTTCCCTATGGTGACGAGATCGTCAATCTGCTCGATACACCGGGTCATGAGGATTTCTCGGAGGATACCTACCGTACCCTGACGGCCGTGGATTCAGCCCTGATGGTGATCGACGTGGCCAAGGGCGTGGAGGCCCGCACCATCAAGCTGATGGAGGTATGCCGGTTGCGGGATACGCCCATTCTCACCTTCATCAATAAGCTGGACCGGGAAGGCAAGGATCCCATGGAGCTGATCGATGAAGTGGAGTCGGTGCTGCAGATCAAGTGTGCGCCGGTGACCTGGCCTATCGGTATGGGCAAGCGGTTCAAGGGTGTATTCGATCTGCGTACC